>JBNJFP010000032.1:0-18510 GCA_051746985.1 Bacteroidota bacterium
GTGGAAGGGGATAAAGAAATTGGTCTTAATGATATCGGTCGAATTAAAATTCGTACCACCAAGCCACTTTTTTACGACAGCTATAAGCGCAATCGCAAAACAGGCAGCATTATTCTGATCGACGAGTTCACCAACGAAACGGTTGGTGCAGGCATGATTTTGTAAAAACCGAAGATGATGATTCATTATTTTTTTAAAAATTAAAGAAATGTATTCACGTTCATTGTGATGACTCAAGACAGTAAATCGGGTTCATAATAAATGATGTTGTTTTAAGAATTTATTTTTTACTTTAGTCATGCATTTTGCCCACAGCAAAAAGCCCATTTCATTTAAAAATTTATTGCAATTTCTCACAGATGGTGTTTTTTAAGAAAGTACTTAGCATATCAGTCGTAATTACTATTTTCTCATTATTTTTTGTTGTAAACGTTTTTGCCCAAGACATTGGGTCGGTAGATTTTGAGAGTTTAAAATCCTCTGACCTTTCTGATCAGCAGGTAGAACGATTGTGGGAGCGTGCCCAAGATCAAGGTTATTCCGTATCTGAACTTGAGCAAATGGCTATAGCAAGGGGAATGGCTCCTTCGGAAGTAAGTAAGCTGGTACGTAGGGTACGTAGCCTCAGAATGCAAGGAGGAGGAGAAGATTCCGACCCGCAATCTGATCAGATGAGAACTGTTTCTGATGATTCTAATTTTAGGATGAGCCCAGATAGTTTAAAGCAAGATACTCTTGATCGCAGAATTTTTGGTGCTGATCTTTTTCGAAGAGATAAAGTAACATTTACTCCATCTCTTAATATTCCTACTCCAGAAGATTATCAATTGGGACCAGGTGATCAGCTTGTAATTGATATTTGGGGTGCAGCGGAGCAAACATACGAGGTAACCGTATCTAATGAAGGGACAATATCGATAGCTAATATAGGTCCGATTTATGTAAACGGAATGGAGATGGATAAAGCTCGAGAGAGAATTAAAAGCTCCCTTGCGCAAATCTACTCTGGTCTGGAGGCAGAAGGTGATGAGCCTACCGATACACAAGCCCGAATATCACTGGGTAATGTCAGAAGTATAAATGTAACAGTCTTGGGTGAAACCCGCTTCCCGGGAACGTATAGCGTTCCTTCACTTGCAACAGTATTTAATGCTTTATACTCAGCAGGAGGACCAGATTCAACGGGAACCTTTCGTAAGATTGAAGTAATTAGAGGAGATAGTGTTGCTGCAACATTAGATATTTATGACTTCTTGGTTTATGGTAGTCAGAAAGATAACATTCGGTTGCGCGATCAAGATATTATTAAAATTGATCCATACATATCGCGTGTTGAAATGGAAGGAAGAACGAAGCGTAATGGAATTTTTGAACTCGAAGATGGGGAAACTGTTCAGAATCTAATTACTTTTGCTGGTGGATTTTCTTCTGATGCCTACTCTGAACGATTAAAAGTCGTGGGTAATACAGGTTCCCAGAAACAGATAAATGACATAAGGTTTCCAGATGAGAAAAATTTTAAGCTTCAAGATGGGGACAGCGTACACGTAGGCAAAGTGTTGGATCGATTTGCTAACAAAATTGAGATAGAAGGGGCGGTTTTTCGAGAAGGTGATTATGAGTTAAAAGATTCAACTACTGTCTCTTCATTGATAGAGCGTGCTGAGGGCATAAGGGAAGATGCCTTTATGAATCGAGGGCTCATTTATAGAGAAAAAGATGACTTATCGACAGAAGTAGTTTCATTTAATCTTAGAGATTTACTTAACGATCCCGAAAAACACGATATTGAATTACAGCGTAATGATATTGTTAGAATTTCATCAATTTTTGATCTGCAGGATGATTACACAATATCAGTAGTTGGGGCTGTTCAAGATCCTGGAACGTTTGAGTATGCAGATAATATGACGTTGGAAGATGTTATTCTTCAGGCTGATGGTTTTAGAGAATCAGCGGCTCCTTATCGAATTGAAGTCTCGCGACGAATCACGGATGGAGACTCAGCTTATGTTCCTAAAGAAACAGCAGATATACATCGCTTTAAGGTTGATGAAGATTTAGAACTTGATGAAGATATTGCAAATTTTAGGTTAAAACCGTTTGACAGAGTATATATTCGCAATGCCCCCTCTTATGTAGAGCAGCAGCAAGTAGAGATCAAAGGAGAGGTGCTGTTTCCGGGAGAATATACGCTTGATGAACAAGATATGCGTATATCAGATTTAATACAACGAGCTGGCGGTTTAACCGAGTATGCTTATCCAGCTGGAGGAAATTTGACTCGAGAGATGGATCAAAACGTAGATACGGCCTACATAAATATCCCCGATACGGTTGAATCGTCGGAGGGGTTAGAACAGCAGACAACAAAAGTGGGGATCCAAATGGATAAAATAATTAATAATCCAGGTTCCGAAGAAGATCTGATTCTTGAAGAGGGGGATGTTTTGGAGGTTCCCAAGGAATTACAAACTGTACAAATTTCCGGTGAGGTTTTGTATCCTGTAAGTGTACGATATCGGGATAATTTATCGCTAAAAGATTATCTACGAGCAGCAGGTGGTGCTTCTGATGAGGGTAAACCCAAAGATGCCTATATTGTTTATGCAAATGGTGAAGTTGATAGAGCCAGTAAGTTTTTATTCTTTAGGAATTATCCTGATGTCCGACCTGGTGCTACGATTTATGTTCCTCGCAAAGAACAGGAACGAGACTTAACACCGCAAGAACGTATTAGTATTTATTCGACAATCGTATCGATGGCTGCTATAGTAACCAATACTATTTTTCAAGTACGAAGAAATTAGTTTTTCTAATATCTTGATATTGAAAACTGGGATATAAGTGTTTTCATTGGAGCCATCTTTAATCTACTATATAGAATAAATGCAGGTGCATCCCTTGGGTAATAGCCTGATATCCAGTTTATCTATCCGATAGTACACAGGTCGCCTTTCTTGAGGCATCGGTTTATTTCTATAATCGGTACCACCGACCATTTACCCAACGAATATATGATCGGATAGCAGGCAGTAAGTATAAACTAATAGTCATCAGCCGTCATCTAAAGGGACTCAGAACGTGGTTTTATATGATGCGGGTAATCGGGGTGGGAGCGGCAAAATTGGTCCACGATGTGTTCGGTATCTATAAAAAGTAGCAGCCCTACTATATGCTGTGTTTTGTGTGGAAGCTTAGCTGTAATTTAATATATTCTGCTAAAAGCAAGAAGGACGGCTTATATGGAATGGCTTAAATCTGATGTATCGAAGTTTCTACTCAAGGTGGTGGGCATTTATCTACTTTGGTATCTTGTGTATGAGTTATGGCTGTTGCCCTACGGGCGGCTGGATGAATGGCTAACAACTAATATTGTTGCCGTTTCTGCAGGAATATTAGACCTGGCGGGATATGACTTTTACGCCATCGGCAGATTGATTGGCATCGAAGATTCCGCCGGTATTTATTTGGTGAATGGATGCAGCGGCATCTCGGAGATTGGTTTATTTATAGGGCTCGTTATTGCTTATCCTGGAGCTTGGGTCCCACGAATAGCATTTATTTTTATTGGGATTGGCATCATTTACCTCGTCAATATTATCCGTATTGTGGTGTTGGCCATCACGCAGATGCAAGCCCCCGAACTGTTTACCGTATCCAATGACTATTCGACGATGGCAATATTTTATATCGTTATTTTCATGCTCTGGGTTATTTGGGCTAATTTTGGGGATAACGAATCCCTTACTGGAAGTTTCATCTCAGCGAATTCATAAATGATGAGCTTTCAGTTAAAGATCCCAATGTTTGATTGGTTGCAATTTATAGTAAGCGGCTGCTTCTTGCTGCGATAGTTGTAGCCGATTATATAATTCTGTGGATACCCACCCGCATCTTGTTAACTGATAAAATTGTTCATCCTCAGACAGAAACATTAGCTACAACTTCTGATGCCGTTACCTCAACAATGAATGGGGGGATCGCTGCTGATTTATTATTTGATAGGGGATGTCAGCAAAGAGCTGCATTACCGATCAGGGTTCGGCTTCTATTTTTTAATAGCGACTGTGTCGCTGCTTTTTGTCACGCTGCACCTAAAGCCGTTTCTGATTTTGCTGGAATTCATTTAGTCGGCTCCATTTTGGCCTACCTTTTTTACTGTTGGGATTTTTGGGCTTATCATGGGGATTTACTCTTACCGATGCCATCAACGGCTATCTTGTTCCGTCCCTTTCGCTGGCACTCGTCCGCGCTCGTTATTAGTGGAATGGTAGAAGTCCATACGCAATAGCGGCTTTTTTCTTATCATCCATTAGATAAGCATAAATTTTTGATATGATTTCCTGCTTATGGATGCCAAAACCGTAGCTAAAAATCTTTTTCTGGAGGCACTTGAGCTTTGTTCACCCGAGGCAGTCGTAGAGCAAACACTGCAGGTTTCGGAGGGTTCCATTCATGTGGATCATTTCGATGCGTTGATAAATGGACCAATTCATCTTTTTGCCGTAGGGAAGGCGGCCATATCTATGTATGAGGGGGCCATCAGCAAATTGCAGTCCCATCCGGTTCAAAGCCTGGTAATAACCTCAGAAGCCAATCAGGCAAAGCGATGCCAAGCCAACGAGGTGCTGATCGGAAGCCATCCCACGCCCGATAAAAACAGCCTTAAGGCCGGAGAACGTGCGATTCGGTTTATGGAAGGCATCCCTGAAAAAGCTACGTTACTTAATCTAATATCAGGAGGTACATCATCCCTTTTAAGTATGCCGGCCGCTGGAATTTCGATTTCAGCACTTTCCAGGACGTTTGATCTGCTCAACAAAAGTGGGGCAGCCATCCATCAGATTAATACCGTGCGTAAGCATTGCTCTCAAATAAAAGGAGGGCAACTGCTCCGACATGTTTTCTCCGACATCACAATAATAAATTTAGCTATCTCGGATGTGCCCAACGACGACCTGTCAATTATTGGTAGTGGACCCACTGTTTCGGATAATTCTACTTTTGGTGATGCCCGGTATATTTTAAAACAATTTAAGTTGTGGCAGTCCATTCCTGGGGAGGTCCGAAAGCACATCCAAAAGGGCGTTTGTGGAGAAATTCCAGAAACGGTTAAGCCTGATGAGCAGATCGCACAGAACATATACTCCAAAGTGATAAGTTCAGCTTCTAAGCTGGCCAGCACTATTGCCGATCTTGCCAAAAACAAAGGGTTTGAGGTGGTTATTGCAGATCAGCCATTTAATGACGACGTGAAGGTGGTAGCTTCAGAAATTGCTGAGGTGGCGTTGGCTGTGGAGGCTGAAAAATCAGAAGGCAGCAGCCCCGAACTGCTTATTTATTGGGGAGAAAGCACGGTTAAAGTGATCGGCGAAGGCAAAGGGGGACGGAATCAAGAGCTTGCGCTGCGGGGCGCTCAAAAGATTGCTGGACATGGAAACATCATATGGCTGAGTGCGGGCACCGACGGCGTCGATGGTCCCACCGATGCTGCAGGCGCTCTTGTCGATGGGGATACGATCCGGAAAGCAAAAGTTAAGAATATCAATCCTGAAACCTATTTAGCTAAAAACGATTCCTATCATTTTCACCAACAACTGGGCACATTATTTAAAACAGGGGCTACTGGTAATAATGTGATGGACGTGGTATTGGTTATGGTTGAATGACAGGGCGATAGATCAGAATAAAAATTAGTTCAACTTTCGAACAATTTGGTTTATTTTTAGCTGTTATTTATCCTCACACTCATTTATTTATACCGTAATTGAAGTTCGTTTATGATTTGGCAGGATAGCGTTTATTTGTGGTTTCTTCTGGTGATTCCATTGCTGGTTGCGGCTAACTGGTGGTACAGCAAGCGTTTAGATAAAAAACGAAAATCGTTCTTTGGGGCTGAGCTTTTTGAGAATCTCCGACTTGGATTTTGGCCACTGGGCAAAAAGATCAGGATGATTGCCCTTTATTCAGGGATGGCGTTGCTGATTATTGCCGCGGCGGGACCTAAAATCGGTACCGAAGTTCGAGAGGTAAAACGTCAAGGCGTTGATCTGTTGATAGGCCTTGATTTGTCGGACAGCATGAATGCCGAAGATGTAAAACCGAGCCGGCTCGAAAAGGCCAAATATGAGGTTTCCAGGCTCATAGAGCGTTTGAATGGGGACCGTGTGGGGCTGGTCGTTTTTACCGGCGAAGCCTATCTTCAGGCGCCGATGACACTTGATTATTCGGCATTACGGTTATTTTTAAATATTGCTGAAACCGATCAAATGCCGTCATCATCAACGAACTTCAGGTCAGCGATGGAAACAGCATCCGAAGCGTTTAAATCTGTTGATGAAGAAGGGCAGGACACGCAGGCGTCAAAAGTATTTTTAGTTATTTCGGATGGCGAAAATCATGGTGAAGGTTACGATGAGGCTTTACGCCAGCTACAGGAACAGAGCGTAGCTATTTATACATTGGGAATTGGAACCGAGTCGGGGACAACTATTCCTTTGTATGATGAAAATGGATCGCGTATTGGCTACAAACGCGATCAGGACGGTAAAGTAGTAACCAGCAAGTTACAGACCAGCGTCTTGCGTTCCATTGCCGACGAGGCCGATGGTAAATATTATGAAATACGAAGCGGAAGTTCGGGTATGGATCGTTTTTTGGGGCGGTTGGATGAGCTGCAACAAGGGGAGTTTTCCAGTCAGGAATATGCTGATTTTAAAAACCAATACCAGTGGTTGGCAGGCGTAGGCTTGTTTTTTTTGCTCATTGGGATGGTGTTTCCATCTTTTAAGTTCGGAAAACATAAAGAAATGTAAATAGGTTAACAGATCCCCGGATTAGGCAATACCCACAAAAGTAGCTGAAAAAAATTAAACGATATACCCTTCAATTCAATTATGATAAAACTCTTTATTACCGATCTCGACGGCTGTATTTCCACTCCTTTTCAAACCCCTGATTGGGACCTGCTTTCACAGATTCGCAGGCTGAACGAGCAAAGTGTTCATGATATGGCGGTGCCTTCGCTATCTATTTGCTCGGGACGTCCATTTCCCTACGTCGAAGCCGTGGCACAATGGCTCGGGATTGAGAACCATGTAGTATTTGAGAGCGCCGGTGTTTATGAGCTCACTACCAATGAGATTCGGTTATTACCTGCTTTTGACGATGAGGCGGCCGAGCAGGTTCATGAGCTTAAGCAGTGGCTGCATGAGGAGATTGTGCCACTGTATGACGGACTCATTATCGAGTTTACTAAAAAGATGGACGCTGGAATTATTCATTTGGATACCAACGTAATACAGGATATTTATCCTAAGGTATTAGAATACGTCAATGAAAACTATCCCCGCTTCGAGGTTCACGATACCGATGTCTCTATTAACATAATTTTGGCAGAAAACAATAAGCGAAATGGAATCAGAGAGTTGTGCAAAATTTTAGATCTTGACCCCAAAGAGGTCGCCTATATTGGTGATAGCAGTGGTGATATTCCGGGTCTTAAAACAGTAGGCAAACCATTTGCACCACGCAATGCTGCAGAAGCCGTCAAGGAGCACGCCCAGGTAATTGATGCCGAAGTAACCGAGGCTGTTCTGCAGGCCTACCGCGCTATCATCAAAGAAAATCGCAAGAAATTAGCCGCAGCCGAATGAGCAAACTTGTTCCACTTTTAGTATATAAAAAAATTACTCATATCTTTTCAGCAGTTCGAAATATTGCTCAATCAATCGCTGATAATCGTCTGAAAACTTCGTGTAATCGGGATCGTTAATCATTTTTCTGATTTTTTTCTGTAGCTCTTCAATGGTCATGTCCGGCGATTCGGCCTGTTCACGATCCTCGGCCGTGGTTGCCTCTCGTCGTTCTTCCTCACCGCGCTCCTGAACGGCTTTCTCAGCATTCAGCATCCGCGATAAAATATTTTCCTGGCGCTGTTGAAGCTGCTGATCTAACTGCCCTCCACGCAAATCGTTAATGGCGTCCTCCATTTCCTCCGACATACGCTCCAGTTCGCTGAGTACTCGATCGCCTGATTCGAGTCCGCCACGACGCTGCAGCTCCTGCATTTGTTTTCGGATCTCATTTTGCTGCCTCGACATCTGATTCAGCCGCTCCATCTCATCCCGCGACAACCGATCGCCCTGGATGTCATTGATCATATCCTGGATTTGCTGATTAAGCTGTTGTTGCTCTCCGGACATCTGTTGAAGCTGTTCCATAAACTGCTGCATGCTCATGTTACCTCCCGACCCATCGCCCTCTTGGTTATTCAGCTGGTCAATCAGCGAGGCAATCATCGAAGAAAGCTCATTGATACCGCCCAGAGACTGCCGCTGCGCATAAGTAGCGTTCGACCGATCACGTTCGGCAAGCATCTCAACAGCCCGGGATAATTGATCTTCAACCTGCATTTTCTTTTTGTTGATCTCATTCGAGAAGCTTGGAATTTCGGATGAAATCTGGAAAAGAGAATCCGAAAGCATTGAAAACTGCGAAGAAATATTTTTCTCCGTCTGCGCCTTTTCCACAAAAGCATTGGAACGCGGTGGAAGGTCTTCAGTCTCTTTCGTCACTTTTTCTTGGTTCGTTGACAGATTTAACAGGGAATAAAGCACGTATTCAAGGGCAGCCATATTCACCTGCTTGCGCTGCTGATTGAGTTGTTGCTGAGCATTGCGCATCTGTTCGGCCGTCTGCTGCAGCTGCTGTTGAATTTGCTGTTGCTGTTCTTTGGTCTGGGGATCTTTTTGCTGGGATTCCTGTTGGTTGAGCCGGTCTATGTTTTCCTGCAGCTGCTGTTGGATGTCATCCAGTTCTGATCCGGTTTGTTTTTTTAGTTCTTGAATGTTCTTTTTTGCTTTTTCGGGAGCATTCTTGTCAAGATTATCCAGCTTTTTTTGCAGCTCTGAAAGGTCATTCTGAATGGCTTTTTGTTGATCGAGATCATCATCCGGAGACTGTTCCGATTCACTAATTTCTCCCTCCTGTTCGGCCAGTTCTTCCAGAGATTGAGCATTTTTCTCTAAATCACTATTCAGTTTAAGGGATTTAAAAAGTTCGAGTGTACGATCTATTCGCTGCTTGTACTGCTCTTCATTAAACTCGTAATTCTCAAGCGCCTGGCGCATCTCATCAGGATCCATTTGTCCGAGTGAATTGCGAAGCTCTTCAAGTGCTTTTTGTAACTCGGGGTCGTTAATTTCCTTCATCAGCTTTTGCAGCTCGTCGTACGATTCCATCGTTTCAGGAGACATCGATTGACTATCTTCAATCTCTTTTTTGATGGCCTCAAACTTTTTATTTAGCTCTTCGACCTGCTTGTCCACTTCTTCACGTTCTCGCTCAACCTCATCAAGCTGCTGTTTTTGTTCCCATTCTGTATCAGAATCTTGCTGCAGTTTATTTTTGAAGTCATTGTATTCGTTCTGCATTCGTTCGAAAGATTCGGAAACCTCATCCAGCGATTGACCAACATCGCGCTCTTGCTCGTCAAGTTCATCCATATACTCCGTCATGGAAGGAAAGGTGATGGTTAGTTCTTGTGATCGTCCAATTTTAGCACCGTTGTATTGGTCATTATCATAGACTTCAATCCAGTAGGTGATTACATCACGAGGCTTGGGATTTAAATCGGGGAGGTTCCAGCGGTAACGTTGCTCTTCGTTGATTGAGGGCTGGGAAAGTTGTTTTGATCCCTTTTCAGGGCTGGAGGTAAAAGCACGTTGATGCTCGTAATGGAGAGCAGCATCAGTAAGCCCAAAATCATCACTGGCCTCAAAAATCAGTTCCAGCTTTTCAGCATTTTTCATTTTCATTGATTCGGAAGGTTCGACCAGATTTACGACCGGACGTTGGTCTTTTCGCGGGTCAATGACAAAGCGAAAGTTATTTTTATTAGTCAATCCAGCGCTGTCTTCCATAAAGAATGAAATCGTATCTGTCTCACTCACCTTCGTTTGTACCTGGAATTGGTTTAGATCCTGCTGATCACTATCCAATATAACCGTATCCTGCCGGGCGGTACTGGTGTAAGAAAGGGCAGTCACTGCTTTATTGGTCTTACCCCTGATATCAATTGTTGCCCCTTGATAGGGCTGTATTTTTGAAAACGGGTATTGATGGGTGCTTGTGTCAAGTCGGGTGTACTCGGGCTGCGTTACATGCAGAGATAATTTCTCAAACCGGGGACGAAGTTCTACGTCAATGTTAAAGGCCTCACTTTTATGCCCATCCATAACAAAATAGTAATTGCCGTCGGTTGTTACCGAGACAGGAGAAAATGAGGCTTTATTTCCACTAAATGAATCTGGATTTCGTTCGCGGTAATCTTCTTCGATATCTGTTTTGAAAAGAAGCGTAAGGTTTTGGGGAGTGTCATCCTCAAAATGTATAGTGGGTGAAAACGAATCGCCCTGTTCGAGGGTTAGCGATCCGGGCTCAATAGTGAAGCTGTAGGGATTGGGTGGAGTAAATTCCTGCCAGGGTTGGGCCAGGCGTTCCACAGCACTAATATTTATGCTTGAAAATCCCCCAAACAAAAAGAGGGCTATCCCAGTAGCTATAAGACTAACTTGGTATTGCCGGTGGATTTGGTGCTTTTTGTTAAACTCTTGCAGCTTTTGCCGAATCGTTTGAGGGTGGAGCTTTGACAGATTTTGCTGGATGGCGGCCTGTTGGAGAGGCGGTTTTTGGGCATGGTCATCATAGTACAAATCGAATGCATCAGCCAGCTCTGGAATTCCAGTTTGTTTGCTGAAGAGATGATAGAATGCTGGGAATGAAAGCGATGAAGTTGTTTTATATCGGTAAAATGTGATAGCGCCAGCCGCCAGAAGCAATCCGCCAAGGATAAAAAATTTGGCGGCTGGTGAAAGGAATAGGTAATGCTCAAGAAGGCTTGCCAAAAATAATCCGCTCAATAGAACAGCTGAAAGTACACCGGCCAGTGCCACATAGTACTTTTTCGATAGCACTTTATAACGGTTTTGGGTAATGACAATGAACTGTTTGAGCAGTCCATCAGGGGATTGTTCGTTTTGCATGGTTATAGTCAGCGTCGGATTACTGGGGGAAGAAACCGGATCTATTGCAACGTTAAATAAACGAAAATATTAGATACAACCATATACCATTTCTTTAATGAATGGGATTAGCAGCTGGAATACCTATTCTGTTTGATAACTCTGCTCTGGAAAGAAACCTTCTGATCAACCGGACAGTTCATTTAGGGTAAGAGAGTTTTTAACGGCATATTTCCCGTTTTCTTTTTGTACGGTAACCATTTCTTTATCAGCATCGTGTTCTAAAAAAAGGTGCCAGTTTTCTTCCACGGCCTGATTTAAATAGCGCTCTTTTTCTTCGAGTGTAGTCACGGGATACATATCGTAGCCCATAACCCAGGGCAGGGGTAGGTGTACGTGGGTCGGAATCAAATCCGCAGCAAAAACAACCGTAGTTTTTCCATCAGTTATTTTAGGAAGCTGCTGCCCGAGGGTGTGTCCGTTCACGGGCAGTGCATCCAACCCGGCTTCATAAGAATGATGCTCTTCAACAACATTTATCTTGTTCCAGTTTTTAATAGGGTCGATATTTTCAGGCAGAAAGCTGGCCTTTTCGCGTGCGTTTGGTTGAGTGGCTGTTTCTAACTGCTTTTGGGTAACGTGATACGTGGCATTGGGAAAGGTGTGCTTTAGCTTGTCCCCGTCGTAATAGGTGGTGCCACCGCAGTGGTCAAAATGGAGGTGCGAAAAGATAATATCGGTGATGTTTTCCGGGCTAAACCCGTGATGACCAAGTGAACTTAGCAGATCGCTGTGATCATAATCCAGCTGGTAAATGCTTTTAAACTTATCATCGAACTTCGTCCCCGATCCATTATCAACAAGATACAGCTTGCCCGTGTTATGCGACTCAACGAGCAGGCACCGCATGGCCATGTTGATACGGTTTTTGTCGTCAACATCAATATGGCGCGACCACAAGGTTTTGGGAACAACCCCGAACATTGCGCCTCCATCGAGACGAAACCGTCCCGCTTCAATGCTGTACAACGTAAAATTATCCAGAGATACTTTCGATAAATTCATGGTGAGTGTATTATGTTGATGCTCCGCTGCAGACTTGCTGGTGAGGCCTCAAAAATTCAGAGCTTTTCGAGTAACTTATTCAAGAACAATCGAATTTCTTTGAGGTCTTTTTTGACACTAACGGGTACTTTTTGAGGATCATCCTCATCATTATTCTTAAGTACCTGTTGGGCGCCCTCGGTGCTATACTTTTTCTCTTGAATCAGTTCTTTAAGTTTTAAAATCGTCTCAATATCGTTCTCTTTATACACGCGATTGCCAGCTTTATTTTTTTTGGGACTCAATTCATCAAAAACCGTTTCCCAGTATCGCAGCACATGCGCCTCAACTTCGGTAATATCACTGACTTCGCCTATAGAGTAATAAAGTTTTTTCATAAGAGGACTAAAAATGTATCTTTACTGCTAATTATACATGTTCTTGTGCATTATTTCTAACGCTTTGATACAAAATATTTAAAAACATTGCCTGAAAAAGATTTGCATACATCGTCTGTTGAGCTGAGTGTTGTAGTACCGTTATTTAATGAAGATGAATCACTTACAGAGTTAGTTCAAAAAGTTGAAGAGGCGCTCTCAGGAGAATATAATTTTGAATTGATTTTTGTGGATGACGGATCTACCGATAAATCCTGGCAGCAGATATCTGCACTTGGCAAAGAGTATGATTTTGTTTGCGGGATTCGCTTGCAGCGTAATTATGGAAAAAGCTCGGCACTGCAAGCGGGTTTTGAGGAAGCGCAAGGCCAGTTCATAGCGACTATGGATGCCGACCTGCAGGACGATCCTTTCGAAATTCCATTGATGTTAAAACAGCTTAAAGAAGATGACTTGCACTTGGTGAGTGGGTGGAAGAAAAAGCGCCACGATCCGATTTCGAAAACGGTGCCATCACGATTTTTTAATAAAGTGACGTCACTGGCTACGGGAGTTCATCTGAATGATTTTAACTGTGGACTAAAAGTATATCGCAAAGAAGTTATTGACCACATTTATCTCTATGGAGAATTACACCGTTATATTCCTTTTCTGGCCAAACTTGAAGGCTACGACCGAATAGGAGAGAAGGTCGTCAAACATCATCCCCGAAAATACGGAACCACAAAGTTCGGATTTTCACGATTTATGAATGGGTTTTTAGATCTATTGACATTGCTTTTCGTTAATCGATATCTACAACGTCCCATGCATTTTTTTGGCACGCTCGGGGTCCTTTTTCTGATCTTCGGCGGGGCTGTAAATATGTATCTGTCGATTGATAAAATATTTTTTGGTCAACCTATTGGGGATCGTCCCTTATTGCTTTTAGGAGTGATGCTCATGGTCTTGGGCGTTCAGATATTTTCGATTGGATTCTTGGGAGAACTCATCCAAAAAAGAAATGAGAAGCAGCAGAAGCCCAATATCAGGGAAACGATATAGGAGACCGGAACTTGAGGTGGAAAGTCTTGGAGATAGAAACCTTCTCTATGTTAACTCGTTGAAAGGACCTGCTTTGTTATAAACCTGATGCTAAAAATATATAGAATAATAATTGTTATATGAGTCGTATTGCCTATGATCCGGTGAAAGACCGGTTCGCAAACATAATTCGCCGGTTTCGTTTTCTAAGAACGCTATTTTATAACATTCTGGATCTGTTTTTTCTGCGCAGCTGGTACATTCGAAAAATACTTCGGGAATATGGTTCTGAATTTGATAGAAATGGCAGCTGGCGTTTGTTGGATGCCGGCTCTGGGTTTGGCCAGTACGATCGATTTATTCTTCGTGAATTCCAAAACGTTCAAGTGAAGGCTGTTGATGTAAAAGATGATTACCTGGCAGATTCGCAGCAGTATTTCCAGAAAGAAATTAAGGAGGGTCGAATTCGGTTTGAAGAAGAAGATTTGCTGGAAATCGACTATGAGGGGGCGTTTGACTTTTCAATCTGTGTGGATGTTTTAGAGCATATCGAAGAGGATGAAAAAGTGATGCATAATATTTTTCGTTCGTTGGATAAAGGCGGATACTTCTTAATACATTCGCCTTCGATTTACAGCGAAGAAGATGCCGATGGTGACGAAAGCTTTGTGGATGAACATGCGCGCGCGGGATATTCCAAGGAAGACATCACCCAGAAGTTAGAAAATGCAGGGTTTACCGTAACTGATGTGGCTTATACCTATGGCGATAAAGGGCACTTTGCCTGGGAGTTGATTATAAAATATCCGATGCTCTGGCTCAACAAAATTAACCTTTGGGCCCTGCCTGTAATGGCTATTTATTATGTTCCGGTTTTGCCTGCAGCCTTGGTATTAATGGCACTGGATATCAGGGAGGAAAATAAATGGGGAGCAGGGATTTATGCTTTAGCTCAGAAAAAAGAAAGCGTAGCTAATGGGTAGCATTTTATTAGCCTTTTTTGGGCATTACATAAACGGCAAATAGCTCACAATTCCAGCTAATACAATTAGAATGATTAGGAAGATGAGCTCTTTGCTTTTCTGATATCCAGCCCAAAAGACAAACAGACCGGCTTTAACGATGGTGTTGGTGATTACCGCTATTATGATCCCGAGGTTTGCCACATTGGGATTTGTACCGTTATCGGCCATGTGCGCCAGCGATAGAGTGATGGCATCAACATCCATTAATCCAGAAAAAAGAGCCAAAAGGTAGATGCCTTCGTCGCCGTACCACTCTTCCATGGCGGTTGCTAATAAGAGAATAACTCCGAGCAGTAATCCAAATTGAAGAGCGGTAAAAAACTGTAGCGGATTCTTGATTTCGATGGGTGGTTGTTTACCCTCTACTTGTTGATGACGTCGCCAAAGCCAAAATCCGCCGGCCAGCGATAAAACAAACATTGTGGTCAGTGGCACGGATAGTGGCAATAGCAGCTCTGAATTGACTACAGCAACTTCTATGGCCACTCGAATAAACATAATCGAGGAGGCAACCAGCGTACCGGCAACAAAGATGCGGCTAATCACCTTCTGCTGTTGACGTGCAAATTGAGCAAGGCTTAGCGTAACGGCCGTTGACGATGCAAGTCCACCGGTTATGGCGGTAAGCATAGTGCCTTTGTTTTCTCCAAGGTATTTAATGAGAATATATCCGATAAAAGAAAGCCCCGAGATAAGAACGACCATCCACCAAATCCAATGGGGATTGATTGCTTCCCACGGGCCGTATCCCTCGTTGGGTAATAAGGGTAATAAAATGACCGTGATAATTAATAGTTTAATGCCCGCATATATTTCCTTCACTTCAATTTTGTTAAGCCAGCTATGAAGTGTGGGCTTGAGGCTGAGCAGTGTAATAACGATGACGGTTGCTCCCAGGGCATAAAGGTGATAACCGAAAGCTGCCCATGAACTTAACGAAAAGGTTAGCAGTAGGGCTACTTCTGTGGTGATTCCCAGATCTTTATCCTCATTAACGGTAGCTTCGATAATGTAAGATGTAATAACGAGGGCCGTAAACGCAAGAAATCCGATGGCTAAAACCCATTCGTTCATTAAGGAACTAACTTCGGTCCAGATTCCTCCAAATAATCCAACCAGGCTGAAGGTACGAATACCGGCTACGCGATCTCCTTCATCTTCGAGCCGACCATTCCAGCCACGTTCAATACCTATCAGCAAACCAATGCCAAGGGCTGTTAATAAATTCCAAAGGATTGTTATTTCCTGTTCCATCATACCCGAAAAGAATAAGTTTTCTATTCAAAACTATCCAACAAAGTACTAATATCCGCTCAAGAACCAATATTCTTAATATTATTCGGTTTGATTTGTGGAATTTTTGCCCATTAAATATCAATCACCACTCCCAGAGTAGGTAAAACGGAGGTGTTGTCAACATTTTCTATTTCAACGATTTCACGCGGTGTGGCTACTGATCCATCCTCATTGCGACGAAGTCCGTACTCTGGAGTACTGGGAAGTTCATTAAAGAGTACATTTTGAACATCCAGATAGAGATTCAGCGACCACTTCGGGAAGTTCCATTTTTTATCAATGCGGATGTCAAGAGAGTTAAAGGGATCTAAGCGCTGATCTCCCAATCCGGAATAATCGAATTGCAAATCGGGATAGTTATTTAGGCTGGCGTCTCGATCAATGGGTGCATAAGGAGAACCACCAAGTATTCGGAGCCGCGTACCAATTTCCCAGTTATTAGGTAGTTTATATCCGCCTGTAAAGGTGAGCAGGTGCCGGTTATCCCACAGTGAGGGCAAGTATTGATTTTGATCAAATCCAGAAAATTCGCTCCAGTAAAGCGTATAAGCTAAAATGGCGTAAAAGTTTTTCTGCAGTTTTTGTTGGAAGGAAACTTCTGCTCCATAGGCTCTTCCCTTGCCTACACTTTTAATTTTTTCATTGCCAAAAACTTCAAAGCCGCCCCCGAGGTTTGCCAGCGAAACGCTGTCTGCTACCGAAACCGGATAGTTCCTGTATTGCTTTAAAAACCCTTCTACTGAAAGCTGGGTGGATTTCCTGGGACTAAATGTAATGCCCGCCACATAATGATTACTCTGGATATAGCCACTGTCTTTATTGAAGAAATTGCTGTTCGTATCTTGATAACCCAGTATGGTATTAGGAGGAATTTTATAATAACGTCCTACAGTAGCGTTGATTTTCCATTTGTTTTCGGGATCCAATCCGTATGATAATGCCAGTCGCGGGGAGAGAGTTTGCCAAAGCTTATTCCCATTTTTCGTGAAAGTGTTACCATCAGATCGAACTCCAAGGGAGGTTTTGAATCGACCGTTGAACCACTCATTGCTAACTTGGGCAAAAAGGCCGTACGTCAGAAAGTTGAGGTTTGTATCAAAATCAGTATCGTCAGAAACCCTGAAAGTGCTGGTGTTATAACGGTTGTATTCAGTTCTAACCCCTGCGCTAACGGTCCAGGTGTCAATAAATCGGTTGTATTCACTTTTTAAAGCGGTGAGCCATTCTTGTGAATCGGTATTTAAAATTAAGCCTTCTTGTTGTTCATTATCACGATAGCGGCTAAACTGATTATTAAAGCCAGTAGTTCGTACGGTTGTTTTGATATTGCCCTCTTTTTCTTTGAACCGTCTGGTCCAGTTTAATCCATGCGTTGTACTCCATTGGGATATAACCGGAACCTGATCGAGTGTCGCTTGTTGTTCAGCGGTAATATCTTCGGGTTTGTTGATTTTGAAATTGTCGATGGAGCCGACTCCAATCAGCTTAAATTCATTGTATTCATCAGATTGATGGTTAATCTTGTATTGATAATCCCAATAGTCGGGCAGAAAAGGGAGGCCAATAAAATCAAAAAGTAATTGTAAATAGGATCGCCGGATTGATGCAATAAACGTAGTGTTAGAATAGGCCTCGTCATCATTTTTAAAGAGTGGACCTTCTGCTGTTATAGCTGCTTCACTTGCTCCAACACGAAGATTAGCCTGGTACTCGCTGGCATTACCGTTCCGCTGGTCAAATTGCAGGACTCCAGAAAGCGCATTGTTGTAACGGGCGTTAAAAGAGCTGCTGCTTAAGTTGAACCCTTCAAAAAAAGAGACATTTAGTAGTCCGACCGGACCGCCGGCACTGCCCTGGGTAGCAAAGTGGTTAATGACCGGAATTTCAATTTCGTCAAGATAGTACACGTTTTCGCTTGGAGCCCCGCCACGAATAATGACATCGTTTCTAAATCCGGCAATAGTCCCCGAAACGCCCGGTAACGATTGTACTACTTTGGCAATATCATTATTTCCGCCCGGGTATGATTCAATTTCAACCTGACTTAATTCTTTTCGGGAAAGGGGGCTTTCTACAGGATTTTGAAAGGGATCGGGGCCAACCGTAATTTCATCGAGTTGTTGCGTTGATGGTGTTAGCTGGGCATTGATGTCGGGATTACCCCCGGATTTAATAACAACATTGTATTTTGTGACGGGCTGATATCCTACGAAGCTGAAGGTTAAAGTGTATGTCTTTGGGGGAATATTTTCGATCCGATAGTACCCATTTTCGTCAGTGGCAGTGCCTTTGTTTGTTCCCTCTAACTGTACTGTTGCCCCTGGTAAAGTTTCTCCGGTTTTGGCATCCGTGACATAACCCGTAATCGCACCGGTGGATTGTCCCCAAACGGCGCTTGAAAACAAAAGAAATACTATTATGGTTAGAGTAGCACTGTTTTTATAGAAGGGTATTCTTGATAAGTTGAGAAGCATATGTTGTAGCAATTTTGGGGATCTCGATGAGTATATGGGAAGAATTTACAAAATTGAAATACACCAAATATGATCGGTATCGTTCCATGAAACAGGGAATAGAAAAAGCCTCTGCAAGAAAATTAACCTGCAGAGGCTCATTGGTACCGCGTACGGGATTCGAACCCGTGCTACCGCCGTGAAAGGGCGGCGTCCTAAACCCCTAGACGAACGCGGCATTAAA
>JBNJFP010000032.1:18610-34145 GCA_051746985.1 Bacteroidota bacterium
AACCTGCAGAGGCTCATTGGTACCGCGTACGGGATTCGAACCCGTGCTACCGCCGTGAAAGGGCGGCGTCCTAAACCCCTAGACGAACGCGGCATTAAAATCAGTAAAAAAGCTTTGCCAAAATGTGATTCAGCAAAGCTGAAATGAAGGCATCAAGGATACATGATTGCAAGCATTTATACAACCTTACTACCAAAAAAATGGGAGCCTGATGGGATTTGAACCCACGGCCTCCAGGGCCACAACCTGGCGCTCTAACCAACTGAGCTACAGGCTCCGTTTAAAAGTACCGCGTACGGGATTCGAACCCGTGCTACCGCCGTGAAAGGGCGGCGTCCTAAACCCCTAGACGAACGCGGCATTAAATCAGTAAAGTAAACAACTCCTTCTGAGGCGACGGGCGGGATCGAACCGCCGTAGGAGGTTTTGCAGACCTCTGCCTGACCACTCGGCCACGTCGCCTTTAAAAGCTTTTCTTGTACGCCCGACAGGACTCGAACCTGTAACCTACTCCTTAGAAGGGAGTTGCTCTAATCCAGTTGAGCTACGGGCGCGCTAACTCAAAGGCAAATTAACAAATCAATACGTCAAAAATGCAATTTCATAAACGATTGATGTAATTTGAAACTGCTTAATGGTCTGGGATATCCCGATTGATTGGGACGACCCTTCTCAAAGTCATAAATCAAAAATATGACTTTTTTTGTCGGGGAGACAGGATTTGAACCTGCGACCCTTCGCTCCCAAAGCGAATGCGCTACCGGACTGCGCTACTCCCCGTTTCAGAAAGATGTCAAATATAAGGGACTTTGCTTCTGAAATCAATTACAATTACCAATGAATTTTTATTCTTTTTGGTTGCTCCACCACTCGCTAATAAAGCCGATTCCATACCCGCTGAGCTGGATAAATGCTGCGGCTGCACTTAATAGCCCAATATAAAAACTTTTGTTGTTTTGGGAGGCATGAAAAAAGATGAGCGAAAAGAAAAGAATTAGTGGAATAAGAAATATCTTAAAGAGGGTAAAGTTCCAAAATGGTAGTGCAAATAGAAATAATAAACCTAAAACGAATAGAGAGGGAAGGGTATGAATTAATTTTATTTCTCCTGGATGAAATCGGTTGATGTTAATACGTGCCCTGCCAAAAAAGTGAAGTTGATTAAAGAATTTTTTGAAACTTGTGCGTCGCTTGTGATATACATAGGCATCGGGGATTAAGCCTGTTTTAAATCCATGCTTAATAATACGGATGCTGAATTCAATATCTTCTCCTTTGCGGGTTATGCGATACCCGCCCGTTTTTTCAAATACCTCTCTTGAAATGCCCATATTAAAGCTTCGCGGATGAAAAGTGCCGGCATGAGTCTTGTTTCCGCGGATGCCTCCGGTGGTAAAAGGGGAGGTCATTACATAGCTTATTGCTTTTTGGATGGGAGTAAAACTTTCGTGCTCACGGTCGGGTCCGCCGTAGGCATCCAGATCATGCTCTTGAAGATAGTTGTTCACGGTTTCAAAATAATGGGAGGGAATCAGGCAGTCAGAATCAAAAACAATAAAGTAGTCGCCGTTCGCCCGTTTAAATCCATAATTTCTACTAAAACCCTGCCCTGAATTTTCCTTAAAGTAGTACTTAATATTCAGCTGATCTGAGTATCGTTCGACAATACTTTCGCAACGGTCTTCGGATCCATCCTCAATAATAAGTACTTCAAAATTTTGATAGCTTTGTTTCGTTAAGGAATTCAAAAGTTCATCCACTTCATGTGGACGATTATAGACGGGAATTATGATTGAAAAAAACATGTATTCTGCTAATAATTTTAAATGGGTCAAATCTACAAATAATATTGCGGAATTTTAGGTTTATGCAGATGAAACTGTGATAAATTATCCCGTTCTTTAGGCATTAATTTTAATAGGTGAATAATATCCATTTTATGTTTGCTACGCTTTTACGGACGTTTGTATTTCTTTTGTTTCCGGCCGTGTTGTTCGGACAATCATTAACTTTATCAGAAACTGAGGAAACAGCAGGAAACAGTTCTTCCGATTTTCTGATGGCTGAAGGCCAGATTTCGATTGATGATCAAACCATTCAGTTTTCCGGTACTGACAATCAGGTAAGCTATGATGTATTTGGTATTTCTGCAGATAGATCGTTGGTGGCGGCCCTACAATGGGATGGAGAAGAAGGGGGGGAGATCTCTCTATTTAATTCCAGCGGTGTGGAGCTGCTTTCCTTTGAAACTATTTCTATTGCCGATGAGGCTTCGTTTGGATTGTATCCTTTTAGTAACGGGAGTACCATACTGCGTGATAAGATTGCCAATTTTACCTTTTATGACAGTTTTGGTGAAGTGCTAACAAGCATGTCAAGCAGTAGTCAAAGTGAGGAGGGGGAAGCCATTTCGGAAGTAGCGATGAGTGAAAATGGACAAACAGTGGTTGTTTATAATCCTAAAATAAAACGCGATGGCCAGTTGGGATCAAAGGCTCAAGTTAAGGCTGGCGAAGATGAGTTTATAGATATTTTTGGCAGCAGTGATCGATATTTGAAAGATATGACCCTTTCTGATGATGGCAGTTTGATTGTGGCTATAACCGCCAGCGAAGGGGCCAATGATGAGGTATTGGTTATGGACAAGTATGGCAATGAGCTTAATACACTTTCGGCCGAGGAGGATTTGCAAGGTGCAGCTTTGTCAAATGATTTGAACTATCTTACGTTATATTCGGGCGGAAGAGTTATGGTTTATTCTACTTTGGAGGGGGAAAGCCTGGGAGCGACCAGCGTGAGCTCTCCCATAAAAGTGGCTAATTATTTTCCTGAAGATAATACGATTGTGGTACTTACCGGCAATTATTCTGATCAATCGAATATACTCAATAGTGCTACATTTAGGGCGATTAATCTCGAACAGCGGTCGATAGCAAGTGAAGAATATTCAGCACCTCTTGGATTTAATGATTCAATAAGTGCTAAAATTATCCGAAATGCTTCCAATAGTTATCAATTAAAAGGTGTCAGCAAGGAGCTGGACATAAGCGTTCGTTTTTAAGGGATTATCTCCTGATTATTGCACTTTATCAAAAAAAGCCTGACAGAAATTAATCTGCCAGGCTTTTAATTTGTTAAATATTTGAACGAAGGTTAGGCTTTAGCCTCTGATTTCGATTTTTCATCCTTGGAGTCGTTATCAGAATCTTTTTCCGCATCAGCTTTAATTTCGTCGTCACTGGTTTCAATGTCCTTTGTCTCCTCGGTATCAGACCAATCGAAGACGAGCCCATCACGAGATTTATTCATCTTTATTTTGATTTGAGCTCCTTCTTCGTGTTCCGTTTCAAGCAGCTCTTCGGCCAGTGGCTCTTCCACATATTTCTGAATGGCTCGTTTAAGCGGACGCGCCCCATATTTCTGGTCGAATCCTTTATCACTCAAGAAGTCTTTAGCTCCTTTAGTGACTTCAACTTCGTAGCCAAGATCATGAATACGTTTGAACAGATCATCGGAAAGAATGTCGATAATCTTGAAGATGTCTTCTTTTTCAAGAGCACGGAAGGTGATAACATCATCAATACGGTTCAAGAACTCCGGATTGAAGACCTTCTTAAGGGCATCCTGTATGGTAGATTTCATCTTTTCGTAATCAAAGCTCTGAGATCCACTTGAGAAACCAATGCCCTCACCCAAATTTCTGATATCACGAGCTCCAATATTGGATGTCATGATAATGATCGTATTTCGGAAATCGACTTTACGCCCGAGACTGTCGGTAAGTATTCCATCATCAAGCACCTGCAGCAAAATGTTAAACACATCAGGGTGTGCTTTTTCAATTTCATCCAGCAGTACCACGCTGTACGGTTTGCGCCGAACTTTTTCGGTCAGCATACCGCCTTCTTCATATCCAACATAGCCGGGAGGGGCACCAACCAGTCGGGAAACCGAGAACTTCTCCATATACTCACTCATGTCGATACGGATAAGCGCGTCTTCCTTATCAAACAGGTATTGTGCAAGGACTTTTGCCATTTCTGTTTTACCAACGCCCGTAGGTCCAAGAAAAATAAACGATCCTATCGGACGAGTTGGATCTTTAAGTCCAGCCCGAGTTCGTTTTATAGCTTTGGTCAGCTTTACGATCGCCTCGTTTTGTCCAATGACCTGTTTGGAAAGTTCTTCCTTCATTTTAACCAGTTTCTTGCTTTCGCTCTGGTTAATCTTGCTTACAGGTACGCCACTCATCATGCCCACAACTTGAGCCACATCGTCTTCCTCAACGTCATAGACAATTTCTTCGGATTCTTTTTCCCATTCTTTTTGCGCCTGTTCAAGTTCTTCTGTCAAGCGTTTTTCTTTATCGCGCAAGCGTGCAGCTTCTTCGAAACGCTGCTTTTTAACCATACCATTTTTCTCGTTGCTGGTTTGTTCGATCTCTTCTTCCAGGTCAATGATATGTTGCGGTACGTGAATATTAGATAAATGTACCCGTGCACCAGCTTCGTCAAGGGCATCAATAGCTTTGTCTGGTAAAAAGTGATCTGTGACATATCGGTCAGTAAGTTTCACGCATGCTTCAATAGCTTCTTCGGAGTACCGAACACTATGGTGCTTTTCGTACTTATCTTTAATCTGTGATAGAATTTCGGTGGTTTCTTCTGGTGTAGTGGGGTCAACCATGATTTTCTGGAACCGTCGTTCCAAGGCACCATCTTTTTCAATGTGTTGGCGATACTCGTTGAGCGTAGTAGCTCCAATGGCCTGAACCTCTCCTCGCGCTAAGGCCGGTTTCAACATATTAGAAGCATCGAGTGAACCACTTGCACCGCCAGCACCAACAATAGTATGGAGCTCATCAATAAACAGAATTACGTTCTGGGTTTTTTCGAGCTCACCCATTACAGCCTTAATGCGCTCTTCAAACTGTCCGCGGTATTTAGTGCCAGCTACAAGTGCAGCCAAATCTAATGCGATTACACGTTTGTCATACAGCACGCGTGAAACTTTTCGTTCAATGATGCGGGTCGCTAAGCCTTCGGCAATAGCTGTTTTACCAACACCGGGCTCACCAATTAGAACCGGGTTGTTTTTCTTTCGCCGGCTCAATACTTGAGCAACACGCTCAATTTCTTTTTCCCGACCAATAATTGGATCGAGTTTACCATCTTCAGCCAGTTGTGTTAAATCACGGCCAAAATTATCAAGTACAGGTGTTTTTGATTTTTCCATTTTCTTTTCCCTTGAGCTTCCAGATGATTTTGAACCTCCTCCTTTGGATGAGGAAAGGCTGGCAGAAACTGAGCCAGAATCCTTTCGCTCTTCATCAGAAGATTTTCCAGATATGATAAGATCAAGTTCTTCACGAACGGCATCGTAAGAAACATTAAACTGCTGTAAAATTTGAGCTGCAATATTCTCATCATCTCGCAAAAGCGACAACAGAAGGTGCTCGGTTCCTATAGTGTCACTTTTGTATAACTTAGCTTCCAGATAGGTGATACGCAGTACTTTTTCAGCTTGTTTGGTTAGGGGGATATTTCCCACTTTTACCGATCCGCCTGTACCTCGTACCGTATCTTCAACGGTCTTTTTTAATTTAAACAGGTCGCAATTTAGGTTCTTTAGAATTTTAACAGCAACCCCTTCACCAAGACGAACAATACCGAGAATCAGATGTTCTGTGCCGATATAGTCGTGTCCCAGGCGAAGTGCTTCTTCGCGGCTAAACTGTATTACATCTCGAACCTTGCTTGAGAAATTGCCCTCCATAAAATCGAACCTTCAAGTAGTTTTAGAGTTATGTGTCAATCGTTAAAACGAGTGACTCGAATATTTAGTTCATATTCTTTAACGAAAGTAGTGCTGGCATAGTGCAAAAGCAAACAAAATCAGTTACCGACTGATATAGAAATTTCTATAAAATCAACATGCAAAATATCTGTAAATTTATTTTTTATAGGTACATGCAACGCAGGCAGGTAGCTTAGCTATGAAAGAAAATAACATCTGCAGATATTCTCCTGTGTTGATGCAGGCTTTTCTGCTAAATGGCCTCTTTACAGATACAATAACCTCAATCAGTTGTTCATAAAATAAAAAGAAGGGGACGTGATTTCTAATTCTTTATCAATTAGAAGAGCGGCGTTCCGGTCATTTCTTGAGGTTGATCAATTCCCATCAATTTAAGCAGGGTGGGAGCAACATCTGCAAGGATACCATTACGCATTTTTATTGTCTTTGGTTCGTTTAAGATAAGAGCTGGAACCAAAGCAGAGGTATGGGCGGTATGGGGAGTTCCATCCTCATTAATAAGGCAGTCTGCATTACCGTGATCAGCAATAATCAACATTTTATAGCCATTTTCTGAAGCTGTTTCCACTACCTTTTCAAGTTGTTGATCCACTGTTTCCACAGCTTTAATTGTGGCTTGCATATCGCCGGTATGGCCCACCATGTCAGGATTTGCGTAATTTATTATTCCTAAATCATACTTCTGGGTGATGAGCTGTTTGCATAAGGCATCCGTAACGTCAACAGCACTCATCTCAGGTTGTAAATCGTAGGTAGCAACCTTTGGGCTGGGGATTAATATTCGCTCTTCACCCTCATAAGACTTTTCTTCGCCCCCATTAAAGAAGTAGGTAACGTGTGGATACTTTTCCGTTTCCGCAATTCGAAGCTGCTTAAGGTGGTGTTTGCTGATTACTTCTCCCAAGGTATTTTGTAATGTCAGCGGAGGATATGCGACATGTACATTTGTAAACCTGTCATCATAAGAAGTAAAGGTAGCGTAGTGGAGACTAAGATCATCGACTACTTCAAATTTGCTAAAGTTATCTTCAGTTAACGCCCGCGTAATTTGTCGCGCCCGATCGCCCCGGATGTTGTAAAAAAGAACCACATCATTTTTTTGGATACGCGAATCTGAAGAAGTGTTAATAAGTATTGGCTTTATAAACTCATCGGTCACCTCGTCTTTATATGATGCCTCAAGCGCTTCTTTGGGATCGCTGAATGACTTGCCCTGTCCATGGACCAGAAGATCGTAGGCAAGTTTTGTACGTTCCCAGCGGTTATCCCGATCCATTGCGTAATAGCGGCCTACAATTGAAGCAATTTCGCCAGCGCCAATTTGATCAGCTTGCTGCTCAAACTCTTTTACATATTCGAGACCACCATGAGGTGAGGTATCCCGCCCATCGGTAAAGGCATGCACATATGTGTTGTTGATGCCTGCCTTTTTGGCAAATTTTAACAAGGCAAACAGATGGTTGTTATGACTGTGAACGCCGCCATCAGAAAAAAGACCCATAATATGGATCCGGCCATTATTTTGAGCCTTTTCAAAAGCAGTTTTCAAAACCTGATTTTTAAAAAAGCTGCCATCCTCTATAGCCGTGTTTACACGGGTTAACTCTTGAGGAACAATGCGACCTGCTCCGATATTAAGATGGCCAACTTCAGAATTGCCAAACTGTCCTTCGGGCAAGCCAACATCTTGTCCACTGGCTGATAGCTTAGAATGCGGATTGCTGGCAAACAGAGAATTAATAAACGGCTTTTGCGCTTTGTCAATAGCGCTAACTTCGGGATTTTGGGCTAACCCGAAGCCGTCTAAAATAACAAGAAGTGCTTTTGAGTAGGGGTTAGCCACAGCGATTATTTACAGACTGTTAACGTGATTCGCAATTTTTGACTTTTTGCGTGCTGCAAAATTTTGATGGATCAGTTCTTTAGCAGCCATTTTATCTAAAAAAGAGCTGGCTTCTTTAAAAGCCTTTTCAGCTTCATCTTTCTCGGTTGTTTCAAGCGCTTTTTTTATCAGGGTTTTCATTTTAGAGCGCTTAGCCTGATTTCTTACGCGACGTTTTTCATTTTGTCGCACGCGTTTTACTGCTGATTGATGTTGTGGCATAATTTTTTTGAGTTTCTTATCAGTTCTGAAAATTAATTTGTATTTTCTGCGCCAATTCAGAAAGACGTCAAAGTTAAAATTTCTGAAAGTGTTAAACAAGAAATCATTGAAAATTTAGTTAAATAAAGGTAAGTTAGGAGACTTTCGTTTATGATCATTGTGATTGATGGTCCGGCCGGATCTGGAAAAAGTTCGACCGCCCGAGCCGTGGCCGATAAATTAAATATTGAGTACCTCGATTCTGGCGCACTCTATAGAACGGCAACACTTATATATATAGAGGCGAATCGAGACAAAAAGACGTTCTTTCGTTTATTGAATCAAAAAAAGATCTCGTTCCATTATGCAAATCAAGTTTTTCAAGTATGTATAGATGAAAAACCAGTGACGGATGAAATTAGAACACCGAAAGTGGCCGAGGCGGTAAGTGAGGTGGCTGCACTTCCACGCGTGCGATCATTTGTTAATAATCTTATGCGCGAAGCTGTAATAAATGGCGTCTATATTGCCGAAGGCCGAGATTTGGGATCGGCTGTTTTTCCAGATGCTGAGCTTAAGTTTTTTATGTCGGCTGATCTGGGTGAGCGTGCTAAGCGCCGTTTTAAGGAACGGAAAAAAGAGAATCCTAAATTAACGCTCGAAATAGTGAAACAAAATATTGCTAAACGAGATCTAAAAGATTCAAAGCGTGCCGCCGATCCATTAAAAAAAGCGGATGACGCTATTGAGATTGACACTACAGATTTAACCTTCGAACAACAGGTTGATAAAATTTGTTCTAAGGTTAGATCCGTAATACAGTAATTGAATGAACAACGTTAACTATAACACTAACTTAATCCCACCCCGAAGATTTCGGGTTGCGGTAATTTCAACTAAAACAAATAATGACAGAAGAAGTTAAGCAAGAAGAACAAACCGAAGAGCAGACTAACACTACCGAGGAGGTAGAAGAAGTTACTGAAGAAACTGAAGTCGAAACTACTACTGAAGAAGATGTGCGTGTAGAGCCGGAAGAAGAGGAAGTAGCAGTATTTACCGGCGATTTAGATGACGAAGAAACCTTTACCTATGAGCAGTTGCAAGCCGCGTCGGAGGATTATACCGATGAGGAGTTCCATGAGCTTGCTGACATGTACGAAGACACCCTAAATGAGATTGAAGAAAAAGAAATTGTCACGGGGCGTGTCGTTTCTGTTGATGAAGACTACGTTGTAGTTGATATCGGGTTTAAGTCTGAGGGAATGGTTCAAACTAATGAATTCCCCAATGATGTTGTAGAAGAGCTTGAACCGGGTGATGAAGTTGATGTGTTTCTTGATAAAGTTGAAGACCAAGATGGACAGTTGATATTGTCTCGTCGAAAAGCTGATATTTTGCATGCTTGGGAGACGATCGAACGAGCAGCTGAAACCGGTGAAATTGTAGAAGGATATATCAAACGTCGTATTAAAGGCGGTATGGTTGCCGATATTATGGGCATTGATGCATTCTTACCCGGTTCGCAAATTGATGTGCGACCTGTCCGCGACTTTGATGCGTATGTTGGCAAGACAATGGAATTTCAGGTTGTTAAACTGAATATGTCTGCCGAGAACGTAGTTGTTTCTCACCGTGCTCTTATCGAGTCTGATCTTGAAGAGCAGCGCGAAGAGATCCTCGAAACTATCGAAGAAGGCCAGGTACTTGAAGGTATTGTTAAAAACATTACCGACTTCGGTGTCTTTATTGATCTTGGTGGTGTGGACGGTCTGTTGCATATTACCGATCTGTCCTGGGGACGTGTTGAACACCCCGAAGAAATTGTATCGCTCGATCAGCGACTTAATGTTGCGGTTATCGATTTTGATGAGGAAACCAAACGTGTTTCACTTGGACTCAAACAATTACAGCCACACCCATGGGATGAAATTGATCTTAAGTATCCTGAGAATATTCAAGTTCAGGGTCGGGTTGTTTCTATCGCCGATTATGGTGCCTTTATCGAGCTTGAAAAAGGTGTTGAAGGACTTATCCATATTAGTGAGATGTCTTGGACGCAGCATATCAAGCACCCATCGCAGTTGGTTAGCAAAGATGACATTATCGACTGTGTTGTGCTGAATGTAAACGAGCCCGAGAAGAAAATTTCGCTCGGTGTAAAGCAGCTTGAGAAAGATCCTTGGGAAGATATCGACGAGCGTTATCCTGTTGGATCCAAGCATAAGGGAACGGTTCGCAACCTCACCAACTTTGGTGTGTTTGTTGAGCTCGAGCCCGGCATTGACGGACTGATCCACATTTCTGACTTGAGCTGGACTGAAAAGATCAACCATCCGAATGAAGTAATTGACAAGGATGAAGAGATTGAAGTAGTTATTCTGGCGATCGACTTTGAAAATCGTCGAATTACACTTGGTCATAAGCAGATTGAGGAGAATCCGTGGGAGCAGTTTGCTGAAGAATATAGCGGAACCAACCAGGTTGAAGGGGAAGTGTTCAAGACCACCGATAAGGGGGTGTTTGTGAAACTGCCTTACGGCCTTGAAGGATTTATTCCTGCAAGCAAGACAGAAGCCGAAGGTGAACCCGAAGAGCATTTCGAAGAAGGTGATAGTGTTAAGGCTTATGTGATCGAGTTGGATGAGACGAATAAAAATATAACGCTCAGTCAGCGCGAAAAAGATGTTAAGAAGGCTGAATCAACTCCTAAAAAGAAAGAGCAATCAGCTGAACCCACACCTAAAACCGGTACGCCAACATTAGGTGAGATGTCTGGTCTTGCTGACCTTAAAAAAGAGATGGAAGATAAAGAGCGTGCAGCTCGCAATCTTCAAAAGAAAGCCGAAGAGGTTGAGCAGGAAGAAGACAACGCTGATGAAGAAGAGTAAGTAAAAGCTCTTTTTCTATTAAATTAAAAAAGGCTCAGAGTTAGATCTCTGAGCCTTTCTTTTTTGATGAAATATTTCTTAATAGCTTATGTCAAGAAGAGGCATTCTCTTCTTTATAAAAGAAAACAACATTTTTTTGTGGATGTTTGCTGCTTTTAACATCCTCCTCGGCCTCTCTGTTATATCCGTAAACCACGTTCCGCATGGAATTTAATTCCGCTTTATCTTCAAAAGATACTTCCAGAGCTTTTCCGCCCGGTTCTAATTTTTTGACAGCATCAAGCAATGGTTTGTATTTAGAAGAACTCTTTTTAGATATTTTAATATCCGTTCGGGAAACAAAGTTAATATCCATAAATAAATTGGTTATTAAATGTTGCTGGTAAATAAAAAAGGCTTTTAGAAAGTATCACAATGAAATCATGGTACTTGAACGGTTGACATGATCTTATCAATGAGATCTTCGGAGGTTATGTTTTCGGCTTCAGCCTCAAAGGTTGGGATGATGCGATGACGCAAAACATCCATAGCAATAATTCGCACATCTTCGGGAGTAACATAAGCCCGATGCTCCATAAAGGCATGTGCTCGGGCAGCCAAATTCAAGTTGATGGAAGCACGGGGTGAAGCACCAAAATTAATAAGTTCTGAAAGATCATTGAGTTTATAGCGTTCGGGCTTTCGGGTCGCAAAAACTAAATCAATAATATACTGTTCAACTTTTTCATCGATGTAAATTTCATTGATGACCTCACGTGCTTCTAACACCTTTTTAGTATTGACTACTGGTGCTAATTCTTCTGAGGCTCCCGTTTTAGCCATACGCCGCATAATTTCAAGCTCCTCACTCTCGCTGGGATAATCGATCTTAATCTTCATCATAAAACGATCGACCTGTGCCTCAGGCAGTGGATAGGTACCTTCTTGTTCAACAGGGTTTTGTGTTGCCAGGGCAAGAAACGGTTCGTCAAGAGGAAAGGTCTCCTCACCAATAGTTACTTGCTGCTCCTGCATGGCCTCGAGCAGTGCACTTTGCACTTTGGCCGGCGATCGGTTGATCTCATCAGCCAAAATAATATTTGCAAAAATAGGACCTTTTTTAACTGTAAATTCGGCTTCCTTCTGGTTGTAAATGAGTGTGCCAATTAAGTCGGCTGGCAGCAAATCAGGTGTAAATTGAAGACGCTGAAACTTGGTGTCGATAACTTTAGCAAGCGAAGAAACCGTTAGCGTTTTTGCAAGTCCGGGCACTCCTTCTAAGAGTACATGCCCATCGGCCAGTAGCCCAATAAGCAGACGATCAATCATATATCGTTGACCAACGATAACTTTATCTAATTCAGAATAAATGTCGTCAATGAAAGCACTGGCTTCTTCGATTTTTGTACTCAGCTTTTCCATATCTACCGAATCAACCGAGGTTGTAATGTTACCCATAGCAAAATCTATTAATAGTTAAGGGATTAAATCAGATTATCCTTTGTAAATACTTATTTCCAAAATAGACAAAGGTAATAAATGGAAATTATAGATTCTTTTCTATTGCAGGAGCTATCAAAACTCAAAACAGAACTACTTTGTCATCAATAACAGTTTTTAAGCTCTATTATTTTGAATAAATATAAAACACAATGGCGCCATGAATTTCTGCATTTTTAGTTGATGAGGTTTTTAAATTTATCTACCTTTGAAGCCATTAAAATAAACAGATTGATATGATAACTTATTTCTTCGTTTTCTTAGCTGTTTTAGCGGTGGCTTCTGCCTTGGCAATGGTGATCAGTAAAAACACCGTAAATAGTGCATTATTCTTGGTATTAAATATGGTAGCGCTGGCAGGATTGTTCCTGTTGTTAAAGGCGCAATTTCTGGCCATCATACAGGTTTTAGTTTATGCCGGGGCCATTATGGTGTTGTTTTTATTTGTGATTATGCTACTGAATGTGCAAGATGAAGAAAATTTATTCAATAAATTTCGCCTAAAATATTTTGTGGCTTTTCTGCTTGGCGTTGGTGTGTTTTCTCAGATACTATACAGCCTTGGGAGCTTTACCGATACGCTGCCAACCGTATCGTCGGATATGGCTTATGTGGGCACTGTAGAAGCGGTTGGCGATGTTCTTTTTACCGAATACCTCTTACCATTTGAACTTACCGCAATTTTATTAACAGCCGCTGTTGTTGGAGCATTAATTGTAGCGCAGCACAAAGTAAAATCTGGAGCAACTAATGATTAGTATTGATTGGTTTTTAGCACTTAGCGCCTTATTGTTTTGTATTGGGATTATTGGCGTTTTAATCCGAAAAAATGCCATCGTCATTTTTATGTGTGTTGAGTTGATGCTCAATGCCGTAAACCTATCCCTTATTTCATTCAGTAGTCACTTTGGAAACATTGATGGGCAAATATTGGTGTTTTTTGCCCTTGCCGTTGCCGCTGCCGAAGCGGTAGTGGGATTAGCAATAATTATAGCTATTTTCCGCAATAACCTTTCGGTTAATATCAACGATATTAATTTGCTGCGCTGGTAATTTTTTTGCAAATATTTGATACTTAAAGGCTCTCAAAAACGAGGGCCTTTTTATTTTTATGGATTGGAAAATCAGTTTGGGGTATACTGTTTACCATATTTGATTTTTTGTTCATTTCCTATGATGTTTGCAGCAATAATAAATTTCACGCGAGAGACATAGGCTTTAGGTAAAGAGATAATTGTACGATTGGCTAATACGAGAGGCGATATACTATACCTGTTATCCTATAGCTCATAGATATATGCTATTGTTATAACTAACTACAAATGCATATCGCGTAATAATTAAATATTCATCAAAAACAAAGACCATTATGTTACGATCAAAACTGCTACTAATTCTTTTATCAGGAGTGCTTGTTATTGCATCCTGCAATGATTCGGGTACTGATTCTGACGATTCCGAAAACGGAGAAGACCCTATTGAACCAACAGCTTCGGTCAATAATCCCGAAGACGAAGCTGTAGTGGAAGGTGAAATTACGTTTTCAGTTGACGGAGAGGCTGAAAACGGTTTTAGCGAAGCCCGTATTTTTGTCGGCGATGAACAAGTGGAGAGTATTGAGGATCCGAGCCTGCCGCACGATCAGACAGTTAACACTTATGAATACGATAACGGCGATTATGATCTCCGTGCTGAGCTCGATGTGGCTGAAGAGGATACCACCATTGAAGCTTCGGTATCAGTGAGCTTAGAAAATTACATGGTGACCTTGGAGACCGATGACTACATTGAGATGCTTAATGAAAATAATGATGCAGCCTATATGTTTATTGCCGATCCGGATGGAAATGTGTTGCGGGAAATTGAACTTACAGCGCATTCTGACGGGACCATCGAGTTGTTGCCACCGAGTGAAATTGAAGGCGATGCGCCAGAACAATATTCGGTAACAATTGGTGAAAAGACAACATATTATGACGATAGAGATGCTTTTTATCTAAATACTGATATCGGATTGGAATCTTGGTCGACTATTAATTTGGAAGGAAATTTATCAGATGATGAAAAACCTTCAGCACGGGAGATGACTGTAGAAATGAGCAATTTTGAACAAACTCCTTTATACACGGATTTCTATTTTACTGACTATAGTTTTGGCGATTTAGAAGTTCATAGGGATGGTGATTTATCAACTACTATTGAGGTGCCTGAAGGATATGATGATTTAGTTATCACTCATACTCCTGACTATGAAAATGTTGACGACCCGGTGCCAGTATATCGTTGGGAAAATAATCTGTCCGAGATGGAGAGTTCTCAGAGTTATAATGTGGCTGAGGATTTCAGCAAGATGGTGAGTCATCCGGTATCAGTGCCATCAGATATTGATGTATTGCAATATGATTATTATATGACCATTGCTCCTGATTCTTTTGAAGAAGGAGACATACCTTTTGCCTTTTGGAATCCTCGACAGATTGGTGATGCGAATGGAAATGATTCGGGGTTAGGAATGTGGGTGCCCGAAATTGATGAACGATCATTTATTACTTATATGTATGGTAATGATAAGTCAAATTCAGATATTAGCCATCGATTTCAAACCTCAGTTATGGATGGCTTTCCTGACGAATTTGTGACTGTTGAGGCAGGTGTTCAATTAAATAATCGCTCACTTGACGATCTCCAAGTAGATATTTCAGGTACTTTTGATTATGCGAGAATTTATGCTTCTCACTCTACAGATTCTTATAACCATAGTTGGAGTGTGGCTTTACCAGATTCTGCAACATCATTTAGCTTTCCACAAATTGCAGATAGTCTGGATGAGTCAGTGAATAATTATAGCCGTTCTGATTTTGAATTCACATCTGTTAATATGTATGACTATGGAAAGTATGAGGGATATGGAGATTATTTAGAAAATAGTTATGGCACAACCGATTTTGGAAATATCATAGAATGGGCTTATAAAATTAAATCTCTTTCTACAGAAGAATCAAAAGAGGTTGAGCCTACTATGAAAAAACAGAAAGAAGGTGTGATAGATATGAGAAATGAAAGCAAGGTTATTAACTCTAAACGGGATGAACTAAAATAAGAGCCTTATATTCTTAAAGCAGATAGTAATAATCAAGAAAACTTATGCAAAAAGGCTCCCAATTCTGGGAGCCTTTTGTATTTCTATAATGGGTCTAAACAGCAATTCTATCCTTTACCTTCACTCACTTTTTTGTATCTTTGCCACTTGTGAATTTACCCTTGT
>JBNJFP010000033.1:0-11700 GCA_051746985.1 Bacteroidota bacterium
CGCGTCATTTCGACCAAGACTGCCCTGCAGTCGCGTGGAGAAATCCCTCAGACTTCCATAACAACTTAGTTGCTCGGATAGATATCTCGACTCCACTTCCTTCCGCTCCCCGATTGGACACGGGGCACGGCGATATGACGTCATTGGTTGCTCGGCATTCTTTTCTTTGTCATTTCGACCGACCGTTAGGGAGTGGAGAAATCCCTCAGGCTTCCTACAAAAAATTATGAAACAAATTAGATGTCTCGACTTCGCTTTGCTACGCTCGACATGACGCTATAGCACTCCTTTCACTGGTCCAACGAAACCCCGTACAGTTGGAACCAAAATCCGCTGGCTGGCTGATAAACCCTTTCGTTACGAGTGAGTTCCACTCGCGAAGTAACAGGTAAGTGTCTTCCACTGATTTTAAGGACCGCTCCGCGGCCGGTGAACCTGTCAATAAAAACCCTGACAAGGTTCTGAGCCCTGTCAGGGTTAACGTTTAACAACCAATAAAAAAAGCCGCCCCGAAAACGAGACGGCTTGTAAATGGAATGCAGTAAACCAAGCTACTTCTTAATTATTCATATCCTTGGTTTTGAACCACATTAGAGTTAGCACGGATTTCAGCCTCCGGTATAGGCAACGCAAGGCGGTAATCACCGTAAGGGATTACCTCATCGCGATATGAATTATCGTCACCGGATTCAATATCCCGCTCCGTTCGGGCCAGATCATAGAGACGATGCCCCTCAAGTGCCAACTCCAGGCGACGTTCATGAAGCACATCATCTAAAGTTGCTGCAGTGTAAGGAGAGCCATTTTCATAACGCTCATCCGCTAATCGATTTAGCGCCTCGGTGGTTGTCTCCTGTCCACTAGCGCCATTGGCAAGAGCTTCAGCATAGTTAAGAATAACTTCCGCGTAACGTATCACGCGAACGTTATCTGTACCTTGCTCATCAGTATATTTGTTGATCATACGATAGCCTTCCAGCTCTTCGTCACCGGTCAAGGTTTCAACAACATCACCGGGTTCACCATAAAGGCCAAGACGAACATCATCAGATGCGTGGGCATTGTACAGGTCTTCGGTGACCTCAACATCACCATAGTTGGTTGGTCGTAATATTCGAGCAATATTATCCGTGCCCAAGGCATCCGATTCCACAAAGACGATCTCGAATAATGAGTTTGGACCGGAACCAGAAGCCCAGGTATCAACCAACTCATCAGCAGCGGCAACTTCGTAACCACTATTGTTGATGACGTCTTCTGCCACTTCTACGACCTGATCATACTGTTCAGTGTATAGGTAATAACGCGTTTGAAGTGCTCGTACCGCCCAGTAATTTAATCCGGTAGTACTGCCACTTCCCTCCTCTAAACGATCTGCTGCACTGTTTAAGTCTGATTCAATATTAGACCAGACATCACCAGCATTATCACGCTCGGGAGCAAATTCGTCATCATTACCGTATGTAGTAATATAGGGTACTCCAAGTGCTGAGTCACCTCCATCATCTACATACTGCTGGCCAAATGCCAGTAATAACTGGAAGTGAGAAAAAGCACGAAGCGCATAAGCTTCTCCTTTTATTTGCTCTACACCATCACCTTCTATTTCAGCATTTAAGGCTAAATTCGCCGTACCGATGGCTTCATAAAAATGCTCCCAAACACCTGCGGCATAACCGCTATTCACGGTAAAGTCGAACTGATCCTGACCAATAAAACGACCAGAATTACCATTTGAAAGCGCATTATCAGACATCACATCGCCGGAGACGTAGAAGTCACGGCCATATGCATCTAAATCATTCAGGTAATCATACCCTCCCTCAACTACAGCTTGAAGATCATCAGCACTTTGGATGACTTCATCTGTAGGCTTATTCTGATCAACAGAAGGCGATAAAAAGTTATCGCAGCCGCTGCTGATCCCTGCTACTACGAGCAGTACAACTAAATATTTAAATATGTTCTTATTCATTGTTACTTCGTTTAAAAATTAGCTTTAATTCCTACAGTGAAAGACCTCATGGACTGGGCACTCAAGCTCGTAAATCCACTAGACTTTTGCTCAGGATCGAACTTAAGATCCTCGTCAAACACATGGGTAAACAAGTTTCGACCCGTTACATAGATGTTAGCTGACTTCATTCCAACATTCTCCAGGTATTCGGTTGGGATATTATATCCGACATTTAATGACTTCAGACGGATATGGTCTCCATCGAACAGGTACCGTGAAGAAGTTGAGTTTGAAAGTTTGTTCCCACCATCTTCAGGTCGTGGATGAGACGCATCAGTATTTTCAGGCGTCCAGTAATCGGTTCCTGTAGCATACTGCCCACGGTTTGTAAATTCTCCGTCAGAGAGATAATAGAATCCCCAGTTGTCATATAATTTATGTCCGAAGGCGAAACTTAGATTCGCGCTTGCATAGAAACCATGAACATTAATACGGGTATTTATAGCACCAGATTCTGTTGGCTGTGCATTTGCCCCCTGGTAATACTCATCAGCTTCATTGTAATTATTCGTAGTGGTACGTCCACCATCGCCGTCGTCCATATACCATAAAGGATCTCCATTTTCGGAATCGACACCGGCCCACTCACGCATATACCAGGCATCAACCTCGTATCCTTCTACCCCTCTATAGCGTGTACCAGTAGTTAGTTCAATGGGGTCGCCATTCAGATCTTTGGGCAATTCGGTAACTTCGTTTCTGATTAACGACAGGTTACCACCTAAATCCCAGCTAACATTACTGGTATTAACAAGATTGGCCGTTAACTCAACCTCAACACCCTGGTTATAAAGCTCACCACCGTTGATGATTTGCGAGGTATGACCCGAGGTTCGTGACAATGGCACGTCAAACAACAAGTCTCGGCTGTCTTTGCGGAAGAGTGTTATCGAACCGTCTAATCGTTCGAATGTTTCAAACTCAAGAGACAAGTCTAATGAATTTGCTTTCTCCCACGTTAAGCCCTCGTTGCCCAACTGCTCGAGTTGAATATTGGGATCGCCGTTATACGCACTAAATCCTACAAGCGTTTGGTAATTATTTAGACCAATACCTGCATTACCGGTAACCCCGTAAGAAGCTCTCAGCTTCAGGAAGTCAATCCATTCGATATCCTGAATATAGTCATCTTCGGAAAAGATATACCCGGCGCCTAACGACCAGAAGGTACCCCAACGCTCTTCATCAGAGAAACGAGAATTTCCTTCTCTCCTTAAACTAAGATCAGCCAAAATCTTGTCATTCAAACTGTAGTTAACAAGACCGGTAAAAGATTGAACGGACCAGTCTTCAGTTGAACCCCAGGCCCCTTGCGGCGATGCGGTGGTGTTAAGGTTATACAGCTCTTCATATGCAACGCCTTCACCGTAGGCATCGACGTATTGTGCATGGTTCTTTTGGCTTTCTGAAACCAGTCGAACATCAAACGTACTTTCTTCGGTAGGCTGGAAAACATAATTCAGATTATTTCTCCATACATAATTCAAATCGCGGTTGATAATATCATTTACATCACCGCCTACATCTTGACCGCCACCATATTGGGGATTATCATAGTATTTTTCTTCTGACACAATGTAATCCACAGAGAGGTTCGTCGTAAACGACAGATTCTCTCTTATCTGAATATCCAGCTTTGAATTATTCATAACACGATTATTTCTCTTACGATCAATATCGTTTTCTTCTATATAGACAGGATTATACGTTGTGTTAGTCAAACCCGTATTCGGTGTCCCGTCCTCATTGTAAGCCGGATCAGTAGGCTTTGCGGAAAATTCAGCTCGTACAGGGCTGGCAAAATAACCTCCCCCTTCTAATGAACCATCTTGCTCTACGAATGAACCCGTAAAGTTATTAGAAAAGGTTACCCGTTCATCAAACTCATGTTCTATATTAAATTTACCTGACAATCGATCTAAGCCTGAACCTATATAAGCACCTTCCTGCTCAGATATGCTGGCAGATGCATAAAACTGAGTCTGCTCATTACCCCCTTGCGCTGAGAGGTTATATTCCTGCGTAACAGCATTATCATTGGTTACTACGTCACTCCAGTCAGTACCGGGGCCATCCTCATCCCAATAGGCACCATAATCTAAATCATCTCCTGCATTATTATCGGCATCAACTCTGTAACGATCATATTCTATGGCATTCATTGTACCCGGACCGTCAACAGCTCGGTTACTCCAACCACGTTGCATGTCCACAGAGTAGGTTACATCACCGGAAGAACCACTTTTGGTTTCGATGACAATTACTCCATTTGAACCGCGTGCACCATAAGGAGCGGTTGAAGCTGCATCCTTAAGAACGGACACCGACTCAATATCGTCGGGATTCAAGCTCGAAAGTACGCCCAGCGAACTGGTTGCCGTAGAGGTAGCTTTACTTCCACTTTCTACGGGTACACCGTCAATTACATAGAGAGGATCAACATCGGCGTTGATAGAACTCAATCCTCGAATACGCACTTCCTGTACTGCTCCCGGGGTACCGGTCGCAGCGGAGATGTTAGCACCGGCAACATTCCCTTCAAGAGCCTGATCGATAGAGGTTACGGGAATGCCTTCAAAATCGTCGGATCCTACCTGGGAAACGGATCCGGTAAAATCTCGGCTTGAAAACTCACCATAACCAGTCACAACCACGTCGTCCAGTTCGGCAACGTCGGTTTGTAATTCTACGTCTATCGTAGAGCGGCCATCGACTTCAATTTCTTGCGTAGCGTAACCTACAAATGAAAAAACCAGTGTTCCATCTGACGGAACGCTAAGCTCGTAATTACCTTCGGCGTCAGTAGCAGCTCCCTGCTCTGTGCCTTCTACTACAATTGTAACTCCCGGCAGCGGATCACCATTTTCTGCATCCACAACCGTACCGCTAACGGTAACGTCTTGTGCGAATGCCGAAGTGGCAAACATCAAACCGAAAGTACATACTAATAAAGATAGTACCTTCAACTTCATAATTTTAAGATAAGTTTTAAATTAGATGATTTACCCTCTTACATATCACGTATTTGTTACCCGATCCAAATTTTTGGAGAGCAACAAAAAATGAGCAATATGTAAAAGATGTTTTTTAATGATAGAATATAGCGGGTTACCCCTGCATACATTCTAAATTCTTATTGCAAAATTGATTAAGAGTAAAAGATCTGTCTTAAAAAATTTATCGCTCCGTTAAAACCGGACGAAATTCATTAAGCAGTCTTTTCTAAAAAAAGTGTCAACTGTTCCTGTAATGTGTCCTTCCATTATTAGCAAACAGGTCAATATTTATTAACCTAAAACTTTGTGATAGTGAGAACTGTTGTTACATTAAATTAGACAGTTGTTTTAATGGTATAGGAAATAATAGCCTCCAATCATACAAGTCTGAGATAAGTGATGCGAACTGTTTTACGACTCTTAACATTTTGTGTATTATCCGTTTTTCTAACCTCTTGTAGTTCAAGTAAAATGGCGCAGGTTGAGCAGGGAACCGAATACGCCTACGAACCGGGGCATCCCGAATTTTATATGAACGCTTTTGGCTTTATCGATGAGGAGCAGGGCCCTATGCTTGAAATTTCTACTCATATAACAAAGGGGAGCCTGGTGTATAATCAAAAGGATGATTCGCTTGCCGCAGACGTTACGGTATATATTCAGATTGTGGACAAGGACAATTCCGAAAATATCATTGCAAGCAAACAGTTCAATGAAACGGTTAAAAGTACCGACGAAAGTATCACCACCAGCCGTGAGGAGCTGACCATTGACCATAACCTGCAGGTAGATCCCAGCACCTACGAGGTGTCGGTTACCGTTGAAGATAATAATTCGGATAAACGGCTAAGCCAAACTACGGAAACCTATATTCCGGCCACAGACGAGGGGCCAGAGGCTTATACCCTGAGCACTATTCAAATGTACGGCAAGGAAAATGGGGATAAGGAGTGGAGCCAAATTTCAGGCTATGATGTGCAAGCGAAAATGGATTCTCTGCGCTTTGTTTTCCAGGTGCTAAGCCCACAAACCGGCAAGGAACTGACGATTAATTCGCGGCTGCTGGAATTTGATTCTGATACCTCTACCCCACGCTCGATGACGCGTAATAACTATAGCCCTTCTTCTATCGAATACAAGGGAATCGACTACGACGAGGAGACCGAGGTGCAGTCGAGCCAGCGCATCTTAACGGATTACAGCAGTACCTTTATAGAGTATAAGTTTGCCAACGAAAACCGGGGCAACTACCGCTTCGAGGTATCCGCGCAAAAGCCGGAGGATGAGGAGGAGCAGTTCAGAGCCCGCGCTTTTGGTATTAAAAGTCCTAATTTTCCTTCGGTAATGAGTGCCAGGGAACTGGCGCGTCCACTTGTGTACCTGATGGGCAGCAAAGAGTATGATCGGCTGATGGAGATTTCTGATCAGGATTCGCTAAAGCAGGAAGTGGACCGGTTTTGGCTGAAAAATGTGGGCAACAAGCGTGAAGCGCGCCGGGTTATTGAGCTATATTACACCCGTGTGGAAGAGGCCAACAAGCAGTATTCAAATTTCAAGGAGGGCTGGAAGACGGATTTGGGGATGATCTATATCCTCTTTGGCACGCCCCTGCATACTCGGGATCGGCTCAAAAGAATGATCTGGTATTATACCTATAATATCGAAGATCCCGAGCGCCGGTTCCTGTTCGAACAACCTAAACTTAAAAACCAGTACTACCCGTTTTATCACTACCTGCTGGATCGCAGAAATTACTACCATTCTATTCAGCACAATCAACGGCAATTGTGGTTGAGCGGTCGCATCTTGCAGCGACGTATTTAGGTGAAGGTAAGTAGAACCGATGATCACTTTGGCGTAGTAGGCCTCAATATATCTTTTCCTGTCATTTCGACCAAGACTGCTCTGCAGTCGCGCGGAGAAATCCATTAGGCTTCCATGCAGATTAGTTGCTCGGATGGATATCTCGACTCCACTTTGTTTCGCTCGATATGACGTCGAGGGTTACCAAGCATGATATTTGGTGTCTATTTCGACCGTAGTCCGCCAACTGGCGGACGTAGCGGAGAAATCTATCAGGAGAATAATTCCCTAAATCATAAGAGAGGACAGGTGGCAAATAAAAAGCTCAGCCATTGCAAGCTGATTTCGCAGTCCATACACGAAACAAAAAAGCCGCTCTTCGTTTATATGAAGAGCGGCTTATACATCACTTGTTTCCTAAACCCTTAATTTATAATTCGGGATTATTATTTCGTTCGCTCTGAGTGATGGGGAAGTATTTCCAGCTCCCGGCCGGCAGATGCCAATTGTCATACCGTCGCTGGTCAATCATGCGATTGCCCGTCAAGTACAACTCTTTATCCCGCTCTTCCAGCAACAGGTCGATATCTACCGTTGTCGTTGTCGGAAGCTCATCGATATCATGACTGTCCCGAACTTCATCAATAAGTTCACGAGCATTATCGGGCCCTGTTGCTCCACCTTCTTGCAGTTCTACCTCAGCAAGCATAAGATGGTTCTCTTGCCACGAGATAATATTGATGTTTGTATCCTCGAAGTATTTTGTCTGTCGGTAGATCTCTACTCCGGCTTCAACGCCAGCGTCCGTCACTTCGGCTTCGGGCAGTATTTCCAAGAGGATTCTATTTGCCTCGTTGGCATCCTCTTCGATAAAATCATTGTATCGCGAGGCTACCGTGTACTGGTTACGGCTTGCTCCAGCCTGTGCAGAAAACGCATTTTGAGACTCCAAGCTATGGAGTGACTGGAAAGGTGCATCACCAGACTCCATCCCATTTTCGAGGAAGCTCAGCGCCGTTCCATAGTTACCCTGGTAAACATGAATTCTACCAATTAAGGAGTTCGTGACCCGGGCCTCATAGTCGGATGGAGCGTTAGACAAAGCCTCCTCTAAAAATCCCAGTGCCTGGTTGTACATGTCGGGAGAATCAATAAACGGGCTGTTATCAATAACCCCACCGCCTCTCTCGGGCTCCAGCCCAAAATAGGCCGCATACAGATAACGGGTTAAACCGGCATACAAATTACCGGTGTAAAGAGCTTGTTGGCGCAGATCTGCGTCCTCGAAATCGATTTCATCGACTCGGCTCAGAAAATCATCCGCCAAAAACCGTGCCTGCCCCAGTGTATTGAAGGGACCGTCAACACTGTTGTTATCAAACTGGATATCCCCATTATCGATGTCCCGGAAAGTCGGAAACGTAGCATCACGCACGTTTTCGCTATCAAATTCCAGGGCGTCTGACAAGCCGCCTGCTATTACCGTTAGAGCATCGTGGGTAATATCGAATCGGCCGATAACGCCATTCCGAAAGAACGGCACTTGGTCTTCGCTGTTTAACTGCTCGGAACTGACCACATCAATAGGGTCGTCAACTCCTTGCACAAAATCTTCGCAACCGGATACCCAAATTAAGCCGGCAACGAATACTGATAATACTATTTTACTGTAATTCATAATATATCCTCGTTAATAGTCTGGTATTAAAAACCAATGTTAAGTGTTGCCGAAAATACACGGGGGGTTTGCAGGGTCAAGAAATCTGCTCCCTTGGTTAAGCTTCGGGCCCCTGCAAAATTCACTTCGGGATCTATACCGCTATAGTTTGTGAACGTAAGCAGGTTACGTCCCGATACAGAGAGCCGCAGGTTGCGGATCGTGTCCGCCAATCTGCTTTCCTGAATAACATTACTGAAATTATATGAGAGGCTTAACTCCCGAAGCTTCAGGTAATCGGCATCCTCAATAAAATTGCCATCATAATTGGGATTCAAATTTGCCAGTTCATCTGCCAATCGGCTATATTCATCGCTACCCGCGCTGGCGTTGGAAAATGCTTCAACCTTCTCATCATATTTCACATCGTTTGCAAACTGTATCATGAAAATGCGCGTATTGTTATAGACTTCCAGACCGGTGGCAAAATCCCAGTTTTGGTAGAACTCGAAATTGCGCAGGAATCGGAACGTCAGCGACAATGATCCATTTTGCTCAGGGTAGGGCTGTCCCAAAAACACCCGATCTTCGCTTAAGTTGGGTACCGGCATACCGTCTGAACCGAGCACAACATTACCGTTATCGTCCCGAAGAGCACCATCTACATCACGGGTATAGAAGGCAGATTTTGGTAGCCCCTCTTCTATGACGTTAATATCAAAGCCGTCAAATATAGGCTGGGCGCCGCCGAGATCAACAACTTCGTTCTCCTGGTAGCTCCACTGCAGGTTAAAGTCGAACTGGTAGTTTCGAGAGCGGAATGGCGTTCCGTTGAGCCCCACTTCAACCCCCCAACTATCAACACCACCAACATTAAATGGAGGATCGTCGAAAGTCAAACCTGTGGATGGTGATTCTTCAAATCCGATAATGGATTCACGAGCCCACTGGTTGTAGTAGGTAACGCCAATCCCATAGCTTCCCAGGAAGTCAACGTCAATACCTGTTGAAAGCTCTTTGATTCGTTCGGGTTCAATATCAGGGTTACCCACTTCTTGAATAATGGCCCCCCGGCCTACGCCATAGGCTGCTGCTCCAAACAATAACGTGGTTCCGTCAAATAAACCGGGCAGCTGACCCGTTTCGCCGTATGCGGCACGAAGCTTGAACAGATCAATAGATTCTGGCAAGAAATCGAACTGCTCTAACCGAATAGAACCACGTGCTTGCGGATAGAAAATGGTTGGAGCTTCGACCCCTACCGAACTGGCATAGTCAATCCGACCGCCCAAAGACAGATAGTAAGTATCATCATAGGCGAAATCGTGTTGGGTAAAAATACCTGCTTCACGCGTATGCAACAAAGATTCATCTGCGTCAATAAATTCAGATCCTGCCGCTGCATTTTTTATAGCGCTTGATGGAAAGTTATTTTTCTGAATAAAGGTCGTATTCAACCTTCTGTTAAAGATCTGCGTTCCCACAATAGATGTAATCTCTAACTTGGGAGATAGGTTATACCCATAAGAAGCATTTACATCATACGTGAAGTTCTTGTTGTCACGCATCCAAATAGCCCGCTCGCCATTGATGATTCCTGCATAATTAAAATCTGGACTAAAGAATTGGGCTTGTCGGAAATTACCACCGTCATATCCGAATGAGCCAGAGATATCCAGATTTTCTATAGGGGTCCATGTGGCCGACAAATTTCCCACAAACCGGTTGGCTTGGTTATTATCTTCGATGGCGTCGATACCTGCACGTGGGGTAAAGTTATAGGTTGTACCCCCGGGTGCAAGAATCAAGTTTCCGAGATAGCCAAAAATGTTATTATCATTTTGTGGGCGCTGAATCTCGTTAAGCGTGTAGGAGGTTTTAGCCTGAACGGTAAGTTTTTCTGACGGAAAGGCCTCAATATTACCTCGGAACGACTGCCGGTCGAGTGAGTTTTTAGGACCGAGTCCCTCTTCATAACGCTGACTTAACCCGGTTAAATAGCGCATATTATTGTTGCCGCCACTTACCGTAATGGTATTGTCGTAATAAGGATTACTGGAAATGACGTCGTTAGCTTCCTCGGCGCTGTAAATTTCATCTTCAGAATACTCTTCCTGCTTGGTGTTGAGTCCGTATGTTGATTTATAATCTACTCGTACGCCCTCATCACCGATCCCGCGTCCACTTTTGGTAGTTATTAATACTACCCCGCTGGAACCGCTGGTACCATACAACGCCGCGGCAGCAGGCCCTTTCAGGATTTCAAGTGATTCAATATCGTTGGGATTTAAATCAGATAAAACGCCTATTCCCTGTCCACCAACACCAAATCCCTCAATCTGGCTGTTATCAACGCGAGCCCCGTCAATATAAATAATGGGTTGCCCGTCACCGCCAAGTCCACCGCCGGCACGTATCTGAAAGTTGACACCACCCCCAGGATTTCCTGAAGCCTGCTGTATGCTAACACCGGCCGATTTACCCTGCATTAGCTCACTGATACCGGTATATGAGTTGGAAACCTGGAGCTGTTCGGCATCTACCTTTGCAACCGAAATTTGGGTAACAGCTCTTGATGTTTCAGAAGCAATACCTGAAACTACGACTTCCTCCAGATTCTGCAAATCTGACTGTAATTCGAAATTAACAGTTTGACTTTCACTATTAACTTCTACCTCTCTGGTTATGGCTCTATATCCTACAAAGGTCACTCTAAACGTGTACGTTCCAAATGGCACATTGGCGATTTCGTATTCACCTGTGGCATTGGTTGCAGCTCCTCTCTCAAGCTCCTGGATTAGAATATTAGCCCCGGGTAAAGATTCTTCTGTATCCGAATCAATGACCGTTCCTGTAATTGTTGATTGTGCATATACGGCACTCGTAATAAAGCATAACAAAACCAACACAAGTAACTTTTTTGACATGATATTTACTGTTTAGATTTGAAAGTTGAACAACAAATAGCTTACTATTGATATGTCAGTTTTTAACTGACAGAAGAGCAATGCTATTTATTGTTAATTATATTAACATAAACATGTGGATGTCTCTCCTTTGCTTATTTTAATCTCTTTTAAAGCCTTTATACTTATAATTTTAACCACTTATTCCCTTGCTATTACTATTCTTATGAAGCTATTAGCAGTAGAACACACTAAGAAAAGATAAGTACGTAATGACCATTTATTGTAAGGCTTTCCCTCTCTTAAATGTCGGTTAAAACC
>JBNJFP010000033.1:11800-30947 GCA_051746985.1 Bacteroidota bacterium
TGACGACAGAAATTGGCCAGGTCGAAACTTGACTTTTTCATTTTCAGGCCTTTGAAAAAGCAAAAAGAGAATCCACTCGTCCCTATGCCATCTCCATACCAACTCCCTACCATCTCCGTACCAACTCCTACTGGCAGGGAAGCAAGCAGGAACTTGACAAGGGGATTACAAGGGAGTTTTTTACGCACAAAATCCCGATATCTTCACAAAAAAATATCTTATACGATAGTACGCGGAATGCGCGACGGAATTTGCACCAGCACCTCGTAGTTAAGGTTATTCCGCATCTCACTAAAAGAGGATACCGTAATCTCTTGGTCTTGCTGATGACCAATAATAACCACCTCATCCCCCTTTTTCACATCGGGGATATCCGTCACATCCACCGTCAGTAAATTCATATTTACCAGACCTGCGACCGGTGCCCGTTTGCCGTTAATCAGCACGATACCCACATTCGTCAGATTACGTCCAAAGCCGTGCGAATAACCAATAGGCACTGTCGCAATCACCTCATCACGTCCTGTTAAATAGGTATTACCATAACCCACAAATTCTCCAGCTTCCACTTTTTTGGTACTCATTACATGACTTTTCCAGCTCAACACGCGCTCCAGGGGATCCTTATACTCCTTATTGATATCAGAAGATCGTTTCATAAAATTCATGTAGGTTTCCCGGTTCGGCCAAAAACCATACTGCGCAATCCCAATACGCACCATATCCATGATGGTATCGGGGTAGTTGAGCGCCGATGCCGAACAGGCTGTATGCTGGTATTTGGGATTAACATCATGGTCGATAAACCACGAACAGTATTCTTTGAAATTTTGAATCTGATCCTGTATCCGCACATAATTGCCCACACTTTCGGCGCCTGCAAAATGGGTACAGATCCCATCAACCTGTAGATGTTTTCTATTCTTCTTGATGAGTTTTACCGCGTCCTTAAACTGTGATTTTTCCAGCCCGAGGCGATTCATCCCCGTTTCCAGGTGCAGGTGAATACGCGCGGGCTTGCCAATACGTTGGGCTTCGCTGGCCGCAAATTCCAATCGATCCAGTTCGAACACAAAGAACGATACATCTCGTTCAATAGCCCATCCCAACGCTCCGTTATTGATCATTCCCATAATCATAACATGGCTCTCCTCGTTGGTTCGCGCCCGCAGTGCCTCACGGGCTTCGTCGGAGCTAAACACCGAAAAATGCTGCACCCCACACTCTTCAGCCATTGGCACAAAATGACTGATACCATGCCCGTAGGCATTCCCCTTTATCACGGAACTAAACAGCACATCGTTGCCGATATAATCCCGCAAGAACGTAATATTCTTTTCAAAAGCAGATTTGCTTAACTCTATCCACGATGGATACAATTCGTTGTTCATCGTCCTTGTGTCGCTTCTTTTATGATTTGCATAAACATTTTAATCCCTGTTTCAATAATATCATCCGGAAAATCATAGGTTTCGGCATGTAAAGCCGGCTGATCTACACCTGCTCCCAGTCCAAACATAGCGCCGCTGAAGGCCTGAGAAAAGTGCCCAAAATCTTCCGACCAGCTAAACGGCTCTTTTTTAGGATGCTGTTGCAATCCCAACTCCTCAGCTGCTGAGTTGATCATCCTCACAGATTTCTCATCATTTACCGTCACCGCAAAAGGTTCAACCCATTCCACATCTAAATCCAAACTATACGTTTGGGCAATACCCTCTGCTATTTGGATACTCTGATCTTTTAACTTCCCCAATAAGTCATCCTCATAGGTTCTAAGCGTGGCCATTACTATGCCCTCACCGGGAGACGTTCCAAAGGCGCGTTCGCCCACCGCAGCATGAATGATCGTCACCTTGGCCGAGTGCTCCAGCGGGACGTGAAACTGAGGAATAGCCGAAAATGCTTCTATGGTTTGAGCAACCGCCAAAGCGGGACTCTGCCCTTCATCGGGATGAGCCGCATGAGCTGTCGTTCCTTTATATTTTATTATAAGTCCAACAGAGGCCGCCGCAAAGGTTTGCTCTTTGGTGATGATCTTATTTTTCTCAAAGCCTGGAAGATTGTGCAGGGCAAAACAGTAATCGGGGTTCAGTTTTTTAAATTTCGGATCGTTGATAACCCGTCGTGCTCCTTCGCCCGTTTCTTCGGCAGGCTGAAAAAGAAGGCTCACCTTCCCTGATTTCGATCGACTTTCCCCCAGCAACTGTGCAACTCCTGCCACTATCGCCATATGTCCATCATGTCCACATTTGTGTGCTACTCCTTCCGTTTTTGACTTGTATTCAGCATCAATATTATCTGAAATAGGTAACCCGTCAAGCTCGCAGCGAATAAGTACATGCGTACCATCATCCTCTCCGTCATACGTAGCCAAAATCCCAAATCCTCCGATGTCGGTTTTCAGATTATCGGGATGGGTACTTTTCAGAAAGTCTGTAATCACGGCGGCTGTTTCTTGCTCTTCGCCAGATACTTCGGCCGAGGCGTGCAAGCGATGGCGCAGCTCAATAAGAGATTCTAAGGTTGTTTCATCGATATAGGTGGGCATTGTTGGCAGTTCCTAAATCACAATTTGTGCAAGGCACAAGTAGTGGATTTTACAGCAAAATTGCCAATGGTTATTCTTCTTCGGGGTTACAACTCCCTCAAAACTGTTTATTCTTTGCCCTTATTCTTCGGGAGTACAACTCCCTCAGAACTGTAAATAACAAATTGGTTGCGAGAGAGTTAAACTCTCGAGCATAAGACCCCAGAACCAAAGAACCGAGGTTCATTGAAGCGTCCACGCTAATTGAGCAAAAACAGATCAAGTAATGCCAAATAAATACCTAAACTTTGTAAGGATCAGCCCCTTTATGGATCCTACGTATAAAAGATTCATCATGAGTTCCTGGAAAATTTATTCCGAAACTAAATATTATTTTTGTACTACATCTATTACAAACTGGTATCCGGTTTTTACAGAAGCAAAATACTTTTCAATCATTATTGATAGTTTGAAGTATTGTCAGAGAAACAAGGGGTTGTTTCTTCATGCATATGTAATAATGCTTAACCACCTGCATTTAATTATATCCGCAGATGTCCCTTCTTTTATTCCAAATATTATTAGAGATTTCAAGCGCTATACCTCCTCTGAAATAAGTTCTCTGCTAAAAACTTGTATGCAAAAAGAGGCTTTAAGAATTTTTAAAGAGGCAGCAAAAGGAGGTAACAACAACCAAAAATACAAGGTCTGGCAGCACAATTATCATCCAATCGGGTTACAATCAGAATACTTTTTTAAACAAAAACTACAGTATATACATCAAAATCCGGTTAAAAAGGGATACGTCAATAAGCCCGAACATTGGAGATTTTCCAGCGCTGGAAATTATGCGGGCTACAATAATGTGCCAATAAAAATTGATAAGATGTAGTAAGAACTTGTTTAAAACAAAACCTTATTCTTCGGGAGTACAACTCCCTCAGAACTGTAAATAACAAATTGGTTGCGAGAGAGTTGTACTCTCGAGCAAAACTAATGGCAGATCCAGCCAACGGAGGGTAAAAAATCAATACAAGTCACCCAGCACCAATCGCGGATCGGGATATTTTTTCAAGGCTTTTTCCCTGTCGCCGGGTGCTACTACTCCCGGCATATCCGCTTCGCCGGGATCTTCAACCGAAAGCTGGAAGTGCAGATGCGGCGCCCATCCCCCATTAACACCGGGCTTGCCAAGGGTAGCAATTTGCTGCCCTTTGTTTACGGCTTCACCAATCGAAACCATTTCCAGGGACTCTTTCGAAAGATGTCCATATAAAGCGTATAAGGCTTGACCATCAAGCTGGTGTTCTATAACAAGAGTGGGACCATAATCACCGGACTGATCATTATCCTGCATATAGGCTACGTTACCATCCCAAAACGAATACACCGCGCTACCCGCTTTGGTCCAGATATCAATGCCAATATGGACATTACGCTCATTATTAAATTGAGATGCCAGGTACATGTTGGATCGCTGCTCGTCATATTTACCGATCCCCCACTTTTTGGTTTTGATAAAGTCTGCATCATATCCCTTCGAAAAGTCGAAAACATACAACTCCTCGGGGCGATCAGGATAATCCATCACCTTGGCAAAATTGTAGTCGGTGAGCCCTTTCATAATCGGTATATGAGTAATGTTAAACCGGTAGCGTTTGGTGATAACGCCATTTGTTAAAAAAATCCTACCTTCCTATTCTTCTACAACTTTATCGATATAGTCAGAGTTCATAATGCCGAGGGCGCCCATATATTTCATCCGAAAGCGGATAAAGTCTCCCACTTCATATCCTGCCTTATTATCCCCCACGTCAAGGATGAGCATATCCGAGCTGGCATCGGCGATTTCGACATCCCCTTCGACGTCGATAAGATGATCGGGATTAATATCGAGATAGCCGATATCCAAAATGGCCCGGTATGAGGTTTCACCGAAGTCATCTTCATCAATATCGGCTACTTCGCCTTGGGGATTCATTCCCAGTTCGCCACTGGGCACCTTGGGCTTTTCAGCAATTTCGATGATCTGTGAATACAGCTCCAACACATCGTTGTGCATGCCCTCAATGGTGCCATCGGTGAATAGATTTTTGCCAAAGAAAAGCGCTTCGCCCACCCGAAAATGGTTGATGCCTTCCGGCAGCTGGTTGCGAAGCAGCAGTGGTATGGTTACCGTGGTTCCTCCCGAAACAAGGGGAATGGTTTTATCAAAACGGAGTTCAATGATTTGTTTATAGAGTGATAGCTGAATGAGCTTATCCTCATCCGGCATTACCCCGTGCATGCAATTCAGATTGGCACCAATACCAATAACTTCAATATTTTCAAGCTTAAAGACCTTCTCATAAAAGTCGATCAAGTTTTCGCGGATCACCCCCTCGCGGAGGTCACCCAGCTCAATCATAATAATAACCTTGTGTACCTTGTCCTGCCTTTTGGCCTCCTCGGAAAGGGCGTGCAATGTAGAAAGTTCGGTATTCAGACTTACATCGGCATAGCGCACCACCGAATCGATAATATCTTTGGGCGGCGGCTTGATGTAGGTTGTCAAGGTGTCGGGGTCGATCTCTTTTATTTTCTTGAGATTACTGATGCGGGAATCGAGCATTTCACCAATCCCCAGATCGGCGACCTCTTTCAGGTATTCTTCATGTCCACAAAGCAGCTTGGTCGTAATCCCCCACTTGATGCCATTATCCTTAAAAAGGGTATCCAGATAATTATAATTATGACGCAGCTTATCCCGATATAATTTTAAATAAGCCATCTCTATTTGCTTAATCGCATTTCTAAGTATTTGTTCGTGAAGCCATATTTTTCGTACAGGTGTTTAGCGGGATTGTCAGGCTCTACGTGCAGTGCAATATCCCCTTCGGTTGTGTCGATAATCCGCTCCATCAGTTCTTTTCCAAGTCCCTGTCCACGTGCATGTTCAGCTACGGCAATATACACCAAAATATGCTCGGGAATAAATCCCCCCATATTGGTGTGATTGATGATAACGGCGCCTTTGATCTGGCTTTTTTCATGTGCTATTAAGATAAAACCATCCTGACCTTCCTTATCCCCATAAGCATAGGCTATACACGATAAAATGTGTTTCTTTTCATCCCCATATTCATCGAGATGCTCGTAAAGAAAATTGGCAATATCTTCCCGGCTAAAGGGCGTAGGATTTTCGATGTCAGAATGTATAAAATCGTATTCAATCATTATTGACTGATAGTATTAACATTTTCTACTGTCTTTTTCTCGTTAATTTCGGATTCGGCATCGGGAAAAGCTAATGAGACCATGACGAAAACGATCGCCGAAACCGTAATGCCAAACACGTTGGCGTCGAGTCCGGCGGGCAGCTCTTCTAATAGCAACTCCAGCGAAACGGTCGTTGATCCGCCCAAAATCATGGCGGCGATAGCGCCAATACTGCTACTTTTTGACCAATACAGCGCGCCAATAATTGGCACAAACAATCCCGATACCATAAACGCATAAGAATACAACATAAGTTCAAGCACGTTCGTCATTGTTGTAGCAATTAACAGCGCTATTGTTCCAAGTACCAGCGTTGTTAGTTGCGAAAACCGTAAAAAGGTGTCGCTTTCGTGATCGATTTCCTTAAAATAGCCAATAATATCCGAAACTACATTGCCCGATGCCGCCATCAGGCAGCTGTCAGCGGTGGAGAGAATAGCTGAGAAATAAGCACTCATCATAATCCCCATAAGTCCAACGGGAAGCACCGTACGGAGCAACATCGGCAGACCGGTTTCGGGGTCTGTTTCTGATACATCGGCAGCACCCAGGTACTCAAACATGCCTTGCTCGGCTCCGACTTTGGCAAACAATCCCAAAGCCACGCCCATAAAAGCCATGATGGGCCATTCAAATACTCCGGCCAAGTACCATGCCTTTTTTGCGGTTTCCTCATCATTGCAGGCATAAATACGTTGATAAAGAGTCATCCCTACAAACCAGATAGGGATAATAGTAACAGCCCAGTAGATCACATCCTGCCATGTGATATTGGTCATTGAAAGTAGTTCGGGATCAACCGTCTGTGAGATCGCCTCCCATCCCCCAACGGCATTATATGAGATTGGTATGCCGATAAAAATGAGCCCAATCATCAGGATGGTCCACTGCACGGTATCGGTATAAATAACGGCTTTAAGCCCTCCCATTACCGTGTAGATGACGGCCACCGACCCCATGATAATGAGAGCCGTTTGTTGGTCAAGATCGGCAAACGTTCCCGTAGCGAGTTTGGCACCGGCTAAAATTTGGGAGCTGGTAAAGCCGGCGTAACCAATGGCAGAAATAATTCCGGCCACAAGTGCTACCTGTGGTGTAAAATAGTGCTTAAACACTTCCGGAAAAGTAAACGCCTTATCAAAGACGGGATTCCCTTTTACTTTGGGAATAAGAAAGACCGCTGCCAGCCAGGCGCCAATCAACCCGGTAAAAAGCATCCATGAGCCAGAAATCCCCATCACAAAACCGAGTCCGCCCAGCCCTATTGAAAATCCCCCGCCTACATCGGTAGCTACAACAGACAAACCGATATGCAGGCTGTTCATATTGCGTCCGCCTACATAGTAGTCATCAGCACCTTTATTTCGCCTTAGAAAGAAGTACCCGAATCCCAACATGGCCACCATATAGGCGACAAAGATCGTCAGGTCGATCCAATGCATAAATGTTGCACTCTATTGAACTTTCATCTAAAAAGAAAACCCTTGAGCTATTACACTCAAGGGTTCGAATTTATTGTAGCTTAATATAGTTTATAAATTCTGTAGTGTGCAAACGTCAATACAGGGTGCTTACCAAAGCTTATTTTTCTTTTTAGGCGATGCAGAAGCGGCGGTCGTCTGCTGTTTGACCGGCTGCTTTTCTTCCAGTGATTTTGGTTTCGGGTCGGCCTGTTGCTGTTTTAACGATATTTTTGGATCAGAATCATCTAAAATCACCTTACCGCTTTGATGAGAACCTTCTTCAAGAAGGATTTTCGGGGCTTTTAAGTCCCCCTCCACCTTTGCATTACTTTTAATATGGATGGTTGAAGAAGCCGTTAAGTCTCCCACAACTTCTCCCGCCACCGTAATTTTATTGGCGCTGATATCTCCGGTAAACAAAGACTGTTTACTAATAAAAGTACCTTTTTTACTCACACTCCTGTCTTATTATTCGCTCGCCTCTTCATCCATTACAGCAATCAGGGTATTGGCATTACCCATATCAATTCCAACGGCAGTACCTTCACCCTCGAACTGCATGGCGGTATTCAGGCAATATCCTTTTACGGCCATCTGTTCGGGTTTGTCAGGTATTTCAACGTTTAGGATGCCATCGTATTCTTCTGAAATGAGATTGGTGAGTTCGTTAAAGTAGGCACCGCCTCCCACAAGGTACATTTTAGAACAGGAAGCGAAATCGGAATCCTGGAAAGAGTTAGCCAAGGCGGGATGAATAATATTCTGGAAGTAAGATTTGAGCACTTTTCGTCGTAATGCCGTGAGATCAACTGTGCGCTTATCAACATTAATTTTTCCATTTTGAAAAGCCACGTTCAGCTGATGTTCTGTCTTAAAGCCCAGATAATAATCTTTTTGCAGCTCCTCTTTCATCATATTAACAGCATACCGCATGCCGTGGGTACTGGTAGCTGTACGACGGATAATTCCATTATCAGTGCTTACCACACCCTCCATAGAACCATACCCAAGACTTACAACGAAGAAATCATCCTCTTCCTGATAATCTCCGTAACGAAGCGAAATAATACTCCCGGCGATTTCAGGAATAACATCAACATTGCGAAGCTGAATGGTTGCGGCCTGCTTGCCGGTAGCACCATTGGTAGCAAATGTTGAACTATCATAAAGAACGTCGAACGATTTCGTTAACCGTTGCTTGGCCGTATCACTGTGCTTTTGATACATTTCAAAGGGAAATCCCATGGTCATCGAAAAATCACTGCCGGCTTTTTCTTGCGCCAGTAACAGCGCCGCGCGGAAAAGCACATCAAAATCCAGTTCGCCGGGCGCCGTATTAATTAAACGATGCGGAGAAAGCCCCTCTTGTAGTGCCAGCTTACCAATCATATACGATTCATCGTTGTAGTCAATTTTAAGACCACTTAATAAATCGTTACTGACTCCACTTAGGTCTGAACGTGTCGATTCATACACACTTGGAAATACTGATATATCCATCATACTCTTATGATTTTATTGATTGCTACCCAATTAAGCCTATTTATAGTGTTGATTATAAAAATATTTTTTTGAGAATACTATTTTAAATATTACCAGCCAACAAATAAGGGATTATCTGCAAGAAATTAATTTATCTTAATCGGCATACCTCCTATTTTAACGACCTGATAAAAAGAACTTCAAACATCTTCATTTATGATTACGACCTCCGAAGCCATTAAACTTGAAAACCAATATGGAGCCCATAACTATCACCCCCTTCCCGTGGTTCTCTCAAAAGGAGAAGGCGTTTATGTCTGGGACCCTGAGGGAAATAAGTATTATGATTTCTTATCGGCGTATTCTGCGGTAAATCAAGGACATTGTCATCCCCGGATTATTAATACCCTGAAAGAACAGGCCGAAAAGCTAACTCTTGTCTCAAGGGCCTTTCACAGCGATCAGCTTGGGAAATACGAAAAATTTATGCACGATCTTTTTGGATATGATAAGCTCTTGCCCATGAATACAGGGGCCGAAGGCGTCGAAACAGCGATCAAATTGTGCCGAAAATGGTCGTACGAAAAGAAAAACCTTACGCCTGAAAAAGCAACGATCATTGTTGCAAAAGGTAACTTCCACGGACGTACCACCAGCATTATTTCTTTTTCTAATGATCCCGTAGCCCGTAAAAACTTTGGTCCCTATACCCCGGGGTTTGTTTCTATTCCCTACAATGATTTGGATGCCCTCGAAAAGGCATTGCAAGAAAAAGATGTGGCCGGATTTTTGGTGGAGCCGATTCAAGGTGAGGCCGGTGTTATGGTTCCGGATGAGGGTTATCTCAAAAAAGCATCGGAACTCTGTAAAAAGCACAACACCCTTTTTATTGCGGATGAAATTCAAACCGGTATTGCCCGCACCGGTGAAATGCTGTGCGTAGATCATGAAGATGTGCGTCCTGATATTGTCATTTTGGGGAAAGCACTCTCTGGTGGAGCTTACCCGGTATCGGCAGTCATGGCCGATGATGATATTATGGAATGCCTGCGTCCCGGCGAACACGGTTCTACTTATGGCGGAAACCCACTGGCTTGCGCTGTGGCCATGGAAGCGCTCAAAGTCATTGAAGATGAAGGATTAGCTGCGAATGCAGATCGCCTTGGCAAAATATTTCGTGACGAAATGAATAATCTGGTCGAGGAATCAGATCTTGTAAACCTTGTTCGAGGAAAAGGATTACTCAATGCCATTGTCATCAATGATTCCGAAGAAAGTGACACAGCATGGAATATTTGCCTGAAGCTTAAAGAAAATGGGCTGCTGGCCAAACCAACACACGGCAATATTATTCGTTTTGCCCCTCCATTGGTGATGACCGAAGATCAGCTTATGGATTGTATTTCTATCATCAAGAAAACGATACAATCATATAAAAAGTAGCCGGATAATCGTATGGTAACAAACCCAATAAGCTAAATTGCTACTTTTTTCTGTTTGCCGTCCGGAATTACATGCGAAACTGAATTAATACTCTCATTATTTTGCTGAACCTGATCTAAATGCATTTCACAGTCGCATGTAGCTCCTTCATCTAACAGCAGGGAATGGGTAAAAACTGTACCTCTTATTATGGCCCCTTTTCTTACAATGAGTTTGTCCACGTGCACGACGCCGCTGATAGAGCCTTCTACGACTAATTTATTGGCCTCTACGTTACCCTCTATATGAGTGTCTTTACCTACGTAAATATTCTCGTTATTTTTTTCACTTTTAACTGTATTGAAAAACATAATACCCTCTCTTTTTTATTCCCTAATGAAGTATAATCAACCGATTTTCGTCACCCTCAAATATTGAATTCTTTTTATTATTCTAAATAAAATATGGGAAGCAGGCTGTATTAAAAGTTAGAGAAAGGATGTAATAAATTTTCTCGTATTCAGGGGAATGTAGGGCGTAAACGGCAAAACATGATCTCTTCTTGATTTCCTTGAATAAAAAAAGCGGCTTCCTGTTTTCCAGAAAGCCGCCTCTTCGGTAGTGGCGGGGGTAGGACTTGAACCTACAACCTTCGGGTTATGAGCCCGACGAGCTACCGATTGCTCCACCCCGCGATGTGAGTCAGTAAAGATACAGCTTGACATGGGTAGTTGTCAATAGTAAATTCAAAATTCTTTCCCGGTAATATTTCGACTTGTAAATTTCAATTAAACGCTAATAGGAGGATTATGTCCACACCAAATACAGTTGCCCCCGCACAGGTACACAAGATTTTGCAAAAACATATTTTAACAGATGGGTACGATATTGTGCTTGATCTCGAGAAGAGTGAAGGCACTTATTTGTACGATGCTAAGAGCGGAAATCGTTACCTGGATTTCTTTACTTTTTTTGCCTCCAACCCTTTGGGAATGAATCACCCTCAACTGGCCAATGAGGAGTTCCGGCAAAAGATTGGCAAAGTTGCCATTAACAAACCTTCCAACTCGGATGTATATACCGAAGAGATGGCCGAATTTGTGGACAACTTTGATCGTGTGGGCATCCCAGATTACCTACCTTATTCGTTCTTTATTTCCGGCGGGGCGCTGGCAGTAGAAAATGCCCTAAAGGTAGCCTTTGACTGGAAAGTGCAAAAGAATTTTGAGAAAGGATATCGCCAAGAAAAAGGTCACAAGGTCCTCCATTTAGAGCAGGCCTTTCACGGACGTACCGGTTATACGATGTCACTAACCAATACTGACCCCAAGAAGGTAAAATATTTTCCAAAGTTCGACTGGCCACGTATCACCTCACCGGCTATGACTTATCCGGCCACGGATGAACATATCCAACAAACAATTGAGCATGAAGAACGCGCCATTGCCCAGGCTGAACGCTACTTTGAGATGTACAAAGATGACATTGCCTGTATTCTGTTAGAACCCATTCAGGGCGAAGGGGGCGACCGTCATTTCCGAAAGGAATTCCACCAGGCGCTTCGTGATCTGGCGGACAAACATGAAGCGCTTCTCATTTATGATGAGGTACAAACCGGGGTTGGATTAACCGGGAAATTCTGGGCTCACGAACACTACGTGAAGCCTGATATTTTGGCCTTTGGTAAAAAGGCCCAAGTTTGCGGAATCTTAGCCAGCAAACGCATCGACGATATTGAAACAAACTGCTTTCACGTTTCTTCGCGCATTAACTCAACATGGGGCGGAAATCTGGTAGATATGGTTCGTTTCGGACGTATTCTACAGGTAATTGAAGACGATAACCTCGTTGATAATGCCGCTACGGTTGGTGACTTTTTACAGGACAAAATTAATGGGCTAACAGAGCAGTTTGAATATGTCACAAACCCACGCGGCAAAGGACTCTTCTGCGCTGTTGATTTCCCCAATGCTCATGCACGTGATTGGGTTATCAAAGAGTGCTTCAAAAACAACTTGATGATTCTTTCCTGTGGAGAGCGAACCATGCGATTCCGTCCCCCACTTACCGTTAATAAGGAGCAAATTGAAGAAGGGCTCGATATTATCGAGAAGTCTATTAAGTCGGCTATGGATGAATGTCCGGCGCTGGCTTAGTCAAAGTGAAGAACACAAGATGCAGGATTCAGGGTGCATAGTTTTCTGTAACCTGCATCCTGTATCTTGACACTATACCATCTGGTGCGATTCGGGCTGAATCGTAATTTCGTTGAGTACCGAACCCTCTGGTTGGTTGGCGGCATAATACACTGATTTAGCCACCTCTTCAGGTGTCAACATTTTATCTTTTTGCACGCGCATATCTACGGTATCGCTATCCCACATCGGGGTATCCACGCCGCCCAAATGCATGAGGGTAAACTTTACTCCGCTGCGTTTGTGCTCTTCGATTAGCGACTTCGTAAATCCCGTAATGGCAAACTTTGAAGCCGAGTAAATCGATGAATTTTTCATGGGATACTTTCCTACACTACCGGGAAACATAATCACACGTCCCTTTTTCTCGGTCGCCATATAACGAACTACCGTTTGCGTCACCAGAAACGTACCGTACACATTCACATCCAGCATCTCTTTGGCTTCTTCGGGATTGATATCCAGCAAAGGCTGAATTACCGCCGTCCCAAATGCATTCACCAGCACATCGATGGGACCCAAATCTTCGGTTACTTCACGCGCCATTTTCGATACCGAAGCTAAGTCCGTGACATCCACACCAATTACAAAGGCGTCGCCGCCAGAACCGTTAATTTCTTTTGCAACTTCTTCTGCCTTCTCCTGATTTCGCGCCGCGAGTACAACCTTGGCTCCCGCCTTTGCAAAAACGCGTCCGCAGGCGCTTCCAATTCCTCCCGAACCACCAACGATAAGTACAATTTTTCCTTTCATTACATACAAATTTTAGCCGCAGATCTTCACTGATCTAAACGGGTAGTAGTTATTTAGTTTATTAAATCTTCACAAAATTCGTAACTCCCTGAATATTTAGTCCTAAATTTGTTTCAGGGTCTATGACAAACATAACATATCGACCATTAGAACAGATGCTGAAACAAACTCAGCATGACATTACAGTTATCTGAAGACTCATCACAAGATTAATGAATAGAAATAGCTGAACTTTCGTTCAAAAAAAATGGGTTGCCAGTAATTGAATACCAACAGCCCATTTTTATTAGCAAAAACTATATTAAGCTACTACGTCTTCTTTTTGTTTCATAGCTCGCTCAATGACATTGTCGTAGATATTATACATCTCATCCACCGTTAAACTTACCAAATCATCAATATTCAATGTCCCAGAATTGGTGACTTCACCCAATTTCACAAACGGTACACTCTGCTCATTAAAATGGGTTTCAAGTTGATCCTGTGTATCAGATTCACAGCTCACAACCACTCCGGATTGCGCCTCACTGTAAAACACTTCATGCTTGTTATCTCCAAGATCAACCACTGAAACATCAGCGCCTTTCCCGGCAAACATGGTCATCTCAGCCAACGTGGTCGCCAAACCGCCATCTGAAACATCATGCGCAGCGTTAACAATTTTATTCTGAATAGCATCCAATAACGCAGATTGCAAGCGAGCTTCAAACTCGAGATCAATATCGGGAGCATCGCCCGTCGTCAGATCATGAACCTCATGCAGATATTCACTGCCACCTAATCCTTTACGAGGTGCACCAACGTAATAGATTACATCAGACTCATTTTTAAACTCAGGCGTCATTCGATGATTTTCAACATCTTCAATCAACCCAAGCATACCAATAACCGGCGTCGGGAAAATTGCCATCTCAGGATTCTCGTTATAAAAACTCACATTTCCACCGGTCACCGGGGTATTAAACATGCGACAAGCTTCTCCCATCCCCGCAAGTGCTTCTTTAAACGTCCAATAGACTTCCGGCTTATACGGATTCCCAAAGTTCAGGCAGTTCGTAATCGCCATCGGCTTGGCTCCGCTACACACCACGTTTCGAGCAGATTCCGCCACGGCAATTTGTCCCCCTTTGCGCGGATTTAAATAGACGTATCGACCGTTGCAATCAGTCTTCACGGCCAGACCTTTCTTCGTGCCTTTAATACGTACTACGCCGGAATCTGACGCGCCGGGACCGTTTACCGTATTCGTTCGGACCATCGTATCGTACTGTTCAAAGGCCCAGCGCTTGGAAGCGATATTGGGCGATCCCAGCAGCTCTTTAATAATCTCATTATGATCTTCGGGATGATCCAGTGAATTTATATCAAAAGATTGTACCTCATCCAGGTATTCAGGCTTTTTAGTTTCCCGTTTATATTGCGGGGCACCACCACCTAATACCAAACTATCAGCAGGAATTTCAGCTTTTACTTCCCCATCCTTGTAATACGTTACGTTTTCGCCTTCAACCACTTCACCAATTACAACCGCATTAAGATCCCATTTTTCATAAATATCGATAATCTCCTGCTCACGACCTTTTTCAGCCACAACCAGCATACGCTCCTGACTTTCAGAAAGTAAGAGTTCGTAGGCCGTCATACCGTCTTCGCGGGCCGGCACTTTATCCAGATCCAAACGCATTCCCGCCTTTCCCTTGGCACTCATTTCGGATGAAGAACAGCTAATTCCTGCTGCGCCCATATCCTGAATACCAACAATACCGCCATTCTTAATCACTTCAAGCGTAGCTTCAAGCAGCAGTTTTTCTGCAAAGGGATCACCCACTTGCACACTGGGACGCTTATCCTCACTTTCCTCACTAATTTCCTCTGAAGCAAAAGTAGCTCCGTGAATGCCATCTCTTCCGGTATCGGATCCGACAATAATTACCGGGTTACCAGCACCCTCCGCAATCGCCGAAGCGGTCTGATCTTCCTTCACAATGCCAACACTCATCGCATTCACCAACGGGTTACCCTCGTACTTTTCATCAAAATAGATTTCTCCGCCCACCATCGGCACGCCAAAAGAATTGCCGTAGTCTGAGATACCACGCACAACACCATCCAGCAGAAACCGAACGCGAGGGGTATCCATATCGCCAAAGCGCAAGGAGTTGAGGCTGGCAACGGGACGTGCTCCCATGGTAAAAATATCGCGATGGATTCCGCCCACACCGGTCGCCGCTCCTTCGTAAGGTTCAATAGCCGAAGGGTGATTATGACTCTCAACTTTAAAAACGCAACCAAGTCCGTCACCAATATCTACCAGGCCGGCATTTTCTTCTCCTGCTCCCACCAACATCTGCGGACCTTCGTTGGGCAGTTTTTTAATTTCCAGGATGGAGTTTTTATATGAACAGTGCTCACTCCACATCACCGAATAAACTCCAAGCTCGGTAAAGTTTGGAGTACGACCGAGATAATCCTTAATCATCTCAAATTCCTCTTCGGTCAGTCCGTGATCTTTGGCTAATTCAAGTGTTACTTCCGGCTCCTTCATCGTGTTATCAGACATTAAGTATTGGTATTGAGTATTGGAAAGTTCAGGATACAAAATATATCCTAAAACTGATCGTGTCATGCTGAACTTGTTTCAGCATCTGTAATCCTAAATCAATGAAAACAACTACGTTAGACCCTGAAATAAATTCAGGGTGACACAGAATTCTAATATATCGTTTAAAGTTTAGCGAAAACTTTAAACCTTCAACAAGTTCTTTAAATCCATAAAATCGTTAAAAACAAAGTCGGCTTTTTTGTGCTTCTCAGACTCCCCATTCTGCGTAAACCAGGCTACATTCCATCCAAACTGGGTTCCGCCTTTTACATCAGAATTAAATGAGTCGCCCACATAGAGAATTTCATCTTTGGCAACCCCTGCCTGCTCTGTCGCATATTCAAACACATCGGGATGAGGTTTTAGGACCCCAACTTCTTCAGAAATTACCGTTGCCTTGGCAGAGTCATACAAATCGAAAGCTTCGAACTTTTTGCGCTGCGTTTCTGCAAATCCATTGGTCAAAATCCCCACGGGATATTTTTCAAGAATCTCATAATAGGTTTCACGGGCCCCATCAATCCATTGCCAGTGATTGCGGTAGGCTTGCATATAATAATTGCCCACTTCTTCGTATCGACTTACATCCAGATCCAACTCCTTAAGCGTAAGTTCAAAACGGTTGCGCTGTAATTCTGTCCGGCTCACTTTTGCCTGACTGTACAAGCTCCATTGCTTGCTATTGACTTGGTAATATATATCAATAAGTTCTTTAGTATCGGTATTTTCAAATAGGTCAAAATGCCGATGGATATCTTTTAACCCAGCGGCCTCTGCAGATTTGTGATCCAGCAACGTATCGTCCAGATCAAAGTAGATAAATTGGTAAGACAAAACTTGAATTTGCAGTTAAAAAATGATTCGCTCAAAGATAGGGATTTGAAAGATAAGATTTAAAAAGGAATAGGGTTCAAATATTTGCTCTCAATAGAAATCTTGAATTATTTTTAATCATATTGGCTGCATCAATTTATTGAGGCTTTCGTATATTTTGATCTACAATTATTAATACAAAAAATTTGCTATGAATATTAAGACACTCATCGGATTAGGCGTTATTGCCTTGTTGGTTTTTATGGGGATTGGAAAATACAATACACTCGTCGAACAAGAACAGGACGTAGAACAATCTTGGGCGCAGGTCGAAAATCAATATCAGCGACGGGCTGACTTAGTCCCCAACTTGGTAAATACGGTAAAAGGAGCGGCAGATTTTGAGCAGGAAACTCTTACCGAAGTGACAGAAGCACGAAGTCGAGCCTCATCTATCCAGGTTTCGGCTGATGATCTCAACGATCCGCAGAAAGTACAACAATTCCAACAAGCCCAAGAACAGCTATCGGGAGCCTTGTCGCGCATGCTCGTAACGGTAGAAAAATATCCAGAACTCAAAGCCAACCAGAACTTCCGGGATCTCCAGGTTCAACTTGAGGGAACTGAGAATCGTATTTCTACCGAACGGCAGCGTTTTAACGAAACCGTACAGGGATATAATACCACGGTAAAACAATTTCCAAATAACCTGTTTGCCGGGGTCTTTGGATTCGGCGAAAAAGCATTTTTCGAAGCGGATGAAGGAGCCGAAGAAGTACCAGACGTAAATTTCGACTAACATAATAACACTATGCCAGCACGACAGTTTTTAACAGAGCACGAAGAACAGCAAATTGTAGATGCAATCAACGCCGCGGAAGAAAAAACATCGGGTGAAATCCGCGTACATATTGAACATCACTGTGATGGTGATGCCTTAGACCGCGCTGACCATGTTTTTCATGATTTGGGGATGGACGAAACCAAGCTCCAAAATGGAGTACTGATCTATATTGCCACCGAAGATCACAAGGCAGCAGTTTATGCAGGCAGAGGCATTCACCGCGAAGTGGAAGACGGATTTTGGAATGACGTTCTACAGGTCTTAATTGATCACTTTAAAAAAGAGGAATACGAAGAAGGAATCGAGGAAGCCGTTCATAAAGTCGGTCATAAGTTGGAGGAACTCTTCCCCTATCACCAAAAAGGAGATCTCGACGAGCTGTCAAATGAAATCAGTTTCCACGACAATAAAAATTAAGATTTAAGTTTTAGAACCATATCTATGTTTTCTATCAAACAGAATACCATTGTAACAACTTTTCTGATCTTAATATTTGCACTTCCGGGGCTGATGTCTGCTCAAGATCTTCCCTCCGAGCCTGTGGGACACGTGAATGATTTCGCAAAGATGCTGACCTCCTCAGAAAGACAACAGCTGGAGCAAAAGCTGCGCAACTACCGCGATACGACAACCACTGTAATCTCTGTTGCAACGCTCGATAACTTAGGTGGGATTTCAATTGAAGAGGCCGCTACCACCTTATTTAATGATTGGAAAATGTGGGAAGACAACAAGGATAACGGCGTGCTCATACTGATCTCTCAGCAAGAACGTAAAATGCGTATTGAAGTTGGCTATGGGCTTGAAGGAGCTATTCCCGATATAATGGCCGGACGTATTGTCCGTGAAATTTTAACTCCCAACTTTAAGAAATCCGATTATTACGGGGGATTAGATCGTGCGACTTCGGCACTTATTCAGCTTGCCAGCGGAGAGTTTGAAGGAGAATTAGCAGATGATCAATCATCTGAAGACGGTAGTACCGCTGATTTTATCGTCTTTATGCTCTTCCTCTTTTTTGTCTTTTATGCTTCTTCTCGCGGGGGCGGAAAAGGTCGTGGTAAGGGACGTAAACGACGCACCCTTGGTCCCGGTGGATTTATCTTCCTTGGTGGCGGAGGTGGATTCGGTGGTGGCTCATCCGGTGGCGGTGGCTTTGGAGGCTTCAGCGGCGGTGGAGGTTTCGGCTCCGGCGGTGGCGGTGCCAGCGGCGGTTGGTAACAAGTTAAAAAAACTAAATAGAAATGCCCGGCCCTTTAAAAGAACCGGGCATTTTTGCTTTTAGACCATTATTGGTTCAGTTTCAGGCAATGCCTGCTTCAGATCAGCAATAATATCATCAATACTTTCAATGCCAACGGCCAATCGAACTAATCCATCGGTGATGCCTGCTTGCAAACGAAGCTCTTCATCCATCACGGAATGTGTCATCGATGCGGGATGCTGAATTAACGTGTCGGCCGTACCGAGGCTCACTGCCAATGTGCACAATTCCACATTTTCCATAACAAAAACACCGGCTTCAAAACCTCCTTTGAGTTCAAAACTCAATACGCCTCCATATCCACCATCAAAAATATTTGTAGCTAAATCATGATCAGGATGAGACTTCAGTCCCGGATAGAATACTTTACTAACCGCTTCGTGTTGCTCAAGATACTCAGCTACTTTCATCGTATTTTCGGCATGACGCTCCATCCGCAGATTGAAGGTTTTTAGACCGTTGAGCAGTAACCAAGCTTCAAAGGGACTCATAACGCCGCCCAAATTTTTGCGATAGGTTGCCAG
>JBNJFP010000034.1:0-6956 GCA_051746985.1 Bacteroidota bacterium
GTATATTCGGCATTCGACATCCCGGCATTGACGTTGTTCCCGGAACCATCCTCATAATTTTCGGTGGATGCAAAAGCCCCGTAGAGATTGGTCGTCCAGCGACCGCCTTCTTTTTTTATGCCGCCGGCATAGCGCTGACGATCGATGTTGCTTTCATATCCTACCGTAAAATAACTGGAAAGAACCGGATCGCGATAGAAATCCGGCTGCTGTGATTTAAAGTTGATGACGCCGCCAAACGAAGGCCCGTGTTTTAGGGCGTAGGGACCTTTCAGGATTTCCACCTCCTCGATATGCTCCATCTGAACATGTGAGGTGGGCGGATCCATACGGTTGGGGCAGGCACCCTGCGATTGCAGCACGCCGTCCATTTCAATCATCAGCTGATTCTTTTTGAACCCACGCAGTACCGGATCAACGCCGAAGCCACCGCCTTTGCGAATGCCTGAAATATTGGGTGAATCTTTAAGAAACTGTCCCGCATCGTGCGAAAGATTCACAGTTGAAATCGCATCCATAAACTGGTCCGGTTGGTTCGAACTTTTACGTGCAAGCACTGCAACCGGGCTCATGGCCTCCATCGATTTTCGCAAAGCGATTACGGCAGGATCTTCTGAGATCTCCTTTGCCGAAAGGGTTACGGTTTGGGTTTTATATCCCACATAGGTAACCCGAAGGGTTAGATCTTCAGCATCGGCGGTAAGGCTGAATTCGCCGTTAACATCGGTAATAGTAGTGATCTCGCCATCAGTCCAGTGCACATGGGCGCCGGCCAGCGGCTTGTCATTTGATTGATCTAAAATTTTACCGGTAAAAGTGTGTTGTGCTAAGGATGAATCCGAAAGGGCAAAAAGGAATAATAGTCCTATGGTTAGAGAAAAAATTTTTTGTAAACGCATAATTCTGATATGGTTTTATTTATCCACATCACAAAAGAGATACAGATACTGCAATAGCATTGCCATACTCTGATGTGGACAGGATTTAAATTATTTAAATAATCAGGTGGTTATGCGTGGAGGCGGGGCGGATGAAAAATATCGTCCGTGAAAATAAACAGGTGGTGCTGTTTTAGACTAAGTAAAATAGAAGTTGGAGAGAAGCTAATGCCCTCAAAAGCAGAAACCAGTGGAGCTTTTATTTGAAATGGTGCATTTGTGCCCATGGGCTCATTTCCGTGATGATCACAACCGCATAGTATTGCGTCGGTTGAATCATCATTTGAGGTAGCATGATTACAACTGCAAGCTTTTTTCCCGTCCACCGAACAGGAGTCACCACAGTCACCGCCCATGCTGCAGGCCATCTTTTCTCCATTATGATGAGAACCCATCTCCGACATCACCAGCGGAGAAATACTCTGCAACATGGATGCTCCAACGAAAAGGAGCAGCACTATTGACGATATGTATTTAAGCTTTTGTAGCACGCAGTTCCATTAAAAGAGTAATCCGTCTTAAAATACGGTTTTACTTCACGAATGGAAAGTAATTCAATAATTGTGAAATGCTTTTGAGACTATATTTTGACCAATTTCTACGTGATATAAATCTGTGTTTTTGGCTGGGTTTGTGATTTAAGATGCTCTATATCTATAACATTACTGGTTTGATTCTTGTGATGAAAGATCTTGCCTCCCTGGTAGGCAGTGTAAAGCAGCGTTCCCAGTGAGATCAATGCCGAGATGGCCAGTATTCCAAAGAGCGTATTTTGCCAGCGAATATTATATGACAGGGCAAAAAATCCTACGACACTTATTACGCCCGTTAAAATGGTAAACCAGAAGGCAATTTCTGCGGCCTCTTCGTGATCGTGAATGACATCATGAGAAGCTACATTGAGCTCTTCGGCAATATCTTCAGCAGCTTCGCCGGTTTCCATCGCTATATAGCTGCTAACGGCTCCTATCAAAAAGAAAACCAGGGCAATTTGGAGTATAGACGAACTTTTCTTCAGCAATCCCCATCCCAAAATCAGCAGGCCAAAGCCGATACTGAAAATGGGAATATGATTGACGATAAGATGTAGGTAATCAGCTTCCATAATAACTCTCTTTTTGGTTAGAATGGTTTTTCTTTTGTAACTAACTCTTTTCCTTTTTCCATCCAGTGATATACGGTAGGCAGAACCAGCAGAGTGAGTAGTGTAGCGGTAACCAGTCCGCCTACAACGACTGAGGCCAACGGGCGCTGTACTTCCGAGCCGGGCCCGGTATTGAAGGCCATGGGGATGAACCCGAGGCTGGCCACGAGGGCGGTCATTAGTACGGGACGCAGTCGATCGCTGGCACCTTTCACCACGGCTTGCTTAAGATCCATGCCATCTTTTCGCAGGTCGTTGAGGTGTGCTACCAAGACAATACCGTTGAGTACGGCTACCCCAAACAAGGCGACAAAGCCAATACTGGCTGACACGGACAGGTAAAGACCGCGCATCCAGAGAATAAACACTCCACCAGACAGCGCCATTGGCAGATTCAAGAATATGAGCATGGTAAAACGCAGCTTTCCGAACATCATGTAAAGCAGGCCGATGATAATGAGCAGCGATATGGGAACGACGATATAGAGATGATTCATGGCTCGCTGCTGGTTTTCAAACGTTCCGCCGTACTGGATAAAATAGCCGGGCGGTACTTCTACTTTTTCATTAATGGTTTGTTTTAGGTTGGATACGTACGAGCCGATATCGATGTCTTGAATGTTGATTCCGAGAATGGCACGCCGCCAGCCGTTTTCCCGTGATATTTCGCGGGGACCTTCTTCGGCATAAATATCGGCAACTTCTTTGAGCGGAATGTAGCCACCATTGGGTAGCTGAATGGGAACCTCCATAATATCCTGGAAATTACTTCTGAGATGCTGTGGAAGCCGAACGTTGATACCGAATCGACGCTGACCTTCAAAAATTTGTCCCGCTTCACTGCCGCCGATACCCGTGCCAATTACATGTTGGATATGGTCGACATTCAGTCCGTAAGAAGCGACCGCTTCGCGATCAATTTCAATATTGTAATACGGTTGACCGCTGCTTTGTTCTAAATAGTAGTTGTCAGTGCCTTCAATATCACCTAGTGTCTGAGAAATTCGCTGTCCCACGGCTTGAAGGGTATCCAGATCTTCCCCAAATATTTTAACAGCCACATCAGATTTCACACCGCTGGTAAGCTCATCAACACGCATAGCAATAGGCTGGGTAATGTTGTAGGAAAGCCCGGGCTCGGTTTCCAAATAGGGGCGTATTTCATCCACAATATCTTCTTTGGTGAGCCCGTCACGCCACTCGTCCATTGGTTCAAGCATCACCCAGACATCGGTTTGGTGAACGCCCATCCAGTCGTTGGCCAGATCAGAACGACCGGTTTTGGGAACGACCGTCTTAATTTCAGGGATATTTTTTGTTAGGTTTGCCGCCAGCCAGTCGGCATTCTCTACGGATTCTTCCAGCGTTACCGACGGCATGCGCACCTGTTCGACAAGAATGGATCCTTCATCGAGTTCGGGCAAAAATTCGGTGCCGAGGTAGGGCATAATTGCCATCGAAATTCCAAAAATAACCACGGCGGTAGATACGATAATGCCTTTTTTGTTAAGGCTCGCTTCCAGGAAGCGCTCGTAGCGCGGCCGCAGCCAGTTGATGACATAATTTTTTCGGATTTTTACCCCATTGCGGAATACAAGCGCCGAGATAGCGGGCACGTAAACCAGCGCCAGAATCAACGATCCAAAAACGGCCGTGGCTACCGTAATGGCCATCGGGCGATAGAGGATGCCTTCCATGCCGCTGAATGTCATGACAGGGACATATACCATCAGGATAATTAGTACGCCAAAGAAAATGGGCCGTGCTACTTCATGGGCAGCCTCCCTCATGATTTTTAGACGCGATTTTTTTGATCGGTCATCGTGCAGTTTGTCTACGATATTTTCGACCATTACAACTGAGCCGTCAACGACCATACCAAAGTCAATAGCACCGAGACTCATCAGGTTGGCAGCCAGTCCGACCTGTTGCATCCCGATAAAGGCAAAAAGCATCGACAGGGGAATTACCGAAGCGACGATGATGGCACCGGTGATTTCACCGAGCAAGAGCAGCAGTACAGCAATTACAAAAAATCCGCCTTCCACAAGGTTGGTGATGATCGTATCGGTTGTACGGTCAACGAGGTCAGACTGGTCATAAAATTTTTCAATATAAACGCCTTCCGGCAGGCTTTGGTTGACTTCATCAATTTTGTCATCCATGTCGTTGATAACCTCACGTCCATTACCCCCGCGTAACATCATCGCAATTCCGGTGACAATTTCTCCCTTGCCGTCCTGGGTCACCGCGCCCTGTCGCAACTGTTTTCCGATGGAAACGTTTGCCACATCTTTGACGTAGATCGGTCGTCCTTCAAGCTCCTCAACGATGATTTCTTCAATATCTTTGATGTTGTTGATTTGCCCGAATCCACGGACGATGTATTGCTCGCGGTTGTGCTCCAGGTAGTTTCCGCCAGAAACACTGTTGTTGTTTTCAATGGCATCTGTCAGATCTTTTAGTCCGATCCCAAAATTTCTGAGCTTATCGGGGTCAACAGCTACCTCGTACTGTTTTACAAATCCGCCAAATGAATTTATCTCGGTAACACCCTTAACGGTTTTTAGCTGGGGAGCAATAAGCCAATCCTGTATGGTACGGAGCTCGGTTAGTGAATGATCATCTCCACGGACAACGTACTGTACGATTTCACCAAGGGCAGTGGATATCGGTCCCAAATTCGGAGAAGAAACACCTTCTGGTAGCTCGTCAGAAATACTTTGTACGCGTTGGCTCACCAGTTGTCGGGCAAAATAGATGTCGGTGCCTTCCTCAAATTCTACCGTCACTGCCGAGAGACCAAACTGAGAGATCGATCGAACTTCTTTGACGTCGGGCAGCCCGTTCATGGAAGTTTCGATGGGGTAACTGACCAGCCGCTCTACATCGTAGGGGGAATACTGTCCGGCCTTGGTAATAACCAGCACCTGAACGGGGGTCACATCAGGCTGAGAGTTAATGGGGATATTCGACAGCGAAAAGACGCCCGCTACCGCCATCAAGAGGGTCAGCGAGATCGCTACAAATTTCTGTTTTAAACTAAAATCAATGAGTCGGGTTAGCATAGTAAATATCCTGGATGTTAGTCAGCAAATTGTTCGAAACGTTCGAGTGCTTTAAGGCTAAAAACCTGTGTGACTGCAATTTTTTCGCCGGGCTCTAAGCCGGATTCAATAATCGCGTGTTCGGCGGTTGCGCGTCGTACGGTTACCGTCCGTTTTTCATATTCGAGCGGAGAATGCTGTACAAATACGGTAGCATCTGATTCCTCAAACTGTATGGCCGACATGGGTATACTGATAGTTCCTTCTTCGCCACCGGCGGTGTAAGTAAGGCGCACATTTTGTCCCACAATCGGCCAGTTGTTCTCAGTTTCTACAATGGAATTAAGCACAATCGATTTGTTAGCCTGATCGAGTGCAGGGTTAATCGACGTCACAGTTGTTTTTAACTGGGACATCGTGGTTGATTCTGATCCGGATCGATCGGTAATGAGGACGCTGTCCCCGGGCTGCAAAAAGGGCGCATCTGAAGCAGAAACAAAGCCACGCACCAGCACCTCTTTGTTGTCAATAATATCGAGCATCTCCTCGTAGGCATTGACTGATTCTCCTTGTTCGATCATGTGCTCATTGATGGTTCCCGTTATGGGAGCGTGGATAGTGAGCTGGGATTGTGGTTCCGACGTTTGGGGATCCCATTGGTCGATAATGTCATCCGAAACGCCAATGGCATGCAGTCGCGCATGAGAGGCACTCAACTTGGTCTTGGCCATCTGCAAGTCGGCCTGGGCGCGCTGGAGCGTTCTTTCGGGACTAATTTTTTCTTCAACCAGCACTTTCAGGCGATCCACCTGCTGTTGTTGGTAGGTTATTTCTGCGGTTACTTCAAGGTAGTCGGCAATTAAGTTCGCAAACTCAAGGCTCTCCAAATCCAGTAGCGGGTCTCCCTCGGTTACGCGTTCCCCTTCGTGGGCATAAATTTTTGTTACGCGACCGTTTATGGGTGCACTCACTTTTGAGATATGTCCCGGAGCGGCAAAAACCTGTCCCGGCGCCTGAATGGTAAAAGACACCTGCGAGGATTCAATAGTTACGGTTTGAATGTTTAAATTTTCTGCCTGCTGTTCACTTAACTGGATAGTTTTTGAAACAGAGGATTCCGTAAGTGAGGGCGGGGGACCGGGATCGGCGGTAGTTTCGCTATCGGATGAATCACCCCCGCATCCCATAAAAAGGGCGGATGAAATCAGGAGGACGCCTCCCAGTTTTGTGTATCGTTTGATAGTATCGGTTGATAAAAAAGTCATCATGTTGTCCAATAATTACTTATCAGTTGAATATGATATCGGTTTGCAGAAATTGCTCGAGTTCAATAACCCGCAGGTAATAATCACGGAGCGTTTTGTAATAAGCTTCCTGTGTTCTCAGGTAGGTGCGCTGGGCTTCGAGGAGCGTCAGCAGATCGAGTTCGCCGTAGCGATATCCGCGCTGGGTCATATCTACCAGCTCTGATGAGCGCGCCTGTATTGATTCACGAAATCGCAGGATGTTAGCCCGGGTCGTTTGATAGCTGTGCCAGGTTTGCTCGGCGCGCTTTTTAATAGAGAGCTGTTGCTCTTGGAGTTTCCAATCTATTTCGCGCTTTTGAGCATTGGCCTGTTTTACTTTCTGACTCTGATTGGCGCCAAACCAAAGTGGGATACTGATGCCTACCTCAAATCCATGAAAGTCGTAATCGTTGCCAAAATCCTGGCGATAATAACTTACATTCAGATCAGGCAGGTAACTTGTTTTGGCTACTTTGGTGAAATAGTTAGCAGCTTGTTGCTCCTCGTTTATTTGTCGCAGCTCGGGATGGTTTTCGAGCTG
>JBNJFP010000034.1:7056-27250 GCA_051746985.1 Bacteroidota bacterium
AGCAGTGCAAAAATAAATGTATAAATCATCTTTTTAGCTTTTAACAATTGCACGCCACAGGGCGTAATCGAATGATCATCTAAAAGCTAAAAAGGAAATCTGTAGAGAATATGGATTTAGAACCGGATGGAAACTTCGGCGCCTTGGTCCGGACGATTTTGTGCCGAACATTCAAATTCGTGCAGCCAGCAGATACTTTGGACGATAGAGAGCCCTAAACCGGGACTGTCGTCCCCAAAACCGTGGGTATGATTTTTCGTTTTTTGAAAGCGATCGAAAACCGAATCCAGAAATTCCTGGGGAATGCCGGGTCCTTCATCCAGTACAGAAAATTGTGGTCGTTTTTCGTCACAGTTTGTTTTGAGTGTAATACAAGCTCCGCTTGGTGTGTACTTGATCGCATTTTGAACAATGTTGTAAATGGCTGCCTGAATTAATTCGCTGTTGCCTTGTACGTTGATTGGACAATTGAACTCTTTTTCCAGGGTGAGATCCTTCATCTCAATAAAATCGCGGAGCTCCTCAATAACGTTTTCAGCGATGGATGTGATTTCGACTTCTTCATCGAGCGAATACTGCCTATTTTCTACGCGACTGATGAGCAAAAGAGCATTGCTCAGACGACTCAACCGTACAGAGGTATCCTGAATTTGTCCGACCGCTTTAATGGTCTGTTTATCCAGTACATCGGCGTTGGAAAGAATTTTTTCTGCTTTTTGTCGGATAATCGAAAGCGGTGTCAGTAATTCATGAGAGGCATTTTGAATAAAATGTTTTTGATCCTCAAATGATGAGCGAATATGCTGCATCATGGAATTCAGCGCTCTATTGAGGACATTAATTTCGTAGGTCGTGGTATTGGGGAAGGTTTCATTAAGATCAGACGGATCGGAAATATGTTCGAGCCTGGAAACCGTTTCATAAAAGGGAGTAAGGACTTTATCCAGTACAAATTGGTTGAGAATATAGAGCAGCAGAATCCAGATCAGTAGTCCCGCCAGTACGCTCAGCAATATCGTCCTGCTGATATGTTCCCACGAGGCGACTTCCTCATATAATCGAACGGTGTAATAGGTATCGTTGACATTGATGGTAGTGGCCAGTCGCCGATAGGATTTTTCTTCTACCTCTTTGTTGGGGTTACGAAGCGTATCGATCGTTGAAAACTCATTTTCATTGGGCGGAATTGAGCCATCATATTTTTGGACTTCAATCCATTCATACGATCCAAGAATGCCCAGCTCTTTGATATCTTCAAGGTTGGATGCGTTTTCATCAATTTGATTGATGAGATCGATTTTGTGCTGCAGTAGATGGTTATCGAGCTCCCTATAGACGGTAGAATTGATGAGATAAGAGATACCGACCGCCGTGAGTGCAAAAACCACCAGTGTTAAAATGGTATTACTCAGCAGTATTTTGTTATTCAGTTTCATAGGTCGTCAGTTTATATCCTACGCCATACACCGTTTTGATGAGATTCTCCATTCCGGCCGCACTTAATTTTTTACGGATATTTTTCATGTGGGAATTGATAAAATCAAGTGAGAAACGATCGTCAATCTTGCTGCCCCAAATGTGTTCGGCAAGTGCTATGCGGGTGATGGTTTTATTTTTGTTAAGCACCAGATAGCGCAGAATCTTGTACTCGGTTTCGGTGACATCCAGCGTTTCGTCATCAACCAAAACCTTCATGTGATCCATATTTAATTTTAGCGGACCTGCCGCAATTTGATTGTCGTTGATATTGTATTTTCTACGCATCACAGCGTGAATGCGAGCTCTCAGCTCTGCAATGGGAAAGGGTTTTGCCAGGTAATCGTCGCTGCCCAATTCGAGTCCCCTGACTTTGTCTTCGGTTTCGCCACGGGCTGTTATTATAATAACTGCGGTCTCTTTATGATCGGTTTTTATTGTTTTAAGCAGGTCAAGACCGTCGCCGTCGGGCAGACCCAGATCCAGTAAAATGAGATCGTACTCTTCACTTGCTACCAAATCAGAAGCTTTGCTCAATTTTTGGGCTGTATCCACATTAAATTGTTCCTCGAGCAGACACTCTTCGAGGTCTTCAATCAACAAGGGTTCATCTTCAACGATCAGAGCTCGCATAGGTCAGCCGTTTTGTTGCATTTTATGGTGTTCAATCCGCCGGCGATGGGCTTTCAGGTATCGCTCATCTTCGGCATAGGTGGTGGGATAAACATCGGGCACCGGTTTTGGATTTAGATCCTCATCCACATTTACAAAAGTAAACACGCAGGTGTTGGACAGCGCCTTGGTCACTTTGTCCATGCTGGTACGCTCGATATTAATTTCGAGGGTCATCGAGGTGTCGCCGGTATAGACGACGCGGCTGGTGAAGTCGAGCTTATCACCAATACGAATGGGCTGCAGGAAGTTGATCCGGTTTACACGGACAAATATTGGTCGATCGGGCATGATCTCCTCGGCTTGAATGAGAGCCAGCTCATAGGCGCGGCGAATGACGTAGCCTCCAAATATTTTGTGGGGTACGTTTTCCAGATCAGGATACATCCGCTCCACACTGTTGCGAATCTGCTTGCGAGCCAGCAGCCCATTAAAGTCATCCGCTTCTTGTGCTTTATGAAGTTTTCGCAACATCTCAAACTCTTCCTTGCTGGGTGGTTCTTCAAGGGCATCAATTTGTTCTCGGTATTTTTGCCGTCGTTCAATAGCGTCGTTGTATCGTCGTTTCTCGATCTCACTTTCATAATCCAGCGGTGGAATGGGCAGGCTTTCGGCTTCATCACCTTCCCCTTTGCGCGCGACCATCGTAAAGTAGCAGGCGGCCAACGAATGCTCGGCCTCTTTATGCTGATCTACACGAATGCCCACCTCCATGGACGTTCGTCCTACATAATTGATACGCGCTCGTAAATATACATCTTGCGTAATATCTGCGGGAGTGTGCAGGGCGATATCATCAACCGCTGCGGTAACAACCCGGCCTTCGGGTTCAAATTGGTGGACGTAATCGAGGGCAATATCTTCGGCGATTTTGTCGAGCTCCTCGAGCAGACGGCCCCACCTTATATTACCAGGGATGTCTTTGTCAATAATCATGAATCTTTTGCGCAGTTTTTTGTCGCTGCCGAAGGGGAGCGTTCGCTCGATGGAAGTATCTAATGGACGCATAGTTGTTGGTTTTTTTGATGCGGTACAATTACTTGAAGATAGAAATCTGTGGATACTTTTAAATATTCTTTCTGATGATTAGCTACATAGTTTTTACTGATGCGAATGGATCACGGATGAGACCAATTGAACATTTTTTACGGATGTCTAAACCATCGATTAACTATCGGATCTGTTTTATCTTAACAAAATGGTGCAAGCATCTGCTTGTGTTATGATATCTCTTTTTTGGCCTGATCCCTCTTAAATGTCCCCGTCAAGAAGGGAGAATGATGGCAGTATTTCAACTATAAATAGTCCCTCTTGGAGAAGAGGGATTCAGGGAGATTGATTTAATAGGTTTGTTAAATTAGTGAATTTCTTAATTCTACTTTCTGTTAAGAAGCTGAAAGCATATTTTAACATTAAAATAAATTACCCTCTAAAAGTACTATCTATGGAATTTGGTCTATACACCTTTGTAGAAAACACCCCGCATCCCAAATTGGGTCGCATGCTTACGTCCGCTGAACGGTTCGAAAACCTGATGGAAGAAATTGAATTGGCCGACGAGGCGGGGCTCGACCTGTTTGGCATAGGAGAGCATCATCGCGAGGAATATCTGTCCTCATCCCCGACTACCATTTTGGCCGCAGCCGCAGCGCGTACAAAACAGATTAAACTCAGTAGCGCGGTAACCGTTTTGGGATCTGAAGATCCGGTACGAGCGTACCAGCAGTTTGCTACCATTGATCAGATTTCCAAGGGCCGGGCCGAAATTATGGTGGGACGTGGTTCTTTTGTGGAATCTTTTCCACTTTTTGGATACAACCTACAGGATTATGAAGAACTGTTTGAAGAGAAACTTGATCTGTTGCTGAAACTCCGCGAAAACGAAACCATCACCTGGAGCGGCAAACATCGCGCTGATATCGACAACCGAGGTGTGTATCCGCAGCCGTACCAGGAGCAGATTCCCGTTTGGAGAGCAGTTGGGGGCACACCTAAGTCAGCCTACCAAGCCGGGGCGTTGGGTCTGCCGATGGCTCTGGGTATTATCGGAGGTCAGCCGGAACAGTTCAAGCAATTGGCCGACATCCACAAAAGGGGAGCCGAGGAAAATGGTCACGAATCACCTAAGCTGAGCATCAACTCTCACGGATTCATTGCCGAAGATTCAAAAGAGGCGGCTGATATTGCCTTTCCCGCTTTCAAGGTAACGATGGATAAAATTGGGAAAGAGCGAGGCTGGCCACCGATGACGCGCGGCAAGTTTGAGGCTTCCCGAACGCTACGCGGGGCCAATGCCGTGGGAGATCCACAGGAAATTATTGACAAAGTGCTGTTCCAACACGAAATTTTTGGTCACGACCGCTTTTTACTGCAGATGAGCGTGGGATCCATCTCTCATAAGAAGTTGCTCAAATCCATTGAGTTGTTTGCCACCGAAGTAAAACCAGCGGTGAACAAAGCCCTTAGTGAAAAATAAATGTGAAGGCTTACTTCTGCGCAAGAATAGGCTACTTAAAGGTTTCTGTTTCTACGCCAGTTTCGTATTATTGAGCCACTCAAAATCAAATCTATAAAATCCATCTGCTATGTACACCGGCTTTCAACACCTGCACTCTGGATTGGCCTATTTGGTGCTCCTTATTTTAGTGGGCGTCATCATTTATGCCCTCATGGGAGTTATCAATAACAAGCCTTTTACCGAAAAATCACGCAAAATTTCACTGATCGGACTTATTGCTGCTCACACCCAGCTGCTTATTGGACTGGTGCTTTACTTTATTTCTCCCAACGTGATATTTTCCGGAGACGCCATGGGGGAGACCATGTCGCGCCTGTATTTGCTCGAACATCCCTTGACGATGATTATTGGTATCGTGCTGATTACCATCGGCTACTCCAAGGCCAAAAGTGGAGATGACGATGCTGCCCGATACAAAAAGATTCTCATTTTTTATGGCTTGGGATTATTCCTGATCCTGCTCCGTATTCCGTGGTCGGTATGGCCGGGTATGTAACTATTGGTGTCTTAGGATTCAAACCGAAAACCTTTTTCCCATCTAAAAATTTGCGGCATGAGCATTATTGAAGTTATCATCCTAAGTATCATTCAGGGTATTACGGAATTCCTGCCCATTTCGTCTACTGGTCACATGATTTTGGCAGCTCATGTAATAGGCATGGAGAATACGGAATTTTTAAAAACGTTTGAGATCTCGATTCAGCTTTCTACGGTGCTGGCTATTGTGATAATGTATCGTGGCAAACTGTTTGCAGGTCTAAAGTTGTACTACAAATTGTTTTGGGCTTTTATTCCAGTTGCTGTTATAGGATTCCTTTTTTATGATTTCATCAAGGCAATTTTATTTAATACGATTGTAGTCAGCACTACGCTAATCTTAGGAGGAGTTATTCTCATTTGGCTCGACCGTTGGACCCGGGAGCGGGAGACGAAATTTAAGAATCTTGAAGATATATCTACCAAAAAAGCATTACTAATCGGTTTAGCTCAATGCTTTGCTCTGATTCCCGGTACGTCGCGGGCCGCGGCTACAATTATTGGTGGCGCGGCGATCGGTTATAACGAGCGTCAGGCTACGGAATTTTCATTTTTGTTGGCGATACCCACCATGGCTGCAGCTACAGGCTATGACCTGTTTAAAACAGCATCAGGTATTTCGATGGAGCAGTTTGTACTCTTGGGAATGGGAAGTGCTTTTGCCTTTATTTTTGCCTGGCTGGCCGTAAAAGGATTCCTGAAAATTGTAGATCATTACGGCTTTCGTCACTTCGGATATTACCGCATCGGTTTGGCGGTTGTCTTTTTAATATTGGCCTTCGGTTTTAATATTACTTTGTATTAAAACAAAATCCTGACAGGGTTCGGAATACTGCCAGGGTTTTGAGATAGAAATGAATTAATTTTTAAGGCATATCATTTCCGCGTGGGACAAAGGATTGAATATCGGTGATCTCGCGTCCCAATATTAGTCCGTGAATGTCGTAAGTACCTTCGTAAGTGTTTACGGATTCGAGGTTCATTACGTGATGAATTACGCGGTATTCCCCCGTGATCCCATTGGCACCATGCATATCACGAGCGATACGTGCAATGTCCAAAGCAGTTCCACAATTGTTACGTTTAGCCAGCGAAACCATTGAGTGGTGAGAACGTCCCTCATCTTTAAGTTTGCCTAATCGCCATGCGAGTAGTTGCATCTGTGTGATATCTGTCAGCATATTGGCCAGCTTGGTCTGTGGTAGCTGGTTTGCCCCAATGGGATATCCAAACTGCTTACGATCAAGCACATATTCCCGCGCTTTTTGGTAGCAAAATTCAGCCGCTCCAACCGTGCCCCATGCAATGCCGTATCGGGCAGAGTTCAGGCAGGTAAATGGGCCTTTGAGTCCGCGGATATCGGGAAAGGCATTTTCGTCGGGAACAAAGACATCCTCAAAAACCATTTCACCCGTTTCAGAAGCACGGAGCGACATTTTGTGTTTCGTTGATGGCGCACTGTAACCGTCCATATCTTTAGTTACGATAAAACCGCGAATTTCGCCCTCATCATCTTTGTTTTCTTTCGCCTTCGCCCAGACGATACCTACATCAGCAATAGGGGAGTTCGTAATCCACATTTTGGCGCCGTTGAGAATCCATCCTCCATCGGTTTTTACTGCAGTCGTGGCCATGGATCCGGGATCAGAGCCGTGATCGGGTTCGGTCAATCCAAAGCAACCGATGAGTTCGCCGGTGGCCAGCTTTGGCAAAAATCGTTCTTTTTGTTCGTCCGTACCAAATTCAAAAATGGGCAGCATTACCAGCGACGATTGCACCGACATGAATGAGCGGTATCCAGAATCCACGCGTTCGACTTCGCGGGCGATGAGTCCGTAGGCAGTCTGACTCGCATCCACACCACCATATTCGGGAGGAAGATAGGAACCGAGCAGCCCCAAGTCGCCCATTTCCGTGGCAATATCCTTATCGAAATATTCTTCTTGGTTTCCCTTCAGTGCTCGTGGTTCAAGTTTGCTCTGGGCGTAATCGCGAGCCGTTTCCATGATCATCCGATCATCTTCGGAGAGCTCGGATTCAAATTGAAAGGGATCGTCAATGTTAAAGCTGTTACTGGACATAAATGTATTAAGTTTGTTGGCTGAGTTATTTTCCTGTGCAAGGTAAGCGGTTGGGGAATAAATGTAAACGGTTTTCAGTGTTCAGTGTGTCAGTTAACAGTTACCATTAGGATTTTATTTGACAACTGTTAACTGATTCCTGTAAACTGCCATTATCCCCAGAATTCTTTTTTGAGCTCCCGGGCGATAATCATGCGCTGCACTTCAGAAGTGCCTTCGCCAATGGTCATCAGCTTGGCATCGCGCATAAAGCGCTCCACGTGATATTCTTTGATATAACCGTAGCCGCCATGAATTTGAACGGCCTCATCTGCAGCCCGTACTGCCAGTTCGGATGCAAAAAGTTTTGCCATGGATACTTCTTTTGTGAAGGGCTTGTCTTGATCTTTGAGCCAGGCTGCACGGTGGACCAACATGCGCGCGGCGTCCACTTCGGTAGCCATATTCGCTATTTTGGTTTCGATGGCCTGGAAGTCACCGATAGGGGAACCAAACTGCTTTCGTTCTCCCGAATACTTCAGTGATTCTTCCAATGCTCCTCGTGCAATTCCAACCGATAAAGCACCGATGCCAATACGTCCGCCATCGAGCACTTTCATCGTATCAACAAAACCGCGCCCGAGTTCGCCCAGCAGGTTTTCTTCCGGCACTTCTACATCCTCAAAAACGACTTCGGTGGTATCACTGGAATTCATACCCAGCTTTTCCATTTTGCCGCCAGACGCCACGCCATCCCAATTCCCCTCAACAATAAAAGCGCTGATACCTTTGGTCCCTTTATCAGGATCAGTTTTGGCCAAGACTACATAAATATCTCCTACAGAACCTTGGGTGATAAAAATCTTTGCCCCATTAAGAATATATTTATCTCCTTTCTTAATTGCCGTTGTCTTCATACCTGATGCGTCGCTTCCTGATCCAGGCTCCGTCAAGCACCATGCCCCTAATTTTTCTCCTTTTGCCAAGGGCGTTAGATACTTTTCTTTTTGGGATTCGTTGGCTGCCAGCGCAATATGTCCTGATGCCAGTGAGGTATGTGAAGCTACGGTCAGGGCAAGAGAGGCATCCCATCGAGCGATTTCTTCAATGGCCAGGCAAAAGCTGACGTGTCCCACGCCACCGCCTCCATATTTTTCCGGATGCACCATCCCCATAAAGCCTTGCTCAGCTAACTGTTTGACGAGATCATGTGGAAATTCTTTGCTGGTGTCTCGTTCTTTTACGCCGGGTGCTACATGACGCTCCACAAAATCTTTAATGCTATCTCTGATGAGTTGCTGTTCTTCGGACAGTTCAAAACTAAGCTCAGTAGGTCTGTTTAATACGTCGGTACTCATAAGATGAAAATCAAGTAGGTTGGAATTTTTATCATTATTAAAATAGAAAAAATTTGGTAAATCGTTTTACAAAAGTGTTCCAATTATTGTGTGCAGCCAAGTACATTTTGGGAAGCTTTTATAGCAATATGGTTAAGTATGTTAAGATAATAAAAATCAATAGTTTAAGTATTTAAATATTGGAACAAAAAGGCGGGAGTTTAAGTAAAATCGGTTGAAAGTTGACTGCACAGGTCAACGTAATTTCATTTAAGATAATCGTGAGGACGTTATGTTTAAAAAGAAGATTCTTTTTTCAGCGCTAATTCTGATGTTAGGTTTAGCAATGCTTTCAAATGAGGCTATTGCTCAAGAGCAGGCAGAAGCTAATCTATCCGGAGAAGTTGTTGATGCATCCACGCAAGAAGCAATTTCTGGAGCTCAAATAATGTTGGAAGGCTCAGATATGGAAACAACCTCAGGTGATGATGGATCATTTACTTTTGATTCTGTTGAACCTGGATCGTACACAATCACTGCTTCCGCAGAAGGTTATGAAGACTGGGAAGAGGATATTACTATCAATGAAGATGGCGATTCTATAACAATCGAATTGGAGCCTAATGATGACTATTAATCCCCAATAAAAAATTTCAAATAAAAAAGCCTTCCGATTTTCGGAGGGCTTTTTTTATTGGTAATAATATTAGAATCCAGCCAGATGCAAATTTCTGTGCTTTAAAAAGTAATTATCCGAAATTCCAGGTTACACCGCGACCTATTTCCGGATCAGGATAGTTCCAATCCACCGCTCCCTGATCACAAGCATACATACACGTGCCGCATTCAATACAGTCTTCTACTTGAAAATGCACTTTACCATCCTCATCCATCGTATAGCAGTTGGCCGGACACACGTAGGTGGTACATTTATGCGGACAAGTTGAGTTGCAGATATCCGTATCTACGGTGATATGCGGCTTGATATCTGATTTTGCCTGGTTGCGATAGCTCACCAGTCCCAATCGTTCTGTAAGATCCATTAATTTCATAATGAGAAAAATAAAAACTTAATATTTTAAACATCGTGTCATCCTGAATTTATTTCAGGATCTGTAATTTATTTCTGTTGCATAGATTCTGAACCAAGTTCAGAATGACACAAAATTTTCAAAGTTATTCCTAAACTTTTATAACGATTTTGCTCCTTTAAATCCGATTTTTATCAGATCCCAGTACGAAGAGTGCTCTTTGATAGATTCACTCATTAATTCGCGCGACTTCTTTGTGGGTTCGTTATCAATAGTAAAGAACTTGCGTCCGAAGTCACAAATCAGGTTAGGTACGTCTTGGTACATTGTTGGGTTATGAAGCATGTGCACCGCATCCTGGAAACTGTTAATATCTTTCATCACGTAGCTATTCTCAAGCGCCTGCTTGTACTCTTTAAGTGTATTGCTGGTGAAATCTCCGCGATCTTTTGCCTTCACAATCGTTTCGGCTCCCAGAATGCCTGAGCGCATTGCGTAATCCATGCCCTGAATGGCTTTTCCGGCATTCATGAGCAAGTTTGCCGCTTCGCCGCAGAGTAGCACGCCATCTTTATATAACTCTTTGGGCATTGCTCGTTTATCTCCAGACGAAACCACATGCGCCGAATATTCAACGACTTCACCGCCTTGTATGGTATCCTGGATGACAGGATGTGCTTTGAAAGTATTCAATAAATCGTGCGGACTTTTCTCTTTTTCACGCATATCCTTGATGCCAGCTACCAAACCGAGCGAAATGGTATCGCGATTGGTGTAGAGAAAACCACCTCCTTCCACGCCATCAGTAGCAAAGCCCACAAACTCATTCGACATACCACTGAGTCCGTTCAGCTGGAAACGGTCCTCCAAAACTTTTTGATCGTAGCGAATGACTTCCTTGATGCCGGTCAGCATGTGATCAGCGGGTACGTAATCATCCTGCAGACCAACTTGACGCGTAAGTAAGTTATTGACGCCTTCAGAAATGATGACGCTATCGGCATGGAACTCCTCTTCGCCGGTGCGGATGCCCACGGCCTTGTCGTCTTCCATCAGGATTTCATCCACCTTAATATTGGTGGCGATGAACGACTCCATGGCATAGTCGCTGTTGTCGATCTCCTCCTGAACCTTGCCGGCCAGCCAGCGATCAAATTTTGAGCGAAGCACCACAACGCCGGAGTAGGGCGTTTTGTTGAAGTGAGACGATTTAAAATCGATGGAAAAAGTTGACTGATCATCCATGAAGGTGAGTCGGCGGTGATTGATAAATCGCTCCCAGCCGCCGTCTTCTTCCTCCCAGTAATTGGGGACGAGCTTGGCCAGATCGCTGCCCCAGAGTACGCCTCCGGATACATTTTTTGACCCGGCGAATTCGCCTTTTTCGATGAGTAAGAACTTCATGTTATTGCGGGCCAACGTCATGGCGGCTGCCAACCCGGCAATGCCTGCTCCTACAATAATACAGTCAAACTTTTCGTCCATCATAATAAATGTTGAATGATTAATTCTGAATGTTGAATTGCAAAGTTGATTCACAATTCAACATAAAAAACTTAAAATTTGCTATCCTTTAATCTTTTTGAGCTCTTCAATAAATGGCGGAAGCACTTTATACAAGTCCCCAACAATGCCGTAATCGGCAATATCGAAAATAGGAGCATCGGGATCTTTGTTGATCGCTACAATCACCTTACTGTTGGTCATTCCCGCCACGTGCTGAATAGCTCCAGAAATTCCCACAGCAATATACAGCTGGGGCGAAACCACTTTTCCGGTCTGACCAATTTGCAGGCTCGGATCCATAATGCCGGCTTCGGTTAATGCCCGGGAAGCCCCCAAGGCAGCATTTAAGACGGAGGCTAATTCTTCAACCAACTCTTGGCCTTCGTCATCTTTGGCACCACGTCCTGCAGCTACAATGGTTTCGGCTTCGGACAGATCTATCTTGTCGCCGGATGCACCAATTATTTCTTGGAGCGTTGCCTTGAGCTCGCTTTCATCAAAACTGAAATCAATTTCCACCACTTCAGCCTCGGCGGGAGATTCATTTAAATCGTACGAACCGGAGCGTACCGAAACCAAGATATTGTCGCCGTGAGCTTCATTATCTGAAAGGATTTTTGCCGCCATTACCGGACGCGTGGCTTTGATGCCATCGTCGGTGAGTTCAAATTCGGAGACATCAGAAAGTACAGCTGCATCCGTTTTGGCAGCGAGGGCACCCAAAATATCTTTGGTTCCCTCGGTAGATCCGAATCCAAAGACAAAGGGATCGGCTTCATCCATCACTCGAGATAACGCTTTAAGTAATGGCGTGCTTTGGTGATTTTCAAAAATGGAATCAGAAACGGTGTAAATTTTGGAAGCGCCGTATTTTTGGACTTCATCCACAAAATCAGAGGCATTGGTATCAATAATTACCGCTTCGGAAGTGTGACCGTTAGCTTGGGCAAGTGCGGTCATCCGAGATAAAACTTCCAGCGAAGATCGTTTAATTTTTCCGTCACTTACTGCGATGTGGGTTAATAATGTACTCATTTGTTTAGGAATATTTTTAACTATTGAATTTCATTGCGTTTAAGCCATTGTGATCAAAGCGGCAGACGGCAAATGTAAGATGGATTTGCTTTTTCACGTCTGCCTTCTCACATGATTAAATTACATTTGCCTCTTCGTCTAAGAGTTGAGCCACTTTTTGTGCCAACTCTTCGGGTTCGCCTTCAAACTTTTGTCCCGGTTCGCGCTCGGGTTTCTCTTTGTAACCGGTTACTTTCGTTTTCGCAGAAAGGGCCGTTTCATCCAGATTCATATCCGAAAGGGCGATGTTTTCCATCGGTTTGCGCTTCGACTGCATAATCCCTTTTAGGCTGGGAATACGAGGCTCGTTCATATCATTGGAGCAGGTTACCAGGCAAGAGGTTGGCAGTTCAATCAATTCCTGTCCCGAGTCGCCCTGACGTTTTACAACTAAATTTTTGTCTTCAATAGAAAGTCCCACTGCGTTGGTGGCATAAGGAATATTGAGATGTTGCGCGATCATACCGCCGGCTAATCCAGCATCGGTATCCTGCGACTGTTTTCCACAGGAAATTATGTCGTATTCTTTATCCTTAAAAAAGGCGGCCAGTACATTTGCATACACCGCCGAATCGTAGTTAACATCATCTTCGGTAGTGATATGCGTGGCTTTATCGGCGCCCATAGCTAATGCTTTACGGATGGTTTCTTTGGCTTTTTCGGGGCCAACGAGCACTACTTCCACTTCGCCACCGTGTTCTTCGGTAAGAACCAGCGCTTCCTCAACGGCTGATGCATCATACGCATTGAGCACCATGCGGTCGGTGTCTTGGATAAGGTTGCTGTCTTTTATTTGGATGGGGGCGTCCACATCGGGAACTTGTTTTATACAAACATAAAATTTCATACGATGAAAATATTTTCAGTTAGGATGGAAAAGATTTTACTCATCAGGTCGAGAATATACAAAACCTGAGATTAAATATTCAGTTGCTCGTCTCTCTGTTACAGCGACTAATAAAAAAGTGTTTGATCTCCTAAATAGCAATAAGGAAACGGTACTTACTGTAATTTTTCGTACTCGCTTAAATGACTTTGGTCGATCTCTGAAAGCAAATTATAAGCTTCGACACGAATATCTGGCTCGGCATCCTCAAAGATGGAGGTGATTTCGCGATATTTGGCATTGAAAAAAGTATCGAATAGCAGGTTACTGGATGTCTGGCGCTGGGCATCCCGGATTTTTTCCAAGGCCTGTATTATTTGTTGTCGAGCTTCCTGAGGATTATCCATAAATACATCTAACCCGTGGCGGTGGTATTCATAAACGGCCATACGAAAGGGCTCATAGCCAGTTTGCCGCAGGTTTGAAGTAAGCTGTGCCCGGTTCCTGTTGCTGCTTTGCGACCATCCAGAGGCTGATGAGGAGCGGGCCAGGGAGGCAATATTTTGGGCCTGCTGAAAGTATGGACTCCCACCCAGCTCGTCGAAGCTGTCGAAATCAAATCCCAGAATGACATAGGCATAGAAATCGATAAGGCTTGTCAGAGCATCAAATTGCAGCTCGTCGTGGATAAATGATCGGTTGGGACGGTACTCAAAGTTCCAGTCTTCATCACTAAAGAGAAGAAGTACCGTTTCGCGGGGGGTATTGTAAATAGGTCTTTGAGTGCGGACAATAATTTGTGCTTCAAAATTATAATCCTCAACTGCCAACAGGTTAATTTGGATAACAACATTAATGCGTTCGTGGTCATTAAAATCAGTATCAGTCCACTCAAATTGATTAATATATTCTTCCAGTCGGTCGGGCAAGTCATCGATATAGTCGATGGATGTACCGCTGATCTGGCTTTTGTCTATAAAAACGTCGGCATCAATTTCCTGAGCAGCACCAATGTATGGAATAAAAAGCAGTCCCATCCATAAAAATAAGAGATTAAGACATTTTATAAGTAGAGAATTATTCATTTTGATTCCATAGATTAGAGAAAAATAAGAGAGCAAGCACTTTAAGAGAGCAAATACACTTTATGATACGAAAGCTATTGCATTTACACAGGGTCAGATTCATAATTTTGGGTGTGATTTTATTTGTTGTTGCGGGCATTGGCAGTGAGGTCAATGGTCAGGCGGTAATGGGAGCTCGTGAATTGGCTGTTGGTCAGGCGCATACGGCGTTACAATATACCGATTGGTCGATGTTTGGAAATCCTGCACTGATGGCGCAAAATGAGCGATCGGTTTCATTTTTCGGTGTTCGTTATTTTGGATTGTCAGAGATTTCAGATATGGCCACTTCCGTTACCTATCCCACAAAATATGGTGTAATCGGGGCCGGAGCACATCGCTATGGTTTTGATTTGTTTAATGAAAACAGAATGCGATTGGGATATAAAAACGCTTTTCAGGGATTTCATTTTGGTGCTATTCTGAACTATAGCCATGTTGTGCAGGGAGGCGGGTATGGCTCGGCTGGGGCGCTGGGGTTTGATGTAGGCGTGGCGGCAACGGTGGTTTCGGATTTGTGGATTGGAGCCAAGGCAACAAATATAAATCAACCGGAGTATGGCTCGCGCAACAATGAAAAGTTGCCCCGCGAGTTGAGTATAGGATTGTCCTATCAGTTGTCGGATATCACGTTATTTACGACGGATGTTGTTAAGGATGTGCAGTTCCCGATTTCGTACCGCGCCGGAATTGAAGCCACCATTATTGAGGAGCTGGTTGGCCGGGTCGGTATTACGACAGAGCCTCAAACCTTTTCGGCCGGCATAGGATACAATAGCGATTTATGGGGTGCCAATATTGCGGTGCAGCGACATGAAAATAATGCGTTGGGATACAGCCCTGCCATCGATTTTAAAATTAGCTGGTGATGCGGAGTACTACTTTTGTTATAGGGATGATGTTGCTTTTAGGGCCCGGGGTTTTGCTGGCCCAAGAGCAGGATACGACGCGGTCAGAGGTGCAGGATGACCTTGAAGAAGCTATTGAGGAATTTGATCCTGGAGATATAGATTTCGACAGTGAACAACTTACCCAATATCTGCAGGAGCTGGCTGAAAATCCCATCAATATAAACCAGGCAGATGAAAATGCGTTAATGCAGATCCCCGCATTGAATCTGAAGTTGGCCCGTGCTATTGTTGAGTATCGATCCGATGAGAAGCCGTTCGAAAAGGTGGAGGAGCTTAGTAAAGTATCGGGCATTGGCAGAGTGACGTTGGAACAATTGCGCCCTTATGTAACAGTGGGTAGTGGCTTGGAACTGAGTCGCTCGCTTTTTACTGATCCCCGGTACTGGACCAATGACGGACAATTTCAGGCTTTTTCTCGTATGCAGATGGATTTGGAAGAGTCGCGGGGATATCAGCAGCCACCACAAGAAGGAGGATATATCGGAAGTCCGGTAAAATATTACCAGCGATTTGGATATCAGAGTAATCACCTGTCAGTTAATTTAACGCAGGAGAAAGATCCCGGCGAAGAGTTGGTGGGACCGTTTCAGTTTGATCATCGCACCTGGCACGTTGCATTGGAAGATAATGGGAAATTGAAAATGTTGGTGGGCGGTGATTACAGCTTGGGATTTGGGCAGGGATTGGTGCTTTGGAGCGGGGCTGCTTTTGGAAAGGGTAGTAATGTTGCCGGGGCTGTAAGCCGTAACGGTCGGGGCATTAAGCCTTATACCTCAGCACAGGAGACAAATTATTACCGGGGCGTAGCGGCAACCTATGGAAATAGATTGCAGTTTACAGGGTTTTATTCAAACCGAAGGCGCAGCGCCAGTGAAATTAATTCTGACACTACACGGTATCCCGGGGAAGATGGATACCACCGCACGGAAAATGAATTTTTGCAGAAAAATAACCTTGGGCAACAGCTTTATGGCGGAAATATCCAGCTGGAGCTGCCATTCGGTATTATAGGTGCTACCGGCTATGAAACTACTTTTGATCGGTATATCGCTGCCAGTGACCAGGCTTATGCCCGCTACGATTTTGAGGGGATTTCGAATTATGCTTATGGATTAGATTACACCTTTTTGGTAGGCCCGGCTGTTGTTTTTGGGGAGGTAGCACAGAGTGAGAACGGTGGCTATGGAATGATAAGTGGGACAGAAAGTAGTATCGGGAGTGATACGGATATCACCCTGGCATATCGCAATTACCAAAAAGATTTTCAATCAATTTTGGGAGACGGTTTTGGAGAAGTATCCGGCCAGCCTAAAAACGAGGAGGGCATTTATTTAGGGATGCGTCATGTGATTGGTGATCGGGTAACGGTGAGCGCCTATTTTGATCAGTTTCGATTTCCAAGTGCTCGTTTTGGCACCAATCAGCCAACACAGGGGTACGATTGGCTGGCTAAAGCGGAAATTGATTTGTCACGAAACCTGAATTTCTATTTGCAGCTCCGCAGCGAGATTGAAGATGATGAGTATGAAGAATTGAATCAATTTGGACGCACACAGCGGCGGTTGGGTGATGCGCAGCGCAGTAGCTTTCGTGCTAATTTCGAGTATTGGGTAAATCCAAAGGTTCGGTTGCGCTCGAGGGGAGAGGTCGTTCAAAATCGTCAGGCAGGCGAAGATCTTGAGCTTGGTTATCTGCTATATCAGGATTTGCGGTTGCGTATTAATGACGAGCTAACCCTCGATACCCGCCTTTCTATGTTTGATACCGAGAGCTTTGCCACGCGCGTATATCAGTTTGAAAATGATCTGCTATACGTGTTTGCAAGTCAGTCCCTCTTTGATAAAGGGCAGCGAATGTATGTGTTGCTTAATTACGAGCCGTTAGATTTTCTTGAGCTCTGGGCTAAATTTGGTCTTACTGTTTATGAAGATACCCAGGTAATTGGCAGTGGATTAAATCAAGTTGAGGGCGACCAGCGAAGTGAGATAGGTGTTCAGGCACGTGTGCGTTTTTAGAGAAGGCCTTAAATTCACGATAGCATATCTGCAGAGTTCTTCTATCTTATATACGATAGTCTATTCCAAGAATTGATCCCAGCGTACATGAGTATTGATATAATCATCATATTAGTGGTCTTGGTACTTACTTTTGTGGCCTTGGCCATTGATTTATGGAGTCCGGATGCTGTTTTATTGACTGGTCTGGCCCTTGTTACGGTCAGCGGTGTGATAAGCCTTGAAGATGCGTTTCTGGGATTTGGCAATACCACTTTATTGGCATTGGGAAGTTTATATGTTATCGGAGCTGCCCTGCGCGAAAGTGGAGCATTAGATCGAGCAAGCAGTTTTATTTTAGGTAGTGAAACCCGAAGCATTCCACGAATTTTATTGCGTTTATGTCCCAGCGTATCAGTTTACTCAGCCTTTCTAAATAATACGCCTATTGTGGCTATGGGGATTCCGGCTATACGAAGCTGGGCCAAGAAACACCAAATTCCTGTTTCAAAACTATTGATGCCGCTTTCTTATGCCGCCATTTTAGGGGGACTTTGTACGTTAATTGGAACCAGTACAAACCTGATTACACATGGTTTGTTAGAAAGTCATGGGTTTAGAGGTTTTACGTTTTTTGAATTGGCTTGGGTAGGTGTTCCCTGTGCCATTGTGGGATCAATTTATTTGGTGGTCATTTCTCCGAAGCTTACCCCTGCTCGGCGCGATATCCGTTATCAGGAAGAGCGTAACAGAAAGCTGCTGGTAGAGTTGGAAATTATGGATGGGGCCAGTGTAGTGGGACAAACGGTTTCCGAGGCGGGGTTGTCAACAATTTCAGGATTTTATCTGTCGCGGATAAACAGAAATGAACATGAAATTGCGCCTGTCCCCGATGATGAAAAACTGCGTGCCGGGGATCATTTATTTTATGCTGCCCAGGGAGGGATTGCAGCAAAAACTCCCGAACTTGAGGGTTATCCCGGACTTAAGTTAGCCTATCAACCACCACGGGTTATCAGAAGAAATGAAAAAGATCGTGAGCTGCACCAGGTTGTAGTAAAAGAAGGATCACGCTTGGTAGGGGCTACAGTTGGAGAAGCTAAACTTTTGGAGCGATTTGGGGCTGCAGTAACGGGGGTTCGTCGGCGGGGAAAACGGATCGATCAGCCGTTGGGAGAATTTGTGTTGCATCCGGGAGATGTTCTTTTGTTGGATACAGGACGGGGATTTCGCGGTGCTTATGAAGACACGGAAGATTTTTTCTTAACCAGTGAGGCAGGGGGAGAGTCGCCCGGCGATCCCACAGAAATAATTGAGCATCGTCCCGGCGGTAAGGATCTGTATGTTTCAGTTGCAGTATTGTTTGGTGTCGTCGGATTGGTTGCAAGTGGCATACTTCACATAGCGCTGGCAGGTATTTTAGGAGTTGCTGTGCTTTTGGCTTTTAACGTGATTGAAGCCGGGGAAGCTCGAAAATCGGTAGATTGGACCGTTCTCATTGTTATTGGAGCAGCACTTGGGCTTGGTAAAGCGATGGAAGTCAGCGGAGCAGCCATAATTATTGGTGAGGGGATGGTAGAACTGACCAGTGCTTATGGTCCAAGAACGGTTCTGGCAGCGGTTGTTATAGTTACAGTTATTTTGACAGAAGTAATTACAAATAATGGGGCTGTGGCGCTGATGTTTCCTATTGTACTATCTGTTGCTGAGACACAAGGTATTGAGGCACGAGGATTGGTTATCGGGATCACCTTAGCGGCTTCCATGTCATTAATAACGCCTATCGGATACCAAACTAATTTGATGGTTTATGGGCCTGGAAATTATAAGTTCACTGATTTCTTTAAAGTCGGATTTCCCCTGCAAATTACCTTATGGACTGTTGTTGTGATATTGATTCCAATTATTTGGCCGATGTAAGCCATGTTCATTCGTGGAGGAATTCTTTTCTAACAAAATAGGTCAGAAAGCTTGTCGACTGATTTGAAAGCACGGTAGAATTCGTTTTCTTTGTGCTTCAAATATTATCCCAAAATACTGCTTTAGTATATGACCCTTGCCGGCTGGACTGTTATTGCTGTAATTTTGCTGTGTGTAGCGTTACTGGTCGGCAGTCGAATCCCAGCTGATGTTATATTTATTAGTGGGTTAACCGTATTAATTGTCAGTCAGGTTGTTGATCCTTCAGAAGCATTGGTAGGATTTTCTAACCAGGGAATGTTAACGGTTGCGGCGCTGTATGTAGTTGCAGCGGGCATGAAAGAAACCGGTGCTATTCAATATGTGGTTGAGAAAATTATCGGTCGCTTTAAAAGCATCCGTCGGACCCAAATTCGCATTATGGCTCCGGTAATGGTGGTCAGTGCCTTTCTTAATAACACACCAGTTGTTGCCTCCTTTATTCCCGCTCTTGAAGATTGGGCCCGCAAAAACCAAGTAAAGGTTTCCAAGCTATTGATCCCATTGAGTTATGCGGCCATTCTGGGAGGTACCTGTACCCTCATTGGAACCAGTACAAATCTTATTGTTAACGGATTATTAATTCAGGAAGCATCTACGAACACTATCGGGATTTTTGAGCCGGCACTGGTGGGATTGCCTTGTGCTATAGTTGGGTTTTTATATTTAGCGATACTTGGAGATAAGCTGCTCCCCGAGCGCGGATCAGGGTTTGATACGTTTAAAGATCCCCGTGAATATACCATAGAGATGATTGTTCAGGAAAGCAGTTCGTTGCCTGGAAAAACAATCGAAGAGGCAGGGCTTCGACATCTGCCGTCCCTTTATCTTGCAGAAATTTATCGAGATGATCATGTACTTGCTGCGGTAGATCCTGAGCAAAAACTGCGGGAGGGAGACCGTCTGATTTTTACAGGTGTTGTCGATTCTATTGTTGACCTCCAGCAAGTGCAGGGATTAACGCCTGCTACAGAGCAGATATTTAAGATGGATTCTGCTCGCGGTGAACGGCTGTTGATTGAGGCCGTTGTTTCTCCAAGTCACCCCATAAACGGGGAAACGATCAAAAAGGGACGGTTCCGAAATATTTATGACGCCGTAGTATTGGCGGTTTCGCGAAGCGGAGAGCGTATCAAAGAAAAAGTTGGAGATATTCGACTCAGAACCGG
>JBNJFP010000034.1:27350-30354 GCA_051746985.1 Bacteroidota bacterium
ATTGCCATATCTATGGCGGCCTCGTTTGGAATAAGCTATATGCCATTTGTGATGACAATTATCATGGCCGCCTCGGCCAGTTTTTCAACGCCCATTGGCTATCAGACGAATCTAATGGTTTATGGTCCCGGAGGATATAAATTTACGGACTTTACTAAAATAGGACTGCCTCTGAATTTGATCATTGCAGCGATTACGATATCTTTAGTGCCTCAAATTTGGCCTTTTTAGGAGAGAATTTTGAAAAATGGAAGTTTTGAGTTTAGAAGTTAAACCGTGAAGAGGGAGATGTAATCCCAGAAAACTATTATAAAAATTATGCTGAAAGAAATTATTGGAATAGCAAAAGAAGCCGGCGAAGCAATGCTGGAAATTTATCACGATGCTCAAGATGTAGAGATCACCCGAAAGGATGATGATTCTCCACTCACAAAAGCTGATTTAGCTTCTCATCATATTATTGTAGATGCCCTTAAAGAGTTAGATCCCGATACTCCAATTATATCTGAAGAGTCTGGAATTCCGGATTATCAAGAACGTAAAGGTTGGAATAAGTTCTGGATAGTAGATCCGTTGGACGGCACCAAGGAGTTTATCAAAAAGAATGGCGAATTCACGGTTAACATTGCATTGATTGATGATGGTATTCCTGTATTAGGTGTCGTTTATGTTCCGGATAAAAAAACAATGTATTATGCTGAAAAAGGCAAAGGATCATTTAAACAGGTAGGTACGGAATCACCCAAAAGAATATACTCTGTAGCCAGCAACAAAGATGAGGACCTGGTTGCGGTTCAGAGTCGCTCGCACGGCTCGGATAAATTGGTGGATGATCTCAACGAAAAAGGGCTTAACGTTACGAAAACTGTTCCTGCAGGAAGTTCGATAAAGTTTTGTCTCGTCGCTGAAGGTAAGGCGGATATTTATCCGCGTATGGGTCCGACTATGGAATGGGATGTTGCGGCGGGGGATGCGGTATATCGCTATTCGGCGCGGAAGGGTGTTCATAATTCGCCTTTAACCTATAATAAACCTGATTTAAAGAATGGCAGTTTTTTAATTGGGCTGAAAGAGAATATCGAATTTTGAGCTGTAAACGACTGTGGACCGAGGACGGAAGACCGGTACAGGGGACAGAAAATTTGTAAGGTGTTGATTAATAGATGGTCTGATATATAAAGACGGTTGACTGATGATAAAAAACCGATAAATTTAACTAAGGCCTACTTTCTATTATGACTTATAAGTTTGAAAAATTAGAAGTGTGGAAGCTTGCGATGAAATTTAATGCTCTATCTTATAGCATAGCTGGAAAACTACCTAAAAGTGAAAAATATAATCTTAGCTCACAGTTAAAAAGAGCTTCTACATCAATAGCCTTGAATATTGCTGAAGGATCAACTGGACAAACTAATCCTGAGCAGTTAAGATTTTTATCTTTTGCAATTCGTTCACATATAGAGGTTGTTGCATGTATTCGATTAATACAGGAACGTGATTATGTAGATTCTAATACAGAATTATTAAACAGGTTTGAAGATTTAGGATCAGAATTATTTGCAAAATTAAATGCATTTAAAAGAGCAATAACGTAGACGGTCGCCAGTCATTTGTCGTCTGTCAATCTCATAACAACTTATTATTTGAAATTTATAATTAGTCGAGTTTATCAATGAAAAATAACGAAAGTGTTCTCAAGCCCACTGTTCTCTGGTTTACGGGCTTGTCGGGATCGGGAAAAAGCACGATATCAGAAAAAGTATATGCGCGACTAAAAGATGAGGGATATAAGGTTGAACACCTTGATGGGGATGCTGTTCGGGAAGTATTTCCCACAACCGGATTTTCAAAAAAAGAGCGCGACGACCACGTAAAACGTGTGGGATTTGTGGCAAGCCTTCTCCAGAAACATGGCGTATTTGTGGTGGCCTCATTTATTTCTCCCTACCAGGATGCCCGTGATTTTGTACGTAATATGTGCCAAGATTTTACCGAAGTTCATATTTCTACTCCGTTGGAGGTGTGTGAGGAGCGCGACGTAAAGGGCTATTATGCCAAGGCGCGAAAAGGAGAAATCGACAATTTTACCGGTATCAGTGATCCCTATGAAGATCCCGAAGATCCCGAGCTTCGCATAGACACTACCGATATTACTCCACAAGAAGGGGTACAGCAGGTGTTTGAGTATCTGAAAAACAGGAGCTCTTAAGACTTATATTTTCAATAGTCATTGGATTTTAAAATTTGTAATTTTATCCGCTTTTAGTTCGACTTAAAATAAATTCAACAAATGCATTTATATAAACTAAATCACATCCGACAGCTTGAGTCGGAATCTATTCATATTTTCAGAGAGGTGGCCGCTCAGTTTGAGAATCCCGTTTTGATGTTTTCAGGCGGTAAGGATTCGATAACGATGGCGCGTCTGGCCCAAAAAGCGTTTTGGCCGGGCAAGATTCCCTTTCCCTTTTTACATGTCGATACCGGACATAATTTTGATGAAACCATTGAATTCCGTGATCAGCTGATGGATGAGCTGGGCGTGGAGCTTATTGTGGCACACGTACAGGATTTAATCGATTCCGGACGTGTTAAAGAAGAGAAGGGGCCCAATCCCAGTCGCAATAAATTGCAAATTCCTACTTTATTGCATGCTTTGGAAGAGCACGATTTTGATGCAGCGTTTGGTGGGGCTCGCAGAGATGAAGAGAAAGCGAGAGCCAAAGAGCGGTTTTTTTCTCACCGCGATGAATTCGGGCAGTGGGATCCCAAAAACCAGCGTCCGGAGCTGTGGAATCTGTACAACGGTAACAAAAGTCATGGGGAACACTTTCGTGTATTTCCGCTCAGCAACTGGACTGAAATGGATGTGTGGCAGTATATTGCTTCAGAGGGGATTGATATTCCCAGCTTATATTTGGCTCATACCCGGGATGTGGTTGAGCGTGAGGGTACCTACCTGGCTAAATCGAAGTTTATTACATTGTCAGATGATGAAGAATAT
>JBNJFP010000035.1:0-29962 GCA_051746985.1 Bacteroidota bacterium
AGAACAGTATATCTAAGTTTCATAAAGACATATCCCTATTTTGAGATTAACTATGTACGGGTAAACTTACCATCCACCCTTTAATGTTATCGATAACATCGAATATAATGTTAATAATTATTTATCAAGTATCAAGTTTAAATTGAATGATTAAATCATATTTCTTGGTAAATACTTGCAGATCAATATAATAGCCCAGAAAAGTATTGGTTGAATAAGCCCAATCCGGTATCCCTCTTCTTCTTTTGTCCCAACCGGAATTTGTCGAACCCTTTCATTACAGGCAAAGTGTTACCCTCATCATCAAAGAAACTGCGTACGTTTATCCAGTATAAATATTAGCGACAACATATCTGGTTAAACAGAAAAAGAATCGTAGACTCAAAATGACAATACGATTGAGAATAAAAAATTCAGATCATTAAGAATTACACCCACACGAAGATCGTATCTTGAGCGTGGTTGGCACTTTAATCTTTTCTACAGGAGCATCTTCGTTTTCAATAACCTGAATTAACTTTTCGGCAGCTCGTTCTCCCATTTCATAGGCTGGCTGGTGTACCGTTGTTAAAGGAACGTCCAAAAGCGGAGAGCGAATATCATCCGTAAAACCTACAATAGCGATGTCGTCGGGAATGGATAACCCAAATTCCTTAATGGCTGTAATTGCTCCAATAGCGGTAGGATCGTTAACAGCGACTACTGCTTCAGGAGGCGATCCCTGCCCCTCCAAAAGCTGAATCATTGCTTTATATCCTGTACGCTCTTTAAAACCGGCTGGAATAATCCAATCGTCGTTAATTGGTATATTATGGACTTCAAGTGCATCCCGATACCCTAAAAGACGCTCTTTACCGATAGAAACTTTTTGCGGTCCGCTTAAATAAGCGATTTTCGTATGGTTATGCTCAACAATCAAATGCTCGGTAACTTTGCACGCACTTTCCCTGTCATTAACGCTGATGCAGCTGGCTCCAATATCTTCAATACAGCGGTCAAAAAAGACAACTTTAGCCCCACCGTTTATAATTCTCTCATAAAAAGAATAGTCTTCCTCTGTCAAGGATGATGATATCAACAGACCATCCACACGCTGTGCCCTGAGTGTTGCAATGGCTTCTTGTTCACGGTCGAATTGCTCGTTGGCATTAGTCAAAAAAAGTTGATAATCAGAGTGGTAGGCGACCTCTTCGATTCCACGGACGACTTCCGGAAAAAAGGCATGCGTTATTTCTGGAATTATAACGCCAATGGTGTAAGTTTTTCGGGATACCAAACTTTTGGCCACCCTGTTGGGGGTATATCCCATCGTCCGGGCTTTCTCGATGACACGCTGCTTGGTCTGTTCATCTACATTGTCGCGATCGTTAAGTGCCCGGGAAACGGTCATGGCTGAAATACCCAGCGCCTCTGCAATATGTTTTAGTGTGACTTCGGAGCTCAAGATACCTACGGATTTTCTTTTTTTACTAAATAATCAGAACAACATTATTAATGAATACAAAAATTATGTTAAATCAAATTGTGTAAAATACAATATACATTTTCTGATAATGTACGTATGAAATTAACATAGACGTTGCTGATGACTTATTTACTCTCGTATCCATAATATTTGAACTTGCGCCACCCCTCCTGTGTGGGACGCTCATCCACTAATGCATATTTATAAAGTATGGGAAATACTTAGTGTTCTGGCAATGCGGCTTTTTCCTAAGTAGGTCGCAACACTCCATATCTTGGCAATACTAATGTTGCCTAAAAGCTCTTCGTAGATATGCTCGATCTTAAAAGACACCATCATAGATCGAACAGTCCGACTTACGGGTTATCGAGCGTCTCAAGTTACCCTGGCAGTTTGATCTAAACGTAATCAGCTCAAAAATCAAAATTCATAAAACAGGGTCAGCCGTGGTATAATATCGGTGTCAGGGGTATTGCCCAGCAGGTTTTCGCCATAGAAAATCGTTTCCACATTGGGCATAAGATGAACCTGTTCGGCCAGGTTTACATCCAATCCCGCAACCACAAAAGTAGATTCTACATCTTCTGCAAAAGGGAGATAGGAGTTGTCACTGCCGTTCGGATAACCGTCGAAAAGATGATCAGCACGTGCATAGCCTTTAATCCGTTCGTTAATTTGAACGTTGGTAAAGACCGATACTAAATCCAAGTCTTGCGCCACCTGTCCCAGTGTACCTTCCCGGTGTTGATAAGAATAAAGAAGGCCGGCATTCAATTCATCAGACTCATATCCGGCAAAAACCTGCCCGGTATAACTATCGGGATTGTTGGTCCGACTATTTACATCTCCATAGCCTTCCACAACTATGGCATCAGTAAGATTATAAGAAAGCGCCAGACTCACTTTTTTGCCCTTGTCAACATCGGCTTTATTGCCATTACCATTGCCTACAAATAAGTGATAATTAAGATTGCCATTGCCGGTAAGCTGCCCTTTAAAAGCAATGCCAAAATCACGCGAACTGCCAAAACCGTACAAATCCTGTGGCGACTTCTCCACCGAACGATAACCCCAGATATCTTCGGTCAACCCAAAGAGTGGAGAACCCGAAATTCCGGCTAAAATCTGATGTCGATCATTCTGCCACTTCAGGTAGGCATCCTTGATGTAGGGCACCATGTCCGAACTGCTGGCAAAATCTCCGTCGGAATTCATCTCCAGCCGCAGCCGGGTGGAAAAACCGTTCGATAAATCACGGTCGTAGGTGGCATACACCCGACGAAACCAGAATCCGTTTTTACCCTCAATATTATCGTTGTGATGTTGAGCCATCCAATAGTAGTCGCTGAACACCAGTCCGCTTAGTTCTGCTTGATCACCGATGGCAACTTGTGCTATGGATATGTGCGGTATAGTACATAAAAATAGAAGACATAGTAATGCTACGCGTGTCATGGTAATGTATTTTAGTGTGCTGATCTTATTATTATGCTAAAAAATACGGCTGATGCTGTAAGGTGCTGAGCGATCGTTCGTTAAATCCAGCCGCAGAAATTCCCTAATATTCCCAAAAAACAGAAAGCTTTATTCTTCTTCGTTGTTATTTTTTGATTTCATCTTTTTGTGCTTCAGTACCTTAGCCTCAATATAAAAGATGAGTTCTTCGGCTATATTTTTGGATAGATCCCCCACCCGTTCCAGCTTTCGGATAATAGAAAACAGGTACAAATAATTCTGTGTTTGTCCCACATCCTTTTTAATAAGCTCAGTTGTTGCAGCCGAGACCTCCCTGTTAATTTCATTGAGGGTTTCATCCAGCCGAAAAACCTTGCGTGCCAAGTCGGTATCCTCGGTTATAAACGCATTAAAGACGTTGCTCATCATTTTAATGGAAGTATTGTACATCTCTTCAAGGCGCATAACTTCAATGGTTTTGCCGTCAATTTTGCGACCGAAATCAACAATGTATTTGGCAATACTGTTGGCGTGATCTCCGATGCGCTCCAGGTCAGAATTGATTTTAAAAGCGGCCATCACAAATCGAAGATCCACGGCAACAGGGTTATGGAGCGCCAGCAGATTTTCGCAGTCGCGGTCGATGGTAAGCTCCAGGCTATCTACCCGCTTTTCGTTGGCCATAATTTCGTGGGCCAATTCCTCGTCAAAATTATTGAGCGCCTTCTGCCCTTTCTCAAGCTGATTTTTCACCAAGAACATCAGCTCCAGGACGTTATCTTTTAATAGTTTAAGCTCGCTATCCAAATGTTGAGGTGCCATACCTAATGTTTTTAAAATTGCTGATCATTATTAGCCAAATCGTCCGGTAATGTAATTCTGCGTACGGTCTTTTTCGGGATTGGTAAATATTTTCTGTGTATCGCCATACTCCACCAAATTTCCCATATACAAAAAGGCCGTGTTATCACTTACGCGTGCCGCCTGTTGCATATTATGCGTAACAATGACAATGGTAAATTCTTTTTTAAGCTCATGGATCAAATCCTCAATTTTACCCGACGAAATGGGATCAAGAGCCGAGGTGGGCTCATCCATCAGCAGTACCGACGGTTTTACCGCCAGCGCCCGGGCAATGCACAGCCTCTGCTGTTGCCCCCCTGATAGCGACAAGGCCTGCTTTTCCATATTTCCCTCTATTTCGCTGTACAGGGTCGCTTGTTTAAGGGATTCAATAACGCGGTTTTCAATAAATTCTTCATCCTTAATTCCCTGAATACGCAGTCCGTATGCCACATTTTCGTAGATCGATTTGGGAAACGGATTCGGTTTCTGAAAGACCATCCCCACGGTCTTTCGCAATTCTTCAACCCGAACAGATTCATCATAAATATTATTGCCATCAAGCAGGATATCCCCATTCATGTGAAAACCATCAATATTATCGTTCATGCGGTTAAAAAGCCGCAAAAAAGTTGACTTTCCACATCCTGAGGGGCCAATAAAGGCGGTGATTGAATGTTCTAAAATATCGAGGCTGATATTTTCTATAGCCTGAAAATCATCATAAAAAACATCAATATCTTTAGCCTGCAGTTTAAATGACTTGCTCTTCGATTCAAGTTTGAGCTTTGTTTCCAATCGTGATGTTTTCGGTTGCTTGCTTTTGGGTTGTGAATCCATGCTGTAAGTTAACTAATTAAAGAAATTTCTTTATTACCACTTCATCTTGTCTTGCCATTTATTACGCAAATAAACCGCTATGCCGTTCATTATAAAAGTAATTCCCAATAGAACAATAATGGCCGCTGCCGCATTAATGATAAATTCCTCCTGGGGACGCGTTACCCAATTAAAAATTTGTACGGGTAAGACGGTAAACTCGTCCAGCGGACTTTGGGGCGAAAAAGGTACATAAACCAAAGCACCAACTACAATTAAAGGGGCAGTTTCTCCGATAGCACGAGAAAGCGCCAGAATAACTCCCGTCAAGATTCCCCCGAATGACGCCGGAAGCACCTGATGCCAGATTGTTTGCCACTTTGAGGCCCCGAGCGCATTCGAGGCGTCCCGAATAGAGCTGGGAACCGCCTTAATTGCTTCTCTTGTAGAAACAATAATAATTGGTAATATCAACAGCGAAAGCGTAAGGGCACCCGCTAAAATACTGTTACCCAATTGCATCATCCGTACAAATAAGCCTAATCCCAGCAGACCATAAATAATAGACGGTACACTGGCCAAATTGGAGATATTTATCTCAAGAAAAGAGCTCCATCGATTTTTCTTGCCATATTCTTCGAGATAAAGACCAGCACCCACTCCCAGGGGAAATGAAATGAGCGTGGTAAATACCATCATCCAAACCGTTCCCATCCAGGCCGAATAGATTCCGGAATTCTCAGCTACCCGGGATGGCAACTTGACCAGAAAATCCCAGCTGAGCCGTTCAACGCCCATATAGATCACAAAGCCGATAAAAATAGCAAGGATCACAATTCCAATGACGCTGGCAAAGATCCCAACATATTTAAAAGCCTTGTCTTTTAATCTGTTTATCTTTGCTCTATTCATATTTTTCCTGGTATCTGTTTTTTATCCAGAAACTGATATTGTTTAAAATGAAAGTGACCACAAACAGTGTTAGACCGGCTGCAAATATCGTTTGGTAGGCAATGGTTCCTTGCGGAATATCACCCGAGCTTACTTTCACAATATAGGCGGTGATCGTTTCTATGGGCACGGTGGGATCAAAGGTAAATACTGGCGTCTGTCCCGCAGCAATAGCTACAATCATCGTTTCACCGATAGCCCTGGAAAGTGCTAAAATAATGGAAACCATGATGCCCGATGAGGCAGCTGGCACCATCACCCGAAAAGCCGTTTGAAAACGAGTAGAACCCATACCGTAAGAAGCTTGTCGTAATGAATTCGGTACGGCCGCCAAGGCATCTTCGCTGAGCGATGACACAAAGGGAATAATCATGATACCCATCACAATACCCGGCGAAAGAGCATTAAATCCTGCTAAATCGGGAACAAAAAGCTTTAGAAAAGGCGTAACAATCATCAGGGCAAAAAATCCATACACCACCGTGGGTACCACGGCTAGCACTTCGAGCAGTGGTTTCAGAACCTTGCGATAGCGCCTGGGAGCATATTCATTTAAATAAACTGCAATTGTTAGTCCCACAGGCAATGCTACAGCAATGGCAATAAATGTGGTGAGCAAGGTTCCCGACACTAACGGTAGAATTCCATAGTTTTTATCCGCAAAAAGCGGGGTCCACTCGGTACCCGTCAAAAAATCAACGATGGAAACCTCCCTGAAAAACCCAATCGCCTCAAACAATAATACCCCAATAATACCGGCCGTGGTGAGAATGGTTATCAAGGCACAAAAAGCCAGAACCTTCTCAATAATTTTCTCTTTGATATTCATGTAGCAGAATAATGGTCGTCGCTCCGCTTATCCAGGACAAAATGCTGCGTCGACAAACGGAAAGATTTATTGGTTAGTTAGCCTCCAGGGTATCGGAGGCAAAGCTGCGAAATGCCGCCTTTTGCTCCTCATAATCTTCTTCTGGCATAGCTACATACCCTACATCCTCTGCCAGCTCCCCCGCATTATCGAAGTAGAACTCCACAAACGATTGTACGGACGGACGTTGAGCTGCTTTTTTTGAGACATAAATATACAGCGACCGAGACAACGGTTTATACGAGCCATCTTTAACTGTCTCTAGTGTAGGGTTAACAGCACCGTCACCGGTATCAATACCAACGAGCTTCAGCTGATCAGCATTTTCTTCGTAATAAGCTAACCCAAAATAGCCAAGGGCGTATTTATCGGATGAGATACCCTGTACGGCTACATTATAATCAGACACAGCATTGAAATCGGAACGACTGGCACCGGATTCGCCCATAATGACCTCGGTAAAGAAATCGTACGTTCCGTGAGCGGTATTGGGCCCGTAAAGCCGAATTTCTTCCTCCGGCCATTCGTCCCGGATATCACTCCATAACTCCACTTCGCTATCCGGCTCCCAAATATTTTCCAGCTCTTCAGGAGTGAGCGATTCAATCCAGTCGTTTTCAGGATTTGCTACAATAGAAATACCGTCGAGAGAGATCGAAAACTGCTGATATTCAACACCATTTTCTTCTGCCAGCTGTTGTTCTTCCTCAGATATTTCACGTGAGGCATTTGAGATATCGGTTTCTCCCCGTGCAAACTTCTTGAAGCCTGCCCCTGATCCCGACGAACCAACCGAAACCCTTACATTGGGCTCCACGTTTCGATACTCTTCTGCCACGGCTTCTGTTATGGGATACACGGTACCCGAACCGTCAATTTTAATTTCATTCTCGGATCCCCCCGATCCGCAGGAATACATAAAGAGACCGCCAAATAAAAAGAGTGCAAATACTTTTTTAATCATTATCTCGGTAATTTAGAATTGATTCTATATATGTGTTTAGTGTGCTGAAATTCGATGTATAAATGTATTTCAAAATCTGCAGTCTTTTGTTAAGCTAATGTTAAGGATTTACCTCTCCTCCCCTCTTATTTGTTCAAAAAGGCACTTTGGCTCAAAAATTCCTTAATACTTTGTGCTTAAAAACTTTACAAAACTCCCAGCTGTTGCGAAGGGGTTATACTCGAGGCACATATTATAATCCCCTTAAGCTAAAAGGGAGTTGTACTCCCGAAGCATATTCCATCCTATAGCTGGCTTCACCATCGTGATCAATAAGATCAGCTCCTTGAATAATTTTTAAAGGGATTTAATTCCGACACCATTCTTCGATAATTCCAAGATTTTAATCCTTTACCAGCATAAAGTCGTTCAATCCATCGGATACCAAACTCAGCTATACGATGGAGATATTGTAATAGCTTTTACCGGGCATAAGAATTGTAAGCGGAAACCATAGGGTGATCAGGATAATTCTATACCGGTGAGATCATTAAACAAGCCTCGTATCGTTAAGGACCATTAGAATTATCCCACCCAGAGGTTGGAGCTAAATTCACAATTCTCAGCCTTGACTTTTTTGTACCTTTTGTGTCAAGACAAAAGGTACACTTAATCCTGTATTCGTTTTTTGGTAACAAAAAATGAACCTATCCCTCCGTACTCCCGATAAACACAGCTCCCAATCCGTATCTACCGGGCTTTGTTTGAGGGTACAATCCTCTCACAACCTATTATTTTTACCGTCATGCAAATAACCCATCGGCTATCAACTTCAGCTATCCGATGGGGCTTTCCTCTTGGAGTTATCTCTTAATATCGTAACTTATTATCCCCAATTAAATAAACAGACGTATCACTAATTAATCGATCATATTTTCAGTTATGGACCAGGAGACATCCCACAAATTAGCCGTACTCATTGATGCCGATAACGCACAACCATCAATTATCGAAGAACTGCTTGCCGAAATAGCAAAGTACGGCACCGCCAACGTCAAACGTATTTACGGCGACTGGACCTCTACCAAGCTCCGTGGATGGAAAGAGCATCTGCTGGATCACTCCGTACAACCTATTCAACAGTTTGGCTACACCACCGGTAAAAATGCCACCGACAGCGCCATGATTATCGATGCCATGGATCTGCTTTATACCGGTCAGTTCGATGGTTTTTGTATCGTTTCCAGCGACAGTGACTTTACCAAGCTGGCCGCACGCATACGCGAAGAGGGACTGGTGGTCTATGGATTCGGAGAACGCAAAACCCCGGATCCTTTCGTTGCAGCCTGCGATAAGTTCATCTACACCGAGGTGTTACGTACCACTGATGTGGAAACCGAAAAAGATTCTCCCATCCAACGTATGTCCACCAATGAGCTCAAGCAAGACACAAAATTAGTCAACTTGATGCGCAATGCCATTGAGGCCTCATCCGACGAAAGCGGTTGGGCACACCTTGGACAGGTAGGCAGCTATATCGCCAAGCAGTCTCCGGAATTTGATCCCCGTAACTACGGCTACCGAAAACTGGGCAACCTGGTAAAAGCGATTAAGCTTTTTGAAATTGAAGAGCGTTCGACGGGCCAAGGCCAGTCAAAAGCTATTTATATTCAAGATAAGAGGAAGTAAAAGCTTACAGATTGAACGGATTCACCAGAGTGTCACTGTCAGGGTGCGAAGGAGTACTCCTGAGTTTCATAAATACCTGTTGTTCGAGGGTACACCCCTCTCACAACTTGTTTTATATGATTATGTTAAAAACCAGCCATCACCCATCCGACGGCTGAACTTGCCATCGGATGGGTAAGACCACTGACCAAATAGGAAGGTTTTGCACGTTCCTCCATCGGATAGCAAACCCAACTATACGATGGGGATTAATCACTCCACAATAGAGGTTTCCTTGATAAACTTACGCGCAGCCCATTGACTGCCCCAAAATCCCATAAAAACAGCCAGCAGTACCATCATTCCGCAGAGATAATACCAGCGACCAAACGGCCATTCCAGTACTCCGAATTGTGGAATATAATCCGGCAGGATATATTGGAAAGCGATAAACATTACGCCTACCGCCATCACTCCGGCAATCAATCCCTGTATGATACCTTCAACCACAAATGGGCGCCGTATAAAACTGTTGGTGGCTCCCACCAGTTTCATCGCTTTGATGAGGTTTCGCTTGGCATAGATGGTCAGGCGAATAGTGTTAAAAACAAGAACCATCGATGCCAGCAGAACCAGTATTCCCACGCCGCCGCCTACCATGGCTACCGTTCTAACATTCGACTCCATGCGCTGCAGCAGCTGCTGATTGAAGCGCACTTCGTCAACGCCCTGGTATTCCTCAACTTGCTGTACAAGAGAGTCAACAGCAGACACTTCGGCATCGGGATCGATATTAAGCTTAAAGGATGCCGGCAGAAATTTAAGGTCGGCCAGCGAGCTGCCATCCGAGCCAAATTCCTCTTCAAACACAGCTGCGGCACTGTCTTTAGAAATGTAGAATACTTCTTTAACCAGTTCCTCACTTTCAAAACGCTGCCCCAGCTCGTCGGTTGTGCGCTCATCCAAATCATCTAAAAAAACTTCCACATCGATCGATTTCTTCAGGGATTGCGCCACCTCAAAGCCGTTATAGCCCAATCGTCCCAGCACACCCAGCAGTAACACGGCAATGAACAGTGAAAATATAGAAGTAAAAGCCGCAAGACGGGTTCTTCCAATACCGGCAATACCTTCTCTGATAACGTATCCTAAACTCATGCTCTAAACCTATTTTAATTTCTGAAAAGTGCTCGCACGCTAAAAATAAACCTCCGCTGACTCATGGGATATTGAGCTGTCTCAAAGTAGCCGAGTTGACTAACATCGTCAAGCACATTTTCCCAGCGCAAAATAAACATAATCGACCGCACCCGGGCCGAGATATCTACATCAAGACGGTTAAACATCGGCAACTGCTGGTCGCTGCTCAATGGCTGCCAATAATTTAGTTCTGGATGGTAGTGATCTGCCTGGTAACGAAAGGGAGAAGCCATGCCCGATACGCCAGCCTTCACATAAGTCGCCCGATCAAAAAGATAGCCCTTCCAGTACGCCCCGCCCTTCAGCCAAACGCGTTCCTCCGGCGACATGGGGATGGTACCCGATGGTGCCGTAAAACTATCCGCAAAGCGGTGCATGACGGCCGAACCTTCAAATTCGAAGTTGGTTAAATCCCACTCGAAAAAAGCCGTTGCTGATTGCGAGGCATAACGTTCAACATTCGAAAAAACGCTGTCCACCATCATTATGCCATCAGTCACCTCTTTATGCTGACCGCGAATGCCTACCTTTGTTCCTGGATTAATTTGATAGCTTAGGGTCCCACGAGCCTCCTGCATTTGTTCATTATTCAGATTCGGATTGCCACTATACGATTCCGAATCCCAATACAACTGCTGTGGCGTTGGAATAATGCTACCGGCTGATACTCCTGGATTCAGCATTAAATTACCCAGTGTAATTTCGGCCTCGGCATTCATTACATACGACTGAAAACCATCACTTCGGAACTGATACTGAGCATCGCCCAATAAATCAATCAACGGAATAAAATCAAGCAACAGACTGCCGTCGAATTTTGTAGTTAGCCAGTTATCGGCGGGAAAACTTCGATTTTGTTTGGTCTGATTGATGTAAAATTCGGTATTCGCTCCTGTCTCCAGCTGCAGCCCGCCCCACTGCCACCATTTTCGGGCATTGGCACCAAGCGATTGGGTGCTGTAACCGGTGGAATCCGAGGCATATTCCACCATGCGTTCATTACTATTTCGAAAAATCCCCGCGCGGAAATTATCCGTTGTCTGCGTGCTATCCGGATTCCGCTGGTAAAAATTGATGGCCATCAGGTTGTTGGTTTCTTCGGATGCCCCTGCCGTCTGATTTGGCGTGGTGTTATACCGGTCAAAATTAAATACCAACAAATCGGGAATGTTATATCCAAACGGCTGACCGATGTCATAGGAATTGGTCACAAAGTTAAACTTCAGATATTGATCGGTATCCAGATGGTGACTGGCTTTAAGGTAAATTTGTCGTCCGGTAATTTCGGAGTTGTCGTATTCACCGCCCGATCGGCGATCCCAGTAGCTAAGCTCAACATTGGTCCGTTGCGACAGGTTATGGCTCACTTCAAACTCCAGCTCCCGAAATGAAAAACTACTTTCGGTATAGTTGAGCCTCGAAAGTGGCTCATTCAAATAGTACTGGTGATTGTAATAGCGCGATTGGTGCACCGCTCCCAAATCCCGGGTATAAAATTGCGACACTTTATGCTGTGGGATGAGCGCCCAATTTACTGCTCCCGACACCGGATCGTTAAGGGATAGATCCTCCCAGTAAAGCTGCTGATGACGCGGCTCGTGTGCGTTACGCTGTACGGTGTTCGAGCGAATATTCGTGCCAAGGCGGTAGCTAATTACCCCGGGCTCGCGGTTAAGTTTGTAGCTCCAGTCGGGCCAGTTCTGCCAGCGAAGCGTACTATCCGTAGCCGACAACTCTGCACCCAACGGCTTTTGAAATTCCCACGGCTGCACTTCAAAAAGTGGTTCTTCTTCCTCCTCTGTTTCCACGGTATCCTGGGCCGACGCTACATTAGGCGGAAACATAAAAAGGGAATCTATAATCGAGGAATCAAATTGTACCGAATCTACCGTATCAGCAGAAAAAGAAACGCCGGGCTCAAAGAGAAATAATGTATCCGTAGCCATTGAATCCAGGGAAACCGAATCGACCTCGGTAGAATCGACCTGTGCCACAAGCGCCATTGGCAATCCTATCATCAAAAAAATAAGATATGTGAAGCGTAATAGTTTCAAGCCGGCTGTTTTTTAAATCCGTATGGCATTTCTTCGATTCCCAATATTGAACGTCGGACCATCTCCAATGCAACGGCTGCCGAGCGCTCTTTATTGATCAACCGGTCGTTGGTAAAGCGAGCCTTTATCGCAAAATGCTCTTCGCGGCTCCAGAAGCCAATCCAAATGGTCCCCACCGGTTTTTCTTCGGTTCCTCCATCGGGACCCGCTATTCCGGTCGTGGATACGCCAATATCAGAACCCAAGCGATTCGCCACTCCCTTGGCCATCTGCAACGCCACCGGTTTGCTAACGGCTCCGTAGTGAGTTAAATCATCCGACGAAACCCCAAGCTGATGGACCTTAACCACATTGGCATAGGCAATAAGGCCACCCAACATATACCTGCTGCTGCCGGGAATATCCGTAATATCGTTTGCCAGATATCCACCGGTGCAACTTTCGGCCACGCTGATGGTTAATTCTTTTTTTGCTAAAAGCTCTCCCACCGCCCTCGACAAGTTCCAGTCTTTACCTTCGCCGATAATATATTTGCTGGCTTTTTGTTTGATATGATTCAGTACCGGGGCTATTCGTTCGTTTATTTCCTGATCAGAGCTACCATAAGCGCTAATGCGAATGCGGGTACCTTGCGGACTGGGCAGATAGGCCACGCTTACGCCCTCGGGCAATACCTGGTCCAGTTGACCGATAACATCGTCGCTGAGCGTACTTTCACCAATTCCGGCCGTGGTAAGGTAATGCGACCGACGAAATTCCGTATCCCCGTTAATTTTTCGCACTTTGGGCAGCACCTTTTCATTCATCAGGTGCTTCATTTCGTGTGGAACCCCCGGCAGCACCGCCAACTTTGTTTCTCCGCGATCGAACCACATACCCGGGGCGGTACCCTGCGTATTAAAAAGCACTTCGCAACAGTCGGGCACCTCCGCTTGGTGATAATTTGATTTACTGAAGGGAATGTTACGCTTTTTAAATACCTTTTTAATGAACTCCAGCACCGAATCATCCACGACCAGATCACATTCAAAGAGTTCAGTAACTGCGCGTTTGGTAATATCATCATGAGTGGGACCTAATCCGCCGGTAGCAATAACAAGGTCCGCGGCGCCAAGCGTTTCCGACAGAACTTGCTTCATTGTCTGCAGATCGTCACCAATAGTATAAATATGGGTCACCTCAATACCCGCCTCGGTAAGCACGTCGCCCAGCCAGCTGGCATTGGTGTTTACGGTATCACCAATAAGGAGCTCATTACCAATACTTATAATACGGCACTGCATTCGATAATAGTTAGGAGTTCGGCAAAAAATCGTTGATCAAAATATTAAACTATCACCCCTTTTCGAAGCAAATTATTGCCCTCGTAAAAAAGATTTAATTCTGTTTAACAATTACTATCTTTGGGCCGTGCGTCAAATACCCAACATATTGAGTACCCTCCGGATCATTCTGGCCCCCATATTTCTCATGCTGTATGTGCAGGATGAGGTGGTATGGCGTGCCCTCAGCGTAGGCATTTTTGCCGTGGCCGTGGTTACTGATTTTTTTGATGGATATATCGCCCGCCAGTATGGTGCCGAAACTGCCTATGGCGTATTTTTAGATCCCCTTGCCGACAAATTTTTAACCTTTGCAGGTTTTATCTGTTTGCCCTTTATTGATGCCACCCAATTTCCATGGTGGGCGGTGGGTGTTATTGTTTTTCGGGATATCTTGGTCACGGCCATGCGCCTGCTGGCCGATTACCGAAATATTACCATGGATACCCGGCTTACGGCCAAAGCCAAAACCTTAAGCCAGATGTTCTTTTTGTACCTGGTTTTGATGGTGGGCGTTTTTATTGAGACAGATGTTTGGTTAAGCGCCTATTGCATGCAGTTATTAGAGTCGGGCATACTGGGCTGGTTTATGATAGCGATCGTCGCTATTACGGTGTACTCAGGATTAGAATATGTATTTGTTAATAGAAAAATTTTTGTAAAAAATAACGATGCCAAAACTGAAACCGATACTCGGTAGTTGTTTCTACGCAGGATTTTTACCTAACGCTCCGGGAACCTGGGGTAGCTTTTTTGCACTCTTCCCCATCTATTTTGTGGGGATGTACAGTCCCTGGCTGGGGATGCTGCTGCTTACCGTACTCTTTTCATTTTTAACCGTTTGGGTATCAGCAGCGTGCGAAGAAGAATGGGGCGGCGATCCTTCTCCCCTGGTGATGGACGAGTTTGCAGGTCAAGCTATGACGTTTGTGGCCATCTCATTTACCGGCACCCTTGAATATGATCTGCTGTTACTGTTCGTTGGATTTATCTTCTTCCGCTTTTTTGACATCCAAAAACCATTAGGCGTTAATAGTTTGCAACAGCTGCCGGGCGGTTGGGGTATCTTAGTGGATGATCTACTGGCCGGTTTTTATGCTTTTTTATGCCTGCATGGCTTGTTATATATTTTAGAAATCATTTAATATTCTTATAACAGTATCACAATAAATTAACACTATTATTGAGAATTGATCAGAAAGTGAACCATTAAATAGTTTTTTATGATTATTGATCAGAAATTTGCCAAAGAAATTGCGCTTGATTTACTTGATATTAACGCGGTTATTCTGCGTCCCAATGACCCGTTTACGTGGTCCTCGGGATGGAATTCCCCTATCTATTGTGATAATCGCCTGACGATGCGTTACCCAAAAATTCGCAAGAAAATTTCTAAAAAGTTTGTAGAATTTATTTCTAACGAGTATCCCGATGTGGATGTAATTACCGGAACCGCTACGGCAGGTATCCCCCACGCCGCCTGGGTGGCTGAAAATATGGATAAGCCCATGTCCTACGTACGTGCCAAAGCCAAAGCATACGGACTCGGTAACCAGATCGAAGGGGGCATCCAAAAAGAGGAAACAACAGTTGTTATTGAGGACTTAATTTCGACCGGAGGTTCAGCAATTTCTGTAGTGGAAGCCCTGCAATTTATAGGTGCTGACATCGAAGCTGTGCTTAGCATTTTTACTTACGGCTTTGACAAAGCAAACAAACGTTTCGATAAAGCCGGTGTACCCATGTTTACGCTCACCGACTACTCCACACTTATTGATGTGGCCAGCGAAAACGATTATGTGAACAAATCTGATCTGGAAACCTTGGCCGAGTGGCGCAAAACCCCCGATACCTGGCCTAATTAGGAATTCGTTATTAGTGATTAGTTAATAGTTTAAGCCCCGCAACTTTGCGGGGCATTTTTTATTAAAATCTTTGTTTGCCTTCCCGCAACATCAGCTTCATAAAGAGCGAATCTCTTCTTATATTTGTCAGTCTAAATAATCAGGAATAAAACATTGTCCACAGTGGATCAACGCAATTTTTACATTGAGACTTACGGCTGTCAGATGAACGTCTCTGATACCGAAATCGTCAACTCTATATTGATGGAGGATGGCATGCAGCCGGTGAATGAGCCCGAAGATGCCGAAGTCGTTTTCATCAATACCTGCTCGATTCGTGAAAATGCCGAGGAGCGCGTCTGGAACCGCCTTAAAGAATTTAAGGCGCTCAAAAGAGAACGCAAGGATCGTGACATGACCGTGGGCGTACTCGGTTGTATGGCCGAACGCATCCGCGAGCAGATTATGGAAAAGGAAGAGCTCGTCGATCTGGTCGTTGGTCCCGATGCCTACCGCGATCTTCCGAAATTGCTCTCTGATGTGGATGACGGGCGCAAAGCGGTAAATACGATTCTCTCGCTTGAGGAAACCTACGCAGACATCAAACCCGTACGGCGCAATGATAACGGCGTAAGTGCTTTCGTCACCATTATGCGGGGTTGCGACAATATGTGCGCTTTTTGCGTGGTGCCTTTTACGCGGGGACGCGAACGAAGCCGTAAAGCAGAAAGCATTATCGAAGAGCTGCAGCAGCTAAGCGATCAGGGCTATAAAGAAGTTACTCTACTGGGACAAAATGTAAATTCCTACGATGATGGCGATCATTCTTTCGCTGAGCTAATGTACAAAGCCAGCCAGGTTGATCCGGAGATGCGTATTCGTTTTTCTTCTCCACATCCCAAGGATTTTCCTGAAGAACTGCTTGAAATTATTGCCGAACAACCGAATCTCTGCAACTATATCCACATTCCCGCTCAGTCAGGCAACAATGACGTCTTAGAACGCATGCGACGTCCCTATACCCGCGAGCAATACCTCGATCTTGTTGAAAAGATGCGTGATATCATTCCCGGTGTTACGCTCTCCACTGATATCATTACCGGATTCTGTGGCGAAACCGAAGAAGAGCACAAAGATACCATGTCGCTGATGGCCAAGGTAAAATATGATTTGGCGTACATGTTTGCCTACTCCGAGCGCGGACGTACCCTGGCGCAGCGAAAGTACGAAGATGACGTGCCAGAAGACGTCAAAAAAAGACGCCTTTCAGAAATTATCGAGCAGCAGATGAATATACAGGAGGAGCTCAACAAAAAGGAAATTGGTCGGCGTCACCTGGTCTTGGTCGAGGGTACCAGCAAGCGCTCCGATGAGCAGCTATGCGGACGAACCGACACCAATAAAATGGTTGTTTTTGACCGCAAGGATCACATCGAAAAAGGTGATTATGTTGAAGTTACCATTAGCGACTGTACGTCTGCTACCTTGATGGGCGATTTCATAAAAAAGAGTAGCATTAAAGAATTTAATCGAGAAACAGTAGCGGCCTAAACTGTCAAATTCAGCTATCAATAATGGCTGTCTGATCGATCAATTCCATTGAATTGTTTATGTATCTAAGGCAGTAATTATTACCTTTATTAGTATCAAAAAGCATCAATAATCACAGTTAACGAGCTTCTCCCCTATGGATCGTGAAGCATTTCAAGAACGATTTGGACTTATTGGCGAATCGGCCGCTCTCAAGCAGGTTATCGATAAAGTGATTCAGGTTGCCGATACCGATATCACCATTTTATTACAGGGTGAAAGTGGTGTTGGCAAAGATGTAACGGCCAAAGCCATCCACGAGATCAGTCATCGCAAAGACAATAATATGGTTATCGTCAATTGTGGTGCCATCCCAGAAGGTATTATTGAAAGTGAACTTTTTGGGCACGAGAAGGGGGCTTTTACGGGTGCTCATGAAGCACGTGAGGGCTATTTTGAGAAAGCAAACGGTGGGACTATTTTCCTGGATGAAATCGGTGATACGCCGGCTAACGTGCAGGTAAAACTGCTTCGCGTGTTAGAGACAGGTGAATATTTCCGGGTCGGATCCAGCAAGGTGCGTAAAACAGATGTGCGGGTTATTGCAGCAACCAATAAAGATTTGTGGCAGCTTGTTCAGGATGAGGATTTTCGGGAGGATCTCTATTACCGACTTGATACGGTAAAAGTTACGCTCCCACCCCTGCGAGAACGCCCCGATGATATCATCCCCATATTCCGAAAGTTTGTAACGGAATTTTCGGCCAAATACGACTCGGTGTTCAAGGGCTTTTCGGATGAGGCCAAAGAGCTTTTGATATCGTACCGTTGGCCGGGCAACGTCCGTGAGCTTCGAAATGTGGCCGAACAGCTGGTAGTGCTCGAAAAGTCACAGTTTATTGATACGGAAAAACTTCAGAAATATCTCAAAGGTCGTCAGCATACCGGTTCGGCGGATAACTTGCCCGTACTTGCAGATAAGGATTCTCAAAGTGGCAGAAATGGCGCTTTCGGCAATGATGACCAGCGACTTATTTACCGGGCACTGGTTGAGCTGCAAAGCGATATTGGAGATCTGAAAAAGATGTTGGGTACATTTCTATACTCCACCTTCTCACAAAAAAATATGAAAGCCCTTCCTCAAAATATTCAGGATGAATTTAATCAGGCTAATATGTCTGATATGGATATGGACGTAAATGTGGGCAATGCTGCAAATGAGGATATTGGTGGAATTGATTCGTTTACCGAGGCCGACATTTCGGAAGCGGAAACAGAAGAGGATCCTTTGGCAGAATTTTTCAATGCCGATGATATCCCCTCCATAGAAAAAGCAGAGCAGTTTTTAATTGAACAGGCACTAAAAAAGTACGACGGCAACCGGCGAAAAGCATCCGAAGCGCTGGGCGTGAGTGAACGTACCCTCTACCGCAAGCTCGACCAATATGATCTACAATAAAAAAAGCAGTTTTATTTTAGTACTGTTGATCGCCCTTTCGGTGAGTGGCTGCTTTCGCTATAGTTTTACCGGTGCTTCTATTCCCGATGATGTCGATTCCATTTATATTCCCTTTTTCGCAGATCAATCATCCGGTGGGGTTGGTAATTTAAGCGATCTGCTTAACGACGCCTTGGTCAATCGTTTTGTTAACCAGACCCGGCTTCAGCTTGCCAACTCCCGCGAAGATGCCGACGCCGTGCTGGAGGGATCGGTTGTCAGTTATGCCAACGAAGCCTTTAGTGTATCGGGTGAAGGTCAAAACAGTTTAAATGAGGTTACTATTTCGGTTAGGGCTACCTTTCAATATGTGGATGAGGAAGAAGCCGAATGGAGCAGTACGTTTAGCGGTTCGGAAACATACGATACCAATGAAAATCCCATCGATGGCGAAACTAATGCCGCCATCGAGGCCTTAAACCAGGTGGCTGATAACATGTTTAATGATGCGGTGAGCGATTGGTGACATCGAAAATTATTTTTTGACGGACACCGCATTCTCTTTATATAATAGCAGCGCTTTTGTATGGGGATAACTACCAAAACGTAATTCATGTCTCAATTACCTTTTAAAATTCCAAAGTCGCTGGCTTCTTATGCCGAACATTTTGAACAGCAACCTTTTGAAGCTATCAAGCGACTCAAAAAACAGTTAAAAAAAAGGGGGCCCGACGCCGTAGGACATTTTTTACTGGCTTGGCTTTATCATCTAAAAGGTATGGATGAGCAAGCCATTGATGAGGCCCATAAAGCACGTATCTTTGCCCCGGGCAGCCCCTTTTTCGAAAAGCTACACTACTATTTAAGTCATCCCAATACTTTTGAAGCCTGGACCCCCGATTCCACCTCGGTATCCTCCTCCCAAAAAAGTTCAACGATAGAAGAACACGGACCTGTTTTAAATCTGGATTCTCTTATTCAGAAACTCTCTTCGGTGGAGTCAACCCCCATTCGTCCTGATAAAAAGGAAGAACCCACCGATGAAATACATGAAATGATATCTGCCGACAATGTAGATGATATTGTTTCGGAAACGTTAGCCAATATTCATGAACAACAAGGTAAGCTGGACGCTGCTATCCGCACCTATAATCGGCTGCTAAACATTAATCCCGAAAAACAAGAATATTACAGAGAAGAAATAGCACGGCTTAAAGCCCTGCAGCAACACGACGAAGAAAACTAATCTACTGTTTTACAAAGGGATTGGCTTTCTTTTCGTGTCCAATCGTCGTTTCGGGACCATGGCCGGGATAAACAATGGTATTATCGGGCAGCGAGTAAAGTTGCTCGCGAATGGATTTTTCAAGCACTTTAAAATCGCCCTTGTATAGATCGGTGCGGCCAATGCCCTCTTTAAAAAGAGCATCACCCGCAATAACAATTCCATCACTTTTACTATAAAGCGACACATGATCGGGGGCGTGGCCCGGCGTGTATCGAACATCAAAAGAAAAATTTCCAAGCGACCATTCATCAGTAATCGGCAACACTTCGGGATCGAAAGAAAACCCATCCGAAGTAAAACCAAACATTGCAGCCTGAGACCCAAAATTATTCCACAAGTACCGATCGCGATCGCTTAAATAGACCGGAACTTCAAAATCCTTGCGCACCTTTTGTAAGCCCAGCACATGATCAACATGGGCGTGGGTAAGCACTACAGCGATGAGCGAATAATCTCCATCCACCAAATGCTTCTTTGTGCGCTCATACTCGGCATCTTCTAAAAAACCGGGATCAACCAACAGGGCCTCATCTTCCTCCGTAAGCAGGTAGGTATTTTCTGCGAATGGTCCAACAGTGTATGAAATTATTTCCATGATATTACAGTCTTTATTTGATCATATAAAACAAAAAAGGGATGCATCTCATTTCGAAATGCATCCCCAAAAAATGTTAGATTCCAAACGTTAGTCTTTCTTTCCGTAACGTTTCTTAAAGCGATCAATACGACCAGCTTTCTTCTGAAAGTTCATGTTACCGGTGTAAAAAGGATGGTTTTTGGAATCAACCTCGCTGCGATACACACCATCATTGGTATTCATCGTGCTGCGGGTCTTAAATTCCGTACCGTCGCTCATCACAACCGTAATCTCTTTGTACTCTGGGTGAATTCCGTCTTTCATGGGATTATCAAAATTTCTTTATTGCTTAATTCGGTCGGTAAATATAAGGGCTTATCGGCCTACTTGCAATTCCAATCGCTATTCAAAATCATCGAAGTCATCCATATCATCAATGGACCCGAGCATGCTGCCCAACATATCCGAATAGCTTCGCGTATCATCCAACTCCTCTTTGCCCACCATTGAATGCTGATGCAGTGCTTCAATCACAAAGTCCATTACCACATAATGATCGTTATCATTCTCAAGCAACGAATTTTCTTCTACCAAGTCCGGTAATCCTGCGATTTTTTTCAGACTTTGTTCATACTCTTGTTGGCTCATTTGGTCGGTAATATCCAAGGTGTTTCCATTCGCAAACCAATCCAATACCGGTTTATAGATATTTTCTTCGCTCCTTTTCTGCTCATTGGGATCGGGAAAATAATGAGCAAAGGTTGTCTTAATAGCCTGACCAATTATATGTTTGGCAACGTTCAAGGCTCCCTCCTGTTCCCCCTCATATACCAATTCCAGCTTCCCGGTTAAGGCCGGTATAATGTGAAAGAGATCGGTAAGTCGGGCCGATGTTGTTGATTCGCCATTCACAAGTGCCCGTCGCTCGGCAGCGGAAATAAGCTGCTCCATAGCCGTAATTGAAAGTCGGGTAGAGACACCACTTTTCTGATCGATATATTCTGATTTTCTTGCCTCAAAGGCCACCCGTTCCAGCACTTCCTTCATGATCGGGGGCACCGTAACTGTAACCGCATCGTCACGGGAAATCCACGCCTCCTGCTGGGTAATCTTCATGCCGGTTTCCAGCTGACGTGGGTAATGCGTTAAAATTTGTGAGTCAATTCGATCTTTCAGGGGCGTAATAATACTTCCGCGATTCGTATAATCCTCGGGATTGGCCGAGAATACCATCAACACATCAAGAGGAATGCGAACGTTAAACCCCCGAATCTGGATATCACGCTCTTGCATAATATTAAGAAGAGCCACCTGTATGCGCGGTTGCAAATCGGGCAACTCGTTGATGGCAAAGATTCCGCGGTTAGTCCGGGGGACCAATCCAAAATTGATCACATTTTCATCGGCCAGTGTAAGCTTTTGGGCCGCAGCTTTAATGGGATCGATATCACCAATCAAATCGGCCACGGCGGTATCGGGTGTGGCCAGTTTTTCGCCGTATCGTTCGCTTCGATGTATCCATTGAATGGGCGTTTCATCGCCCTGCTCATGAATGAGCTGCCGCGCCTGCTTTGAAACGGGATTAAGGGGATCGTCATGAATTTCCGAGCCTTCAACAACCGGTAAATATTCATCCAGAAAGCTCGTAAGCTGACGCAGTATTTTCGTCTTAGCCTGGCCACGCAATCCCAACAAAATAATATCGTGTTTAGCCAGCAAGGCATGCTGGAGCTGTGGAATCACCGACTTTTCATAGCCCAGTATATCGGGAAAAAGCTCTTCTCCCGATTGAATTTTTTGAATCAGGTTGCGTCGGATTTCTTCTTTTACTGATACGGATTTCCAGCCCGATTCCTTCAGCTCTCCCAGTGTGCTTACCGAATTATTCAACGTAGTCATAGACTCACATTTCTTTCACATTCAAAACATTATAACTCTTTAGCATCGGTAATCATTTCATTTTTAGTATAACGTTTTTACCAACCCATTTGGTTTCATGCCTCCCACCTTGGTATTAATGAACAATCACATTTTTAGTAATTGTCAAAAATGCAGATCCACATAATCAGCAAGCTTGAAGACTCACTCCGCTTATTCAACGCTATACTCCATATCCACCCAGGCATTTTTCTTTCCACTCTCGATAACCTTATGTACAAAATGCACGCCTATGGCACCATCAACCACGGTTGGAAAGTCTAACATTTTGGGGTCGGGCTTCTCTCCCTTGAGTCGAGCAGTTATGGTATCCGCTACATTTGAATAGATATTAGCAAATGCTTCGATAAACCCTTCGGGATGTCCCGGTGGAATTCTATTGCCAAAATTTGCAGCATCGGATAAATAGGGATTTCCACGTTTGTAAATTTCCTCAGGCTTATCAGGGTATTTAATATTCAGGTAATTGGGATTTTCCTGTCGCCATTTTAAAGAAGCTTGATCCCCATAAATACGGATGGACAAATCGTTCTCTTCCCCAATGGAAATTTGCGAACAGTACATCACACCCCGAACCCCCTTTTCGTAATGCACTAACATATTTGCATCATCTTCAAGGGCACGTCCTTCTACAAAGGTGTTGATATCCGCATAAAGTTTTTTCAGACGTAAACCCGTAATATATTGTACCAGATTTTCGGCATGCGTACCGATATCCGCTACAACGGATGATACCCCGGCCCGGTCAGGATCTGTCCGCCATGAAGCCTGTTTGTTTCCCCTTTCCTCAACCGGCTCCGACAACCAACCCTGAGGATACTCTACTACAATTTTTCGCAACTTCCCCAGCTTACCTTTACGGACCAAGTTTCGGGCTTCCTTCACCATCGGATAGCCCGTATAGGTATGCGTTAGGGCAAAAATGATATCGTGTTTATCAACGAGCTCACAAAGCTTTTCGGCCTCCTCGACAGTGTTGGTCAGCGGTTTATCACAAACTACATGAATATCTGCTTCAATGAATGCCTTACAAACCTCGAAATGAAGATGATTGGGAGTCACGACAGAAACAAAATCGATCCGCTCTTCTTCAGGTAAGGCCGCCTCTTTCTCAGCCATCTGTTGAAAAGTATCATACACTCTTTTTTTGTCTAAGTTCAGCTTTTGACCCATTTTTTTCGACTTCTGGGGATCAGAAGAAAATGCCCCGCCCACCAATTCCATTTTACCGTCAAGTGCCGCCGCCATGCGATGAACCTCACCAATAAAAGCATCCGGGCCACCTCCAACCATCCCGTAACGAATTTTCCTATCTAACCGCATAAAACACGCTGTATAACTTAAAATTCAATATTTTATTCAATAAGTCATTTTGACTGAACAGTTCCAAAAAATATGTGCAGGACACCAACGTTTGATTCAAAATATCATGATAATTTTTTGAAATAATGGATTTTCTAATCTATGTTAGCAACGTATTTTTTCATAACACCTACCTATCAGTATGAAAGGGAAAAATTTTAATGTCTCCGGATCGTCTGAACAGTACGATGCCATTGTTGTTGGATCGGGCATTTCCGGGGGGTGGGCGGCTAAAGAATTAACCGAGAAAGGATTGAAAACGCTTGTCCTGGAACGGGGTCGAAATGTTGAGCATGGAAAGGATTACGATACCGAACACATGCCCTCTTGGGAGGCAGAGTTCCGCGGACAGGGCGATCGCAAACTGCTCGAAGAAGAATACCCAATGCAGCTTCGTTCGGATGTCGTTGACGAGTATAATTTTCATTTCTTTGTTAACGATAAAAAGCACCCCTATCAAACAGATGACGAGGATCCCTTTCTGTGGGTGCGGGGTTATCAAGTGGGGGGACGCTCCCTTACCTGGGGACGACAGTGTTACCGTTTGAGCGACCTTGATTTTGAAGCCAACGCCCGTGAAGGTATTGCCATCGACTGGCCTATCCGATATAAAGATATTAAACCCTGGTACGATTATGTGGAAAAATTTGCGGGTATCAGCGGCCAAAAAGAAGGCCTGGATCACTTGCCCGATGGTGAGTTCTTACCTCCGATGGATCTCAACTGTGTAGAGAAAGATGTTAAAGAAAAAATTGAGCAGAATTTTGAATATCGTCACATGACCATCGGACGATGTGCAGTTTTAACAAAACCTCATAACGGTAGAGGCGCTTGCCACTATTGTGGTCCCTGTTCCCGGGGCTGTTCTGTTGGCGCCTATTTTTCCAGTCAAAGCAGTACCCTACCCGTTGCCCGAAAAACGGGCAACTTAACACTGCGTCCCAATAGTATTGTCCACAGTATCATTTATGATAAAGACAAAAACAGGGCAACCGGGGTACGGGTTATTGATCGCATCACAAAAGAATCAAAAGAATTTTATGCTGATGTCATTTTTCTTAATGCCTCTACCCTTGGCACAACTCAAATCATGCTCAACTCCACTTCTGAGGCCTTTCCTAATGGAATAGCTAATACAAGTGGGGTTCTGGGACATTATTTAATGGATCATCATTTTAGAGTGGGTGCATCCGGACGGTTCGACGGATATGAAGATCAATATTATCACGGAAATCGTCCCAATGGCATCTATATTCCCCGATTTCAAAACATTAACGAAGCCACCAAGCGCGATGACTTTATCCGCGGCTATGGTTACCAGGGAGGAGCTTCTCGTTCCAGCTGGACCCGCGGAATCGCCATGGAAGGATTTGGGGAAAAGCTGAAGCAGAAGCTTCGAGACCCCGGTCCCTGGACCTTTGGTCTTACTGGTTTTGGGGAAGTATTACCCTACCACGACAATCACGCCAAGCTGAGTGACCAAAAGGACGAATGGGGTATTCCACAGTTAGAAATTAATGGGCAGATAAAAGAAAATGAACTCAACATGCGTGAAGATATGGCTGAAGCTGCGGTTGAAATGATTGAATCGGCCGGTGGCAAAGATGTAAATCCTTATTTCAACGAATACCTGTTAGGGGAAGGTATTCATGAGATGGGAACTGCGCGGATGGGCAACGATCCCAAAACATCTGTCCTAAATAAATTTAATCAAACCCATGATGTACCCAACCTATTTGTTACCGATGGAGCATGTATGACCTCGGCCGGATGTCAAAACCCATCTTTAACATATATGGCACTTACAGCACGAGCTGTTGATCACGCTGTGAAAGAACTCAACAAAAGGAATATATAAACGAGTATCTCATGAATCGACGTGAAGCTTTAAAAAAGATGGCGCTTTTAAGTGGAGGAGCTCTTTCGCTATCAACAGTAGCCGGTTTTTTAGGGGGGTGTTCTGCACAAGAGGGATCCTTTACTCCTGAAACATTAACAGGACCTCAAAACGAATTAGTAACCATCTTTTCGGAACGTATTATTCCAGAAACAGATACGCCCGGTGCTAAAGCCGCCGGTGTTAATCGGTATATTGACCATATGCTCACCAACTGGAATACCGAAGAAGAACGTGATCATTTCATCAAGGGATTGGAAACCGTTGATAATTTGAGCGAAAAAGAGTTTGGGAACGAATTTGTTGACCTATCGAAGCAAGAGCAAATTTCAGTTATGGAGATTCTTGAACAAGAAGCAATCAACAATCCACAACCTGTTCCCGATACCGACCTCCCCCATTTTTTTTCTATGATGAAAGAATTTACCATTGTTGGCTATTACACCTCTGAAATTGGTGCTACCAAAGAATTAAATTTGAATCTCATTCCGGGATATTATGACGGTTGCATCCCCTATTCTGAGGTAGGGCGGGCATGGTCGTCGTAATACTTTTCGCTTGATCCTATACACTTTTTAAAAACTAAAAAAGGCTCTTCTTACGATAAGAAGAGCCTTTTAAGATATTTATAGGCTTATCAGCGTTAGTTGCTCATATCTTTAATTTTGATATTTCGGAACCATACATCATTTCCATGATCCTGTAGCCCGATGTATCCTTCCTTGGCAACATCCTCAAAACCAGAGAATTCATCGAATTTGCTATTTTCGACCATTTCTTTCCAGTCATCAGTCCATAAATGGTATTCCAGTATTTTTTCTCCATTTTGATAATGAACTACCGTACCCTGGTACACCATAATGCGTGCGGTATTCCATTCGCCGTGTGGATTGGCATTTTGGGGATCAGCAGGAATCATATCATAAAGCGAACCAGCCTGACGATTACCGTCTTCACCCATCTTTGCATCAGGATGATTTTCGTTATCCAGAATTTGCATTTCGGGAGCAGACTTCCATATTGGCTCGCCTTCATCGCAAAGTTCTTCAGCCAAATAGAAGATACCACTGTTACCTCCTTTCTCAACTTTCCACTCAAGTTGTAGCTCAAAGTCGGTATACTTTTCTTTACTTATGACATCTCCTCCCTCGCCTCCGGCTTCTCCAGAACCTGATCCGATAACTTTAAGAGCGTTATCTTCTACGGTCCAGCCGCTGTCAGGGAAAGCTTCGTCGCAGTAACCGCGCCAGTGTTCGCTGGGATCTTCCCCATCAAACAAAAGCTGCCAGTCGTCCTCTTTTTCTGCTTCAGTAAGAGTGTTCACTGGTGCTTCCTCAGCTTGTTCTTCTGATTGATCTGAATCTTCTTCGGATGATTCACAACTGCTAAAAAGCAATCCAAATCCTATTAAAGAAATTAATATTAGATTAGAAATCTTCATGGTATTTGTTATTGGTTTTATGATTAAACTTCGTAGCTCCAACCATCGCGATATGGTCGTTTGATATAACGTTCTGCGGCTTCTTTGGCATTAATAGTATCATATGAAGTATCAAACTGGGGATCGCCATTGACAACCTCAAAGCTATCACTGGTTACCACACGAATTTCATCATCTTCGTCGATATTCGTAATCTCCATATTTTCACCATCCCATTTAAGCGTTCGTTTCAGATCTTGTAAACGAACAGCCAGGTTACCCATGACTACAACTTCGTTTAATGGACCGGCATATTCAAAGTTTGAACTCGGTCTCTCAGGGTCTTCCTCTTTACAGGCTTCTACCCAATCCATTTCATGCCCTCCTTCCATCGCATCGGGGATACGACGAAACTCTTCAGAAACTTCGGGGGGATCTTCTTCTCTACCAACAATATACGGATCAAGTGCATAAGTGCTACAAATTAAGGTTCCTTTAGAACCAACAAACATAGCACCGCCGCCGCTATCTCCCATGGTTTTACCCTCGGGGATTCCTTCGGGACGTTCGGGCATTAATCCACCATCGTACCAAGTAAATTTCACCGGCGGCATATTTACATTACCCTTTTTAGGGCGACGCGGAAATTGGTAAGTCACTTTCTCTGCCAAAGGTGCACTTTCGGTATTGACCTGCGTAGAACTTCCTTCAATAGTTTCAGGTTGACCTAATTGCAACGCTTTAAATACCGGATCGATGATGTGACATCCCATATCGCCGAGTGCTCCCGTACCGTAATCCCACCATGCACGCCAATTCCAAGGAGTGTACGACGGATGATAAGCTCTCCAGGGCGCCGGTCCCACAAAAAGATCCCAATTTAACGTAGGTGGTGTTGAAGGCGTTTCAGTAGGACGTTCGAGCCCCTGTGGCCAAATAGGTCGGTTTGTCCATGCGTGCACTTCTTCAACTTCTCCAATTTCTCCATTCCAGATCCATTCACAAATTTTACGAATGCCATCGGCCGAATTACCCTGGTTACCCATCTGTGTAACAACACCTGTTTCACGGGCGATCTCTGTTAGTTTTCGTGATTCATACACCGAATGAGTAAGTGGTTTTTGTACATATACATGCTTATCCCTTTTCATCGCTTCAGCAGCAGTCACATAATGAGTATGGTCGGGGGTAGAAATCATTACCGCATCAATTTCATCGCCCATCTCATCGAACATGTGACGATAATCTTCAAAGACCTGTGCCTTAGGGAAATCATTGAATGTCTTTGCTGCATAATCGAAATCGACATCACAGAGTGCTACGATGTTCTCACTACTCATATTATTGAGATTAGAACGTCCCATGCCACCCACACCAATTCCTGCAATATTTAACTTATCACTCGGTGCCGTATATCCAAGCCCCGAAACAACGTGGCTCGGTACAATGGTAAATCCCGCTGCCAAGGCACTTGAGGTTTTTAAAAAACTATGCCTCGACATGCCCCCACTTTTTTTATCATTATCTTCGTTTTTACTCATAAGATTTTGATTTGTTTGTATTTATTGTGACCTATTTAGTCATCCTTTCGAAAAAAAATATTTGTTTTGCTGAGTACTAACAGAATTGATCATTTATTAGAAATATTTCTACCAACCGCTTCTAAAAGTTCTTTGGTTGCTTTAATACCATCATATTCACTCAACGCATCACCTTCGTACTCAACTCCAATATATCCTTCATAGCCCGCATCTTTGATGATCGTCAACATCTTACTGAAATCGATTGTTGTCTCTTCTCCTTGTTGATTAAAATCATAGCTTTTAGCACTAACTCCTTTTGCGTATGGCATTAATTCTTTTACGCCTTTATAGCGGTCATACTCTTCCACACATTCCCCATCCCAGCGTTCCCCATCTTCACGTTTTACACAAAAATTTCCAAAGTCGGGAAGCGTACCACAATTTTCCATAGCTACTTCTTGCATAACCTTTGTTAACCACTGGGCGTCAGAAGAATACCCCCCATGGTTCTCTACGGTAATATTGATATCGTAATTCTGTGCAAATTCTGCAAGACGCCCTAAACTATCAACCGCAGCCGTTTTCTGTTCATCGGCCGTGCCATCGCCAAAAACATTTACTCGGATTGAATGACACCCTAAGTACTCAGCGGCCTCTACCCATTTGTAGTGATTTTCCACCGCTTGTATTCGCTCCTTCTCATCCTTCACCGCCAAATCTCCTTCACCATCCACCATAATCAAAACCTGATCGACATCCAGATCATTACAACGGCTATTCATTTCATCCAGGTAATCTGTATCTTCGGCCTTATCGGCAAAAAATTGGTTAACATATTCCACAGCCTGTATTCCAAATTCTTCTTTGGCCACCTTTGGAAAATCCAGATTACTGATTTTTTCATCATTCAGTGCCCGATGTAAGCTCCACTGTGCCAATGAAATATCAAAGAACAGATTATTCGTGTGAGGGATTGAAGCAGAGGCTATATTTAAAAAAGAAGGCAAACCTAATCCTACAGCCCCAAATCCACTGAGTTGAAGAAATTTTTTCCGATCCATAGCTTTTAATATCAAGATTAAAGTTTTTTGGTCTCCTTCATTCAAATTATTCTATTTAACTTATTTGAAGTTTATGGATTAACCACTGACAAAATTGATTTAGAAAATTGTGATTCGGAGAGGATAAAGCAAAAGCCAATTTTAAAAAGTTTCAAAGATCATTCAAGACCAATTCAAATCTGCGATAATTATTTTTAGTTTACATTTTTTTCAAATCGCTTCCTACTGCTTTATTCGAATAATAAACTTTCATTTTTTTCTTAGGATATTATTGGATGAATACAAAAAATTAACGAAAGCATGGATTCCCTACTTGAATCTCTGCAAATAAATCCTTAGATATCATAAGTGATGAAAGCGCTTACATCCGGTACTGTCCGATAAAAAAAATCACAATTAATGTAAGCGCTTTCAAGAAGACAACTTATAAGGTCAACACACTTTGTCTTTCTTCAAATAGTATGTTCAGACGTACCCACAATAATCTAAATCAACC
>JBNJFP010000036.1:0-23905 GCA_051746985.1 Bacteroidota bacterium
AAAAAGCCTTCCAAGCGTATGTGCTCGGAAGGCTGTGTTATTGAATAAATATAACTTACCGCACAAAAACGGGCTCCAGTTTATCTTCGGTATGCTCTTCGCTGTAGCTGTAGTCGTTTCCGTTAAAGCCTAACAACCCTTCATAAGAGTCAATCTCATTTTCAATCAGATAGCGCGTCATCGTACCTCGATTCTTTTTGGCGTAAAACCCTACCGTACGCAAGTTGCCATTCTTGAAATCTTTAAACTTCGGTGTAATGATATCCGTTTTCAGTTTGTCGGTATTGAGTGCTTTAAAATATTCCTTGCTGGCCAGGTTGACGAACAGCTCATCCTCGTCCATCTCCTCATTCAGCGCTTCGGTAAGACTGTCACCCCAGAAATCATACAAGCGATCGTGGCCGTTAATCTGCATTTTGGTACCCATTTCCAGGCGATAGGGTTGCATCAGGTCCAGCGGACGAAGCAGGCCGTACATTCCCGATAAAATACGCAGGCTATCCTGCAGGAAATTAATGTGTTCTTGGTCAATATTATAAGCATCCAGTTCTTTATAGGCCGAACCATCAAAAGCGTAAATGCAGGGACGTGCATTATTTTTGGTAAAGGGTGTCGAAAACTTCTGGTAGCGCTCGTAATTCAGATCAGCCAAATTCTGGCTGATATCCATCAAATCTTTGAGCTCATCTTTCGACATTTCAGCCAGCTCGCGGTTGAGCGTTTCGGCTTCATCTAAAAATTGTGGTTGTGTAGCTTTATCCGTTGGCAGTTCACTTTCGTAATCCAGTGATTTTGCCGGAGAAAGAACAATCTTCATAATGTGATAATTAAATACTTTTTAAAATTATTTTATGATATCGAGGAATATAACCTGATTTCAGCAACCGATCATTCCATCAGAAGGCACCGAAAAGGCAGGAACAAGAACTTAATCCTTCATCCGACCGATATTGCCGCGTAGCTCACCCTTTCGGTTTTCGCGAGAACTGATGTTGATATACAGATCTCCATTTGCCAATAGCTCCTTTTCTGATGCCGAAAGCACAAATTTGTTATCCTCTTTAGTAAAAGTGCCACTCGTTCTATCCTCTTCATTCAAGGACGCCTTTAAGCGGTGCAGTTGGTTTCCGCCTTGTCCCCGAAGGCTCACCATTATATAGGCCCCCGAATAGGTATCGACCAGATCCTCAAACTTTCCCGTTACCGTAAGCGTATCGCCCTCAAGGGTTACCGTTGCCGAACCCGATCCACTTGTAGAAACAGGGGGCTCGTGCTTATATCCGGTTAACGTTATTTTTTTCGACTGCTGCGCCCGAACCTCTGCAGATAGAAACACCAAAAGCGATGCAACCAAAAATAATGTCAAAAAAGGTATCCGTTTCATAGCCATATTATTTTGTCAGGGTTTCTTATATAACCACACTATTGGTGTAATTATTATATCCCAAAAACAGTTCGGCAGAGAATATATTAATTCTTGTTTAGCTGCAAATTTTCCCCGGTACGGTAAATGGTGCCGTTTCGACTTTCAATAGAATCCGGCAGCGACGAGTGAGGGACCCTATCCCAGTTTTCAGCATCAAAGGTGGTGTAGGTTATGCGTTTTGTTTGGGGATGGATCTCGAGAACGGTAAAGGTCTTAATAGCCGGATCGTCGCTCTGCAGCAGCGGGCGCGGCCCCGATCCGATTGCCCCGGAATGCAACAGGTGAAGTCCCTTTTTCTCGGCAGGATAAAAAGCGTGGTGATGCCCGCTGATATACAAATCAACGCGCAGGTCGTCCAGTAACTCGTGCATTTTTTGGGGATGCTCAAGCACATTACCTTTGGTATCGCGTTCGGGAGCTACGCCATAAAGGGGCAGGTGACCAATCAGCAGGCGAAGATCAGCTTGCCCGGCAGGGGACTGCCCGGCATTATTTTCCAGCCAGGTCAGGTTCGAATCCGGAATGGCAGCCGTTGAAGCATCCCAGGCAGCGATATGTATATCTTCTAAGGTAAAACTGTAATAAAAGGGGAATTCCGCGCGATCATCCCAATCTAAGTCAGGTTTGTGAGATTGCCAGTATTCTTTCGCCAATCGTCGATCTCTTTTGTGGGGCGGATGGCCCGATCCGTCGTGGTTGCCGATGGTAAAGGCGAAGGGGATATCGGCATCTTGAAGGCGCCGGGCAATATGGTCGTCAAAGGCCTGCCACATAGCCCGGACCTCCTTATCCGAGAGTTCGGGCTTTTGTCCCGCGACCATATCACCGCCGGCCAGTACAAGATCTGGTTTAAGCTCGTCAATTATATAATCGAGTGTTTTGTGGACCGATTTGTCATAACTGGTAGAGCCGTAGGCACTGTTCAGGTCGCTGATAACGGCAATGGTGACCGGGGCATCATCGGCCTCTTGTGCCCCGCTGGTAAAAGCCAGTCCAAAAGTAATCCAGAAAAAAATAAAAGCACCTAAAACTGTTCTTCGCATAGTAATGGTTATTAAATTATAAATAGTCCATTCGATACTGTTCGTGCCCCGGATTTGTCAGATGGACTGTTTACGATTTCATCATTAATAATCATTGAGGTAGAGCCGCCCCCGTCGAGGTTGACAGCTTCGGTAACGTCATAGGTTTTCAAAAAGTCCGCCAGCTCATAAAGCGACATCCCCGCACTTTTATCCTGCCGACCATCTACTACCATCATAACAATATGACCCTTAGCAGTTATCCCAATCGCTGTTCGCGGGTGTCGGTCAGAGGCAAAATTTTGTCCGATGCCCTCTGCTTCCAGCTGACGGTCGATAACCTCCTTTCCATCCTCAAGAAGTTGTGCTGCGCCCCCAACAAGTTCATGCACTTCTTGGTTGTAGGGAGTGGCATCATCAGAGAACCGAAACTGTGTTTGCAGTGTATCAGCTGTTTCGCGGAGGGTGAGCAGAGAATTTTTCATGGTTCCCGAAGCGACGATAAGCGGAGGGTTGGGAAAGCTTTGTTCGTCGAATACGTAGTGCAATTTTTTATTGGAAACGGGTTGCAGGGAGAGAATTAGCAGTGAATCAAGCTCCTCGGTTGAGAAGTCGGGCTTGCGGTTGATAAAGGTGAGCCCATCGGCGGGGGGCAAGGAGTTTACGCCATCCAGGGAAAGGTAAAGCTGATCTGAGACAATCGATCCCGAAAGAGTTAACACGTCAATAAACGGGGAACCCTCAGCGGTGACTCCAAACTGAGATCTGTTCGGCGGAGTGTGCGGCATATAGGCCGGCAGTCCTTTTGAAATTTGCAAGTTGATGGGGTCGCCGGTCTTCATATTGAAAAAGTCTGCATTAATGCCCGCAATAGGTTTTTCGCCATTGGATTCAAGATCGGCCCACATTTTCGAGAGCGTTTGCCGCGTAGGGGTGCTGGGATCTCCATCGGCAACAGCTTTATGGCTCCGAATATTAGCCGATGATTTACCCGGATTAATTTCCAAAAGGTGTATGCGCCACGGCTTAGAGGAATCGGAAAGAGAAACGTATGTGATACCTTCGGCAGGATGTTCGATGGCCAGCGTATCAATTTGACCATAGGAGGCAACGCTTATGCCAAGGCAAAGTGATCCCAAAAAAAATACCGTTTTAAAAAAAGTAGAGCAGTTCAAAACAGGGTAGTTGGTTAAGAAGCGATTGCAGAATGTATTAAAAACCAACATGCTAAAAAAATAGCAAAAATTATTCCCCGGGGATAAGATTGGAAGCGGTATCACATAAATAATTGAATAAAATGCTTATAATACCCATAGTTTTATTAGGTTAAACACTCGAGGATCTGTTATTACTAAACTAAAGGATGTGTTATAAGAGGATGGCTGAAAAAACCACGATTTACGAAATTGCAAAAAAAGTTGGCGTTAGTACCGCTACCGTATCACGCGTGCTTAATGATTCGCCGCGCGTTTCGGATAACACGAAAAAGCGTATTCTAAAGGCGATGCGTGAAATGAATTATGCCCCCCGCCTTACCGCCCGTAAGCTTGCCAGCAGCAAACCCGAGCTGATTGGGGTGATCGTCCCTTCGTTTACAACGCCCTATTTTAATGAAGTGCTGAAGGGAATTAAAGATGAAATTAGCCGTACCGATCTGGATATGATGATCTACAATACCGGCTCGGATAATCCGGATTCGGGATTGAGGGAATTTTTTAGTCGTGGTATTGCTGATGCGTTAATTGTGCTGTCTATTGATTTGCCGGATAAAATAAACAAGCAATTACAGGCTACCGACGTGCGAACGGTATTGGTAAATACCACGCATCCCGATTACAGCTATTTTCAGGTGAATGATTATCGGGGTGGACAACTGGCAGCCGAACATTTGGCAACGCAAGGATATGATTCGATTGGCATCATTTCTGCCGCCGAGGAATCAACGATGGCGATTGAGCGAACCGGCGGTTTTGTGGATTATCTGAACGAAAACGGCATTAAGGTGAAGGATGAACACTTTGTACGGGGATCGATTAGCAAGCACGCCGGCTTTTCGGAGGAGGCAGGCTTTGAAGCCATCCATAAGTTCCATGAGCAGGGCGATTATCCTGAGGCAATATTTTGTCTCAATGATACCCTTGCCGTGGGAGCTATATATGCGCTTTCTCGCTTGGGGATGAAGGTGCCCGACGATATCGCGGTGATGGGCTACGATAATATCAAGCTTAGCAAGTATCTTGACCTGACGACCATCGATCAGAAGATGTACACTATTGGCGTGAATGCGATAAAGCAGATGACCCGGTTGATCGACGAGTCCGATGCTCCGGTCGTGCAGGAGGTAACCGATCCCGTGTTGGTTAAGCGCGGGTCAACCGAAAAGCCAACATAATTACCGGTGGCTTCGGAACCATTCCAACAGCTCATCAGCTGATTTGGTATTAAGAATACGTTCCTTTTCAAATTTGGCTTTACGGGCAATACGTACCCCGTAAGGAATATGGTCAATTCCCTTTTTGCTGTGTGCATCCGGATTGATGCTCGACATCAGTCCCACTTCTTTGGCTTTGTTGCCGTGTCGCCAATCGAGATCCAGCCGGTAAGGATTAGCATTTATTTCTATAGCCGTGTTATGCTCGGCGGCCAGTTCAATAAGTTCGTTCATATCGAGATCGCTGCCATCGCGCTGAAGCAGCAGACGTCCCGTTGGGTGGCCAACGATATCTGTATGGGGATTTTTGATTGCATTACGAAAACGAGTCATCATTTGTTTACGCGGCATCCCCAAGCCGTTGTGTACGCTGGCAATGACAAACTCAAATCCTTCCAAGATATCATTCTCATAATCGAGGCTGCCGTCGCTGAGGATATCTGATTCAATACCTTTAAAGATTCGGAAGTTAATGCCGTTCGACTCAAATTCTTCATTCAGCATATCAATTTCTTTCCACTGCTGCTGAATTTCATCCACGGAAAGTCCGCCGGCATAAGCAGCCGTTTTAGAGTGATCTGTGATGCCCAGATATTCGTAACCACGCTCGATACAGGCCTCGGCCATCTCCTTTATTGAAAACTTGCCATCACTGTAGGTGCTGTGCGCGTGGATAACGCCACGGATATCCTCTTCGGTGACCAGATCCATTGTATCATGGGACTCAAAAAACTCGATTTCACCTCGGTCTTCGCGCAGCTCCGGAGGTATAAAATGCAGATCCAGGTGGTTATAAATATCCGTTTCCGATTGATAATCGATGGGCTCATCAAAGTTAGTATTGCCCTCATCATCAAGTTTAAAGAGTCCGTATTCGTTGAGCGAAAGTCCGCGCTCACGAGCCCGTTGCCGCAGTACTACATTGTGTTCTTTACTGCCGGTAAAGTACATGAGGGCAGCAGGGAACTGCTCCGGCATAACGATTCGGAGATCTACTTGTCGACCATTTTCAGTGCGAATTGAACTTTTGGTATCGCCACGCCCCAGCACCTCAACCACTAATTCGTGATCCACAAAAGCATCAAAAAGGGCTGTGATATGTTTTTCATCGGCGCCAATAAGAATATCCACATCGCCGATGGTTTCTTTGGAACGACGCAACGACCCGGCTATTTCTATGGCTTCTACGCCCTCACGGTCTTTCAGGAAGTTGTAGATGGGTTCAGCTACTTCGGTTGCCTCATCCAATCTGCATCGCTCATCAAACTGTTCCATCCACTCGATGGATTTCAATATCTTTTGCGCTGATTTTTCTCCCAGCCCGTCAAGAGAAGCTACGCTTCCATCTTTACAGGCAGCCTTTAGTTCTTCGAGTTCTGAAATGCCGAGTTGATCGTGAATTTTAGCGATATTCTTGGGCCCCAGTCCCGAAATGTCCAGCCACTTGATAATGCCCTCTGGGATTCGACCGCGCAGGTCTTCGAGTACTTCAATGGTACCCGTTTCGGCGTACGATTTAATATCTTCGGCGATAGAACTGCCAATTCCTTTGATATCGGTTAGGGTATCGTTTTCGATATAGTCTTTGATATCCTCATTGAGTGATTCGATGGTTTGGGCGGCGCGATCAAAAGCAATAGCGCGAAATCGATTTTCGCCGGCCAGCTGCATCAGTTGATAAATTTCGCGCAGGTGTTCGGCAATTTCATCGTTGGTTACAGGCATAGTATGGGTTTTGCTTGGGTGTTACTTTTGCAGGTAGTAAAGGTAAGAAATTATGAACTTATTTAGCAGGCATGAAGGGTATCAGGCAGGACTTTTTTTACAATCGAGCTGGGGGAACGTGATGGTGAAAGTAGTGCCAACCCCAACTGTACTGTCGCATTGAACAGTGCCGCCCAGCGTGTCTATCCTGTTTTTTACGATTGAAAGTCCCAGTCCTGTGGAGGATTCATCGCCGGTTGGCTCATTACTGATGTTGGGATAAGGTTCAAAAATGCGATCTATTTCATCTTCTTTAATACCCAGACCCTGATCGCTGACTATAAGTTGGCAGTTGTCGTGTTCATTTTCTTCGGCCAGCGATACGAAGACGGTTGTGTGAGGGGGTGAATATTTGAGGGCGTTTGAAATAAGGTTCTCAGCTACTTGCGATAGAATAGCCCGGTCGGTACAGAATGTGTTTTGCTGGCAGCGATTTTCAAACTGTAGGGAAATATCTTTTGATTCTGCTTTAACCTGAAATCCGGCGATAATAGTACTCAACAGATCTGTGACGTTGACTATTTCGGGATGAACCATATCATGTTCCCCCTCCTCAATTTTTTCCACATTCAGAAAGCTGTTGATCATTTCAGCCATTTTTTGTCCCGATTCTGAAATATGGGATAGATACTGCTGCTGTTCTTTGGTAAAGTCATCCTGCTCATTTTTCAACAGGTCCGAAATGGAAATGATAGCATTCAGTGGGCTGCGCAGGTCATGAGCCGCCATGCTCATAAATTTACTTTTTTCGGTGCTAAGTTGTACTTCTCGTTCATGAAGTTCAGAGAGTATCTCATTGCTGGACTCAAGCTGATTGATGAGCTTTTGGTTTTCTTTATTTTGCCGGCGGATGGTGGTAATGGCAAAAATGATTGTAATACCAATAAAATAGACGCCGCCATACGAGATAATATTAAACAACAGGTAACTTTGATCGAGCTCCTCGCGTTGTTCTGCTAACAGCATCTCTTCATTCTCGATAAGCTTATCAAGGGATAGGCGAATTTGACTCATCAGTTCGCGTCCCGCATGGGTATTGGTGAGCTTTATTGCTTCTTCGAGTCCTTCCTCATCCAAAAGGGTGATGCTCTGGTTAAGTTCATCCAGTTTGCTTTCGATAGCAGGTTGAAGCTCATTGATGATGAGCTCCTGCTCGGCTTTGTCGTCAGCAATTTTTTTTAACCGTTCCAGCCTTCCTTGAACATGATTTATAGCATCTTTATAAGGTTTTAGATATTCATCATTGCCCGTTAGCAAATACCCGCGCTGACCTGTTTCCGCATCCAGAAGGGTGGTGTAAAGCTGGTTCGCACTGTGAATGACTTCGTGGGTGTGAAGCAGTTCGCGGGTATCCTCAGTTTTTTCTGTTTCTCCATAGTAGATGATAAAGCCAGTCATCAACGTAAACCCAATAGAGGCAGCCAACAGGAGATAGATACTCCAAGATCGTAGTTTCATTTGTAAATTAGCCCTTTCCTAAAGCAGTTTTATTTTGCTAAAAGAAAAGATGCTTGAGCCAAAAAAGCTAATACTAATGGTTTAGCTATAGGTTTGTTGATCTTCTGGGAAGATTCCGATCGAAATATTTGATACATTCCCACAAAGTTAATTATCTATAGATCTTATGTCTTACAAATCGTATTTGTTATTTCTTTTTGTGCCACTGTTCATTTCAATTACTACAGGTTGTTCCGGGGATGGAACCGAATCTGCCGAAGTTCAGAAAAAAGCCATTAACACCATTTTGGATGACTGGCACCTGGCGGCATCCGAGGGGAATTTCGACCGGTATTTTAGTCACTTTGAAAGCGACAGTTCTATTTTCATGGGTACCGATGCCACTGAGCGGTGGACCGTATATGAATTTAAGCCGTGGGCGGAGCCCCATTTTGACGGTGAACAAGCCTGGGATTTTACCCCTGTCAATCGCTATGTATATTTATCGGATGATGGTGATACAGCTTGGTTTGATGAATCGCTGGATACCCCTAACTTGGGTCCCGTTCGAGGTTCCGGCGTGTTGGTACAAAAGGAGGAAACCTGGAAAATAACACACTATAATTTGTCAATTCCCATACCAAATGCTATCGTTGATACGGTTGTAACTCAGGTCGAAGATGCGCTGGAAGATTCGCTTTCTGAATAGGCCTCACGTAGATCTCTAACACAAACAATAAATGCTAATTGGCACGCTGTGTGATAAAATAATACGTCGTTTAGATTTATGATATCGATCACTCATCACGTACTTAGGCATCTTTAAAAACATCATGAAAACACTATCTCGTATTCTATCCGGATTTCTTTTTCTTTTAATGCTGGCTTCCAGTGTTCAGGCACAGTCCGATCTGCAGTCGCCGTCTGAATTTCTGGGGTATGAACTGGGCTCACAGTGGACGCCCCACCACAAGGTGATGGACTATTTTTGGCATGTGGCCGACCAATCGCCACTCGTTGAGGCCAAGAATTACGGTACTACCAACGAGGGACGTGAACTGATGCTGACGTTTCTTTCCAATGAAGAAAATATGGGGCGGGTGGAAGAGATTCGCACTAATAATTTAAAGCGTACCGGCTTGCAGGATGGCGAACCCACCGACGACCAAACGGCTATTGTCTGGCTTAGCTACAACGTGCACGGCAATGAAACCTCCAGCAGCGAAGCCGCCATGAAAACCATTTACGAGCTCGTTCGTCCCGATAATGAGGAAAGCAAAGAGTGGTTGCAAAATGCTGTTGTGGTGATGGATCCGATGCTCAATCCCGATGGACGAGATCGCTATGTAAACTGGAACAAGCAGGTTACGGGCGAAGAGGTGAATGTCCATCCCGATGCAAGGGAACACCACGAGCCGTGGCCAGGCGGACGTACCAACCACTACTATTTTGATCTTAATCGCGATTGGGCGTGGCTTACCCAGAAAGAAAGTCGTCAGCGTGTGGCCGAGTATCAAAAGTGGATGCCGCATATTCATGTCGATTTTCATGAGCAGGGGGTCGATTCTCCGTACTATTTTGCACCCGCAGCCAAACCTTTTCACAATGCAATAACCGATTGGCAGTCCGATTTTCAGTACACCATCGGCGAAAATAACGCCAAGTATTTTGATGAGGAGGGATGGCTTTATTTTACGCGCGAAGTGTTTGACCTGTTTTATCCCAGCTACGGCGACACCTATCCTATTTTTAACGGAGCTATCGGTATGACCTATGAACAGGCCGGAAATACGCGGGCCGGTCTGGGGATTACTACTGAAGAGGGGAATACGCTTACGCTGCAAGATCGCCTGCTGCATCACCATACAACGGGACTTTCGACGGTAGAGATAAGTGCAATGAATGCCGAGCAATTGGTGTCAGAATTTGCTGACTATTATGAAAGGGCACAGAACAATCCCGAAGGTGAATACAAAACGTTTGTTATCAAGCAGGATAATAATCCCGATAAAATGCAGGCGCTTTTTGATCTGCTCGACCAGCACAACATTGAATACGGTCCGGCAATGTCGGGTCGGAACCTGAGGGGGTATAATTATCAAACGGGCAACACCGAGCGGGTGCGCGTGGATGAAGGGGACTATTTGATCAACGTGCATCAGCCTAAAGGTGTGCTGGCGCGCACTCTTTTTGAGCCGCGTCCGCAGCTCGAAGATTCGGTGACCTATGATATTACCGCCTGGGAGCAGCACTATGCCTATGGGTTGGATGGATACGCGCTGACTCAGAATCTGGATGTGAATCCCGAAACATATTCTAAACCCAATACGGAACAGGATTATCCCCAAAAGCCGTACGCCTACATCGCTGAGTGGCAAGATCTCGATGATTTGCGTCTGCTTTCCGACCTGCTGAATCACGATATCAAAGTGCGATTTGCCAGCGAAAAATTTAAGATGGATGATCGTGAATACGCTCCTGGATCGCTGGTAATTACGCGCTCGGATAACAAAAACAGGGAGGGCTTTAACGAAAAAGTGCAGCAGCTTGCCGACAAGCATAACCAGCAAGTTTATGCGGTCGAGACCGGCTTTGCCCAAGAGGGAGCCGATCTGGGTTCTTCTTCTGTTCGGTATATGGAAAAGCCTAACGTCGCAGTTCTATCCGGAGAGGGGACTACCTCGTACCAGGTCGGCGAAGTATGGCATTATTTTGATCAGCAGATTGACTACCCGGTGACGATGCTCGATACCGAATATTTTGGGGAAGTAGATCTGGATACCTACGACGTATTGATTTTGCCATCCGGGTATTACAATAGCCAGATCGACAGCAGCCGGATTGCTGAGATCACGGATTGGGTTTCGGACGGCGGCAAGCTGATAGCGATCCAGGATGCAAACCGGTTTTTGTCGGGGCAGGAAGGCTTTGCTTTGACGTCCCAAAATGATAACGACTCGCAGGAAAATGATGTTAATCTCGATATTTATGGGGATCAGCAACGCGAGTACATATCAGACTTTAACAGCGGATCGGTATATAAGTTGGCAATGGATAACACACATCCACTGGCCTACGGTTATGGTGAGGATTACTTTTCTCTAAAATTAAACGCCGATGCCTATGAGTACCTTGATGACGGATGGAATGTAGGTGTAGCAAAAGAAGATGCCCATATGAGTGGATTTATTGGATATAAAGCAAAGGAAAAGCTCGATAATACACTCACTTTTGGCGTGCAAAATATGGGATCGGGATCGGTGGTGTATATGGTGGATAATCCGTTGTTCCGTGCCTTTTGGTATAACGGAAAGCTACTGTTTGGAAACGCGGTGTTTATGGTAGGGCAGTAGTCGGATTTGTCGGCTGACTGTTTTTCCATCCGATGAGGATGAAATCGAAGAGATACATAAAGTCCGCATAAACTTATTTTTGAAGATACCCGTCAATGCTCTTATCTTTCGCTTGAATTAAATCACCCAAAGGTTGGGGGTGCTTGCAACAGCAGGCTGAGATCATACCCTGAGAACCTGAACCGGATAACACCGGCGTAGGGAAACCAAGGCGGCATTATTAGGATGTCGCTGGATTGATCAGCATTTCTTGCAAGTTCATCTCCCGCTCTTATGAACCTATAAGACGGAGGAACTTATGTTTTCCAAATTAATCAAAAGCTCGACATTTTTGTGTCTGAGTTTATTTTTTTGCACATCTCTTTTTGCACAAAGCATAACCGGAACAGTAACTGATAACCAATCTGGCGAACCGCTTGCCGGAGCGAATGTCGTCCAGGTGGGAACCTCAAATGGCGTATCGGCTGATGCTAATGGAGCCTTTTCTTTTGAACTGATTGAGGATGAAGAACAACGCCTTTCGGTTTCGTTTGTGGGATATAAAACGAAGACCATCACCATTACTGACGAAAATGAGCCGCTGGATATATCGCTTACCCCAAAAACGATTATGAGCAATGAGGTGTTTGTAAAAGCACTTCGCGCTGATGAGGCTTCGCCCATGTCGTTTGAGAATGTGAGCCGTGAGGATATAGAACGACAAAATATGGGACAGGATATGCCCTATATGATTAGCAGTACGCCTTCGGTAACCACTACCTCGGATGCGGGGGCAGGGGTTGGCTACACCGGCTTGCGTGTTCGCGGCGTGGATCAGGCGCGCATCAACGTAACAGTCAATGGAATCCCCATGAATGACGCGGAGTCGCACAATGTGTTTTGGGTTAATATGCCCGACCTGGCTTCATCCGTTGAAAATATACAGGTGCAGCGTGGGGTGGGGACGTCCACCAATGGTGCGGCGGCATTTGGGGCAACTATGAATATCCAAACGTCGCAGATGGAGCCCGAACCCTACGGCGAAGTTAATACCTCGGTGGGCTCATTTAATACCCGCAAGGCAAATGTGCAGCTGGGTTCGGGACAGCTCGACAATGGCTGGCAGTTCGAAGGACGCCTTTCAAAAATCGATTCCGATGGTTATATCGATCGGTCTTTTTCTGATTTAAAGTCATTTTATCTGTCCGGAGCTAAGCATGGCGAAAATAGTTTGCTGCGTGCAGATGTTTTTTCGGGCCAGGAACAAACCTATCAAGCGTGGTATGGTATTTCCGAGGATCGATTGGAAGGTGGAGATCGCAAGTATAATCCTGCAGGTATGGAAAAGCCGAACTCCCCGTACGATAATCAAACCGATAACTATCAGCAGGATCATTACCAGCTGCACTATTCGTATGAGTTAACAGAGAACTGGAATGCTAATGCCTCACTGCATTACACCTATGGGCGCGGTTACTACGAAGAGTATAAAGCCGACCAATCACTTGAAGAGTATAATTTTGATCCCATTGAAATATCGAATGCAACTATTGAGGAAAGTGATCTGGTTCGTCAGCTATGGCTAGATAATCACTTTTACGGGGGCGTTTTTTCAACGCAATACAATCAGGTCAACAGCTGGTCGCTTACCCTCGGTGGTGGTTATAACGAGTATGATGGTGACCATTTTGGGGATGTTGTTTGGGCGGAATATGCTGGCAACACTGAGGTCGAAAATCGTTACTACGATAACAATGCATTTAAAACAGATTTCAACAGTTATATAAAAGCCCAGTATCACATCACGGATAAGTTAAGTGCTTTTGCCGATGCTCAGGTTCGTCATATCACCTACGACTTTTTGGGGAAAGACCGTCAGCCTAACCAAGGTGGGGGACAAGACGTTGTTGATGTGCAGCAAAGCGACCAGCTTACGTTTTTTAACCCAAAGGGAGGGTTGACTTACAGCCTAAAAGAGAACCAGCAGCTTTACGCTTCGGTAAGTGTTGGCAATAAAGAGCCTACTCGCGATGAGTACGTTAATTCAACGCCTGAAAATCGTCCCAAGCATGAAACCTTGTACGATTGGGAATCCGGCTATAAGGGCAATTTTGATCGCTTTTTTATAGAGGGTAACCTCTACTATATGGATTATAAAAATCAGCTTATCCTTACCGGTGAAATCAACGATGTGGGAGCCTATGTTCGACAAAATGTGCCGGATAGTTATCGTGCGGGTATAGAGCTGCAGGCTGGAGTTGATATTTCTGATAAAATCGAATGGAGCGGTAATGCCACCTTGAGCCAAAATAAAATTGAGGAGTACACCTTCTACCTCGATAATTATGATACAGGTGAACAGCAGGCCATTACACATTCCGATACCGATATTGCCTTTTCGCCCAGCTTTATTTCTAATTCAAAGCTTCGCTTTACACACAACAGTTTTGCAGCTTCACTGAATACCAAATATGTATCCCGGCAACATCTTGATAACACTCAGACCGAAAGTCGAAGTTTAGATGCCTACTGGGTTAATGACCTTCAGCTAAGCTACAGCTTAAATCGTGCTCCATTTGTTAACCAGTTGGATGCTACATTGCAGGTCAACAATATTTTTGACGAGATGTATGAATCAAACGGCTATACTTATGGATATATCGCTGAGGGAGACCAACAACACTTCAATTACTATTATCCACAGGCTGGGCGCAATATAATGTTTCAGCTGTCGTTTAAATTTTAGAAAGTAGATATGTTAGATGATTAGTGATTAGATAGAGTGTAAGGCGGGCCGAAAGGTCCGCCTTTTCTATTTTAGAGTATTAGCTTTCCTGCTTTGCGCTTGCAAAAAAGGTGAGGTCTTCTTCTTTGGTTTTCTTTTGGGATGGTGTGGCGCCAGCCTTACTATCAATAATTTGTATGCAGATGGCTCCCGTAATAATAAAAACAGCAGAAATGATTTCCATCAGCGAGGGATTTTCGCCAATACTAAACCAGGCAATAAGCAGTGCGGCTATAGGAACCATATTGCCATAAAGTACCACCTGGGTTGGTCCCAATAATTTCAATGCCCGCACTTTTACCCATTGCCCTACGCCTACTCCTATAGCACCTCCGGCTAAAATGGCAATCCAGGTCCACATCCCCAGCGAGAGCCAAGTAACCTCCACGAGATCGGGCGAAGCGATCAATACATAGAGCGCTCCACCAATGGCGGTGCGCAGGGCGACAACGGCTACGGAGCCGTATTCCCGGGCCAGAGGTTTTATCACATGCAGTTCGATAACGGTAAGGGCCAGTGCAACAATAAGAATAAGGTCGCCAAACCAGTACCCTTGTTCAGGTTGCAGTCCATCCCAAGCCAAAATAACCGTGCCGATAACAGCAAGCATGACGCCCAGATATCCGAAAAATCCTATGTGTTCGGTACTAAAAAAGTAGCCGATACCCGTGCTGATAGCCGGACCCAAAGCCAACCAAAGCGCTGCGCGAGCTCCATGGGTTAGGCCCAATCCCTCAATACCAAGCCAGGGGGCAAGCGTAGCCCCAATTATAGATACAAACAGCAAGCGGGGCCAGTGCTTGTGTTTAATTTTTGGGATAAAGGGGACCTTGGCCGTTGTTTTGCTGCATTCGGACCGATATTGCAGGTACATCACTATAAACATAGCAACGCCCCCCATTACAAACCGAGAAACACTAAAAGAGATGGGAGACATTTCCCTTAGTGCGATCTCTGCCAGGATAAAATTGGCGCCCCAAAAGAATACAAATAACAGCAAGAGCCCATGATGAGGAAGAGCTCTACCTTTGGTAATTATTTTATTCGGTTTTGAAGAGGAAATAGGCCGTTAAATTTTAATCGTAAAAGGCACTTTTACCGTATCCCAATGTAAGACAATAGTTGCAGATTTTTCAGTTACATTTTCAAAATAAAACATCAGTTGCTCACGAAATTCTGCTTCCTCAGGTTCAACGGTAAACCGTACCACATCTCCCGATTCGTCATATTGTGTGCCCCAAGACATCAGGTCGTTAATGATGATGGTCCACTCATCTTCTCCGGGAATAGAATACAGGGAATACGTACCGGCCTCTAACGTATGGCCTTCGATTGATACATCATCAGAAACCACCAAGGCGGTAGCTTCGTTGGCCCCTGATCGCCATACTTCGCCATAGGGCACTAAATCCCCAAAAATAGTGCGATCATTAACAGCCGGACGCCCATAAGTGATTGTGACTTCGGTAGTACCAACTGTTTGGCTTACCGTAGCATTGGGACTTACTCTTGGTTCATCGTTTGCACGTTCTTGTGCAAATGCTGCCGAACTTATAAAAACAGCCGCAAACACAAGAATAGCACTTTTTAAAAGTATGGAACCTGTCTTTTTCATAGCATTCATGGTTTATTCAAATTGATGGATACATTTTTAAACTTAAAACAATTTATAATCGTTTGTATGACAAATTATAGGAAGGCTTGGAAATACATAGGGAGAAAGGCACTGTCCGGCGTGATATTTAAAAATTAACATTAATACTTTCTAATGTGGGTGAAAATTGTTATAGTAACATGAATAAGCGGTTTCAGTGTTTTTCGAATGGTTAACAGTGGTGGTTTTTAAATGGCAGATGAGTTGAGAGCCCGTTTTTCGAAAGGGATAGAAAAGCTTTTTGGGAGTGGGACTGTAATCTTGTTTAAGTGTGCAGCTACGTCTGACTTCCCAATTTTGTCGGTGAGTCAAAACGCAAAAGAGATCTTGGGATTTGCTCCTTCCTATTTTCAAGAGAACCCTCATGGATGGTCGAGCCAAATTCATCCTGACGAAAAAGAAGCAGTTGTTCGTCGATTTGAAAAGGTTATTGCTGATGGGGCCGGAGCAATTAATGAATACCGCTTTAAGACCAAAGAAGGATCTTATATTTGGCTTCGCGATGAAATTCAGGTTGTGAAAGACGATGACGGTGATCGTGTTATTTATGGGTCATCTATCAATATTACCGAACGAAAAGAAGCCGAGATTAAACTTCGGGAAAATAAAACCGAGGAATTAAAGCAGGAGATTGACCTTCGGAAGAGTGCCGAGAAAAAGCTGCAAAAACGTCTGCAGTACGAAAAAGTTATTTCTAAGTGTTCAAAGCTTCTGCTCGAAAGCAATTCTTCTGAGGCGTTGCGTAAAAGCTTGCATCTGCTGCAAGAGGTTAGTGGTGTGGATCGTATTTTTCTGTACAAAAATAAAGTGCTTGAAGATGAATTGTATTTAGATCCCATTATGGAGGTAACCAAGCCTGGGGTAGATCCCGTTGTGGATAATATCGATCAGCATTTAAACTACGCTGATTTCCCGTGGCTGCACGAGCAATTGTCTTCGCTACGTACGGTTCATGCCAAAATAGATGAACTACCCGATCCCGAACGTACTATGTTAGCGGATCAGCAGGTGAAATCGATATTGATCATACCGTTTACGATTGAAGATGAATGGAAAGGATATATTGGTTTTGCAGATACGCATGAGAAACGGGAGTGGGAGGAGGAAGAGATTTCGTTATTGAGTACTGTTTCCCGAATAATTGCTGCTTTTGAAAAACGAAGATCCATAGAACAAACCCTGGTAGAGCAGCGTAATTATACCGAAACAGTATTGGATAGCCTTCCGAGTATTTACTTGTTGATGAATGAAGATTTTGAGTTCGTTCAGTGGAATAGTTTTGCTGAGCGAAATACTGGATATAGTTCTGAAGAGCTTGCCCAAATGACCGCCTACGATATCATTGCCCCGGAAGACCATGAGCTGCTGGAAGAAGCTACCGAACGGATACGAAATAAAAAAGGGGTGGGAACGGAGCTGGAGATGCTGACCAGGTCAGGTGAACGAATACCCTATTTTTGGAAGGGATACTATACGGAATTTCGGGGTACCGAATATTTTTTGAGTGTGGGGATTGATATCACGCAACAAAAGGAAACGCAAAAAGCTTTGGAACAGGAAAAAAGGTTTACCGAAGGGTTGATAGAGAGTTTGCCGGGCATCTTCTATACTGTTGACAAAGAAGGTAATTACATACGGTGGAATGAGAATTTTGAAGAGAATCTTGGCTACACCAGCGAAGAAATTGCCTCAATGAATCCGTCTGATTTTTATCCTGAAAAGGAGTATGCACGTATCGAAAAGGGTATTAAAGAGGCTTTTGAAAAAGGGCATAATATGCTTGAAACCAAAATATCAACCAAAGAAGGAAAGGAAGTCCCTTACTTGTTGACGGCAAATATTATTGAACAAAATGGGGAGCCGTATCTCACAGGCGTTGGTCATGATATATCGGAACAGGTAAAGGCCCGTCAAAAGCTACGCAGAAGTGAGAAGCTGTTTCGTAACCTGTTTTTGAATGCACCGGCGGGTATCGTGATGGTTGGTCCCGATAATGCCGTGTTGGATATCAACAAAAGTTTTGAACATTCATTTGGTTATTCCTTAGAAGAAATAAAAGGTCAGGATATTGACGAATTTATTGTGCCCGAAGAGGAGCGGGGTGAAGTGCCTCGAATGCCGCTCAAAAAGTATGCCTCCCAAAGTTTCTATCGTGAAGCCAAGCGAGTGACGAAAAGTGGTGATTTGGTTGATGTGTTTATTGCTGCCATCCCGGTTTATATTGATGGGGAACCCATTGCCGGGTTTGGCATGTATATTGACATTACAGAAGAAAAGAAGTACGAGCAGCAAATGTCCAAGTCGCTTAAAGAAAAGCAGGTCATGCTCAAAGAGATCCACCACCGGGTAAAAAATAACCTGGCTGTTGTGTCTGGGTTATTGCAGCTGCAGATGTATGAGTCGGATGACCCGCTCATCCACGATACGTTGAGAGAAAGTGAGCGGCGTATTCAAGCGATGGCGTTGATTCACGAAAAGTTGTATAATTCTCCTAAAATGGATCATATTTCTTGCGATACTTATATAGGAGAATTGGTAGAAACCATCCGCAGTACCATTGATTCCGATCAAGAGGTTAAGGTTTTCAGTAATATTGATGGAATTGAACTCTCGATTGAGCGTGCCGTACCTTTTGCGCTATTAATAAATGAGGTGGTTACCAACTCTTTTAAGCACGCTTTTGATGGCAAAGAGAATAATAAGATTGTTATTGATATAGCGGAAAAGGAGGGACAAGTTCATGCCCAAATACGTGATAATGGAATTGGATTGCCCGAAAATTTTAACCCCGAAAACAGTGATAGCCTGGGAATGAGCCTGATCGATAATTTTATTCGTCAGCTCGATGCCGAATGGCAGATGGGAACCGATGATGGAACCTATATCACCCTACAATTTACTGCAGATGATGAGGATGAGATGTTGGGCATGCAGTAAGTAAAACTGCCCTCGCTATTTGTTAACCCTATCCTTAAGCAAGTGTGAAAAATCCTTCCTGAATTTTTTAAGCTTGGGAGCAATAACGGTAGTGCAATATCCCGCATTGGGATTGTTTTCGTAATAATTCTGATGATAGTTTTCAGCTACCGAATAGTTTGAAAGGGGCTCTACTTCAGTCACGATGGGATCTTCCCACAGGTTTGAGTCATCAGTTTTTTTGAGGGATTGTTCGGCAATTTCTTTCTGCCGATCATTGTGATAAAAAATAACTGAGCGGTATTGCGGGCCAACGTCCGCCCCCTGGCGATTTTTTGTAGTGGGATCATGCGTATGCCAAAAAACCTCAAGCAGTTCTTCGTAGGAGATTACCGAAGGATCAAAAGTGATGCGGGTTACCTCGGCATGACCGGTTTGCCCCGATGAAACCTGGCGGTAGGTTGGGTTTTGCATCTTTCCGCCAGCGTAACCAGAAACTACGGACTTAACGCCTTTCAGTTCCTCAAAAATTGCTTCCACGCACCAAAAGCAGCCTGCACCAAAGGTTGCTTCTTCTACATTAGATGAATTCATATCATTATCATTTTTCTGGGATTGTTGTGCCTGACTTACAGCTGTAAAAGAAATTAAGAGTGTGGTAACCGTAAGCAAAAGAACCGTTATTTTCATGTTAAACGCATGTTGTTTTATGACAGTCTTAATACTGATATGCCAATAACACAATTAACGGCTTGGGCGTTTATCCCAAAAAAATCCGGACACAGGTTTTATTTCCGGGTCTCCTCGTAGGCTTCAATAAATTCGTCGGGGGTATGCTTGGCTACAATAGTAGCAATGGCTTCTAACGGCAGATCCGTAACCATATTGAATCGCAAACACGAGCGCCCCATATCCATTTTTTTGCCCGCCTTTTCAAACTCTTCCTCCAGCCATTCCTGAAGTTCTTCATCCTGATACACCGACATCAGATACAGCGAATTGTGGTTTTGCTGAGCTGCCAATCCGATATAATTCAAGGGCTGATTGTTGTAGGTGTCCGGGTATTTTTCGAGGGGAATTTCATAGCTGATCATACCCCAGTTAATAGTTTCTTCATAGCCGTCGGGAAGGTTGTCGAGGATGAGGTCGCGGATTTCCTCTATGGGTTCTCGGCGATATTCGGGGAGGGCATCCAGATATTCTTCAACGGTATTTGCAGTGCTCTTTGCCATGATAGAAATCTATTTTTAATAATTGGAATGGATTATCAATTTCAATAATCCGATTAAAAAAATTAATGAGTTATTTCGATACTATTTGATACAGTAGAACTGTTCAAAGCGAAAAAATATTCGTAGAATAAATCGCCCTTAATATAAGGGCTGAGAAGATCAATTTCTGCTTTGTATTTTGACGTTGCTTCTTTATGAAAAGTTGAGTTATTAGTCTTCAATAAGTAAACGATTTTTGCGTCAAAAACCTTGAATAAACGCAAGTGGCAATACATTATTAAAACAAAAATTAAGTGAATTATTTACTATGGAATATAGATTTTTGGGACGATCAGGACTTAAAGTATCAGCTCTTTCATTTGGATCATGGGTCACCTTTGGTGATCAGATTGATGAAGGGATAGCCTATGAATCCATGAAAGAGGCCTACGATGCAGGTGTTAACTTTTTTGATAATGCCGAAGCCTATGCCGACGGAGAGTCGGAAGTTATGATGGGAAATATTATCCAGAAAGCCGGATGGAAACGGTCTGACCTGGTGCTTTCTACAAAAATATTCTGGGGCGGCGAAGGTGCCAATGATCAGGGGCTTTCGTTTAAGCATATTAAAGAGGGCACCGAAGCAGCCTTAAAGCGATTGCAAACCGATTATGTGGATCTCATTTTTTGTCATCGGCCTGATAAGCACACTCCTATTGAGGAAACGGTTTGGGCGATGAACCAAATGATTAGCGAGGGAAAGGCATTATACTGGGGCACCAGTGAGTGGTCGGCTGCACAGATACGTCAGGCGTATGATATTGCACGGCGCGAACATTTGCGACCTCCATTAATGGATCAGCCACAGTATAACATGTTTCGTCGGGAAAAAGTGGAAAAGGAGTTTGCTCCTCTATATGATGATATCGGGCTGGGAACGACTATTTGGAGTCCACTGGCCAGCGGACTGTTGACTGGAAAATATAACGATGGTGTTCCGGAGGGAAGCAGGCTTTCGCTGGAGCAGTACGATTGGCTTCGTGAAAAATTGCTGGAGACTAAAAGCGGTCGCCAGAAACTGGAAAAGGTGAAAAAGCTGGGTGAGATTGCTGATGATGCGGCCATTCCGATGCCGCAATTTGCGCTGGCCTGGTGCCTGAAAAATGAAGATGTGAGTACCGTTATTACAGGTGCTTCTAAACCCGAGCAGGTTAAACAAAATATGAAAACCATCGAGGTTGTGGAAAAGATGACCCCCGATATTATGGAGCAGATCGAGCAGGTGCTTGATAATAAACCGGAACCTGATCAGGATTTCCGGAGAAATTGACGACTTTAACCCGGTTCAATCTTATAGCCCGAAGCGTTATTGGCTTCGGGCTTTTTTTTATAGATGTCGTTTGGTGATATAACTCAAAATTGGTATCCCATATTCAATTTAAGAGCATAACGGCCTGATAGGTCAGGAGTGGAAAGCGAAACTTCAATTGGACCGATGAACGAGGTGGCACCAGCTGTGAGTGAATATCCGTATTCGAAGTTGTTGGTATCGATATTGAAGGTCCAACGGTCGGAAAGGTGTGCAATATTTATGCCCCCACCGAGGTAAAAATCTTTGGTTACCCTTAGCTGAAGTTTAGACCGAAGAGCCATAACGTTAGAAGCACGTAATTGCTGGGTTGGGTACCCCATAAAGGGTAGTTGCCGTAGCTCAAAAACGGGATTTTGTGTAAGTCCCCCAAGGTAATAATTGTAATGGAGGGGCGGTTCCCCACCGGCGGTGTATCCCGCAAAAATTTCATTGGAGACATTAAATCCATTGGTAATGGGAATAGTGGAAAACCATTTGCCGGAGGCCTGCATAAAGTCTGAGGAGCTACCCCACGCGTGGTCTGATAATGCAGTTTCGAAACGTATTGACTGGCCCCGGGTAGGAAAATATGGACGGTTTAATGAGTGATAGTAGATACCCATAAAAGGGGTAATCAGCAGGTCAGTGTTGCCAAAAACCAGTGTGTTGCCTATGGCTTCGTTTAGATTAAATAATTCGGTTTGTAAGCCTGTTTCAAAATCAATTTCATCCCACAACTGAATGGACCCTGAAGTACGAAAGGTCAGTTTTTCTACGTCGATGCTTGACAGGGCCCGACTTTGACTATAAAAGCTGATGGGAGACCGTTGCAGGCTAACGTTCATGTTAAATTGTGAAAGTGGGGCCAGGGTGATGGGGACCTGATAGTTTGATTTTAGTTCTAATATTTCTCCAGCACGCAGCTGAAGGATAAGTCGGTCATTCCAAAATAGATTTTCGGTAAACGAGAATCCAAATAGCAAGGCGGCCCTGTTATGACTGTCATACCGCATGCTAAAGCCGGCAAACTCTTGTTCTTTGGGTTGAAAGTCGAGCAAAAGCCGGTTGCCGTTTGAATCGTCTTGCGCCTGCAACCTGTATGAAATTTGGCTAAAAAGCCCCGAACTGTAGAGGCTGTTTATTTTTTTCTCGAGTTGCGATAGGGTTAACCGTGAGGGCAGCGGCATGTCGAGTGCCAGGTACACCTGCTGCTGTTGGGATAATCCTGAAATGTTGTTAAACGAAATATTTGAAACGAGGATCGTATCTTCATTCGCGGAAGGGATGGCTTTAAATTTGGGAGAAGAAAGCTGGCGATCTTTGAGCTTTTCTTTAATGCCAGGAAGGGCCTCGCGAGCAGCCTGTTCGCCCCGTTTTATGATTTCTTCAGCATCCTCATAACTAAATGTTGAAAAATCACTAATATCGGGGCGGATATAAAAATCGGTTAGTTCTTTTTGACGAATATCCGATTCATGCTGATGAAAACCTACCGATTGAAAGAGCACATCTACAAAAGTATTGAGGCTGTCAACCTCCCTGATGGGTTCTCCTACATCAGATGAGATGATCATGTCAGCCCCTAAATTTTTGGCGTCTTCAGCGGGAATGTTACGTGCTACACCTCCATCAATATAGGTTTCGTCCCCAATTTTAACGGGTTTAAAAACAGTTGGTATGGCGATGCTGGCCCGCACGGCATCGGGCAAATATCCTTCGTGGAATGTTTTTGGTTCGCCGTTTGATAAATTTGTTGCCACCGCCGAAAAGGGGATGGGTAGCTGGGTAAAATCTCTGATGTTATGATAGGGAAGCATCAGCCGGTACAATAGCATAGATATATTTTGACCATCGATTAGCCCTGTTGGCAGGGTTAACCTGCTGTTGGCAAACGGGAAGGTGAAGAGATAAGTATCTTTCTCGAGAACACTGGCTGATACATTCTGTGGATCTAATCGATAATTGTCGTTAAACAGCACATTCCAGTTGGAGTTCTTGGCAATTTCTTCAATTTCCGAGGGTGTGTAGCCAATCGAATACAGCGATCCAACCACCGCACCCATACTGGTACCGCTAATCATGTGAACAGGAATCCCTTCTTCTTCGAGCACCTTCAACACCCCAATATGAGCAAATCCTTTGGCACCGCCGCCGCTCAGTGCTAAACCAAGCTGCAGTTTTTCTTCGCTCTGCGTGTTCCCGGTATCTTCTTGTTGATATTGTTGTGCTTCGCTTACCGTTGGCATCAGAAAAAGAAGAAATAGGTAGATAAAGGGGTATGCCAGAATTTTATTTAAGATCATCTATTCCTCTAAATTATAATCAGTTGCCCATGAACAATATATAATAAAGAGTAGTGATCATCGATTAAAATTAAGCTGCTGCATATAGAATTTACCAGCAATTAGCGTATCAGGAAGATCATAGAATGTTATGGGGATGGAGTTAGATCCTGCCAATACAACAAAATGAAGATGGGGTGTGGTGGAGTATCCGGTATTGCCACTGAAACCAATAACCTGTCCGGCATAAACCTGATCGCCCATTTTAACGAGGGCGCCGTTGTGTCTTAAATG
>JBNJFP010000036.1:24005-28272 GCA_051746985.1 Bacteroidota bacterium
GTAACGTTTTGTTCGGTTATTGTATCCCAAATAAAGACCCCCTGGGCCCGGGCGCTTTGTAGCAGTACAAAAACTATTATGGAGAGTAATAACAGAATACGTTTCCACATATCCCGGATTGTTTAAGGAAAAAAGGAATAAACATAACCTAATTTTGTAACCCTTTTTTAACAGCCAGCGTTTGTTCCTTAACAAAGTTTGCTGCCATCGGGCACGTTTTTGTCTGGCACGGCCAGCACTACGTGCTCTTCATCTCGATGAAAGCCGGTTACCAGACACTCCGATATAAAAGGACCAATTTGTTTGGGAGGGAAGTTTACTACTCCAACAATCTGTTTACCAATAAGTTCATCAATGGAGTATAGGTCGGTAATTTGTGCGCTGCTTTTCAAAGTTCCAATTTGTTCCCCAAAGTCAATCCACAGTTTATAGGCTGATTTATGAGCTTCGGGAAACTTTTTGGCTTTTATGATTGTGCCAGCCCGAAGTTCAACCTGTTCAAATTGCTGCCAACTAAGTGCAGTATCCATTAGTTTTGTGATGTAGTGAAGATTTAGTCGGTTGCGTGAGAAAACATGGCCAGGTGCTACTTGTCTATCCAGCTAAAATCGTCGGTTCTTGGGAATTGTAATGAGGCTTCCAACAATTCTTTGGATGGAACGCCCAGTTTTCGTTTTTGAAGATCCAGCCAGGCTCCGTCCACAACAATTTGTGCCGCTTGCCGGCCATCCTCTTTTAGTATTTTGTGGATGATTGTCCACCGCGCCCCGTCGCTGCGCATGGCTTTAACTTCACAGGTAACGGTAATTTCTTCTGATAACTCAATCTCTTTCATAAATGTCGTTTCTTCTCTGAAAAGAATAGGACCGAGTCCCATGGCTGCAATTTTGTTCATGGGCATACTAAAATCTCCAAACATGGCAACCCGGGTTTGGGCAGCGTAATCATTATACACCGAATGGCGCATGTGACGGTTTGGATCTATATCTGCCCAAATGACTTCATAGGTTTTGAAGTATGGCTGTGATCTCATGGCAGGTTGTGGATCGTTATTAACTAAAAAATAAATCTAAGAAGAAACGGCCTAAAAAACATCGGGCAATGTGTAGATTAATATGGATAGGAGATGTATTGTTAATCATTGAGACCCCAATCACTGGCAAGCATCCGGTAAATAACCCGATCTACAAAGGCGCCATTGAGCTGCATGGCTTCACGGAGGATGGCTTCTTCGATAAAGCCAAGCCGTTCGGGGATACCCCTGCTTTTTTTATTATTAGCCGCGCAGTGTATCTCAACGCGGTGCAGGCACATCTGCTGAAAAGCATGACTTACCACGGCCGCACAGCACTTGGTCATAATGCCACGTCCTTGGTATGATTTACCCAGCCAATAGCCCAATGAGGTTTTGCTGTTTTGCCAATCGATTTTGTGATGGCCAATCATGCCGGCGATACTCTTCTCGACCCGAATAGCGGCTTGAAAATTATTGTTTTCCAAGCGTTGTTTCTGTGACTTCTGGATAAAGTCACAAGTGTCTTCAAGTTTTGTTACTTCATCAACCCAAGGAAGCCACTGCTTTAAATATGTTCGGTTTTGGTCGGTTAGTCGAAACAGATCTTCGGCATGTTGTAATTCAAGCAATTCCAGCTGAATATGTGGATTTATTTGCCAGCTAAACATGGGGCAATGGTTTTTGGCTTGTCCACCTAATACGTTGGTGGGATTTTTTATTCCGGATACACAACCCCTGCATATTTAAGACTGACTGTTAGCACCAGCCCGTATCCAAGGTGCATAATTAATCCCGCAAGGAGCGTAAGTACCGGAAACCAAGTATCACTGTAAAAAATACCGAAGGGTTCCCCCACGGCTGTGGAAACAAGGGGTGAAATGATCAGACCGGCTACCAGCGAGATGATGACACCGAAGATCATTCCTTGTACCATCCAGTTGCCGGGGATGCGCTTTTGTAAAAAGATGACCCAGAGTAAGGCTATAATAATCCCAAAAATGTAATAGGCTGTATTACCCCACAAAATGGAGTAGGGATCGTGATCGTGGATGTGATTAAACATGGCCTGGAGAATATACCCTATATCGATAACCGGTAGCCCGATACCACCGAGCAAAAACGAAATCATTGTCATTATAAAAGTGGCAATAAATCCACAAACTACAGTGCGCCCAAAAGTGTCTGATTGTATCATGATGTGTACCCGACTGGTTAAACTTTTTTGGATTATTTGAATAGTAGAGAGTCTATGGTAGAGAAACAAATTTGAAAAGTATAAACATGTGTGTGACAAAATAGATGTTATGTATTTAGATTATTTGAAAATAAGTGATTTGTAATCCCACAGTTTCGAAGTAGGATTAGCAAGAAACGGGCATTCACGTTTTTCCTATCACTATTGGAGAAGACTGTTTATACTCAGGGCTTACGGAATTATATCATAAAATCAATTTATTGTACCCGAATTTATGAAAACCTGGTTCGTTTATATAATTCGCTGCATTGACGGAAGCCTATATACGGGATCCACGAATCACGTTATCCGTCGTTGGCACCAACACAGCCAAGGCAAGGGAGCCAAATACCTGCAAGCCCGCGATCCGAAAGCCGTCGTGTTTGTCGAGGAGCATCCGGATCGGTCCCAAGCCTGCAAGCGTGAATATGAAATCAAACAATACTCAAAGCAGGAAAAGGAGGCGCTGATTGGTGGTATGTCTCCGTAGTACTTTGCCGGTGGTTTTGCATATCATTTCTATGTTTTGTAGATCTGTCCCTTGTAGGATTTTTATTCCCCCATCAACTGTGTATTAAGCCCATATAGATAGCGGCGGTTATCATTGGGATCCTTTTTCCGAAGAATGATATCGCCAAGACCGGGATAGTGGTTCTTAAACTTTCTGTTAATGTCTTTGATGATATCGTTCCGAAGTCTTCGTCGATAGTCGTAAGATTCGACATCACTCCACAGCAGCTCTTCGATTTGTTGCGTATCCATAAATTGATTCTCTTTATGCATATGCTTTAGCAACTTTTTCTGCCGCTTATTATACCAGTCAACTTTTATAAGGGTGTAATAGGATAGGGGTTCTATTTCCTGCTCTTCTGTATGTCCACCATTAATTCGTTTTCGATAAAACCAAAACAGAATCCCCCCGAGAACCGTAAGCCCGATCAGATAGTTGTATAGATTAGCGGTGAGATAAAAGGGGGAATCGCTGCTGATTTTGGCAACCAGCGAATCAGCGGGTATCCGATGAATACCCACAGGGTAGGAATCAGTATTCGCAAGATTATCGATTCCTACGAATACTATTTCGTCTTCATTGGGGATGTAAAAGTAATTTGTGGGAATAAATGTGTTTGAGTCACCAAGGGGTGACAGGAGTCCCATTGCTTTATATTGAGGCAAGTGTACAGCTCTGAAACGGAAGGTATGATCCTGTGGATTGGAGTTAACGGTGGGGATAAACCATAATTGCTCATCCGGAAGATATAATGAAGATGAATGTTTGTTGGTTCTCCCGATTTGTGAGGGAGGCATATGACTATCCGTTTTATTTGGGAGTTGCTCAAGTGTCATCATTTTTTCCCATTTCCGACTCTCGAAAGAGAAGCTCCAGATATCCCAAAACTCCTGTGATTGTGAATGTTGATCCTTAGGATATCCTGATTCCGCTCCCCATCCTCCGTAAATATATAATTGATCCTGCTTTTGATCATACGTACCGGTTGTGGGAACTCGGCGGCTGGGATATTCTGAGGCAGAGCTTACGTCCTGTAATGACCACTCGTTTTGTGAATGATCGAAATGAACCATCATATTGTGATAGTTCCAATAGCCATATCCTCCGAAAGCATAAAGAGTGCTGTCTCGGTAAAAGGGGAAATGGCCAAACTGGTTTTGGTGTTCGGATGAGTGGTTTTGGCTCTCAATTTCATAGGTTTTTGGATCTACATTAAATAGCTTTCCCATCCCACGTGACCATAATTGAATCATATTGGTTTGGTCATTGAAACCGAATTCATAGGAGCTAAATGATCCTTTAAGATCATCGAGAGCATTTAGAAAACGCCAACTTTCATTCGACAAATTATACGCCCAAAGACCACTTTTGAGTAACATATAGATCGTTTCGGATGTGGTGTCAATATCCGCATAGATAAATGCCCCCTCCTCCACTATTGGCTGAAGGTTAGCTACGTTTAGGTCGTCCGGACTACGAGGTAAAACCTGGTAGAATGTTTTGTCGG
>JBNJFP010000037.1:0-8092 GCA_051746985.1 Bacteroidota bacterium
CAATGTAGAGTATTTTGTGCGCGGACTCGGCTATGTGCAGGAGATTTCCGATCTCGAGGAGGCAGTTATCGCCACCAACGATAATGTGCCTATCCGCATCGGGGATGTCGCTGAAGTAAGTATGGGGCCGGCCCTGCGGCGCGGTATTCTTGACAAGGGGGGAGCCGAGGCGGTCGGCGGTGTGGTCGTAGCCCGTGACGGCGAAAACCCCATGGAAGTACTTGATAATGTCAAAGAAAAAATAGCTGAACTTTCATCCGGACTCCCGTCCAAAACGCTGGAGGACGGCACCGAATCACAAGTCGAAGTTGTGCCTTTTTACGACCGCACGGAACTCATTCAGGAAACGATAGGCACGCTCGAGGAAGCGCTCAATCTCGAAATTCTGATTACCATAATCGTGGTGGTCGTTATGCTGATGAACTTGCGTAATTCTGTGCTGATTTCGGGCATGCTTCCACTGGCTGTACTCATGACCTTTATCGCCATGAAGCTCGGCGGGGTGGATGCCAATATTGTGGCCCTGTCGGGCATCGCCATTGCCATTGGTACCATTGTGGATGTGGGGGTCATCCTCTCGGAGAACATGCTCCGCCATATTGAGGAGTCCAACCGCGAGGAACCCCTGCTCGAAATTATTTTCCGTGCGACCAGCGAAGTGGCCTCCGCTGTGCTGACTGCCATCGCCACGACCATCGTCAGCTTTCTGCCGGTCTTTACCATGATTGCCGCCGAAGGCAAGCTTTTTCGTCCGTTGGCCTACACTAAAACTTTTGCGCTGGTGGCTTCCATCATCATTGCCATCACTCTGATTCCACCTTTTGCTCATTGGTTGTTTTCGATTAATATTCGCCGGCGCTGGATCAAGCTCGGGTGGAACGGATTACTGGTAGCTGTGGGAACGATCGTGCTGTTTATTGGACCTGCCTGGGGCGGACTGGCACTTCTTGGTTTTGGATTGATTAACGGACTCCCACTGCTGTTCGACCATCCCTATAATCGATATCAGTCGCTGGCCAACAACAGTTTGATTGTCGGGATTGTAACGTATCTGCTGGCGCGTTACTGGCTGCCTTTGGGTCCTGCTACAGCGCTTTTCTGGAACCTGCTTTTTGTAGCGCTGTTGCTGGTTTTGGTGCTCGGTTCTTTTTATCTGGTCATCAAATACTATAGCCTTATTCTCGACTGGTTCCTGGATCACAAAGCGCTCTTTTTGTCGGTCCCTGCCGCACTGATGGTTCTCAGCGTGGTCATCTGGCTCGGATTTTCTTCCGTTTTCGGATTCGTCTCCCGCGGTTTCAACACCATCGGCGTAGATATTGAATCCACTCGTATATGGACCGGCGCCGAAGAAGCCTTTCCCGGGCTGGGCGAAGAGTTTATGCCCCCGCTGGATGAGGGCTCTTTTCTGTTGATGCCCACCACCATGCAGCATGTGGGTGTCGAGCAATCCAAAGAGTATATGCAGAAAATCGACAAGCGCGTCAGCTCTATTCCCGAAGTGGAAAATGTGGTGGGTAAATTGGGACGTGCGGAAACTGCCCTCGACCCTGCTCCGACTTCCATGTTCGAAAATCTGATTACCTACAAATCAGAGTATAAAACCGATGAAGATGGCCGCCGCGTACGCTATCGAGTGGATGAGGACGGTGAATTTGTCCGCGATGAAAATGATGAACTCATCCCCGATCCGGATGGCCAATATTACCGGCAGTGGCGCGACGAAATTCAGAGTCCGGATGATATCTGGGAAGAAATTGTAGATGCTTCGCGGATGCCGGGACTTACTTCTGCCCCCAAACTGCAACCCATCGAAACGCGTCAGGTGATGTTGCAGTCGGGCATGCGAGCACCGATGGGCATCAAAGTAAAAGGGCAGGACCTGGAAACCATCGAGGAATTCGGACTGGAGCTTGAAGAGCATCTACCAAACGTAGAAGGCGTGCAACCATCGTCAGTGTTTGCCGATCGCATCGTGGGCAAACCCTATCTCGAACTCGATATTGATCGGGAGGAACTGGCCCGTTATGGCATCCCCATGCAGGAAGTACAGCGGTATATCGAAGTGGCGCTTGGCGGCATTTCACTCACTCAAACCGTAGAAGATCGGGAGCGCTATGGCGTTCGGGTGCGTTATGGCCGGGAACTTCGCGACAGTCCCGAAGACCTGGAAGAAATGCTTGTACCAACTTCAGATGGTGCACAGATTCCGCTGGGACAACTGGCTGAGATCACCTATCGGCAGGGACCGCAAATGATTAAAGCCGAAGATACATTCTTGGTGGGATATGTCATTTTTGACAAGCAGGACGGATTTGCCGAGGTGGAGGTAGTGGAGCAGGCCCAGCAACATCTCCAGCAACAAATCGACGAAGGTAATTTGGATGTTCCGCAGGGCATCAGCTATGAATTTGCCGGAAGTTACGAAAACCAGGTGCGAGCAGAAGAACGGCTTTCTATCATCTTGCCTATAGCCTTACTGGTGATTTTCCTGATCATGTATTTCCAGTTCCGTTCAGTTCCAACAACCGGCATGATCTTCAGCAGTATTTTTGTGGCTTGGGCGGGCGGATTCTTACTCATCTGGCTCTACGGACAGCCCTGGTTCATGAATTTTGATCTGTTTGGTCAATCCATGCGCGAGCTTTTCCAGATGGGCACGGTGAATCTGAGTATTGCCGTTTGGGTTGGATTTATTGCCCTGTTCGGCATTGCCGCCGACGGAGCCGTAGTGATGGCCACCTACCTCGATCAGCTTTTTGAACGTAATAAGCCAACTACGCTGCGGCAGATTCGTGCCACCGTAATCCGTGCCGGGCAGCGTCGAATTCGTCCGACGCTTATGACGACAGCGACCACGATTCTGGCACTTATTCCCGTGTTAACATCCACCGGACGCGGAGCCGAAATAATGATTCCGATGGCCATCCCCAGCGTGGGCGGGATGTTGCTGCAGGTCGTCACTCTTTTTGTGGTTCCAGTGCTGTATGCCATTTACAAAGAGTGGCAGCTCAATCGGCAGCCAGGTTTAGATCAACAACAAAAATTATCAGCTAACTCATGATGAATACAGAAAACACCATATCACGATATTTGAACGCACGGTTTTTGCTTGTTGTGTTGATCGCTTTGTCGGTACCTATGCTGGTTCAGGCACAGGATGCACCACGGCAAGATGTTGATCCCCAATTGGAGGAATACTTGCAACTGGCTGTTGAGCAAAATCCTGAGCTTCGATCCGCTTATCACGATTACTTGGCTTCGCTGGAGAGCATTCCCCAAGCCGGGGCATTGCCCGATCCGGAAGTCAGCTTTGGCTACTTCATCAGCCCGATCGAGACACGGCTGGGTCCACAAAATGCACGATTTTCAGTTGGACAGATGTTTCCCTGGTTTGGTACGTTAGGCGCCCGAAAAGCGGTAAAAAGTAGCGAATCGGATGCCAAATTTCGGGCCTTCCAGCAGCGGTCCAACCAGCTTTTTTATGAGATAAAATCCACTTGGTACGAGCTGTTTGTGTTGCAGCGGCGAATCGCCATTGCGGAAGAACACATCGACATCCTTGAGACCCTGGAGGAGCTGGCGATCCAGAATTATGAGGACGGAAATACCAGTCAAGCCGATGTCCTCCAGGCTCAAATTGAACTGGATGATGTCCGCGTACAGCTTAACAATCTGCTGGAGGATCACGAGGTGCTCCGGCGCAATTTTGCCGAATTGTTGAATACCGATTCGGTAGATCTGCCCGACAGCATGTCCGTTTCTGGCCAATCACTGCCGGATACCGAAGAAAAGCTGCAGGCAAAGATGATCGAACAAAATCCCGAGTTGGGCCAACTTGAGGCCCAGCAGCAGGCTTCGAGGGAAGCGATACAAGCAGCTAAGCTCGACGGACGGCCCAAGTTCGGTGTTGGTATGGAATATATACTGACCGGCCACAGTGATATGGAAGTAATCGACAACGGACGTGATGCCATGATGGTACGGGCTACCGTTCAGATTCCGCTATATCGCGGAAAATATAGGGCGCAAAAAAAGCAGGCCGAACTACAAAACCGGTCGGTGCAGCAACAGCAATCATCCCGTGAAAACAGGTTGCAAACCCAGTTCGAAGAAAGCCTCCGAGATTACAAAAATGCCGAACGAGATCTGGAAAACTATACCGATCGGCAGATCGAACGTACCCGTCAGGCCATCGATGTGCTTACCGAAGATTACGCCAGCGCCGATACTGATTTCCAGGAAATTTTAGGGCTCCAGCGTCGCCTACTCGACTACCAGGAAGGGCAGGCGGAAGCTATTGGTCGACAAAATAAGTCCGTTGCCCGCATCGAAATGCTGGCCGGCACCAACAATTTGAATGAAAATGAATTAACCGATGAAACCTATGAATAAGCGAACTATAGCAACTTATATTGCCGTACTGTTTGGCGGATTATTACTCGGCTGGCTCTTTTTTGGCGGATCCGGAGAGCACTCCGACACCGAACAGCACGTCGAAGAACAGCATACCGACGAAGAAGGTAATGTCGTTTACACCTGCAGCATGCACCCGAGCGTGCGGGAGGATGAGCCCGGTAACTGCCCCATTTGCGGTATGGAATTGGTTCCGGCCGATGAGGTGGATGAAAGTGGTTCCGAAGAAGATCCCTACGCGCTGACGATGACCGCCACCGCCATGAAGCTGGCAGAAGTACAGACCACCGAAGTCAGGAACGAACCGGCACAAAAAGAATCACGGATGCCGGGCAAAGTAAAGGTGGATGAACGACGCACCGCAGTTATTCCCGCGCATTTTCCCGGTCGAATTGAGAAACTCTATTTGGATTACACCGGGGCCTACGTAGAGAAGGGGGATCCCATCGCTTCGGTCTATGCTCCGGAACTGGTATCCGCCCAGAAAGAATTGCTGGAAGCCTACGAAAAGCGCGAATCCAACCCCAGCCTGTACCGGGCCGCTCGTCAAAAGCTGATTAACTGGGAAATTTCGGAGGCTGTTATCGATAATATTATCGAAGAGGGAGAACCGAGGCGTAACTTCGACATCCACTCGCACCGCAGTGGATATGTGACCCAGCGCAACGTTTCGGTGGGGGATCATATTCATTTTGCCGAACCCATTTTTGAGGTGGCCGATCTTTCTTCGGTCTGGATTGAATTTGAGGCTTACGAAAACGATCTCAGTGGGCTGGCGGAAGGTGATTCCGTTTCGTTTACCGTGCGTTCGTATCCCGGAGAAACCTACAGCGGAAAAATTACTTATATCGACCCTATGCTGAATGACCGACGCCGTACAGCCACGGTGCGGGCCGAGGCTGAAAATCCGGACGGCGACCTCAAGCCCAACATGCTGGCCAAAGGTACGGTTTCTTCATCGGTTGCAGGGGGAGAAGCCCAGCTTCAGGTCCCCGCTTCGGCGGTGATGTGGACCGGTGAGCGATCGCTGGTTTATGTAGAGAATACCAATCGTGAGCAGACCTCTTTCAGCGCCCGGGAAGTGGTACTTGGTGAGCGGGTTGGAGACTCCTATATCATCAAAGAAGGTTTGGATGAGGGCGAACGGGTGGTTGTGCACGGCAACTTTATGATCGACAGTGCTGCACAACTGGCCGACAAGCTCAGTATGATGAATCCCGAACCCGGTTCCGGCGCCAATACCGGCGGACATGATCACGGTAGTATGGAGGATGAAGAATCATCCGATGAAGATCACAGTGAACACACCGATGAGCGTTCAGAAATCAGCGGGGCCGAATCGGAGGCACCCCAAGAGTTTCGCGATCAGTTGAAATCGGCCATCGAAGTGTATCTGGAGCTGAAGGATGCGCTGGTCGAAGATGATGCGGAGGGTGCGTCCGAATCCGCCCAACATTTACTCGATGCGTTGGAGAATGTGGATATGACGTTGCTTGAAGAGGAGCCGCACGACCGATGGATGGAACTACTGGAAACCCTAAACGGGGAATCGGAAAACATCGCAGAAGCACAGGATATTGACGATCAGCGGGATGCGTTCTTTCCCCTTTCCGAATCCCTCGTAGAAAGCGTGCGCGAATTCGGCGTGGATGGCGTGCTGTATTACCAGTATTGTCCGATGACCAACGACGGGGACGGCGCCTATTGGCTTAGCGGGCAAGAAGAAATCCAAAACCCTTACCAGGGAGAGGACATGCCCAACTGCGGGGAAACCATTGAAGAAATAGAATTTTAACAACCCAAGAACACAGACCAACTTAAAATTAATCAACCTATGTATTACTTAAAGACTATTTTGTTCACCTTTTTTGTACTGGCATCAACTGTGACTACCTATGCACAGGAACACCAGCACGAGGATCATTTATCCGAAATGTTGGAGCACTATATGGAGGTCAAAGACGCACTGACCGAAGATGATGAGTCCGCAGCCCGGGAGCACCTTGAAAAACTGTCCGAAGAAGCAAATAATAATGAGGAGATGAACAACCATGGGGATCATGCTGAAAAGCATGCTAAGCACCACGGACAAATGTTGGAAGCACTCCAGGAGGCTCAAGAGTCTAAAAATATTGATGATTTTCGGGCAGCCTTCACGAAGATATCAAATCATCTGGCAAAAGCGGTCGAAAATCAGGATTATGAAGGTGATGAGGAGCTGCACGTGCAGTACTGTCCGATGGCCAATGACAACGATGGCGCTTACTGGCTGAGCTGGACGGAGGAAATCATCAATCCGTATATGGGAGAACAAATGCCCAGCTGCGGTGAACATAAAGAACATATTAATTAACCTTTTTAAAACGGCCGGATGAAATTATTCGGCTTATTAAACCGACTTATTTATGGAATTTATACCCGAGTGGGCACCGAACTTGCACCCGATGGTGGTTCACTTTCCTATCGGCATTGTTGCGCTGGCCCTTTTGATGGATCTTATCAATCTTTTGCTGCCCAAAAATAATACGTGGTGGAATGAAATTTCCACCTTGGTGCTTTACGTAATCGGGACGCTGACAGCCGTTGGGGTGTATTTTACCGGGACCTCGGCCGCCGACAGCGTTTTCCTACCTGCCGAAGCGCAGAGCCTGCTCAATGCGCATGCCGACTGGGCGCTGTGGACCGTCTGGTTTCTGGGGATTTATACTACCGCCCGAACATTTGTGTTCTGGAAAATAGAGATCCGACGACGATCGGTTTTGCATATCCTCTTTTTTACCATTTCCCTGATCGGTATGGTTTTTCTCTATCAGACGGGCGACCGCGGGGCGGAGATGGTATTTCGCCATGGCGTGGGCGTTCAGACTGAGGAATCATTCGACACGAGCGAAGAAAGCGAATCGTCCAGTGAGGCGGAGCAGCAGTTTACAGTCAGTGAAAATGGCGACTGGAGCTGGGAAATAGCGGACGAATCCACCCAGATACTTCGGGAAGAATTCCATTTCCTCATTGGCGATCTTGAACAGCTAAGCGCCGAAACCATCACCGTTGACGGAGAAACTGAGGTGCTTCAATTTTATGGGGATGATCTGGAGGCCTTTTTCGTGACGCACGATACTTATCAAAATGTGCAGACCGATTATTACCTGGATTTCTCCAAGTTTGAGGGCAGCGTAACGCTGGCAAACCACGTGCGTGATGCGGAAAACTACGATTTTGTGCGTATTTCCTCGGATGGTTCCGTGACACAGGGACGGGTAAGCGACGGAGAAACTGAAATCTTCGACGAAGGAGAAACTGATGTTAGTGGTTCGTTGTTTATTCGGGTGGTAGGCAATGGCACGCATTTTCGCGGTTATGTGGATAAGGAAATGATTGTCCACGGTCACGGAGACGCTCCCGAAACCGGACATGTGGGAATGAAGCTGGAGGGAAGCGGTATCCTGCATCTTGAACAAATAGAAATGGTGCAACTGGATGAAGAATAAATCGAATTACCGATAATGATCTAATTTCAACATAACTATTTTATATTATGGATCATCAGCATGAGGGGCACGACCAACATCACGAGGAGCAAAACGGGCATGAAAATCACCAAGGCCACCACGCCGCCATGGCCGAGGATTTCAAGCGGCGCTTCTGGATTTCGCTGATTGTTACCATTCCTATTATA
>JBNJFP010000037.1:8192-27412 GCA_051746985.1 Bacteroidota bacterium
CAAAACGGGCATGAAAATCACCAAGGCCACCACGCCGCCATGGCCGAGGATTTCAAGCGGCGCTTCTGGATTTCGCTGATTGTTACCATTCCTATTATAGTGCTGTCCCACATGATCCAGGGATTTCTGGGTCTCGGAGATAGCTTGCAGTTTGAGGGCGATCTCTATATCTCCTTTGTGCTGTCGTCGTTTGTCTTTTTCTACGGCGGATGGCCCTTTTTAACCGGATTAAAAGATGAGCTTTCCGAAAAAGAACCGGGTATGATGACTCTCATCGGCCTGGCTATTTCCGTGGCCTATATATACAGTTCGCTGGTCGTCTTTGGAGTGGAAGGCGAAGTGTTTTTCTGGGAGCTGGCCACTTTGGTGGATATCATGCTGGTGGGCCACTGGATTGAGATGCGTTCGGTCATGAGCGCCTCCAAGGCGCTGGAAGAACTGGCGAAACTGATGCCCGGCGAAGCACACCGCATTACAGATAATGGAGATATCGAGGACATCCCACTCGAAGAACTGCAAGTTGGTGATAAGGTGCTCATCAAGCCCGGCGAAAAAGTACCGGCAGATGGCGCGGTTGTGGAAGGAAACTCTTCGGTCAATGAATCGTTGATGACCGGCGAATCCAAACCGGTATCCAAGGAAGAGGGCGATGAGGTAATTGGTGGGTCGGTGAATGGCAAGGGATCGCTCACCATTGAAGTAGAGAAAACGGGCGATGATTCTTTTCTGTCGCAGGTTATTGAGTTGGTGAAGCAGGCCCAAGAGAGCAAGTCAAAAACACAGGATCTGGCAAATCGTGCGGCCTTCTGGCTTACTTTGATAGCGTTGGGAGCGGGAGCGCTGACGTTTTTCGGGTGGACCTTCTGGTCGAGCCAGGATTTCGTTTTCGCCTTGGAACGCACCGTTACCGTTATGGTAATTACGTGTCCACATGCCCTGGGACTGGCCGTACCATTGGTGGTTGCCGTTTCCACATCACTGGCTGCCCAAAACGGTTTTTTGATCCGGAACCGAACCGCTTTTGAACAGGCCCGGGAGATGGATGCTGTCATTTTTGACAAAACCGGGACCCTTACCGAAGGGCAATTTGGAGTAACTGATGTGCTCACGTTTACCGACTCCTATGATGAAAATGAACTGCTCAAACTGGCGGCATCCGTGGAGCAAAACTCCGAGCACCCGCTGGCGGAGGGCATTCTCGAAGCTACCGATTCGACCTACAACGTACAGAATTTTGATTCGATTACCGGCAAGGGCATCCAGGGTATCGTCGAAGGCAAGCAGGTATTCGTGGTAAGTCCCGGCTACGTAAAAGAGCAAAATTTTGAACTACCACGCGAGAAGTACGAACAGCTATCCAAGGAGGGTAAGACGGTCGTATTTGTGATTGTGGATGATCAGCTGGAAGGGGCCATTGCACTCGGCGATCAGATAAGAGAAAGTTCGTATGAAGCCATCAAAAAGCTGAAGGATATGGGCATCCGCTGCATGATGCTCACTGGAGATAACGAGCAAACAGCTAAATTCGTAGCTGAGGAGCTCCAACTCGAAGAGTTTTTTGCCGAAGTATTGCCCGATGAAAAAGCCGATAAAATCAAAGAGGTTCAGGAGCGCGGACTCAAAGTTGCGATGACCGGCGACGGGGTGAACGATGCGCCCGCCCTGGCCCAGGCCGATGTGGGAATCGCCATCGGGGCTGGCTCGGACGTAGCCGTAGAAACGGCCGATATTATTTTGACTGACAGTAATCCGAATGATGTAGCCGCTGTCATCCAGCTGGCTAAATCCACCTACCGTAAGATGGTGCAAAACCTGTTCTGGGCTACCGGTTATAATGTAGTGGCTATTCCGCTGGCCGCCGGTGTTTTAGTGGGATACGGTATTATTTTGAGTCCGGCGGTTGGGGCCGTATTGATGTCGCTAAGCACGGTTATTGTCGCAATAAACGCCCGCTTTTTGAATATTGAGCGCTGATACACGGTTCAAGGATTGAAAATATGTGGCTGTACAAAAAAACCTGTATTATCTGGCATAAAAAAAGCTTAGCAACTAATTTCTTGTAATTTTGGTATAGCATCACATCCATATGGAAAGAAACAACAGTGCTGCAAAGCGGTCACTTCTACCTATCCTGCTTTTTATTGGTCTTTTTCTTGGTACCGGATTAGCACTTCAGTTTTACGGCGTAGATCGTCCTTTTCAGCAATTGCCTGGGCCGGTAGCTATTATTCCTGCCCTGATTTTAGCGGTGATTTTAAACCCCAAACCGTTGAACAATTCTATCGGTGTGTTGGTCAAGGGCGCCGGCAATGACAATATTATTACGATGTGTTTTATTTTTTTGCTGGCCGGAGCCTTCTCCAGCGTGGCAACGGCCACGGGCGGGGTGGATGCAGTCGTCAATGCCGGACTCACTTTGGTACCTTCCGGTTATATCCTGCCGGGGTTATTTGTCATTGCCGCACTCATTTCACTGGCCATGGGCACCTCGGTGGGAACCATTGCCGCTTTGGCTCCTATCGCTGTGGGTTTTGCCGAGCAGACTGGCACCGGAGAACCGCTCATCGCTGGGGCATTGTTGGGTGGGGCCATGTTTGGGGATAACCTTTCCATTATTTCTGATACGACCATTGCATCAACGCGAATGATTAAAGTGGGAATGAAAGAGAAATTCTGGGAAAACGTGAAGTTTGCCCTTCCGGCACTTATTGTGACAACGCTACTTTTTGGATTTTTAGCCGTCGACTCCGCTCCGATAACTCCCGAAACTTTCAGTTGGGGGGCTACGCTGCCGTATCTGGCCATCCTTGTTCTGGCCGTAAGTGGGATGAACGTTTTTCTCGTATTGCTCTTAGGTATTGTGATGGCAGCTCTACAGGGTGCTTTCTTTACTGGTTACGAATTGTCTGCTCTTGGTACTGATATTGCTGACGGTTTTGCCGACATGCAAAGCATTTTTATTCTGGCCATGTTTGTGGGATCACTGGGTGAATTTATCAAACAGCAGGGCGGTTTGCAGTGGATTTCAGAGCACATTAACCGGCTGGCTGAACGGGTTACAAGAACGGGAAACCGTGCCCAGCAGATGGCGATCGGTGTGCTCGTTTTTATTACCGATTTCTGTATTGCCAACAACGTCGTTTCCATTGTAGTGACAGGTGATTTGAGCCGGGATTTGGCTCAGAAACACGATATATCTTCCAAGCGAAGTGCCACCGTGCTCGATACTTTTGCTTGCATTGCCCAGGGATTTCTCCCCTACGGCAACCAGGCGCTATTACTTAGCGGAACGTTTGCTATCGCTCCCTGGGAAGCCGTAACCCATAACTACTTTGGGATGATCCTGCTTGTTGTTACGGTAACGATCATTTTTTGCAGTAAGGCCAAGTACCCTAAGTAGCGTCAAAACTATAAACAAAATTAAATCAGAATATTAATGCAGAAAGCCCGTTAAGCCATATCACAATACTTCGAAGATATAAAATAGCCCGGCAGGTTATTTTTTATATCGGAATAAATAATCTCTATTTTAGTAGGGCTTAATTTAGAGCAGAACTAATAAATTTTAAATTACCAATATACTATATGAAGTTTTTTAAGCAATCCGCAGCGTTCGTTCTTGGATTTATGTTGATGGCCGGTTCGGCTTTTGCACAAGGTCAAATGCAACAGCAACAGATGCAGCAATCCCAACCCGATAGTATTTCGGATGAAGATCTGCAAAAATTTGCTGCGGTTACTCAAGAAGTTAATGAGAAAATTGATGATGAAATTTCTTCCTTACTGTCGGATAAAGAGATGAGTCCCGAACGGTTCGAAGAAATCATGATGACGCAAAATAACCCTCAGCAGGCAGGAGATTCTGCCGATGTAACTGAGCAGGAGCAGGAAACAATGGACGAAGTTCAGCCAAAGCTGATGGAAGTCCAGCAACAAGAAGTGATGACTGCAATGGAAAATAATGGTCTCGAGCCCCAACGATTTCAGTCTATCGTTCAAGCACTGCAGTCTGACCCGGAAGTTGTTGAGCGTTATCGCGAAATAGTTAAAGAGGAAGAGGCGGAAAACGCAGAGAATTAATATTATCCCAATAAGGATTTAACAAAAGTAAAGCCTGTCTCAACTGTTGAGGCAGGCTTTATTTATTTTTTGCTTATCCATGAACTGTTTTTGGGATAAAATCGCCAAGGCAGTTTGGCATCTTCTCCGGCATAGTCAACCCCAATGCGTTCGGCGGCAATAAGATCATCATCAGAAAAGGCGTGGTTTCGATCTTCAATCCAAATTGAATTGCTGGTAAGGTCGGTGCCATCAAAATCGGTTGTAATGTTTAAGGCTTGGGTTAGTCGTCCGGGTCCGGCTGTGAGGGAAGGATTGCACTTTTTCGCATCCCGTCGGTGTAGCATAGTGCTGGTCCCGTCAACGGGTTTTACCGCCCTGATTAATACGGCATCAGCTTCGTCCTCGATATTGGTAACCACGTTAAAAAGGTGATGGATGCCATAACACAGGTAAACGTAAGCGATTCCCCCGGCTTGGTACATGGTTTCAGTCCGCTGGGTTCGGGTACCACCGTAAGCATGACACGCTTGGTCATCACGTCCGCAGTAGGCCTCGGTTTCGGTGATGATACCACTGGTTGTTTTGGCACCAATTTTTGTGCATAAGACCTTTCCAACTAATTGGCGCGCTATGGTAACAACATCCGACCGTAGATAAAACGAAGGCGGTAATTTAAGGTCTGCCATTTAAGAAATTGTTGTGTAAGGATTTTCCGGAACCTCGTCATTACCAACGAATACATCCTGGTATGCTTTGGCGATGATGGTGCTGATCACAAATAGCACCGCCGAATAAAAAGCCCAAACTCCGATCATTACCAATACCGTATAACCTTGGTAGAAGTAACGGTATGAGTTTAGCGCATAATCCAGGTAATTACCGACCCCCATTTTGGCAAGCTCAAAAAGTGCGGTATAAACTACCGTTGCCAGTAGTGCTACCCTTGGCTTCATTCTTTTTTCACTGATGTAACGGAACAGGATATAAAACAGAATCAGCGTAAAAAGAACGGGAATTAGCAGGTTTAAAAATTCGTATATCCACGACACTTGAAACTCTACATCGGTGTAGGGCAGTGAAAATGTCTCAATCGAGATGATTGAGACGATCGAAATACCGAGACTAAAAAACAGAAACGTTCCACCCACCAATCCAAACGTAAAAAAGTTATAGACCATCTCGAGGATAGGATGACGCCGGTCTTCAATCTCAAAAATATCGAACACCACATGTTTGAGCGTGTGAAAAAATCCCTGCGAGAAAAAGATCAGGATAATCGTACCAATAATTCCGAACAACCGGCGGGCCCCAATGAGCGGTTCGAGCAGCGTTTCAAGCGTTACCGCACCTTGGAAAACATCACTACTGCGAGATTCATAGGTGAAACTGGGAAAAAGTTCCTGCCCATATCGAACAATTTCATTAAAAGCTTCCTCGTAGGATAAAATGTATCCGATGATAGAAATCATCAGTAAAATGAAGGGTATAGCGCAAATAAAAAGGTTGAACGTAATGGCGGAAGCATTAAAAAAGACATCCTTCTTCTTTACTAATGTTACGATGAGCCGCCAGAAATCCTTATACTTCTGCACTGATCAATAAATACTAAATTAATAAGATGGCGAAAGTTACAGGCTTCGCCTTTGTTATGCTAATCTGATTTTGATCTCAGTCGTTCATACGTTACGAAATTAACCATTAAGCACAAAAATTACTGCCGTTGATGAGTACCAAATCCAAGTCTTTAACCCCACTGATGCGTCAGTATCATCAAATTAAAGATGAGAACGAAGGAGCTATCTTGTTGTTTCGGGTGGGCGACTTCTACGAATGTTTTGCCGATGATGCCGAGTTGGTTAGCAAAGAATTGGGGATAACCCTTACCAAGCGTAATAATGGGGGCGACCAGACTCCCATGGCGGGATTTCCCCATCACGCACTCGATACTTATCTGCCTAAATTGGTAAAAAAAGGCTACCGGGTTGCGGTCTGCGATCAGGTTGAAAATCCATCCGAAGCCAAAAAGGCAGGACGAAAGATTGTAAATCGGGAGGTGACTGAAATTACGACCCCCGGAGTAACCATGTCGGAAAAACTGTTGGAGCACAAGCGTAATAATTATGCTGCGGCGGTGTATTGGGACGGCAAAAAAGCCGGCGCGGCCTTTGCCGATGTGTCAACGGGAGAGTTTTCGGTGAGTCAGGTTGCAAAGCAACAGCTGGGCGATATGTTACAATCAATATCGCCGGCCGAGCTGTTGTTACCGAAAAATCTGAAAAACAACGTGCCTGAATTTCTGCTCGATTATAATATGACGTTTATCGAGGAGTGGGTGTACGAGGGTGATTATGGATATGATCTGCTAACTGATCATTTTGAGACGCATTCCCTTAAGGGCTTTGGCGTAGAGGATCTGGAAGTAGCTCACATGGCGGCTGGGGCTCTCATGCACTACATTCAGGAAACGCAGAAAGCCTCGCTGGGACATATCAAACGCATCCAGAAGTTTGAGAGCAACGAGTATATGTCGCTGGATGGCTCCACAAAACGAAATCTCGAGTTGGTAAATACGATACAGGATGGTCGCAGCAGCGAGGGCACACTCATTTCTATCTTGGACGATACCAGTACGGCCATGGGGGGAAGATTACTGCGCAAGTGGATCATGCGTCCACTTAAACGGATGAAACCCATTCGTGCCCGCCTTAACGCTGTGGAGGCTTTGAATGTAAATCACGATGTGCGTGAAAACTTGCGAGAAGAATTGAAAGAGGTGGGCGATTTGGAGCGTCTTATTTCGAGGATCTGTGTGGGACGTGCCAATCCGCGTGATCTGGTGAAGCTGAAGGATTCCCTGGGGCAGATTCCGATTATCAAATCACAGTTTAATCAGCTTGAGGAGCCCCTGTTGAACGATATTCTTGAGCGGTTGAAGTTACTGATTGAGGTGCAGGAACAGATTGAAAAGGCGATCGTTGAAGAGCCGCCAACCAGTGTGCGCGATGGTGATATTTTCAAGGATGGCTACAACGAAGAACTGGATGAACTTCGAAATATCGCGCGCAACGGAAAGGATTATATTGCCGATATTAAAAATGAGTTAGCCGAAGAAACCGGAATTGATTCGCTGAAAATCGGCTACAACAAGGTCTATGGCTATTATATTGAGGTGACGAATACCCATGCTGATAAAGTGCCCGAACATTTTATCCGCAAGCAGACGCTGGTGAATTCTGAGCGTTATATCACGCCAGAACTCAAAGAAGTTGAGGAGCGTATTTTATCCTCCGAAGAGCAAAGTAAAGGCTTGGAATATGATCTTTTTGAGGAACTTCGAGTTGATATTGCCGGCTATGCCGAGGAGGTACAACAAGTTGCAGAGGCGTTGGCCCAGCTCGACTGTTTACAGAGTTTTGCTGAAGTGGCGTATCATAACAATTACTGCAAACCGGCCATTGCCGATGATCAGAAAATTGATATTACGAAAGGACGCCACCCAGTGGTCGAGAAAACGCTGCCGCCGGGCGATCCGTTTATTCCCAACGATATTCACGTCGAAAATGAAGACGAGCAGATCCTGATTATTACTGGTCCCAATATGGCGGGTAAGAGTATCATTTTGCGTCAGACGGGATTGATTGTGTTGCTGGCACAAATTGGCTGTTTCGTTCCCGCCGAAGAAGCACATATTGGCTTGGTGGACAAGATTTTTACGCGCGTAGGAGCATCCGATAATCTGGCAGCGGGAGAAAGTACGTTCTTGGTTGAAATGAATGAGGCCGCGAACATCCTCAATAACGCCACCCGAAATTCGCTGATTTTATTGGATGAGGTGGGGCGGGGAACCAGTACCTTTGACGGGCTCAGCATTGCGTGGTCGCTGGCCGAATATCTGCACAATCAGCCGTCGGTGGCCGCCAAAACGCTCTTTGCTACGCACTACCACGAGCTAAATGAGCTCGAAAATATGTACGATCATATTGTTAATTATAATGTGTCGGTCAAGGAGCATGATGATAAGGTGATTTTCCTGCGAAAGTTGGTGCGTGGCGGGGCCGATCACAGCTATGGCATTCAGGTGGCCGACATGGCCGGACTGCCTACTATTGTAATTGAACGGGCCAAAGAGATTTTATCCAACCTTGAAAACCACAGCCTTGATCTGACCGACAGCAATGGCACGCTCGAAGAAGGGGCCAAGAAAAAGAAAGCGGCGGTCAAAAAGGCGGCCAAAGAGATGGAAAAGCAGGGCGAAATTACGCAGCCTTCCCTTTTTCAGGCGCAGCTCGATCCCAACACCGAGCAACTTATCGACAAGTTGGAGGCCTGCGACCCCAACCGGATGACGCCCATCGAATCGCTGATGCTGGTTTCTGAGCTCAAGAAGCTGGTTGAGAAACGAGGGTAGGTGCAAAGGGCAGTCCATAAAATTATTCGAGTGCACGCACCTTTTCCTGGAAGACACTTTGGTAATCGTGACCAAAATTTTGTGGTAAGTTAAAGTCAGTAATTTGGTTGTCGATCTTGATGATTCGGTCGCGAAGAGATGTTCCTTCCCATTTGGCAAGGCCAATTTCATCCTTAAAATCCCCTTGATTGTTTCGAATGCGTCTCAAGAGATCAAGTCCGCCGGTCGGGTTATATCCGGCTCGATACATATAGGCTACACCCCAGTAATCGGCCTCATACTCATATTCTTCGAGCCGATCCTTAATGGTGTATTCGTACATCTCATTAGCCAGTTGGGTAAGTTCTTCTTCGGTATCTTCATATTTCCTGTCGCGATCACCTAACTCGCGATCCAGTTCTTCAAAGCGGTCATCAGCGGTTACTTTAGCTCTGCGCTGCTCTGTTTCTTTGATGCCATGATTGAGGACAATATGAGTCAATTCGTGCGCTGCAAAAAAGGCGAATTCGGTCTCGCTTTCCATGATTTCGAGCGCTCCTTTTGATACAAAAATAGCTCCATTGGGCGCAGCATATCCACTGATTTCGTCAGTATCCAAAATATAAACGCGGACCGGGGTTTCGTAGCGATGGGAATTTTCTACCAATACCAGGGCGATGTGCGTCAAATACTCCTGCAGCTCGTTGTTATTGATCAATCCCTGCTGGGCAATCACATTGGCGATGCCCCAGCCGATTTGCTCTTGCACCGGATCTAATTCAGCGACACTACCCGGGTCAAGTTCCAATCGGGATTGTGCTTTTTGCCACGTCCAGTTTTTCAGCCTAAAGCTACGAAACTCACGATATTTCTGGGGGTCGTGGAAGGTTTCAAAATCATCAAGAAGGGCATTGTTCTCTGATCCCGTCTGGCTGGAGGTAAAATCAGTAGCAAATCCTTTTACCGCCGCCGCTACTTGGGCAGGGGATGCATAGGGATCCTCATCAGATTCATCATCTTCGCCAAGCTCTTCAAAAGCTGTTTGTGCCTCAGGAGTTATCTCATCCTGATCGGGGCGTGATTTTTGCTCCTCCTCTGCAAAGTTAGCCGCACGCTCGGGAATCCACCCTTCTTGATCTTGGGCTTCAACTTTCACCCACTGTTGCTGTTTTTCAATTTCGGTAACCTCTGCCCCCGAATTTAGGCGTAAAATGAGCTCATAATATGAGCCCGGACCACTGCGCATGTCCACATTATTTTTTATGGTAATTTGATTAACAACAACAGCCATTCCTGAAATGAATATCAGCAAGAGTGAGCTAAACAAAAATTTTCGTCCCATAAGAATATCCTCTTATTTTGTTTGTAGATGAAAAACGCCATCCCAATCTTTTTGCGGCGGATCTTTTTTAAATTTTTTGCACCTCTCGATATATGTTTGCGACGGCCCGTCGTTCGGTTTTAATACTAAAGTGTTTTGAAACTGATTGATCGCCTTATCCCATTGTTTGTCCAGATAGTGGTCTAATCCTTTTTGATAAACAGTTAGGATTTGCTGCAGCTCGTCAGCATTTTCTTCAGCTTGTTTATCGCCCATCAATTCAAACACGCGTACCGGTTTCGTTTTTCCCTTTACAACCAGAAAATCAAGTTGGCGACAGTAAAATTCATCCTTCACCTGCTGATAGGTTTCTTCTGATATCATCGTTTGACTGCCAAATTGTTTGTTGGCCGCTTCGAGCCGTGCCGCCAGATTTACCGTATCGCCCAGCACCGTGTAATTAAAACGGTTGTAGGATCCGATATTCCCAACAATCATATCGCCGGTAGCAACGCCAAACCGAGAGTAAATATTCGTCTCTTGTGGAGCCAGCTTTTCCACCTTTTTCATCATTTTCAGGGTACTGCGGCAGGCCAGTTCGGCGTGATTATCCTGACCGATGGGAGCTCCCCAAAACGCCATAACCGCATCGCCAATATATTTATCGACCGTACCGGAATGGGTGAAAATGATATCGGTCATAGCCCCAAGGTATTCATTAAGAAACGAAACCAGGTCTTCGGGCTTTTTCTGCTCTGATATGGTTGTAAAGCCTGCAATATCTGAAAACATAACCGTGAGCCGCTTCTTTTGTCCGCCCAGTTGTAGCAGATCAGGCTGAGCGATGAGTTGCTCCACAAACTCCGGCTGCACATACTGGCCAAATGCAGATCGAATTTCCTTCTTTTGTTTTTCCTCTGCAAAATATTTGTAAGCCGCCGATCCGCTATAGGTAAACGCGGCCATCAGCAGGTACATGCCGGTTGAGAGCCAAATACGTTCTGCGATAAAAAGTGTTGTTCCCACGAGTATAAAAGTCGCCAATATTCCCAGAATGGCCATTACGCCATAGGTTGGACGCGTGTAGGCGATGATAAATGGAATACCTGTCGAAAGTAGCAACAGAATAAGAATTTTAACCCATGTGGAGGGCTGAGTAATAAAATTTTCTCCCAGCAAATTGTTAAGCAGGGTTGCTTGTATCTCCATCCCGGGATAATCCTCCAGCGAACTCATGGGGGTGCTTTTGATGTCTCCGAGTCCCGCAGCCGAAGCTCCTACCAAAACTATTTTATCCTCAAATGTTTCCGGAGGCACACCAACTTCCGCATCAGAATTTTGTAGTTTTTGAATAGCACTTTTCACAACAGCCTGAAACGAGTAGTAGGGAAACGTTCCGTCTTCAACACCTCCTTTTTTATACCAATTAATTAAATAATCACCATTATTGTGCAGGGGGATATCCATCTGCCCCACCCGCAAACCGTTGTCGGTCCACTCGAGCAAAACCGAATCGGCTTGCAACTCCAAATAGGCCGCCATTGCAAGAGTAGGGGTGAACCCTTTATGTGCAAGACTGTCGAAAAGGTGTACCGAGCGGATAAGACCATCTGAATCGGGACTCAAAACGGTATTTCCCGAGGATATAGCAGCTTCCGTAAAATCACTGAGAGGTTTAGAGGTTAGTAAGTGTGGCTCATTATAGGGAGGATTGTTTTCGATTTCGTAATCCTCTATTTCAAGATCTTCATTAGCAGACGTCTGTAACGTATCTTGATTGGCCGTGGATTTGAACGCAAGAATGGTATTTCCACTTTTTTGGATAGAGTTTAAAAATCGCTCGTCACTCATTTTTCCCGAAATATTACGCCGATCGAAATCGGGGGTATCAAAAAGAATATCATAGATGATCAGTTCTGCTCCTGAATCATTAAAATAGTCGGTCACAACCTGGTAAAATTCGCGCGGCCATGGCCAGTACATGCCGTTATTATTGAAGTAGGAGAGGCTTTTTTCATCAATAGATACCAGAACAATTTTATCGTTGGGATCTTCTTGCTGCAGGTAGCGAAATTTGTAGTCCAGAATCATCCGGTCAAGACTGTGAAAAACACCGGTATAGATGCTGATTAATCCAACAACAAAAAAAGTAAGAGCTAACAGTAATAAACTTAAGTTTTTATCGGTTTTGATTCCCATTCCCCACGGCTTTAATTAGTACGTACTGGTGTCTCTTGAGTTTATTTTTGATCAATGTTGGAAAGAATAGCCGAAATTGCAACTGAGATCGAATTTTGAAAAAAAGACAGCCATAGGAGCCAATTTATTTTTAGAGTTGCAAAAATTTTAAAAGTTTCAAATTATAGATAGCAACAAACGCAACCTTATAATGTAACTCCACCCGTATGGCAGATAATAAAGATTTAACCCAGCAGATTGTGGCTGATTTTGCAGAAGGCTATAGTAATTTCGGATTGAATCCCTTGATGGGTCGTATTGTGGGACTGTTGATTATATCCAAAGAGCCCCAGTCGCTGGATGATATTGTAACAAAGCTGGAGATGAGTAAAGGGCCCATCTCCCAGATTTGTCGCCGCCTAAAAGAACGCGGACTTATTGAAAAGGTGTGGGTGCCCGGCGATCGGAAAGATTATTATCAGGCTTCGGATGATATCTTTGGCAAGGCGTATGCAAATCAGATTAACAAGATGCAGAATAACATCGAGATTGCCGAAAAATACCTAACGCAGGCTCAATCCTTGGATTCTGAAGATGCCGAGTATATTCGTCAACAGATGGAGATGATGAAATCATTCTATGAATTGATGGATGAGTATAACCAAAAGTTTGTGGAAGCCTGGGCAGAAAAACACAAGAAGATCACAGGATAATTTTTTTACCAATTAACGTTTGGAACTTTTCAAATTTTTAATAAATTGAATTTATAATGACTGCTAAACACTCCATAACGGCCTTTTTCGGGATTCTATTTGTGTTTTTTGTAGCAGGTAGGGGCGTTTCTCAGGCCCAGTTGTCCCAGTTTTCTGAGCTGGAATATCCCTATGAGGTACAGTATCAAGAGCTCGATAACGGGCATCGGGTTGCCTACATTGATGAGGGGGAGGGGCCGACGCTTATGTTAATACATGGTCTTGGTAGCTACATCCCCGCATGGAAAAAGAATATATCTGAGCTGTCGAAATCATACCGTGTTATCGCTGTTGATCTTCCCGGTTACGGGAAATCTTCCAAAAAGGTAAAGGAGTATTCCATTCCGCTTTTTGTGGAAACCGTGGCAGGCTTACAGGAGGCCTTGGAAATAGAAAAAGCAACCTGGATGGGGCACTCGATGGGTGGACAGGTTGCATTACGGGGTGCTGTTTCGAATCCCGAGAAAATTGAACGCTTGGTACTATTGGCGCCGGCCGGATTTGAAACCTTTACCGAGCAAGAAGGTGCAATGATGACCAATTTTGTGACGCCCGAGTCCATTCAGGCTACTCCGGATTCTGTGGTTCGTCAAACGTTTAGGGCTACATTCTTTGATTTCCCCAAAGAGGCCGAGTTTATGATTGAAGATCGGATCGCCATTCGGGATGCCAAGGAGTTTGAGAATTACAGCCGGGCTTATGCAGGGTCGGTTCGGGCTATGCTCGAGGATCCCGTAGCTGATGAGCTTTCCTCTATTAAACAGTCAGCACTCATACTTTTTGGAAAGCAGGATATGCTGATACCTAATCGACAGTTCCACGCCGATCTTACTCCTCAAAAAGTAGCCGAGTCGGGACATGCAAATCTTCCAAACAGTACCCTTAAAATGGTAGATAAGACCGGACATTTTGTGCATTTCGAGAAGTCAGAAGTAGTTAACCAGGAAATCGTAGAATTTTTAAATCAAGAATAACAAGATGAAGGATTTCAACGAAAAAGTAGTGCTTGTTACGGGAGGTGCCGGAGGTATTGGTCGTGTAACAGCAGAGCAGTTTTTAGATCGCGGAGCAGTTGTTGAGCTATGGGATATGGATGAAACAGCGGGCAATGCCTTAGTTGAGCAATGGTCGGCCAACGGCCATAACGTTCACTTTGATAAAGTGGACGTTACCGATTTTGATACCGTTCAGGAATCGATGAGCGAAGTAAAAGATCGCTGGGGGCGGTTGGATGTACTGGTCAATAATGCGGGTATTACCCGGGATGCAACGCTCAAAAAAATGAGTATTGAGGACTGGGAACAGGTTGTGGAAGTAAATCTGAACGGTGTGTTCTATTGTGGAAAGACTGCTGCCGAGCTGATGCGCGAGCAGGAGTCTGGCGTTATTCTTAATGCCAGCTCTGTGGTTGGGGTTTATGGGAATTTTGGTCAAAGTAATTATGTGGCAACAAAATCGGGTGTTATTGGATTAACGAAAACATGGGCACGTGAACTCGGACGAAAAGGTATTCGGGTAAATGCTGTGGCACCGGGTTTTATTGAAACGCCCATGGTGAATACGGTGCCCGATAAAATATTAGAAAAATTGAAAGGGCAGACGCCCTTGGGACGCCTCGGTAAACCAGAAGACATCGCTTCGGCGTATGTCTTTCTGGCTTCCGAGCAAGCAGCTTTTATCACAGGGGCAGTATTACAAGTTGACGGGGGACTCGTATTCTAATGAGGCATTCAAAAATTATTGCCAGCGGATCGTATGCACCTGAGCGGGTGCTCACCAACGAGTGGTTTAATGAACGACTTGGGGAAGATGTGGATACGTGGCTGCGTGAGAACTTAACCATTGAAGAACGTCGCTGGATGGAAGAGGGTCAATCCACAAGTGATTTATGTGTAGAAGCCGGAAAGGCTGCTTTGAATATGGCCTCTCTCTCAAAAGCAGATATCGACCTGTTAATCATTGCCACAGACACCCCGGATTTTATTTCTCCATCTACTGCATCGGTGGTGCAGCAAAAAATGGGTTTGAAAAATGCTACCTCGCTTGACACTAACACGGCTTGTGCCGGTTTCCCCACTGCATTAACCCTTGCGAACAGCATGATGGCAATGGACCCGGTGTACGAAAAGGTGATGGTGATTGGAGCTTATGGCATGAGTCGGTTCTTGGATCTCGACGACAAGAAAACGGTCACCCTATTTGCTGATGGGGCGGGAGCCGTAATCCTTGAACCTACCGAAGATAGCGGTAAAGGATTTTTAGCTTCAGATCTGCGAACCAAGCCGGAATATTACAAACACATGGGCATTTATGGCGGTGGGGCTGCAGACCCCGCGGCGCGAAGCGAGCAGATAGGTGGAATGCAGTGTCTGCGATTTGTGGAAAAGTTTCCCAAAGAGATCAATCCAGAGGTTTGGACAGATATGATTCGCACCGTAGCTGAAAAAGGGGACTTTCAGACCAATAATATTGATGGGGCGTATATGACACAGATCAATATTAACCAGATTTGGGAGACAATGGATAATCTGTCGTTGGTCCGCGAAACGGCCCCTACGATTATGGATAAGTTCGGATATACGGGCTCAGCAGCTATTCCTATGGTGTTCGATAAAGCGCTGCGAGAAGGGTCGGTGAGTGAGGGAGATATTTTAGTATTTGTAGGCTCCGGCGGGGGGCTTCATTTTGGAGCTTGTGCCTATAGATGGTAAACAAGAGGTATAGGAAATTGACCCCAAAGGGGATCAGAAATCTGTAAGGAAAAATAAATAAGGCAAATATGGAATTAGCATCATCCACAATGGTAATGGCCGGTTGGGTATTGATTCTGTGCTATGCGGGAGTGATCCTGTATTTCGTCATCCGCGGCGCGGGTCAGACCAAAGAGATGGATGATTACGCACTGGGCAGTGTGCTCTTTTCGCCTACGGCCGTTGGATTATCCCTGGCGGCCTCGATCACCAGTGCGGCTACTTTTATTATTAACCCGGGCTTTGTTGCTTTGTATGGGTTTAGCGGGGTGATTGCCATGGGGCTGGCTCTGCCGCTGGCAACCCTGGGTTCGCTTATTCTCTTTACTAAAGGGTTTCGAAATTTTGGGACCAACGTGAAAGCGCTGAGCATGGCCGACTGGATCCGAAAAATGTATGCAAGTCGCCGCTTTGGTATTTTTTTCGGATTCCTTTCCCTGCTTCTAATTACATTTATCGTGCTCATCTGCGTGGGGTTGACTAAGGTACTTTCGAGCACGCTAAATATTAGTGAGCTTTATACATTGATAGGAATTGTTGTCTTCATTTTTGGATATATGATGTACGGAGGGGCCAATTCGATGGTTTATACCAATACCATTCAGGCCTTACTGATGGTAATTGTGGCCATTATGTTATTGGGGTCGGGATATCAGCATTTTAGCGAGGGTGTAACCGGTTTCATTAATAAGTTGGGCACAATCGACCCCAAGTTAACCCAGCTTACCAACGACAGCAGCTTTCTGTTTCGGGATTATTTTGAAATACTGGTAGCTCCGTTTATCGTGGGTATAGCTATTGTATGTCAGCCGCATATTTTAACGAAGTCACTACTACTGAAGCGCAAAGAAGATGTCAATCGCTATCTCGTGGTGGGCATCGTTACCCAGTTCCTCTTCTTCCTTGTTGTGATTGCGGGATTATATGCACGTATTACGTTCCCCGACTTATCCGTGAACGGTGAAGCCATGCCGATGGATAGTATTGTGTCAGCTTATGTGGTGAGGGAATTTACCGTTGTAATTGCGCTCATTATTGTCTTGGGATTGATTTCGGCCGGAGTGTCCACGCTCGAGAGCCTGATTCAATCTCTATCTACCTCCATTACCAACGATATTATCGAGCCATTGGCGGGGAAAGAGATTTTTAGAAAAGATATTTTTGGTCTGCCCGCCAAGCTGATTTATAATCGTTTTGTGATTGTGGCTATGGCCGTGGTGACAGTATTCTTATCGTGGCAGCAGCTGGTAAATCCGAAATTGAGTGTGGGCATTTTTGCACAAAACGGGGTGTATGCCTACTTCTCGGCCGCTTTTGTCCCCATCCTGATGGGCATGTTTTTCAGAAATGTACCCAAGGCCGCACCGATATGGGCATCCATTGTGGCGGTAGTGGTACATTTCACCGTGTATTATGCTCAAATCCGCGTACCCTTTTCAGAGGCCGATGGGGAAAACCCTGGGGTGGCAGCAGCGGTAGCTATTGTCAGCGCGGTGTTGGTTGGATTTTCAATTTATGCAGTTAAAAATACAGGAATTGAGCTCAGGAGTGAGAGTGAGACCGAACAAGCAGCAGCCTAAACTATGAATTATAATAATTGGCTACATAAACGCGAACGTTATGCGCCCGAAAAGGAGGCAATCATCGATACCGTTTCGGGAGAACGATACACCTACCGGATGCTTAACCGCAGTGCCAATCGTTTGGCGGGCTACCTTCAGCATGAAAAAGGGTTTGCGCCTGGCGATCGGGTGGCCGTAGTTTCCAAAAACAGCGTGGAATACCTCCTTCTGTTTTTTGCCTGTGCCAAAATCGGGGTGGTGCTGGCGCCGCTGAATTATCGATTGCCCGAGGCCGGATTACAGGAGCTTATCGATGATTGTGATCCCCATCTGGTGATTTTCTCCGAGGAGTTTTCCTTTATTGATGATGAATCCACAGTTTCACTTTCGTTTGAAGAGCTGGGCATGCAGATGCATTCGTATCGAGTTGACCCTGAGATTTATGAAGCGGATCCGGATGACATTGCAATGATTTTATACACCTCGGGTACTACGGGCAAATCCAAGGGAGCGATGATTTCCTGGCGTCAAATTCACTGGAATTCTATTAACACTGAGATTAGCCTGGAGCTTACGGGTCAGGATTGCGCTTTCGTCAATACCCCTTTTTATCACACCGGCGGTTGGCACGTGCTGTTAACCCCGCTGATCCATCATGGTGGAAAACTGGTACTTCAACCCGAATTTAATGCCGCAGAATGCAATACTCTGATTGAAAAGGAGGAAATAACGATTTTATTTGGGATTCCCACCATGCTGCGCATGATGATGGAGGAGTCCAATTTTGATCAGGTGGATGTAAGTAGCGTTCGATTTGCGATTTGTGGCGGGGAATCATGCCCAATTCCCATTATTAATCGATACAAAGAGAAAGGTATTCCCATCCGTCAGGGGTATGGGTTGACAGAAGCAGGTCCCAATTGCTATTCGCTGCCGGCTGAAGATGCGATTCGTAAAAAGGGATCGGTGGGTTTTCCAAATTTTCATATCGGTGTAAAGATTGTGGATGATCAGAATCAGGAAGTCCCACAGGGCGAAGTCGGTGAATTGCTAATGAAAGGTCCGCATATATTTGCCGGTTACTGGAAAAATCCGGAGGCAACAGAGCAAACCATTGATGATGGCTGGGTGCATACCGGCGATCTGTTTCGTTGTGATGAAGATGGCTACTACTACATCGTGGGACGCAAGAAAGAGATGTATATCAGTGGGGGAGAAAATGTGTATCCGATTCAAGTAGAAAAAGTCATTTATGACCATGAGGCAGTATCACAGGTGGCGGTTATTGGCGTACCTGATGAGCAGTGGGGAGAAACGGGCTGTGCTTTTATCGTTTTAAAAGAGGGGGCTTCGTTGACGAAAGAGGAATTGATTAGCTATTGTCGGGAATACCTGGCCGGTTATCAACTGCCCAGGCACGTAATTTTTAAGGATGCCCTGCCGATTGGTGATTCCAATAAGATTCAAAAGCGGGATTTGGAAGAAGAATATGAAGAGGGGGCCTATGAATGATATTAATCATATACCGGGTATTATCTCGCAGTTTGTTGAGACTAAACGACTGCGGATGCACGTGCTGACGGCAGGGGATCATAGTAATACACCGATGATTTTTCTGCACGGCAATACCAGCAGTTCTACGATCTGGGAAGAGCTTATGGTTGACCTTTCAGACCACTATTACTGTATTGCACCCGATATGCGAGGCTTTGGGGAGACGGAGAAAAGGTTGATTGATGCCACTCGCGGCATTGATGATTGGCTGGATGATCTTTCAGCGCTTACTGAGAAACTTGAACTCGACTCATTCCATTTGGTGGGGCATTCGCTGGGTGGTTTTGTGTGCTGGGGGATGCTTGCGCGATTTAGTTCAAAGATAAAAACAGCCACGCTTATTGCTCCAGGTCCGCCGATGGGTTTTGGAGGTATCCACGACCCAAAAGGGGTTCCCAATAATCCCGATTACTCCGGTTCGGGCGGCGGAATTGTGGTTGAGAAATTTGCGGAGAAGGTTAAGGCTGGTGACCGTTCTGGGGATGATCCGATGTATTCGCCGCGAAATGTGATGAATCGCCTGTTTTGGAAAGAGGGTTTTCGAGCTGAGCGTGAGGAGGATATTTTATCGGCGATGTTACAGATTCATACGGGTCCCAAGCAGTATCCCGGGGATTTTGTGAGTTCGGAATTTTGGCCCGGGGTTGCGCCGGG
>JBNJFP010000038.1:0-25075 GCA_051746985.1 Bacteroidota bacterium
GACATAAGAAAATCGGGATTATAGTTTCCCTCCATAGTCAGGAGCCTGATTTTAATACACGTCCAGTGCATGAAGTGCTCGATGACAATCCGGTCATCTCAAAAGAAATGTTGCAGCTTACCGAATGGATTCATCGTTTTTACTATTGCGGATGGGGAGAGGCCATACAAGCGGCATTGCCGTTGGGACTGAACTTTTATGCTGAAGAGCACCTGAGCATTGTTGGTGAAGTACCAGACTTTTTAAGTAACCATCAAAAAGAGATTGTTGAGGAGGTTCAAGAAAAAAACACTTATCTGTTAAAGGAGGCTCAAAAAAGGTGGGGCGATGAGGTCATCAATACCTTGGTAGGCCATAAGGTTTTAGAGATACGAGAAGAACCTGCCACAAAAATGAATCCCAGCACCGATAATTTATGGCAATGGAATGGCGATGAGGCCAGAAAGAAGGCTCGTCAAATTATTGATGAACACCAGCAAAAAGGAAAGCAGTATAAATGGGTACAAGCGCTGGAGCTTTTGACTGAACTGGATCTACCTGAATTCCAAAAAGAGCTTACCGCTTATAACGTATTAGAATACTACACTCTTAACCGGATTGCTGAAGAGGGACTTATTTCATGCCAGAAAGTAGAAACAACAAACTTGAGCATGAAGCTGGATTATGATCCGAGTCAGCTAAATAAACTAAATGAACAGCAGCAGTCGGCATACAGGAAAATTCAGTCGACACTTGTGCAGCAACAGTTTGCCAGTTTTTTGCTCTATGGAATTACGGGCAGCGGCAAGACGGAAGTTTATATTCACGCTTTAAAAAAAGCATTAGAGCAGGGAAAAGGGGGACTTATCTTAGTCCCCGAAATAGGGCTGACTCCCCAAATTGTTAAACGGTTTCATCTCATTTTTGGCGATGATATTGCGGTGCTTCACAGCCGTCTTACCAACCGCGAACGCTACGATGCTTGGCGTGCCTTGCAGAAGGGAGAAAAACGAATTGCTATTGGACCCCGATCGGCTGTTTTTGCACCCATTCAAAATTTGGGACTTATTGTGGTTGATGAGGAGCACGATACCTCCTACAAGCAAGAAGATCCCGCCCCAAGATATAACGGTCGGGATGTTGCCTTAATGCGAGCACGTATCAACGATGCCACCGTTGTGCTGGGATCTGCAACGCCGAGCATGTCATCGCTGCACGGTGCAAAAAAAGGAAAAAGCACCTACCTGGAGCTCACAAAGCGACCCTTCCAAGCCAAGCTGCCCGATGTAAATGTGATTGATATGAAACAGTACCAATCGGCAATGAAAGGTCCTGTCGCTGTTCCAATTTTTGATGCTATTACAAAAGCTGTTGAAAATGATGAGCAGGCGATTTTGCTGCATAACCGCAGGGGGTTTTCATCCTATCTGCAGTGTCAAACCTGCGGCGAAATTCCGGAGTGTCCCAACTGTTCGGTGAGCCTCACCTATCATAAATCAAAAAAGCAGTTGCGCTGCCACTATTGCGGGTACTCCGAGCGGGAGCCGCGACATTGCAGGGCATGTGGTAATGATGCCACAGCTCCGCGCGGGAGCGGTACGCAAAAGCTTGAGGAAGATATTGCTGATCTTTTTCCCGATGCCCAAACGGTGCGCATGGATTTTGATACGACCTCGGGAAAGAATGCACACTCCAAAATTTTAAAAGCGTTTGGACGTAAGGAAGCCGATATTCTGGTGGGCACTCAGATCGTGGGCAAAGGGCTCGACTTCCCCGATGTTACGGTGGTTGGTGTTGTTGATGCGGATACCGAACTTGCTTTTCCATCATTCCGATCAAGTGAACGTATGTATCAGCTGTTAAGCCAGGTAGCCGGTCGCTCGGGCCGCGCCGATAAAGAAGGGAAGGTATTTTTTCAGACCTGGCAGCCCGATCATCCTGCCATACAGCAGGCAAAAAATCATGACTATAAGTCTTTCGCCCGCCAAGAGTTAGCCTATCGAAAGACGTTGCAATATCCGCCCTATTCCCGAATCATTCGTTTTGTGTTTAAGGGTAAAAAAGAGCAAACGGTGCAGCAAGTGGCAGAAGTGTTTACCGAATGTGTGGCAGAAGTGTTAGGTGGATGGGATGGGGTGTTGGGACCATCGCCAGCTGCTATTGCCAAAATGCAGAACTTTTATCGATGGGAGAGTTTTATTAAGATTAACCCATCGAATGGGGCTGGGGTAATAGAACGAATGCTGGATGCCGTCTTTGAACGATATGATTATCGAAAACCAAAAGGGGGAAGTTCGGTTCGCATTAATGTGAATGTAGATGCGTTAGAATAATTTGGAATAATAAAATTAGGGAAAGCTATGGCGAATCATATAGGTTTGCATTCTGTTGAATAAATTCGATTATTTAAGCGGACAAATACTGTTAACTAATGCAGAGGTTGCCTATGGGTGAATCCAGGGTAAAATTGGCCGACAGCCAGGAAGAAGTGCAACGCTTTATGAAGTATGTGCTCAAGGACTTGCGGGCGCTGGATCGTATGCTTAAAGAAGGGGATTGGTTTGAAACGGATCCCATCCGCATTGGAGCCGAGCAGGAATTGTGTCTGGTCAATCAGCAAGCCAAGGCGTGGCCGCATAACATGGAAGTTCTCGAAAAGCTTAAGGAGGTTGAAAATGGGTCATATACTACGGAATTTGCGAAATTTAACCTGGAGATCAATATGGCTCCGCTGGAATTTACGGGCAATTGCCTTTCGCAGATGGAGGAAAACCTCCAGGAGAAATTAGATAAAGTCCGCAGTGTTACCGAAGAGCTTGGAGCGGATGTTTTACTAACCGGTATTTTGCCGACGATTCGAAAGGTGGATATCGATCTTAAAAATATGACCCCATTGCAGCGGTATCGGGCGTTATGCCAGGCGATTACGAAACTTCGTGGCGGGGATTATGATCTGCGTATTCAGGGGATGGATGAGCTGCTGATGAAGTTTGACTCTCCGCTGCTGGAAGCCTGCAATACGGGATTTCAGGTGCACCTTCAGGTGGGGCCCGATGATTTTGTATCCAAATACAATATTGCCCAGCTTGTTACTGCACCGGTGCTGGCCGCTACGGTGGGATCGCCCATTCTTTTTGGAAAACGTCTGTGGAATGAAACCCGTATTGCCCTGTTTCAGCAGTCAGTGGATACCCGAACGGTGGGCGATCATCTGCGGGAAAGCAGCCCCCGTGTTACCTTTGGAAATGAGTGGGTGAGCGAAAGTATTTTGGAAATTTTCCAGGAGGATACGGCCCGATATAGAGTGATGCTGAGTTCGGAGGTGACTGAAGATGTGGAAAAGCTATTGGATGAAGGTACGCCGCCGGCTTTACGTGCACTACAGGTGCATAACGGCACGGTCTATCGGTGGAATCGTCCCTGTTATGGTATAACAGATGGGAAGGCACATCTGCGTATCGAAAATAGGGTTTGTCCATCAGGACCGACGGTGACGGATGAGGTTGCCAATTCGGCGTTTTGGCTGGGATTGATGAACAAGATGGGCGATTATTATCCCAATATAGCCGAGGAGATGGATTTTGATGATGCGCGATTGAACTTTGTAGCGGCCTCAAAAATGGGACTGGATACCAAGTTTCGCTGGTTCGATGATCAGCGAATAAATGCGGTAGATTTAATTACCGAGGAGTTATTGCCCATTGCCAAAGAGGGATTGCAAGAAGCCAATATCGACCGCAGCGATATTACGGAATATCTGGATATTATCGAGCAGCGGGTCACCAAGGGGCAGACGCCCTCGCATTGGATGCTCAGTAATTATGCGTCGCTGATGAAAGAGCATGAATCCAAGGAGCAGACGCTGGCGGCTATAACAACGGCGATGATAAAAAATCAGAAAAAGGGTGAGCCGGTGCACAAATGGGGACGTGCCCGAATGGAGGATTTGGCTCATTGGAAGCCGTCGGATTTGATCGTTGAAGAGTTTATGACGACCGATCTTTTTACGGTGCAAAAAGATGACCTGCTGGAGTTTACCGCTAATTTGATTGATTGGCGGCGCATCCGGTATGTTCCGGTGGAGGATGATAAAAAACACTTGGTTGGCTTGGTAACCATGCGGATGATTTTTAATGCCTATTCCAAGGCGGTTAACCATGATGAGGAGCTGGTGGAAACGGTGGAGGATATTATGATTGAAAATCCGATTACGATTCACCCGGAGGCGTCGATTATGGAAGCGATGGAAATTATGGATAGCCAAAAAATTGGATGCCTGCCCGTGGTTAAGAGTAACCGCCTTGTGGGTATTATTACCGAACAAAATTATATGAAAATAGCACGACGTTTATTGAAAGTGTTAGATGTGAATAACGATGAAAATGAGGAGTCCGACGATCGCTGACATAGCAACAAAGACCGATAATCGGATTTTAGGTACGATTGAAGGAGATCCCGGAGGACCTACTGTTGTGGTAGTAACCGGCATGCACGGTAACGAAACAGCCGGTGTTGATGCAGCCCGGAATATATTTGAGATGTTGGATGGTATTCGTCCACAGATTCGCGGTCGCCTGATTATTTTACGGGCCAACCTGCCTGCACTTGAGCATAACGTTCGTTATCTCGATGAAGATATGAATCGCCTCTGGTTTCCTTCAATAATTAAAGAAGTTCGCAGTAAGCCCGAAGCTGAGATTGTCTCCAGCGAGCGACGACAAATGAAGCAGTTGTTGCCTATTCTCGATGGTATTGAGGAGGGAACGGATGAACCTATTATATTGGCCGATGTGCATACCTTTTCGGCGGAGGGAAGTATGTTTAGTATCACCAGCTCGGAGCCCCGTCAGCGCAAGTTGTTGTCGAACCTGCACGTGCCCATGGTTTTTGGGATTGAAAAGTCACTCCGCGGCACGGCGCTGGCGTATTATCAAAAGAAGGGCTTTATTTCTTTTGGCTTGGAAGGCGGACAGCATAAAAATGAGTTGACGGAATACAATATCACAGCTTCGCTGTTGCTATTGTTACATGCGGTAGGATCTATAGAAAAACAGTACGTATCAAAAATAAAAGAGTTTGAACAACATCTGGCAGGTCATACCCGGAATTTACCCGTGGAGACCGAGCTTGTCTATCAGCATATTATTGAATCGGGGGATGGTTTTGCCATGCGTCCGGGTTATGCTAATTTTCAACCCATCAAAAAAGGAGAGTGGCTGGCCAATGACAATGAAGGAAAGATTATTGCCCAGACGGATGGATATATTTTGATGCCACTGTATCAAAGTCAGGGCAATGATGGCTTTTTTATCATTAAAGAGAATGAAGGCTAATATTTTTGTTATTTTAAGAGCCGATTTATAAGTAGCGGGATGTAATGAAGAATTTTTCTACGATAACTTAACGTATGCAAGATTATCAATTTGTTGATGGTACACGCCTGTCTTCGGTAATTGAGGCGCTTATTTTTGCCAGTCCGGAGCCAATTTCTGAGGAAAAGATCTGTGAGATCATTGCCAAAGGAGAAGAAAATTTGGGTCTTGAGACCGATGCTATCGAACCCTTTGTGGATAAGCTGAACCAGCGGTATGAGGAAAATGGACTTGCTTTTACGATTGAGCATGTCGCTGGCGGATACACCTTTGCCACGAAAAAGCGTTTTGAACCGTGGCTCAGTATTTTTCAGCATCAAAGCGCCTATAGAAAGCTGTCACAATCAGCCATTGAAACACTGGCCATTGTGGCATATAAACAGCCGATCACGAAACCGGAAGTGGATGATATTCGCGGAGTGGATTCGGGATATATGCTACGTCAGCTGTTGGAGAAGGTGCTCATTGAGGTGTCGGGACGCTTGGATGCCCCTGGAAAGCCGCTCTTGTATCGGACTACCAAACATTTCTTAAAGCATTTTGGGATTAACGCTATTGATGAGTTGCCCAAGCCGCGGGAGATTGAGGAGATTCTTAAGGATGACGATATGGCCGAGCATCGCCAGTTTCTGTTCGATCGGCAGCTTGAACTTAAAGAGCTGCAGGAGAAAGCCGAAGATGAGGATGCCACCCAAACGGCGATGTCGCTCATTGAGGCGGTCGAAAAAATTGACGAAGATGATGTGCCCGACTTGGATGAATATACCGCCGATATTTTGCAGCTGGATGATGAGGAATCGGAAGAAGAGGGCGATGATGAATTGGATAATGAATTAGATAATGATCAGGAAAATTTAGAGAATGAGTCGAAGAAGGAAGAAGAGGAATAGACGAGGTAGAATTGAAGAACCGGACCACCAGGTAGATCAGGATTATGAAAAGGATGAGTTGATTCGGCTGAATAAATATATTGCGCACTGTGGATTTACTTCGCGCCGTAAGGCCGATGACTATATCGCGGCGGGCAAGGTGAAGGTGAACGATGAGGTGGTTACGCAGATGGGCGTGAAGGTGCAGCGCACCGACAAGGTTGAAGTTGAGGGACAGACGCTGAGCCTCGAAAAGTTTGTGTATATCCTGCTCAATAAACCCAAGGATACGATCACGACCACCGATGATCCCCGCAATCGCGATACGGTGATGGATAAGATCGAAAATGCCACCGGCAAGCGGGTCTATCCGGTGGGTCGCCTCGATCGGCACACCATGGGACTACTTATTTTAACCAACGATGGTGATTTGGCAAACCGACTGATGCATCCGAGTTATGAGGTGCGCAAGACGTATGAGGTAGAGACCGAGCGCCGTTTAAAAGATGATGAGCTTCAACAGCTGGCGCAGGGCATTGAACTTGAGGATGGTCCAGCTCAGGCCCACAATATTGCTCGCACCCCCGATGGATTTGTACTTTCCATTTTTGAAGGCCGGAACCGATTGGTGCGTAGAATGGTAGAATATTTTGGTACTGAAGTGACGAAGCTTAAACGGATTGAATATGCCGGATTGACGCTGAATGATGTAAAAATGAGTCGCTGGCGGTATTTACGCAAAAAAGAAATTAATGGTCTTCGAAAGTTAGTTAAACTTGATCCGCTGGATTTCGATTAAGTGAGTGGGATAAAACTTTGACAAATATTTCATTCCACTGTTGATGTGGAGCGAAGTTTATTTAAATAGTTATACAGATCATATCAATATTTATGAAGGATGTGAAACTTTCTAAGGCCTCAGGCTCCGTTCTATCCTCTGAAAATCTGCCTATTACTTACGATCTTTACGTTCCTGAAAATGATGATGAGGGTGCACTTCCTGTAATTATCTTTCTTCATGGGTTTAAAGGGTTTAAAGATTGGGGAGCCTTTCCGAAAGCGTGTCAGGAACTTAGTAAAGTAGGTTTTGCCGTATTGGCGATGAACTTTTCGTTGAATGGCATAGGCAAAAATATGACTGAATTCGATCAGCTGGATCTGTTTGCCCGCGAAACCCTAAGCCAGGACCTCAATGATGTGGGATCAATTATTGAGGGACTAAAAAACGGAGATATTGGTGCAGGGGATGTTTCTATTGCATCTCAAAATATTGGAATTTTAGGGCATTCGCGTGGTGGACATACGGCCGTGGCGGCTGCAGCAGAATATCCCGAGATAAAGTGCCTGGTTACCTGGTCGGCGGTGGCCGATTATAATGCACGCTGGAATGATGCCATGATCAGGGACTGGAAGCAAAAGGGCGTTACCGAGATAAAAAATGGCCGTACGGGTCAGATCATGCCTGTGAAAAAAGTAGTGTACGACGATGCTATTGAAAATGCCAATCGCCTGATGGCTGTAAAACGTGTGCAAGAACTTTCGGCGCCAGCGCTTTTTATCCATTCGAAGGGAGATGAGGCGGTGCCCTATTCTGAGGCCGAAAAGCTATTTGAGCACTGCGCCTCAGCAGAGAAAGAAATAAAGTTGATTCCCGGGTCGGGGCACACCTTTGATACCGCCCATCCTTTTGAAGCCAAAGCCTTTCCCGAAGCTTTTGCTGCGGTTGTTGATAAAACCCAAAAATGGTTTGTATCCCACTTAAAATAAATTACTGCCTTGCAGAGTTATTTGATAAAAAAAGATCTGGTGAAATATTCTTGTTCTATACTGCTTATTATTATTGTGGCTGGTTTTGTCAGTCCGGCAACGGCACAGGTGCCGGAACTTATTACAAATCCAGATTTTAAAGAAGATGCGGTAACCGCTGTTGACTCGGTGTATAATTTTAATTTTGAAAGTGCCGAGGATCAGCTGAGTGAATGGAAAGAACAGCATCCCGATCACCCGCTGTGGTCGCTTTTTGAGGGGATGCAGCTGTGGTGGGTGGTACTTTCGGATTTGTCGGATGATTCGCGAGATCAGGAGTTTTTTGATGTCATGAAGAAAACTGATCATCAGGCGGGTCGCCTGCTGCACCAGCATTCGGGTCACCTCGATGGGCTCTTAATCAGGGCAATTAGCAACGGGTATATGGCGCGGCATCATGCCAATCGGGAGGAATGGGTTACCAGTATTAATTATGGAAGAAAAGCCATACAGGCCTATAATTATTTATTGGAAAAAGCTCCGGAGCTGAATGATCTGAAACTTGCAGAGGGACTAAAGTTGTATTACCTGGATTATATCCCGGATGAATATCCTGCGGTAAAAACAGTATCGTGGGCCATGCCCGATGGCGATAAGCAGAAGGGGTTAAAGGCCATTAATGAAGCTTCTGAAGAAGCTATCTTTGCCCGTGCGGAGGCCATTTATTTTTTGGGTAATATCAACTATAACTACGAAAAGGAATTTGATAAGGCGGTCCGCCATTTCGAAACGCTTTACCAACAATATCCCCGTAACAATTATTATGTCAGAATCTTAATTAAAAGCTATTTTCGTCAACGTAAGTTTGACGTTGCCCTGAGGGTGATCGATGAAAGCGTGCAGCGATGGGAGCAGAAGGCACTGCCGCACAAAGGGGTGTTAAAAGAGGAACTTTGGACATGGAAAGGGCGTATTTTACAGAAAAACGGAAGTAATAGAGAGGCACTTACGTATTTTAAAAAGTCGGTTGAGCAATCCGAGGAGTTGGGAAATGCCCAGGATCGGCCATTTTATGTCGTTTCTACTTATTGGGCTGGCAAGCTGTTGTTTGATGAGCGCAAGACTGAAGAGGCGCAAGCCTATCTTGAAAGAGCGACCAAATCCAATGTAAAAAACCAATATCGAGAGCAGGCACAAAAGCTTTTAGATCGTCTGAACTCCTGATAGTTTTATAGTCAAAAGCTATCTTAGCAAAAATTAATTAAAAATATTATAGCCTGCTATTGATTATTGCAGATAGTTTTTGAATTATAGCATTAGATTAAAAGGGAATAACGGTTAAGAGCTGAAAATCAATGATAAGGACACATTAGGTTTTCCAGCTACCGTCCATTCTTATAAAAATACTTTAAACTAAAACCAGGGCTATAATGAATACTAAAGCTACAGGATTTCTATTACTGTTTGTTTTCCTGTTTTTTACCGGCCTTACGTCTGAAGTACAGGCGCAAGAACGTGAAATATCAGGCACAGTAACAGCGGCAAGTACAGGAGAAGCACTTCCGGGTGTGACCGTACTTGTTGAAGGTTCTGACGGAATCGGAACCGCTACCGATGGACAGGGAAATTATTCGCTCGATGTACCCGAGCAATATGATGTTCTTGTCTTCTCGTACGTCGGTTTTGTTTCTCAGGAAGTTACCATAGACGATCAAACAGAAATTAATGTTGAACTGCAGGAAGATGTACAGCAGCTCGAAGATGTGGTTGTTGTTGGATATGGTTCCCGCATTAAGGAGGAAGTAACGGGCAATATTTCTTCGGTTTCAAGCGAAGATATTTCTCAGGTACCCGTAAACAGTGTTGAATCTGCTATCCAGGGACAAGCATCAGGTGTGTTTGTCAATTCAAGCAATGGTAAGCTGGGCCAGGGCATCCAAATGCGTATTCGTGGATCTTCATCAATTTCGGCCAGCAGCGAACCGCTTTATGTTATTGATGGGGTTCCGATGGTAACATCCAACGAATCGTTTAACGGGGCGCCAAGCAATCCGCTTTCCGACCTGAACTTTAATGATATTGAGTCGATAAACATCCTCAAAGATGCCTCCGCATCTGCTATTTACGGATCGCGTGCCTCCAACGGAGTCGTAATTATAACCACCAAAGATGGCCAGGCCGGCGAAACGGAGTTTACGCTGAACTACCAAACTGGTTTTAGTAATCCCACCCGAACGCGAGATTGGCTTAACGCCGAAGAATATGTAGAGCTTTTTACGGAAGCTTCGGTGAATGCTGGAATAGGAGAAGCGTATATAGAGGGACAGTTTGATTCCTTTTCTGCAGGCACCGACTGGCAAAACGCAGAGGTAAGCTCAGATTGGGAGAGCGAAGCCTTCCAAAATGCAACGGTAAATAAGCTTGATTTGAGTGCCTCGGGCGGTAACGATAAAACGACTTTTTATGTGTCTGGAGCATATAGTGATGAACAAGGTATCCTGATTCGAAACGAATTTGAGCGAATCAGCGGGCGTCTTAATCTCGATCACGATGTGAGTGATAATCTGAGATTAGGAACGAACTTTTCACTTGCACGAACGATCAACGATCGGGTTTCTAATGATAATGGATTTGCTACGCCTATGCAGCTGGTAGCATTGCCACCAATCACGCCAATTTATGCACCCGACCAAGATGCGTTACCCAATTACGAGCCAACGGATGACTATTATACGGGCACAATATACTTCAACAATTTGCTTTATAAGGATAACGTAAAATACGAAGTCACCAATTTCCGAAATGTAGGTAATGCCTACGCCGAGTATGACCTTCTCGACAACTTGATGTGGCGGTCGGAATTCGGAATTGATCTGCTCGAATTAAATGGCGAAGAGTTTTATAACAGCCAGGTATCCCGAAATACAGGAGCACCGTTAGGTTTGGGATATAACCGATTTGTACGAAGAGGTAATTATAACACCAATCACTATTTGACGCTAAATGCGACACTGGCTGAAAACCATAATTTGGAAGCCGTTGGAGGGTTCGAATACCAATACACCCAGCGCGATGAAACATGGGTACAGGGTGAAAACTTTCCTAATGATGACTTCCAGCAAGTAGCTGATGCGGCACTATTAACCGGTGGTACAGCCAATGAAACTGCCTATTCATTTTTGTCCTATTTTTCACGGGCAAACTATGATTATGACGGAAAATATCTGCTGACGTTAAGTGCTCGGATTGATGGTTCTTCTCGTTTTTCTGATGAAAACCGTTACGGATTTTTCCCCGCTGCTTCGGCCGGATGGGTACTATCGGATGAAGATTTCCTGGCCAATCAGGATCTGGTTAGCTTCTTGAAGCTTCGTGCCAGTTATGGTATAACTGGAAATGCCGAGATTGGAAACTTCCCGTCACAGGGACTATTCGGATCCAGTACTTATTCGCGCATTGCCGGTATTCAGCCTACGCAAATCGAGAACCAGGATCTAAAATGGGAGCAGACCGCTCAGTTAGATTTTGGAGTTGATTACGGTTTATTCGATGATCGCATTACGGGTGAAATTGACTACTACATCAAAAATACCAAAGATTTGCTTCTGGATGTAAACGTTCCGGGATCAAGTGGGTATGACAGTCAGACCCGAAACCTGGGTAAGTTAGAAAACAAAGGATTTGAGTTTGTTCTTAATACGGTAAATTCGGTAGGCGATTTCGCCTGGAATACCAGCTTCAACTTTTCGATAAACCGTAACAAAGTAACGGATATCGATGGACAAATTATTGAAGGTGGATACATTAACCGAGCCGTTGAAGGGGAGCCTATCGGGGTGTTTTTTGCCCGGGAGTTTGCCGGAGCTAATCCTGATAATGGTGATGCAATCTATTTCCTCAATCGCGACCCTTCGCAAGATGAGCTGGACAGTGGAACGGCATTTCAAGTTGACCGGCACGGCGATCGCTATGTAACCAATGGCTTTAACACGGCAGAACGTGTGGTTATCGGTGATCCTAATCCCGACTTTACCGGCGGCATTAATAACCGGTTTCAGTACAAAGGGTTTGATATGAGCGTGCTCTTCCAATTTGTATATGGCAATGACATATATAACGGCGGCGGACGATTTCAATCAGCCAGTGCAGATTACTTCGACAACCAGACCCGAGATCAATACACGGATCGCTGGCAAGAGCCCGGTGATATAACCGATGTGCCCGAAGCACGACTGTTCGGAGCCAATGGTACGGGCGATTCTTCGCGTTATTTGTCAGACGGATCGTACCTGCGACTCAAAAAGCTTTCACTGGGATATAATATCCCGGCAAGTACCCTTGAAACTTTTGGCCTGGGTAAAGCCAGAGTGTATGTATCGGGGGTAAACTTGTTGACCTTCACCGATTATAAGGGGTGGGATCCAGAAGTGAATACGGATTACCTGGCCGGTGGAAACTTGAGTCTCGGAAATGATTTCTATTCAGCTCCCCAGGCGCGAACCATTACGCTTGGCGTGAATATCGGATTTTAAAATAAACTATGGATTATTCAATTATGAAGAACAAACTATTATTTAGCTTTTTAGCTATAAGTATGCTGGTTGTTACATCCTGCGATAATTTGCTGGATGTAGAGCCTAAGCAGTCTATTAGTGCTGATGAAGCCTTGAATACCGCTCAAAAGGTTGAGGCCGCAGTAATAGGTGCGTATGATGATTTAAGCAGCACCGATCTATTAGGTGGAACCGTTATTTACGGGTCGGATCTGCTTGGTGATGATGGCACGGTATCGTGGTTTGGTACTTTTTCTCAGCCGGATGAATTGTGGACGAAAAATATTTTGACTGACAATAGTTTTGTCCGTGATGTATGGTTGCAGGGCTATGAAACCATTGATGGAGCAAACAATGCTCTTTCTGCACTGGATGTTATTGAGGACGATAACATGCGCGACGAGGTTGAAGGCCAGGCCAAGCTTATTCGGGGGATCGTCTATTTCGAATTGGTGCGGTTGTATGGCAAAGATTGGGCCGATGGCGATCCCGCTCAAAATCCGGGTGTACCCCTGGTAACAACTCCGACAAGAGATTTTGATGATACGCAAATTCCCCGTAACTCTGTCGAGGCGGTTTATAATCAAGTTATTAATGATTTGACCGACGCCAAGAACCTGTTGCCCGAAAGTATTGAGATTGACAATACAGTATTGGGCAATACCTATGTAGCTTCGGCATACTTGTCGCGCGTATATTTGCAGCAGCGCGAATATGAGGATGCCGGACTGGAAGCCAGTCGCGTAATAGAAAGTGGAAGTTATTCTCTAACTCCTTTAGTGTCAGGGGCATATAATAATCCGACAAATTCCACGGAAGATGTATTTGCTATTCAGGTTTCGGACCAAGATGGAGCAAATGACATGAATACCTTTTATGCCGGTTCACAACATTCCGGTCGAGAAGATATCGAATTGACAGGCTACTTTAATCTTTTTACGGATCTGTTTGATGCTGATAACGACACCCGGGATGATTTTATTCACTTCGGGGCCTCTTTTGGAGGTGCTCTGACCAGCAAGTGGATCAACTTCCGTAACGGGAATATCAATGTAGTACGGCTGGCAGAAATGTACCTAACGCGTGGCGAAGCCAGTTTCCGAACCGGGACCGACATCAACGGGGTGTCGCCCGAAGATGATTTCAACATGGTTAGAAACCGTGCGGGTCAAGAAGATATTGACGCCGCCGATATCGACCTCGATTATATCTTTACCGAACGTTATATCGAGCTCGCATTTGAAGGGCACGTGCTGCACGATACCAAACGGTTTGAACGATCGGCCAGCGGGCTTGACTGGAATGCTCCGGAATTGATTTTCCCTATTCCGCAGCGCGAAATTGATGCCAGTGGCGGGGAACTCGAACAAAATGACAACTATGGTTCGTAAGTATTAGAGCCACACATTTTGGCTACTTTAAGGCGCCGTCAGTAATGATGGCGCCTTTTTTATTACCCACGAACAAATAAAAAAGCCTGCCTATTATACGACATGGTATAACAGCAGGCTTACGTAATGAAATAATAGGTAGTAATTAATTTTGGTTCTGCATCCCCTGCATCATCCCACTCATATCGCGATAGTCATCGGGAACCTCAAATAGGTCGTCAGAAAGTGATTTTTCTTCAATCTTTGTGGCCTTCATTTTTACAGATTGATTGCCATTTTCGACTTCCACAATTTCTAACGGCATTGCACCATCCTCCCAGAATTGTTTGGCCCAGTCGGGAGCTTGCTGTTGTTGCATCTCGGTTTGTGGCATCATAAACGTTCCCAGCCCTTTGGCCATACACACCTCAAATGTGCCATCTTCGGAGTTCATTTCCCATACTTCGCACTTCCTTCCGGCAATAGTTTTTGTTTCGCCGGTTTTATTGAGATCAGAGTCGTCAATGTCTTCGGTTTGTTCTCCTTCCTCATTAGTATCCATCTCAATAAAACCCTGCATCTGCTCTATTACCATCACTATTTTTGATTCATCCGGCAACATAATCATCGCGCTTTTTTGTCCCTGGTGACTTATTTCCATGCGACCTTTATTACCCTTTACCATATACGGAACTTCGCCCATACCTTGCTGGGTCATATCGGCTAATTCAAAATGGATGATACCCTCAAAGTCTTGAGCGGTTGCAGTGTTGGATGAAAATCCCATCATGAATAGTGCAATCAGAAATATTGACCATCGTTTTCTCATAATTTTTGCATCCCTAAAAGTGAAAATTAAATTTAGATATTATTATAGACATTACTTTTTGTTAAAGCCAACAGAATTAGCGTGTTGGTTTTTGATTTTTTTTATAAAAGTAACTCTTCAAAACAGAGGTCTAACAAAAAAATAAGCATATGACTATCGGATTAATTTCAGATTCGCACGATCAGATGCCGCATATCAAAAAAGCGGTTACGGTCTTTAAAAAAGAAGGAGTGGAGCTTGTGCTGCACGCTGGGGATTTCTGCAGTCCATTTACCATCCCTCCCTTTGATGGCTTAGAGTTGAAAGCTGTCTTCGGCAATAACGATGGAGATCACTATTTAATTCTAAAGCAGTTTGAAGAGATTGGCGCGACCCACTTTGGGGGATTTGGGGAGATCGAGATTGGAGGAAAAAAGATCGCCCTTTATCACGGTACTGATGCTCCCATTACCACGGCACTTGAGCAGTGTGGGAATTATGACGTGGTGGTATCGGGCCATACGCACCAGCCCAAGGTAGAATTTGTGGGTAAAACGCTATCCGTAAATCCTGGTACCGCCCATGGATTTGAACAGGAAGCTACGATTGCCCTGTTAGACCTCCATAAAATGGAGGTCTCATTTGCTGAGTTAAATTAAGGACGCCGATCTATCTGGGTAGCTGTTGGTAAGCTGTTATTTTGAGAGATTCTTACAAACAGCCTCAGTAAAGGTCGTAGTTGATCCGGTACCACCAATATCGGGCGTACAAGCCGCTTTGTTTTCCAAGGTATAGTAAACGGCTTGACGGATACGGTCAGCTAAATCTTCTTCGCCAATATGCTCAAGCATCATCAGCGAGGAAAGCAGAAAGGCAATAGGATTTGCAACGTTTTGACCGGCAATATCTGGGGCAGATCCGTGAACAGCTTCAAACATGGCAGCGTCGTCTCCAATATTAGCTGCTCCGGTCAGGCCGAGTCCACCTACTAATCCCGATGCTAAATCAGACAAAATATCTCCAAAGAGGTTTGTGGTGACAATCACGTCAAACTGTTCGGGACGCAGCACCATTTGCATGGCCATGTTATCTACAATCAAATCTTCGTATTCGATGTCAGGATAATCTTTGGCCACTTCTTCGCCAACCTCCATAAACAGTCCACAGGTGAACTTTAGAATATTGGCTTTATGAACCAGAGTCACCTTTTTTCGATTCTTCTTTTTGGCATATTCAAAAGCGGCGCGAATAACTTTTTGGCTGGCTTCGCGGGTTACGACAGCAATACTTTCAGCATGACTGTTTTCTTCAACCCACTGTTCTTTTCCGATGTAAAGTCCCTCGGTATTTTCACGGAACATGACCAGGTTTACATCACTAAATCGACTTTTGATGTGGGGCAAGGTCTTGGCGGGACGAATGTTGCTATACAGTTCAAACTTTTTGCGCATAGCTACATTGACCGAACGAAAACCCGCTCCAACGGGTGTTGTTAACGGACCCTTTAGAGCAACACGATATTTGTCAATGGCTTCCAGTGTTTCATCGGGCAGGGGATCTCCGAGCTCTTCCTGGGCGGTAAGACCAGCGGTACACTCTATCCAGTTGATGTCTGCACCAGCTTTGTCCAGAATGGTTGTTACTGATTTTGTAATTTCGGGGCCAATACCGTCGCCGGGAATTAGTACAATATCGTGCATGGAAATTTTTTTTACTCGGAATTACTATTTGTCTGCCTCAATGGAGCCGCAAAGATACAAATAATAGCACTTTATGTCATAACTTATCTCGGACAAATAAGTTGCTACGCACGGATGGTTAACACAGCTGATCCCTCAAAATTTCCTGCTCTTAAATCATTTAATGCTTTATTTGCCTGCTCGAGGGAATACTTTTTCACATGTGATTTTATGGGAATTTTGGGAGCAAGCTGCATAAAGTCGATCCCATCTTGACGGGTCAGGTTAGCAACCGATTCAATAGAGCGTTCTTGCCAAAGATCTTTGTAGGGAAAGGCCGGAATATCACTCATGTGAATGCCTGCGCAAATAACTTTTCCTCCTTTTTTTATGGCTTTTAAGGCTTGTGGAACCAAAGGGCCTACAGGTGCAAATATAATGGCGGCGTCTAATTTCTTTGAGGGTAGTGTTTCCGATCCTCCGGCCCATGTAGCCCCTAATTTTTCAGCAAATGCTTGTCCTTTTTTATCACCGGGACGCGTGAACGCATATACTTCTTTTTTTTGATGCAATACTACTTGTGTAAGAATATGAGCCGCAGAACCAAATCCATAAAATCCCAGTCGTTGTGCATCATCTGTTTTACAAAGTGAACGATAGCCGATGAGTCCGGCACAAAGTAAAGGTGCGGCTTGGTGGGCGGGATATCTTTTGGGGATAGGAAAACAAAAGCGGGCATCGGCTACAGCATATTCGGCAAAGCCGCCATTTAAATTATATCCGGTAAAGCGGGCGTCATCACAAAGGTTTTCTCGACCATTACGACAAAATTCACATGATCGGCATGTTTTACCGAGCCACGGTACCCCAACTTTATCCCCAATATGAAATCCCGATACATTTCGGCCAATTTCCTGAACGGACCCTACTATCTGATGACCTAACACGAGTGGCAGATTTGGTTCTGTTAATTCACCATCAATAATATGGAGGTCAGTTCGGCAAATACCACAAGCTTGTACTTTGAGCAGTAATTGATTTGGGGAAGGCTTGGGATCAGGAACATCTTGCAGCTCCAGCGGCTGGCCAACGGTATGTAGCACCATTGCTTTCATCGAAAACCCGTGCTTTAATAATACCTTCGATTTTTCTTTTGGAGTTTACGGTCGAGGCTATATTTGCCAGGACCAATAAAAAGCAGGCCCATAAATACAATGCCCATTTCTATACTGTGAGCGTAGTAGGCAAATTCCTCTCCGCTGCCAATGTTTTTGATGGTGGCAACAATCATCACTAAAAAAAGGAATATGAGGCTGGGGGTAAAAAATAAGCCGAACAGTAAAAAAATCCCTCCAAAAAATTCAGTTACGCCTGCCATAAATCCAAAAAACATTGGAGCAAAATCCATCCCCAAAAATTGCATAGCCGAGCCGACTTCAACCCATTTGTCTGGTCCGCCAAACATCTTTGGGTAGCCGTGTAGGATAAACATAATTCCAAGGCCAATACGGATGATTAACAATCCAATGTTACGGTAAATGCCTCTTTTACGAATTGGTGTCATCAGGTGAAATAATTTTTGCTTGTTAAGTCAAAAGAAGAAAAAGGATTGATGTATTAATACAGTTCGCCCAAACAGTAAGGTATTTAATATCAAAAAGTAACAGGATAAGCATTACGTACCTTCCTTTACTGTTTAGGTTCCGAATATATTTTATTGAATGCTACTGCAACTTCATTTTATAAAAGAAGATGCTACAAATCTATTATAGATAATGCTCATAATAGAATCACAAATATTATACGATCCTTTTGGGTGAATATCGAATAGACAAACGGTGTTTTTAAATCATTTAAAATTACCATTTTTATGATGATTAGATAATCTCAAACATAATTCAGGGTAAGAGGGTGAAGAATCCGGGTTATTTTCAGATCCCTTTTGTAAGGAAAACCTTGTGTTGATGTGACAGGTAAATGTTGCATTATGGGGCGTCGGGGAACCGTTTCAATCGGTATGGGTAGAATGGTAAAGTACTTGTGTGAACTCAACAAAAACTGTTGTAATTGTTCTACAAGAAAACGATTAAAAAAGTTTAAAGCTATGAAAGTCTTCAAAGTTATAATGTTGATGATGGTTACTATGATACTTTTGGCGTTTACGTCAAATCTTAATCCTGATAAAACCATTTCTGAGATGGTTGCCGAAAATGAAGATTTATCTACCCTGTTGACGGCCCTTGAAACTGCAGAGTTAGTTGATGTTCTTAACGAAGAAGGTCCCTATACTGTTTTTGCTCCGACCAACGAGGCGTTTAATAATTTGCCAGCAGGAAAGCTGGATGAGTTGTTGAAGCCAGAAAATAAGGATGAACTTACCAAAATCCTGAAATATCATGTGGTCTCGGGCAAAGTAATGGCTTCTGATTTAGAGGATGGACAACGGATCGAAACTCTCGAAGGAACAGAGTTGAAAGTTACGACTAAAAGTTCTGAGGAAGGATATATGGAATCCGATGAGGAAGAAGCTGGAATGGAAGAGCAAGAGGGGCGAAGAGATAAAGTGATGGTCAATAATGCCAAGGTTGCTGAGGCTGATATCACCGTTTCTAATGGTGTTATTCACATTATCGATGGTGTGGTATCACCGGAAGATACTGAAGTTATTGGGGAGGCCAAGGAAGATTCCTATTAATGAAAACTCATTAGTTAGAGTAGAAAAAAGCGAGGAGCCGAAATGCTCCTCGCTTTTTTTATTGCTCATAATAGTCACTTTATGCAGTAACTTTTTCCTGGTGGGAGATTTTAGTGCCGAGTACATCAAGAAAAGCACTTATCCATTTGGGATGCCCGGGCCAGGCAGGTGATGTTACTAAGTTGCCATCAACTACGACTTCGGTAGCTTCTACATCTTTGTAATTGGCTCCTGCGGCTTCCATTTCAGGTCCGCATGCCGGATAGGCCGTTAGTGTTCTGCCTGCAATGACATCTGCCGCAGAAAGAATTTGCAGTCCATGACAAATAGCAGCTACGGGTTTATTTTCGTCAAAAAAATGGCGAACCATATCAAGTACGCCATCTTCGCGGCGCAGATATTCTGGGGCACGTCCGCCAGCTACAACTAAGCCATCATAGCTGGCCGGATTTACCTCATCAAATGAAGCATTTAATGCAAAGTTATGTCCCGGCTTTTCGGTATAGGTTTGGTCGCCCTCAAAATCGTGGATCGCCGTTTTTATGGTGTCGCCCTTCTTTTTATTGGGACAAACGGCATGCACGGTATGTCCTACTGCCTGCAGTGCCTGAAAGGGCACCATAATTTCATAATCTTCGCCAAAATCTCCGACGAGCATCAATAATTTTTTACCAGCCATAATATTATCTTTTTTATTGGGATTTATGTTGATAAATAGCTTTCGAATAACAGCTATTTTTATAACCACAGATAGGCTGGTTGCGTTCTTTTTTGTGGTTTTTATTGCCTCTTCAAATTTATTGATTACGACTGCAGAAGTCGATAAGTCGGGCGATAAATTCGCGCTGGGCGGGATTAATTTTCTTGCGTGCCTCAAACGGCCCAAAATATTCGATGCGATCAATCTCAGGAAACGTTTCGGTTTTTCCCGAGTTTGGCGGCCACTCCATTTCAAACTCGTTGGGAGCAAAGATAAAGTCGTCCGGTATTTGATATTCCACGGCCCAGCAATGAACAATTTTACCGCCTTTCTGTTGGATGGAGTTAAGGTTGATAAATTTACCTTCGGGGACGAATCCGAGTTCTTCATTAAATTCCCGTTTGGCAGCGTCCAGAAGTTGTTCATCCTCATCGACCTCTCCTTTGGGAATCGACCATGCGCCCTCATCTTTATCCCACCAATAGGGTCCACCGGGATGGGCCAGCAACAATTCCAGGCTGGGTTTTCGATTAAAAAGTAGTATGCCAGCGCTGAGATTTGACAAAATAGATTTTTTTTGAGATTGTTATTAACAATTTGATTACGATCGAGAGAATTATAATAAGATGGGGAGAAGGGATGAAAAAAATAATTTATTGGATATTCGGGGGCGCTGTTCTCACGACTGTGGCCTTTTTTGTACCTGAGCAATCCGGCAGCATGTGGCCATCAGTGATAGCCAGCGCTACAGTAGCTTTTTTGTATTTGGGGATCTTCTTAGCGGTCTGGTTAAAAGAGATCAAATCATCAACGAAGCGAAAAGCTATTGCTGCTACTTTTGTAGTTTTGTTTGTGTTTTCTATTGCCTCTGCTGTAATTAGTTATGAAGGAAGCGTGCGGCAGCAAGAAACGCTGGAAAATATTCGGGGCCAGCTGGAGGGGGATTTTCTCTATAACTATATGCACAAACCTTTGATTAAAACACTGAGTGACTTTTATTCTGAGGGAAATAATGAATCTAATATCGGGGACCTATTTACGTCGCGCTATGATTCGCTGATTACAGAAGATGGAGCATTTGAATTTGAAAGCCGAGATGAGGACCAAACGCTTTACCTGTATATAGCCGAGAATAGTGCGGATAGTATCGTGGTGGTTGGAGAATCAACGTACCTAAAAGGTAAAAATGATGATTTTTCGAATTATTCGGGTAGTACAGGACAATATCAGGTGCAGGGAATTTTAACATCAAAGGGGATCGATTATGAGCGACAAAATTAAAAAATATAGATGGTTGCCCTGGGCTATTGCTGTTGTTATTGTTGTGTTGATAGCATTTATAGGTTCTGGTTATTCAAACTGGTACTTCTTATCCCCGTGGGCACCGGCAAGATCTCTGGTTGCTGAATTATCGATTGATGCTTTCAGCGCGGGTATCGATTACAACACTTTTGTTCAGGGTGCTGATGCATACTGGAGTTATAGACTTACTTCTTTTGGGGCAATACTAATGACCTTGGTTATCGGGCCTTCGCTTTGGATCTATGCGGAGATCAAAAATCAGGACCGTGAATCGAAAGACGTTCTGAAGAAAGGTGTTGCATGGTATGTAGGTGTGGTACTTGTGATCACCAGTCTACAGGTTGTGCCTACAACAATTATTAAAGGTGTTGTATTTCAAAAAACGTGGGATCGCGCAGCGCAAAGCAAGTATAAAGATCATCTTCGCAGTGACCTCATAAAACTAGGCTACGATGCACTTGAACTTTATCATTTACCAAATGAATACGGAGGTGGAGCCGGCAGTTTTCAGATAGCACGGGCAAACGGTGATGAAGAACCTTTGCAATTAAACGACCTCGAGAGTTATTCACAGATAGAAAGAAATTCTTATACTCTGGCACCCGTTGAGTCAGAAAGCGTTATCAGAATACGGGGGGTAAATACGGATGGTAGTAATGATCAGCTGAAAATGGATATGGTAGTTAAACCGCCAGCTTCGTTTGATTTCAAAGAAACGAATTCTTCAGCTGATTAATAACAGTTAAGTTTGCTTACTATTAGTGATGCTTATTATAGCTATCACATTCTGTTCCATATCCAGTTGGGAATCACCTTTACCAGCCACCCCACCAGCCGCCAGCGTTTGGTGATGTAGGCTTCATTTTTCTTTTGTTCGATGGCATCGACAATCTGAGTGGCGGCTTTCCCTGTTTTTTGAACCCAGAACATCCCTTTTTTGTCCTCAGTCATTTCTGATTCCACGAAGCCGGGTAAAATAGTTGATACAGAAATATCTGCATCTGAGTGATTGGCCTTCTGCCGATAGCCCTGCAAGTAGTTATTTACAAAGGCTTTGGATGCGTTGTAGGGCACATTCAATCCCCAGCCAAACAGCGAGGCTACAGATGAAATTCCAACGATGTGACCGTGTCCCTGTTCCTCAAAAAGGTTGAAGCTGTAACTGGCCAGGTTGGCAAATCCCCGGATGTTGACATCGATTACGTGCAGATCTGCCTGCCGGCTTACCGACTCTTTTTGGTAGTTCGAAACACCGGCATTGAGTACAATGATATCGAGTCCGCCCATATTTTTTTTAAGCTGATCAAGTTGCGCAATGGTGTCGTCGAGCTCGGCTACATCCATATACTCAATGTGAATGTTTGTTTTTAACTGATTACGCAATTCCTCCAAGCGTTCGAGGCGTCGACCGGTAGCTCCAACCACATATCCGCGATCATGCATTTCCACCGCCAAGGCACGACCGATGCCCGAGGTGGCTCCAATAATGGCTGTTTTCTTCTTCATCCCAACGAGCTTATTGATTGATGGAACTGATGAGTAGCAAGGTTAATCCATTGGGGATGAGGGTCATTTTGAAATAGGGAAGGGTGGATAATTTTGGCCAAAATGCGGGCCGAATCTACAAGACGAGGTCCCGGACGATTGAAATAGTGATCGCCATCTGCAATATAAACCTGTTTGTTTTTGACGGCGCGGAGCTGATCCCATCCACCCCGCGACGTAAGCTTCGAAATTTCCGATAGCGTCTGTTCAATAGAATAGCCGCAGGGAATAATTGTGATAATATCGGGATTGAGACGTTGTATTTTATCCCACGATATTTCCGGAGAATGTACCCCCGCTTGCGCCGCAACCGGGATCCCACCCGCAATTTGCACCAGCTCTGGAATCCAGTTGCCGGCGGTCATTAGCGGATCTATCCACTCGATGGAAAGCACTTCGGGCGGAGTTAGCTCACTTATTTTTTGCTGGATGTCCTGTAGATCAGCTTTCATCTGCTGCGTAAGCTCCTTGGCAGCTTTTTCAGCATCAATGGCTTCGGCTATCGTTCGAATCGACTGCACCCAGCTCGATAAATCAGTGGGTGAGACCGAAATCACTTCTACATTATCGTCCAAAGTAGATTTTACTGCTTTTTCTACTTCATCAAACGAAGCTGCACACACCTCGCAGTGATCCTGCGTTAGGATGATATCCGGCTCCAGAGATTTCAGCTTTTCTTCATCCACCCGATACACCGAAAGTCCTTCCTGTAAAAGTGCTTTTACCCGCTGATCGATTTCGTAGCTGCTGCCATCGGGATTAAATTTCGGTTCAGTGCAGGAGGGGAGGTTTTGAATTCCATCAGGATAATTACATTCGTGCGACCGACCCACAAGCTGATCGGCTTTGCCAAGTGCTGCGACGATTTCGGTGGTGCTGGGTAACAGGGAAACTATGCGCATGGATAATGTTTGCCAAGTGAGTTAATCAGTTATTCAAATAAGTAAAAGGAATTTCTGAAATTACAAAATGGTTATTCCTTTTAGATGCTAAAAATGTGGAATTTTTAGTTGATTGAAGGATTGATAAAAAAATTCCTATATTAATTCTGATTTTTATAAAAACAGTTATTGATTGACAACACTTAAACAAACATATCGGCTGGCAGCTTTTTTTACGCTGCTGCTATTTTCAGTGAACCTGATCGGTCCTGCCGGTGCGGCAGCAATCAGTCTGCATTGCGATATGGATACAGAAGCTCACAGCATGCACGATTGTTGTGAGGATTCCGAGATGGATCATCACGATAAATCGGAAGCTGCTGATGATTGCATGATGCTATCGTTTTGTGAACAGACGGTGCAAAGCAGTCAATCAGATATTCCTGCTGTTATACAGTTAGCCAAAAGTGTTGTCGCTGTTCCGATTGCGGATGTAATTGAAGTATTGCCCGAAGAAAATGATCATCCCGAACTGTTTAAGAGTGAATCTGCATCAACCTACGATTCTCCTCCTCTTTTCTTGTTGAACAGCGTTTTCCTGAATTAGCGGTTAGTCCTTTCCTTTGGAGCCTCTGACTTGCTGAGGCTCACCCATAGAAAATGCATCATGGAATAATTATATCTATTCCATATTTCGTACTGCATTTCTCTCGTCCTAACACTCATGACTCAATATTCAGGACTAACCAATGCTCGACAAAATCATACGCTTTTTTCTTGAAAATAAACTCATTGCCGTGCTTCTGTTGGTCGGTTTCACAGCATGGGGCATCGCCACCGCCCCCTTCGGCTGGGAGATAGACTGGCTGCCGCAAGATCCCGTAGCCGTGGATGCCATTCCCGATCTGGGTGAAAATCAACAGATCGTGTACACCGAGTGGCCGGGTCGGTCGCCCGAAGATGTGGAAGATCAAATCACGTACCCGCTCACCAGTCAGCTGCTCAACGTACCGGGCGTAAAATCGGTGCGCAGCAGTTCCATCCTCGGCATGTCAAGCATCTACATCATTTTCGAGGAGGATGTGGAGTTCTATTGGAGTCGCTCCCGTATCCTCGAGAAGTTAAACTCACTTCCGGCCGGAACGCTTCCACAGGATGTTCAGCCCGCGCTTGGTCCCGACGCCACGGCACTGGGACAAATTTTCTGGTACACCCTTGAAGGGCGCGATGACGACGGAAATCCCACGGGCGGATGGGATCTGCAGGAACTGCGAACACTGCAGGATTTTTATGTCGGGTACGGACTTTCATCGGCCGGTGGGGTAGCAGAGGTGGCTTCCATTGGTGGATATGTCAAGGAATACCAGGTGGATGTGGACCCCGCGGCTATGCAGGTTTACGATGTAGATATGAACCAGGTGTACCGCGCGGTGCAGAACAGCAATGCCGAGGTGGGAGCTCGCACGATGGAGCTCAACAATGTAGAGTATTTTGTGCGCGGACTCGGCTATGTGCAGGAGATTTCCGATCTCGAGGAGGCAGTTATCGCCACCAACGATAATGTGCCTATCCGCAT
>JBNJFP010000039.1:0-23366 GCA_051746985.1 Bacteroidota bacterium
GTCCCGAGTGCGGTAGTATGACGATGGTCCGAAATGGAACCTGTCAGAAGTGTATTACTTGCGGATCAACCACTGGTTGTTCGTAACATTACCAAGACTAATACCTTAATTGCAAAAGCCCGCTGCATAACGTAGCGGGCTTTTCTTATTTGATGATTCCAATTCCAGATCAGTTAAAATAATAACGTATGCCAACTCCACCATTACCCGCAAGTTCGACATCGGGAGTAAAATCGAGGATAGGGGCTGCTTCTACAAACAGATCAAAAGGGAGTTCATCAAAGATATAGTTTAATCCAAGTGGAACCCGAGCTCCAATTTTAGCATCGTCAGTAAAAATTACACGTCCGCCGATGCCATAGTAAAAGGCAAGTCTTCCGACTTCAATATTTTCGAACCATGAGTGAAGTTGAAAATCGGCATTTAGTTGAAGTGCTTCATCTTCAGAAAGCGACCAGGCGGCACCGATGCTAAAAGCGGTTTGGTCGCCGTTCCAGGATTTGATTGAGAGTCCCGTTGGTTCTCCTACGATTACTCCAAGCCCAAAATTATTACCACCTTCACGATTGGCTTGTGCTTGGGCATTATCGGGATGACAGATGTACAATATAGTGGCAACAATTATAACAGCGAATACTCTTGATGATAACATGGCAATGGTTTTTAGTTAGAATTCCCATCTTATTTAGAGAACCTTGTTTACCGTTGTATCATTCACATGTAAGTTACTGTTGCAAGAAAAAGTATTGCCTAAATTGTTACCCAATCCAGGGGTAATCATCCCAGTTGGGTTTGCGCTTTTCGAGGAAGGCATCGCGTCCTTCGGCGGCTTCATCAGTCATATAGGCCAGGCGCGTTGCTTCACCGGCGAAGACCTGTTGGCCGACCATACCATCATCCACAAGATTAAAGGCGTATTTAATCATACGTATAGCGGTAGGACTTTTTTCAAGAATTTCCTGCGCCCACTGGTAGGCGGTTTCTTCAAGCTCGTCGTGGGGAACGACTGCATTGACCATCCCCATATCATAGGCCTCTTGGGCCGAGTAATTACGACCTAATAAAAAGATTTCGCGCGCTTTCTTTTGTCCCACTTGTCGAGCCAGCAAGGCCGAGCCAAATCCGCCATCAAAGCTGGCCACATCGGCATCGGTTTGTTTAAAAATAGCGTGCTCCTTACTGGCAATGGTGAGGTCACAAACTACATGCAGGCTATGTCCGCCACCTACCGCCCAACCTGGAACGACACAAATAACGACCTTGCCCATAAAACGGATGAGTCGTTGCAAATCCAAGACGTTAAGACGAGGCGTTCCTTGATCATCTTTATAGCCCGCCTTACCGCGAACATTTTGGTCACCGCCCGAGCAGAACGCCCATTTCCCATCCTTGGGAGAAGGACCTTCGCCCGTGAGCAGCACTACACCGATGGAGGAATCTTCGCGCACATCTAAAAAAGCATCCTGTAATTCGAACAGGGTTTTTGGACGAAAAGCATTGCGTAGTTCCGGTCGGTTGATAGCAATACGGGCTACGCCGTTGGACTTTTTAAAGGTGATGTCTTCGTACTCGTTGACGGTTTTCCAGTTCATAGTAGTAGTGAGTGTTGAGTAATAAGTATTGAGAAATTCTGTTTATACCTTGTTTAAAAAATCATTTATTCGGTCAATAAAAACTGATGGGTTATCAAGGTGGACGCGATGTCCTGCTTTAATGGATGAAAAGGTAGCATTTGGCAGTTGTTCAGACAAATTTTGATTAATGCGCTGATATTTTTTGTCGGCCGAACCGGCAATCAGCAGGGTAGGTAGTGTTAGGTTAGGAAGATCATCACAAACCGGTGTCATGGTTCCGGTTCCAAATCCCTTTAACGAAGCAGCAAGGGCAGAGGACGATTGTTCGGATTGGATTTGGTGATACTTTTGAATTAATGATTGATCCGGTGGTAACGGCGATGTAAATAGGTCGATATTCTTCCAGTCTGACAGGAATGCGTCGAAATTATTGGTGATAGATTCAGCTCGCTGAGTGTCAATATTCTGACGTTCTTTTCGTTTCTGAGGGTCAATGATTCCACAGGTAGTGCTTTCTAAAATCAATCCTTCGAATAAGTGAGTATATTGAGATGCAAGTTGTAGTGCCAATCGTCCACCCATGCTATAGCCATGTAAATAGAGTGGCTCATGATTAAGTTTTTGGATCAAAGAATGGAGATCAGCTACTTGGTTTTGGTCTCGATATCGCTGTGGAGAATCAGGTTTGTCAGTTCGCCCGAATCCCAATAAATCTATTGTTATGGGATTGCAAAATTTACTAAGGCCATCCATTAAATGGCTGAATACCCGCTGATCACCCATAAAACCATGCAGCATAAACAGGTAGGGCAGAGCATTATCCTGTTGGAGAATCGATACCGCATATTGCTGATTATTGACGGTGAGGTATCTCATGGCTGAAAATCCCATAATTGATTGCGCAGCGCCATGGAGGCGTTAGGATCGGTTTTACATTCTATGATCGAGAGTCCGGATTGAACCGAAAGGTGTTCGGAAAGATTAATTTTTTTGAGCTCAGAAATAGTATCCACCAAATGGTAGGGGATATCATAGGCCCCGGCAAGCTTGTTAATATTGGCTTGTTGAGGTGTTTCAAAATAGGTTTCAAAATGTTCTTGGTTGTTGGCAATTGGGAGCATCCGGAAGATCGAGCCGCCGTTATTATTGATTATCACGACAGTAAGAGCTTGCTCCATATTTCGGTGATTGAGCAGGGCATTGGTATCATGTAAAAAAGCTAAATCACCGGTAAATAATACGCCCGGTTTCTGCAGTCCACAACCGAGCCCTATAGCTGTCGAGGTTATCCCGTCGATACCGCTTGCGCCACGATTGAGAAAAAGCGGAATCGAAGAAGGCTGACGTCCAAATAGGTTGATATCCCGGGCAGGAAATGAGTTTGACACCATCATGAAGTGTTCATCGGTGATTTGTGGGGTTAGATGATGATATATGGCGCCATCAGTAAGTATATTTTGATGTGAAATAGCGTTTTCAAAATAAGCCTTAAACTGTTGTTCTGCTTTCTTCCACTGATCAAACCATTGTGGGTTGGCCTTTGAAGAAAGGCCGTTATTGTTAAAAGATTTTCCCATCCATGGAATACGTTGACTGCCTGTCGTCGTTGCGTCTTGCCAAGCGTAGGTGCTTGCAAAATGGAAGTGATGCTTGGGTGACCATTGGTCTAATGCAAGTTCCAGACTTTTGTCCGTCGGTTGAAAACCAAAACGGAGGATTACGTCAGGGTCAAGTTGGCTGAGTGAATTTTTGTTGCGTAAAAATCCTGCAAACCCATTTATCACTTGTTCTGAGGAAATGGATGATTCTGAGAGGATGGGGGCATCTATCTTATTCGCCAGTTGTGCAATGGAGGTGGTATCATCGCCGGGAGCCAGCGGACCTACAATAATTACCGGTTTTTGAGCATTTGAAAGCTGTTTTTCTAAAGTTCTGGATATGGTAATCCCACTGACTGCATCAGTATTTTTCTTCGGGTTTTCGTGGTTTTTGGATTGCTTGGATTGAACTTTTTTCAGATAATCCTGAGTGGGTTCAAACGGTTTGCGAAAGGGGAAATTAAGGTGGACCGGTCCCCTTTTTTCGCGTGATAGAGTCAGTGATTGCTGAGCCAACATCTCAAGACGTTGAACATCTTTTTCTCCAGCTTGAGGTTCGCCTATGTTGTGAAAAAAGACCGGGTAATCCCCAAAAATTTTGAGCTGATCTATCGCCTGGTTGGCACCAGTAGCATGCAAGTTAGGGGGGCGGTCTGCCGTGGCTAAAATCATCGGCACGCCCGATTGGCGTGCTTCAATGACGGCCGGATAGTAATTTGCCAGTGCCGTGCCTGAGGTGCAAATTAATACGGCTGGTATATTTGTGGCTTTGCCGATGCCCAGAGCCACAAATGCGGCAGAACGCTCATCTAAAATAACATGCTTTTTAAGCGCAGGATTACTTGCTGCAGCCAGTGTGAGGGGCGTTGAACGGGAGCCTGGAGAAATAATAACATGCCGAACGCCATACGTTGATAGGTTATGAAAAAAAGTGTTGGTCCAGCGAAAAGCCAGGTTACCTTGGTGTGAATCAGTCATATTGAAGGGCAGAGAGCATGGGCTTCAATTTTAAATTCGTTTCTTCCCACTCTTTTTGGGGATCGGAATCTTCAACAATACCACAGCCGGCGAATAGATGCACCTGTTTTTCCGTAAACAGGGCGCTGCGGATAGCTACGGCAAATTCGAGTGATCCATTTCCATTAATCCATCCCATAGGGCCGGCATACATGCCACGTTCAAAATGTTCAAGTTTTTGAATGTAGGGCTTTGCCGCATCCCACGGATAGCCGCCAACTGCCGGGGTGGGATGAAGTTGCGCAAGTACCTCAAAGATGGTTGAATCGTTGCCTAAATGGGCACGAATGGGAGTGTAAAGGTGCTGTACATTGGAAAGTTTTTTTATTTCGGGGACAGGCTGGCGTTTTAGGTCATCCACAAAAGGGTTTAGCCGTTCTTCAATATCTTTTATAACAAAGTTGTGTTCGTCTCTGTCTTTGGTATTTGCGGATAACTGTTTTTCCAGAATGGTATCTTCAGTTGCGGTGTTTCCACGTCCGATACTTCCCGCCAGGGCTTCAGTCAACAGTAGTCTGTTGCGGGCAGATGCCAGGCGTTCAGGCGTTGATCCCAAAAAGGTATCTCCTGATGGGGTATGCATCAAAAAGTTATAACAGTTTTGATACTGTTTGCGGAGGTTGTTGATAACCTGGGTAAGGGTCACCTCATTATTTCGGGGGATTGATACGTTTCGAGCTAATACGATTTTATCAAACCTATTATTTGATATCAGTTTTTTTGCTTCTGCAACGGAGTGTATCCACCGCTGCTGATTAAATTGACTGGGTGGCAGGGTGGTATTGCCGATAGTATTTGTTCCTGTATTAGTCGTTGTTTTCTTTTTATTATCTATAGTTTGCTGAACGTGTTCAAGCTGCTGCATCAAATATTGATATAACGCTTTTGCAGAAGCAAATCGGTCCAGATTTACATTAAAGGTTACAAGCGTAAATTTTCCGTCTTTTATAAGAATCCATTTGGGTAGCGTAAAGGTAGCCGGGGCAAATGAATGCCATCGATCGTTATTGAGTTCATCAAAAAAAGAAAAACCACCCAATAGAAAAAAACCTGAATAGGAATGTGTGATTTCTGAATATTCAGCCGTACTCTCTTGGAGAGCGGTAAACTGTTCATCAATATCATTAAATCGATCTGGTCCGGAAGAAGTAAGCATCTCGACTTCTCCACCCGCCGCCATGGCAAATGCGTCAGTCGGTTTTTCCCAGTAGTACTGAAACTCACTTTCTTTCCAATATCTTTCGAGGTAGGCCAAGGGATCAATAGTTTCTATTGAAAAACTAAGGCTTGCAAATTTATTTTCTGACCTAAAAAATAAATCGGATAGAAAATTCTTTAAATCCTGATTTTTATCGGCTGAAATAGAAGAGTCAGCCGAAACTGTTAATTCTGATAATGGTATATTATCCATGAACAAAAGAGTTTGTCAATATCGGTCTCCAGAACTTTCAATATAAATTGAAAATTAGAATTTCCATAATTGATATTGCCTATTTGGTACTACATGAATTGTTAACTCTGATCCATTTTAGTCCCTGAATAGTGCCGAAAAATTTAGAAGGGATAAAAAGCTTGGGTACTAAAATGCTTATAGATAGGGAGTCTAAAAAAGATCAGACAGCCCGTTTTTACTGGGCGTCATCATTTTCCCCGGCTTCAAAGGGATTATAAATGCCATATTCGGTGGGATCGTAATCAGCCAGCTTGAAAAAGTGATCCCAAGCTTCTTTGCTTTTACCATTTTCATCAACCCAATTGGGATGACTTTGTTTAATAAGTCCGACGGCCCGTTTGGCATATTCTACGCGTTCTCCTTCGTCCTTAATTCGGGGTAGGGAGGCGATCATCCGATCAAGGTTGTAGCCGCAATCAAAATCTTTGGGTTTCTTGTGTTCTACAAACATAAATACTTTTTACTCACGTTAATTTTTAGAGAAGATAACAGAGTTGCTCCTTCGAATAAAGTAGTTTTTGCATTAATTCGCTTATTATATTCAATTAAAATCTTTTTTCGAGGAGAGTATTCAAAATCCCTATATTCCGAGCCTTAGATAGCAAAATTTCCCAAATTGTAATCATACGAATTGCCAGATGTTTTATAATTCTATTTTAGAAACGATCGGAAATACCCCACTTGTAAAGCTAAATAGTGTGGCCGATGAGTTTGAAGGCACGATTTTAGCAAAGGTGGAGTATTTTAATCCCGGTCAAAGTGTGAAAGACCGCATAGGTATCAAGATGATCGAAGATGCTGAAAGGAAAGGTCTCATTGAACCCGGTGGCACCATTATTGAAGGTACTTCAGGCAATACCGGTATGGGGTTGGCGCTTGCCGCTACGATAAAAGGGTATAATTGTATTTTCACAACTACGGATAAGCAAAGTAAATCAAAAATTGATTTGTTGCGTGCTTTGGGGGCGGAGGTTAAGGTTTGCCCAACGGATGTTGAACCAGATGATCCGCGTAGTTATTATTCGGTAGCCAAGCAACTGAGTGAAGAAATTCCCAACTCTTATTATCCCAATCAGTACGACAACCCCAGCAACGCCCAAGCGCATTACGAAACAACTGGACCTGAAATTTGGGAGCAGACTGAGGGTAAGGTTACGCATTATGTTGCAGGTATGGGAACAGGGGGTACCATCTCAGGTACATCAAAGTATCTTAAAGAGCAAAATGCAGCCGTCCAAGCGATTGGCGTTGATAGTGTAGGCTCGGTGTATAAGCATTATTTTGAAACCGGAGAATTTGATAAGAACGAAATTCATCCCTATTTAACCGAAGGAATTGGCGAAGATATTATTCCTGAAAATATGGACTTTGATTTGTTAGATGAGGTTGTTCAGGTTGATGATAAAAATGCCTTTATAATGACCCGCCGATTAGCAAAAGAAGAAGGGTTGTTTGTGGGGGGATCTTGTGGCGCCGCCGTGTATGGAGCGCTGGAATATGCCCGGGAAAATAATTTTGGCAAAGATGATGTGATGGTCATTATTTTACCTGATAGTGGTACGCGGTACGTATCGAAAATATTTAACGACGAATGGATGAAAGAGCACGGATTTTTAGATTCTGACGAATCATAAACGGCAAGTTGAATTATTTAAGTAGTTATTATGGCCGACCAAACCAAAGATTTGAAAAAAGGACAAATACAGATTGAACTTCCCGAAGAAGAGGCTACGGGCACGTATTCTAACCTGGTAATGATCTCGCATTCACCCTCTGAATTTATTCTTGATTTTATTTCGGTGATGCCGGGCACGCCCAAAGCAAAAGTGGTAAAACGAATGGTGCTTAGCCCGGATCATGCCAAGCGATTGGTAAATGCGCTATCCGAAAATATAAAGCGCTATGAAAACGAAAACGGGACCATTTCTGACAGCGAAGAGATTGATGTCCCTTTTAATTATAGGGGGCCCACACCGGAGGCGTAATTTCAAGTTCTATGCTCGAATTTTTAAAACGGCTTTTTAACAATCAAAATCAGGATCTTACCTTTGTCATTTTTGATGATGATCCTGAATCATCTACTTCCTATCATTTTAAGCCTTCCAAACTTTGGAATCTACTTTACGCACTTATTTTAGGTGTTATTATTATAACGCTATTGTTGGTGATGTTTACTCCTATTAGCGGGTTGCTGTATAATCAACATGATGCACAGCTCAGGGAGCAAGTGATTGAGGTTTCACAAAAGGTTCAGGCTCTGAAAGATTCTCTGGAGGCCAGAGATACGCAACTTTCTGAGATGCAACAGGTGATAGCTACTGGTGATGATACGTCATTTTCCGTAGATAATACCACTTCTTCGCAGCAACAGTCTCTTCAAAATAATTCGGAACTTGATTTCACATCTGAAGTAACTAACAATGGGATATTATCTCAAAACGAGATACTGTTCTCCAATATATTTGAGAATATTCCTGAATTTCCCACTGACTATCCTGTGGAAGGTACTTTTACCCGTGGTTACAATCCCGGTAATGGTCATTATGGTATCGATATTGCTACCAAGCAGGGGACATCCTTTAAAGCGATAGCCGACGGGGCTATTATAAACCAAGATTGGACGGTCAATTATGGTTTTGTGATACATGTACAGCATAATAACGGTATTATTACTGTTTATAAACATGCTGCAAGTGTATCAAAGTCTGTTGGAGATATCGTTTTAAAAGGTGATGTGTTGGGTACTACAGGTGATGTGGGGGTGTTAAGTTCTGGTCCCCATTTGCATGTGGAGATCTGGAAAAACGGGGTTCCTCAAAATCCTAATTCGTATTTAATAAAATCCTAAATACTGTATGTTTAACAACGACAAAAAGAAAGAATCTATGAGTTCTACTAATTCCGGCAAAAATTTGCCATCTGTTAATATGATCAGCGAAGGTACCGAACTAAAGGGTACCCTTGATACAAAAAACGATGTACGCATTGCAGGCACCCTTGATGGTGAAGCCAAAGCGAAAGGTAAAATTATTGTTTCTTCATCGGGCAAGGTTGATGGAAATATCGAAGCAGAGGATGCTGATATTGCCGGTAACATTGACGGTGAAGTGCGTGTAACCAATAAGCTTATTTTGCGTAAATCGGCCGTTATAGAAGGAGATATTTACACTAAGACGATTCTGGCCGAGGAGGGGTCCCAAATAAATGGTTCGTTCCACATGAGTGAGAATATTCAAGAAGAAATGAAAAAGAACGGTGTATCTTCGGGACTAAAATCTGGCAAAGATAAAGATGATAAATCGAGCAGTGTGATCGGTAAAGATAAAAGCAAGCTCAAAAAAGATTGACGAATCGTAAAAAGCCGACTGATTATATAGAATACATCTCGCTGGGTGGAGAGATTGCGGCGGGATTATTCGTGCCCATTTTCTTGGGGTACTGGCTGGATCGCTATTTTGAAACAAGTCCATGGCTGCTACTGATCGGTTGCATAGTCGGGATGGTCAATATTTTCATTCTTATTTTTAGGCTCAACGATCGATTGAACAGATAGAAAATTTGGTACAGGTTGGATCAGCAGGTAAAAAAGTTGGCGCACAAATTTTTATGGCAATCCCTGGCAGCTTACCTTTTTTTTGTTGGGATCATGTATCTTTTTCAACAGCAATACTATCCGGCTGTAACATTGGGATTCTGGGTGAGCTTTATTTTTGTTGGGAGCAACTTTTTTGTGATCAGACAAATTAAAACGGAATCGAGCTCAAAATTTATAAACAAATTTTACCTGTCTTTGGGCGTTCGATTTGTACTTGTTTTAGTGGCTTTAGTAGTAGTTTTGGAGACGATAAAAATTCATCAAATTTACTTTACAGTTAGTTTTATAATTTCTTATATTTTCCACTCTGTAATCGAGATGATTTTAATCAATAAACTACTTGAAACTGATAATTAGAATTTAATGCTAAGGGCCTTTCGCCGACTGTTCGTTACACTTTTACTGGTTCTACTCTTTACCCCATTAACACAAGCATCAGAAAAATCAGCACAGGAATCTGATGGTGCTCCTATCGACGTGGTGGGAAAGGTTGTTGATCATCATGAGTTAGCTGTACCCGGTGGATATATTCCGCTGCCAAGAATTTTTTTGGTTGAAGGTGAGTGGTTTGTTTATGGTAGTACTGAAAGTGCTGTCGATTCTGGTGAGTTTGTTGAGCAGGATGGGGCCTTGGCGCCTGCCGGGGGTGGCGAAATCACACTCGATTTATCTATTACGTCTCACTTGATGTATGTTTGGTTTGGGCTGCTTTTGACAGCATGGATTACCATGGCGATGGCTCGGAAATATCGCAAGGGGGTTGGCCGGGAGTCTGAGCCCAAGGGTTGGTTTCAAAATATATTTGAGATCACCTTTATTTTTGTCCGTGATGATATTGCCAAGAACAATATCCCTGATGGGAAGTACCAGAAGTTTGTTCCCTACTTGTTTACCGTTTTTATAGGAATTTCTTTCATGAATCTTTTTGGTTTGTTGCCATGGGGTGCAACAGCAACTGCTGATATTACTGTTACAGGAGTATTAGCGGCTTTTACTTTTTTTATTACTCAATGGAACGGTTCAAAAGATCATTGGGAGCATGTGTTTTGGTTCCCCGGGGTGCCCGGTTGGATGCGTGTAATTTTGACGCCTATTGAGATTATTGGTCTTTTTACTAAGCCTTTTGCATTAGCAGTACGTCTTTTTGCAAATATGCTTTCGGGCAAGATATTGATTATATGTATATTGGGATTAATTTTTATCTTTGCCGAAATATTTGGAAGTGCGGCCGGCCTTGGGATGAGTTTGTTTTCTGTGCCGCTCACGGTAGCATTGTATGCACTAAAAGCTTTTGTAGGGGTATTGCAAGCTTACATTTTTACACTTCTTTCCGCCGTATTTATTGGGATGGCGGCCGAAGAGCATGGGCATCATGAAGAAGGTATTGAAGCACATGCATAACATTTTTTATCAATACATAATCTAAACCTAAAACTTAAAACTAAAACAGGTAAAAATATGGGTTTATTAGCAGCTGGAATTGGAGCAGGAATCGTAGCAATTGGTGCCGGAATAGGTATCGGAATGATCGGTAAGAGTTCGGTAGAAAGTATTGCGCGTCAGCCTGAAGCATCTGATGATATTCGTGGAGCTATGATTTTGACCGCTGCTCTTATTGAGGGTGTAGCACTTATTACAGCTATTGTTTGTGTTCTCCTTGCGCTTGGAATCGGTCAATAATAATCATTCAATCTAAGATATCATGCTATTTTTAGCAGGTGGAGGGGGAATCCTCTCTTTTAACAGCGGGTTTGCTATCTGGGTAGCCATATCGCTGGTTATCTTTTTGTTCGTCATGAACAAATATGCAGTTCCCTTTATTATGGATGCGCTTAATGAGCGTGAATCCCGTATTAAGGACTCTTTGGAATCGGCAGAACAGGCCTTGAAGCGTGCCGAAGAGATTTCCAAAGATAACGAAAAGGCATTACGCAAAGCCGAAAAGAAGGCACAGGAAATCCGCAAAGAGGCTATCAATGAAGCTGAAATGCTACGTGCTGAACGTATTGAGAAATCCAAGCAGGAGGCCGAGAAGATGATTAACGAAGCTCGGCAAGCGATAGAGCAGGAAAAGAAACAAGCAATGATGGAACTTCGAGATGAGGTTGCACGATTAGCTGTTCAATCTGCTTCTAAAATTATCGACTCCGAATTGGATAAGGAAAAAAATAATAAGCTGGTAGAAGGCTTTATAAAAGACATCTCAAAAAACTAAGGTAGATGCGTAGCACAAAAGCAGCCCGAAGATATGCGACCGCACTTATTGAACTGGCCAAAGAGCGTGATGAAGTCGATGAAATTTTAAATGACATCGAGTACATCCATAATACTCTTGAAGGTTCAAGGGATTTAATTGTGTTTTTGAAAAGTCCTGTAATAAACTTTGACGATAAGACCCAAGCTTTAGAAAAGATCTTTTTCGATAAGCTTGAAGAGCCAACTAAGCTATTTTTAAAGTTGTTGTCTCGTAAGGATCGCATAAATCTGTTAGATCAGATTGTAAGAGCTTTTATTGAGAAATATAAAGAGTATGCCGGCATTGTTACTGTGGGTGTTTCTGTTGCCAGGGAGTTAAGTAGTGAACAGCAAAAAATGCTTCACAAAAACCTTGAACAGAAAACACAAAAGAAAGTGGATATGAATATAACCGTTGATGAAGAATTAAAAGGCGGCATGGCTATTCGTATTGATGATACAGTAATAGACGGGACGGTTAAGCACAAACTCAAAGAGCTCGAACAATCGCTATTGTCAACCACTGTAGAATAGAAATTAAAGACGTTTTAAATAACATTTGAACCAATGAGTCAAGTTAGACCAGACGAAGTTTCAGCAATATTACGAAAACAATTATCCGGCTTTGACAACGAAGCGGATACCTATGACGTGGGTACAATTCTCGAGGTAGGAGATGGTATTGCCCGTGTTTATGGTTTATCAAAAGTACAAGCCGGTGAACTTGTTGATCTTCCTGATTCAATCGATGAAGACGGCAATTCGGTTCGTGGAATGGTACTCAACCTTGAGGAGGACAATGTTGGGGTGGTTCTCTTTGGAGCAACCAGCGCAGTTGAAGAGGGTGATACCGTGCGACGAACAAAAAGTATTGCTTCCATTAATGTTGGGGATGGCGTCCTTGGACGCGTAATAGATCCCTTAGGTCGTCCTCTCGATGGAAAGGGACCTATTTCTGGTGATACGATTCGCATTCCGTTGGAGCGTAAGGCTCCGGGAGTCATTTATCGGGAACCGGTAACCGAGCCTATACAAACGGGTATTAAAGCCATTGACTCATTGATTCCTATTGGGCGGGGACAGCGAGAATTGATTATTGGTGATCGCCAAACGGGTAAAACCTCAGTTGCGGTTGACACTATTATCAATCAGAAAGAAACTCAGGAGACCGACAAACCTGTTCATTGTATCTATGTGGCGGTTGGGCAAAAGGGTTCTACGGTTGCCGGAATTGCTAAGGCACTTGAAGACAATGATGCCATTGATTATTCGACTATTGTTTCGGCCCCGGCAAGTTCTACAGCGCCTATGCGTTTTATTGCTCCTTTCGCGGGTGCTGCAATTGGAGAATATTTCCGCGATACGGGTCGACATGCACTGGTAATATATGATGATCTGTCTAAGCAGGCTGTCGCTTACCGTGAGCTTTCGCTGTTACTTAAACGACCTCCCGGGCGTGAGGCATATCCCGGTGATGTATTTTATTTGCACAGTCGTCTTCTCGAACGTGCTGCTAAAATCATCGATGACGATGAAATCGCAAGACAGATGAACAATGTACCCGAAGAGCTGAAGCCATTGATGAAAGGAGGTGGCTCGCTTACCGCACTGCCGATCATCGAAACGCAGGCAGGCGATGTGTCCGCATATATTCCAACGAACGTAATTTCTATTACCGACGGACAGATTTTCCTCGATACGGATCTGTTTAACTCTGGTGTTCGGCCGGCTATTGACGTTGGTACTTCGGTATCACGTGTTGGTGGTTCAGCGCAGGTTAAGTCAATGAAGAAGCTTTCTGGAACGATGAAACTTGACCTTGCTCAGTATCGGGAGCTCGAGGCCTTTGCTAAGTTTGGCTCTGATCTTGATCCTGCTACTCAACGTCAGTTAAAACGTGGTGAGCGTACTGTAGAGCTTCTCAAACAGGATATTTATGAGCCTCGACCTGTTGAGGATCAAATTGCACTGCTGAAAACAAATACTGAAGGCCTGCTTGAAAAATTGGATGTGGATCAGATTCAAGACTTCGAAAAGGAGTATCTTGAAACGGTACATGTAAAGTATGGTGATGAGATGGATCAGCTTGCTGAATCTGGCACGCTGAATGATGAGTTTGGCGACAAATTGGTAGAGGTTGCCAAAACGGTAATTGCTCAACTTAACGCTACAGAAGAAGAGGAAGCGTAATCCATGGCGAATCTTCGTGACATACGAAACCGGATAGAATCCATAAAAAATACCCAGCAGATTACCCGTGCCATGAAAATGGTTGCGGCTGCCAAGTTGCGTAAGGCGCAGGATCGCATTATTGAAACGCGTCCCTATGCATCCAAAATGAAGCAGGTGGTTGCACGATTGGTAAAAAATTCTTCAGAAGAAGACGTGCTGCTTCGTATTCCTGAATCGAAAGACAAGGTGCTGCTGATAGTGGTGGGTTCCGATCGCGGATTGTGTGGCGGTTTTAATAATAATATGTTCAAAGTTGTTGAAAAGACCGTAAACGAAGAATATAGCGCGTATAAAGAAAGCGGTAATCTTTCGCTTATTTGTATTGGTCGGCAAGCAACCAAGTATTTTGGTAAGCGGAATTATAATATCATAGCTGAATATCCTGGATTTTGGGATAATATAGTATTTAACAAAGCTACCGCTATCATGAAATCAGTCATCGCTGATTTTAAGTCCGGTGATTTCGATGAAGTAAAACTTGCTTACAATGAATTTAAATCAGTAATTGCGCAGAACAGACTGGTAGAAACGGTACTTCCCATCGATCCTGATTCGTTAGTTGAAATGAAGGAGGAAGAAACATCTGCAACAGAATATATTTTTGAACCAGATGTAGAGAATATTCTCAAAAAACTGTTACCTTTGCACTTGAATTTACAGCTCTGGAAGGCTATCCTCGAGTCGAATGCTGCAGAGCAGGGTGCTCGAATGACGGCCATGGATAATGCAACCGAAAATGCTCAGGAAATGAAAGAGGATCTTCAACTTGAGTATAATCGGGCACGTCAGAGTGCAATTACGACGGAGATTTCTGAAATTATTTCTGGCGCGCAGGCGCTTGAAGAAGCATAGCAGTAGTATTACAACCGGAGGGATGGCAGAGCGGTTGAATGCACCGGTCTTGAAAACCGGCAGGCCCTCACGGGTCTCGGGGGTTCGAATCCCTCTCCCTCCGCTCAACAATAAAAGCCCCTTCCTTTTGGGAGGGGCTTTTTGTTTAAATAAATCAGCAGATCATTCGTTGATAGTTATAATTGTTTTACTATTACATCTATGATCATGAAAAAGAGTTTATCTACAATATTTATAACGCTGCTACTTTTTCCCATAAGTGGCATTGCACAAGATACCGTAAGAGTTTCACTGGAATCTTTTATTGAGCGCGGAATTGAAAACTCCGGGCAAATGGATTTTGAAAGGCAAAAAGTGAACTTAGCTGAAAACCAAATTAATCAGGCCCAATCTCAGCGGTATTTACCCCGCTTTGAGTTAAGCACTCAACACGGTTTGGTGCCGGGCGTAAAAACAAATTATCCCGATCAATTTTCTGAAAATGAATATTATTTGGATTCCGAGTTAGAAAATGATTGGGAAGACTGGGCCATATTTACAAGGGCAGAAGTATCGGCGGTGCAACCTATTTTTGCATGGGGAGCACTAAAGAATGCTGTAAACGCGGCCAAATCTGCTGCTGTATCAGCACAAAAACAGTTTGAGGCAGAAGAACAAAATCTTAAAATACGCTTGTTCGAACTCTATCAAAGCTATTTGCTTACGGATGAAATTTTGACCCTTTTGGATGAGGCAGAGGAACAGATTGTTAAGATAGAGAATCAAATTGAAGAGCAGGAAGATGCCGATTTTGATGACTCGGACCTGTACAAGTTTAAGGTCTTTAAATCTGAATTTGGGGTCCGTGCAGCAGAAGTGCGCGAAGAAGCGGCCATGACTCAGCGCATTTGGAATTATGTATTAAATGCTGATGCCAATACGGTATATAAACCTGATACAAATTTTCTGGATCCGGTAGCAGAAGAGCTCCGAGAACTGGATTACTATCGAAGCTATGCCATTTCTAATCGTGCAGAAATTGAGGCCGTCGAAGCTGGTATCGATGCCGCTGAATTTGGGATGAAGGCGCAAAAGCAGAAAAATTATCCCTCTTTTTTTGTAGGATTAACCGGAAGTTATGCTAATACGCCCAACCGTCCCCGTCAAAGTAATCCCTTTATTATTAACAACTCAAATTACGCTTCGGGCTCATTTGGATTTGGCATCCGGCAGAATCTTGACTTTCTGAGTATCAAATCAGATATCGAAAAAGGAAAAATTCAGCATCGTCAGGCAAAATATTTAAAAGACGCTGCCGTTGATGGAATTGTGTTAGATATTAACGAAGCATATAAAGACGCTTCGCTTTCAAAAGTGAAGGTGGAAAAGACCGAAGAGGCCCATGTTACCAGTAAAGAGTGGTTGCGGCAGGAACAACTCGATTATGATTTCGATATGGGAGATACCAAGGATCTTATTGATGCTATGAAGAAAGAACTGGAGCTTCGTGTACAATTAAGAAGGGAGGTCTTCGAGTTTAATAAAAATTTTGCTGATCTACATCGTAAAACTGGGTTGTCAATTTTAGAACTTACGAATCAATAGTATTTTATGAATTTTTTAAAGACACTATATAACATTTTATTACTGTTTTTTGGGATCTTTTTAATTACTCCCACAACCTCATTTGCGCAGCTCGATAGCACCTCGGTACGGGGGTTATTAGATGAACGTGATCATCAAATTAAAGAGTTGATGGGGCCCAAAGGCACCGAATATACCCAAGAGCAGCGAGATCAACTGAAAGATATCATAAATGGCGTTATTGATTATCGGGCAATGGCGCAGCAGGCGTTACAGGAAACCTACGATACGTTGTCAACGGATGAGCGAGCAGAATTTGTTGATCTTTTTTCAACGATTATTCGTGATCAATCCCTAAATAAATTGGATATATATCGTGCCGATGTGAAATACGAACAGATTAAGGTTGAAGACAGCTCGGCCATCGTTAAGACCGTTGCGGAACTTGAAAAAGTGCGCACCCCCGTTACGTATGAGATGAAATACCGGCAAGATGATGAGCAATGGGTTGTTACGGATATGATTATTGATGATGTATCAACGGCGGCGTCGTACCAACGGCAGTTTCAAAACGTAATTCGTAAAAAGGGATACGATTCTCTGTTGGAAACCCTCAGGAAGCGAGCAGCTAAATAAGGTTTACGAAAGAAGTTATTATCCCGTTATATTCTTTTGAAATTTAAAATCATTTATGCTTAAATCAGTACAACAAAAGCGATTAGCACCTGAGGGGTATGTTTACACCACATACGGACATACCCGATATTTGAAACACGCTGTTGCTTCGGTTGTTTCTCTACGAAGGTATGATGAAGATCGACCTGTTGCGTTGGCCTGCGAAGAGAAGCACAAAAAGATATTGGATGAACATGGGCTTTTGGGCATTTTTGACTATATCCACATCTTGCCCGAAGAGCACACGTCTATTGTTGGATTTAAGCATCACCTGCACAAATTTATGTTTTTCGAGAAAAATATATTTCTCGATAGTGATATTATTTGGTGTAAAGAGCCGGACTCTCTGTGGAAATCTTTTGAACCGTATCCATTTACGGTGACAGGTAATCAAATTTCGGATAATTTTTTCGGAGGACCTAAAAACTTAGGTATTATTGGCGATATTTTATTTCGTCGCCGCAAACGCACGCTCGATCATTTTGGACTTACCTATTTAAGCCGTGTCCAAACGGGAATGGTCTATGCCCAAGATTATAGCCTTACCAAAAAAGTTTGTGAGCTTGCTCAAAAGATGCTCGAAAGAAAAGATGAAACCCACTTTCGCAGCCGCACCTTGGAGCAGGGGCGGAGCGAAGAATCCTGTGAATGGAGTATGGCCATGGCTATGTCAAAACTTGATCTGCCGGTGTATCCATGGCTACAGGGACATACAAGTCCGCAGTTGGATTATATTTCGGACTTAACGTCACATGATGCGGACTTCGAGTACGTGATGTGCCAATACTATTGCGACCGCTTTGTGTATAGCTTTCGGGGTTTAAAAAGTAAATTTTTACGCAAATTGTTGACCAAGTTGTTTTCATTAATTCCCGGTAAGGGAGATTATTTAAATACAACTCCATTTTGTCTGCATTTTGGGTGGTATCATCAAAAACAGCCTTTCTTTGAATTTTCCGAGCGCACTTGGAATCAGTTAAAAAAAGAACGATTTGATGAATTCTTAACTGATAAAAAACGCATCTCTAATCAAGCAGAGTAATTGGTCCAAGCTTAAATTTGGAATTCAACTTTTCAGGTACTAAGTGATTGTATCGGTTAAATAGTTTGTGCCACGCAAAGCCGATAATAACTAACTCGATCATATACGAGAGGAAGAAAATATTCATGGCGTAATAGATGCCAATGTGCATTCCTATCAGCATGATTATAATATAGGGACGCAGTTTCTTCCACCACACCAGAAATGATAGTAGCTCAGTTCCAATCCCAACAATAAGAATTAACGTAGCAGCAAGACGACTGCTTAAGGCAGTTTCCTGAACAAAACTATAACTGAACGCACCCTGGGCCGAAAGTACATCCGTCGATTTTTCTGCTATCCAAAGCCAAAGATGATTTCCATCAACCCAGGTAATTCCCGTACCAATGAGCTTGCTGATGCCGGCCGAGGTATATCCTAATCCCAAAAAGAAAATGAGGAAGCCATAGCCAAAGCTTAGGGCTTTTATATGTGATTTAAAGAAAGTGAAACCAAGGCCGAGTCCGAGGATGCTAAATCCAACTAAGTTGGAACTGTGTGGAATTTCACCCAGTGAAAATCGAGCAACATACTGAATATGCAACAGCAGGAAGGCAAGCAGGTAAAACCATTTGAATTTTCTGAATAAAAAAGGAATAGCTGAAAAAAAGGTAATAAGCGCAGCATTTACCAGCGGCCAGTTGGTGCCTATAAAGTGATCCATTGGCAGGTAATTAGCCAAGCCGAGGGGTAAAACGACATCCGTAATTCTTAGTGTGTATATCCCCCAATCCCAAGCATATATAAGAGTATAGCTGACGACAAATAATTCGAAGAGACGTAAAAATGCCTTAACGCCAAACGAATTTGGCTGCTCAAATATGAATAGATTTCGTATGAGGTTATTCATTGTTTAGTTGAAAATACTTGGATTATAAAGAGTTGTATCGGGTGTAAATACAAAGAGTGGCGTGCTATTAACAACCACTGAATCATTCTCGGTTAAATATCCCTCTACTTTTGTAACCATCCATTTTTGGTTACCAATATTTTTGATGTCTAAGAGATCCCTCAAAGCTTGAACTCTTTTTGGGGTCCACTCTTCGGTTTTGGATACAAAATTGGCATAATCAATGGTGTCAATGCCATAATCATTAAGGGCGACAACACCATTGTTGAGCTCATCCAGTGTACGGGAGTTCCAGAGTTGATTTTGAGACATATCATCAACTTGTTCTACGACCGCACGAGCCCAGGGATTGCCGGCCTGCGAGAACATTGGAAAAATGCTAAATGGCCAAAATTCACCTTCATGCGTACTCACCAAAGCTACATTGACAATAAGGACCCAGAAGAGAATTTTTTTATATTTGCTGAAGCTATTCATTAGATGTAGTTTTGCAATTCAATTTTGAAAAAGAATTTTTTTGATGATAAAAAAGAACGTACTACGCTTTTCTTTAATCGCTTTATTAGGCGTGGCATTTTCATTCGAAACTTCGGCTCAAGATAATAATTTTAATTATTCATTTGAGAGCCAATTTATTAGCTCTACTTCAGGTCAATTACCCTTTTGGTTACACAGTAACCGATTTGGTACGGTTGATCCCCAAAGCACAAATTTTATTAGCAACTTATCTGCAGATGGTGAGTTTTACCGTACTCCCAATCTGGTGTTACAGGGGCGCGGAGAAGCGGTTCTACGACTATCAGAACAAGAAAGTATTCACTTGCCCAAGATTAGTATTTCAGCTCTTTCAAGGGGATTTCAGCTGGATCTTGGGCGTTTTTATCATCAAATGGGCCTTAATAATCACGAGTTATCTATGGGTTCCATGATGATGAGTCAAAATGCCATACCGTTGCCCAGAGTGATGCTATCCATGCCCGATTATAAGAACCTGCCCTTTACGAAAGGGGTGGTGCAATACCGGGGAATGTTTTCGCATGGCTGGTTTAATAAGAATCGCTATGTGGATAATGTATTGCTGCATCAGAAATACTTGTATCTCAAAGTTAATATTGGCGATTTTTCAGGCATTGGGGGCATTGTACATAACGCTCAATGGGGAGGTACAAGTCCTGACCACGGTCGGCTGCCTCAGTCTTTTGGGGATTATTTCCGTGTTATAACCGGCATCGGTGCGGATGAAGACAGCAATGCACCTGGAGGAGAAGTCAGTAATGTAATTGGGAATTCTGTGGCAGCATACGAATTTGGCGCCTTCTATGATTTTGATGGTGTTGATCTTAGCTTGACTCGTCTTTTCTATCTTGAAGATGGGGTTTCGCGACGCTTTCGAAGTCCGTGGGATGGAGTGTGGGGATTAAACCTAAAATTGGATGAGGAGCAAGCCCCAGTGTCGGCATTCACATATGAGCATATCAATACCAAACAACAGGATGCGAAGCCCGAACAGGAGTTGGGGCGCGCAAGCTATTATAACCACTCTATTTATCAATCGGGGTGGACCCATCATGGTCGTGTCTTAGGAGTGCCACTTTTTACTGTTAACCCTGAAAGTGGACGTACGATTGCTAATAACATACTTATTGGCCACCATGCCGGAGTTGAGGGATGGCTGAGTGAGTCTTTGCGATATAAAATGATGGCTGCCTACTCCCGTAACTATGGCAGAGGCGTAGGTAAAGCACCACGAGGAACGATTGATTTTGATGAGCGTCGAAACGATCAGTTTTCCCTGTTAGTAGAAGGTGAGTACAAGATACCAGCCATTGATAACCTGTCTGCAAATATTTCATTGGCTTTAGACAGCGGTCAACTTTATGAGAATAATATTGGTTTTATGATAGGCTTCAGGTGGGGCAAATGGTAACTTTCTTACGATTTGTTTTCTTCCTTAGGAGTGAGCCCGAGGGTTGTTCCGGTACCCAGTTTCTCCCTCCAGGTATAAAAGACATAGAAGCACAAATTTAGGATTTTGCCCAGTACATCGTGAACCAAAAAGAGTCCGGAGATAGCTGCAACAGGCGCCTGAAGTATTTTTGCTAATTCGATGTTAGTTCCGGTTGCTACCAGCTCATGACTGGGAATAAAAGGGATGCGGCTTATCAAGATGTTTACGCTCAAGAATGTGAACCAGACATCAAGCCCGATATCAGGGAGTACAATGTGCCATTGTAATATTTGGGCCGCATACAGCGCGAGCATTCTTAACGAATGAATGCTGAACACTTTTATGCTCATACCAAGTGGCATCGAGAATAGATACTTTCTAAAACGGTAGCCTACGGCAATTAAAATAATGGCAAATAAGCTACCCAGTATGTAGTCGAAGAGATTGACACCTTCTAATGCATCGGTGTTAAAAATATAGTCCATGGCCTGAATTTGTCCCGTCAGGATGAGGACAAATAATAATCCAAAAGCAACAAAGGTAGAGGCAGCCGAGGACAGGATATTCATATCTCGGATATCCTTGAAAACCTGCTTTTTGGTGGTATCCATAGAATTTAATCCCCATTGCATAAGCACTACTTCTCCCGAATAACCCATCACGTCTTTATTAAAGATGCGTTTTTTAATAAAGATAGAAATGCTCTTGAAATAGGGGATACCCCAGCAGATTTTGTACGCCAGTGCCTCAGAAAAAGGCAACAGAAAGTAGATGAAGAGAAATAGAAGGTAAAAGAAAGGGTTTACAGGTAATGAATTCCACACTTTACCCCAGCCGATACCGGTAAGTTGATAGGCTATGACCCCAATAATAATAATTTGAAAAACATGGGTGACAATCTTAATTACCCTTTGTCCGGCGGGAGAAGTTTTAAATGCTCTAAATCTTTTTCTCCAGTCTGCATATATTTTTTTGAGGGAGTTTTTCATGTAATAAGTTTTAGACGAATAGCAGTGTCTTATAAAATTCCCAACTTGCGCGAGTCTTCAAGAAACATATTAAATGCTTCTTGTTCTTTTTCCGTAAGGTCAAATTTAGGATGTCCAAAAACATCCCCTTTAATTTTAGCATGCCACATATATTGCAGCCAGCGCTTTGGGGAATTTTTAAGCCGTCTCAAAAAGTGTTTTTTTCCTGATACATTGGTACCATGGAAAACACGAACAAAAAGATAAGAATAGGACAGGTCCAGCTGTTTATAGCGTTTGTTTTTAATCCACTTGTTGAGGTATTCAGTATCCTCACCACGCGGTAAACTCGGGTAGCGTATATTGTCATCACGGCGGTGCATAATTGAGCTTGGCGACCCGTCGGGCAATGACCCGATATAGGGGTGTTCCATGAATTTTTCACTGTCGATATGAAAAATATTGCCAGTTAAACAGCAGGCGTCATAGCCTTGTTTTAACGTATTAAGTTCAACTTCAATTCGTTCTGGATGAAACCAATCATCATCATCCCAACACACCAAAAAATCACCGGTGGCCTGCTCAAGGGATATATTACGGAGGTCTCCTAAAATGTTATCATCCGATGGTTCAATTCGTACATATTGCACCTCATCGGCACTAAAATCTTTCAACAAATCATCAACTGTTTCATGTCCATTATCTACGACGACAACTTCTTTATTTTTATGAGTTTGGTTTTTATATGAAAGAAGAGCTCTTCGGAGTAATTGTTTGCGATCAGCAGTTACAATTAAACAACTTACCCTATCGTCATTTACCTGGGCATTATCCATGAAAAAAGAAACTATTAATAGTAAAATTGGAATTACTTATTACAACAAAATAAGATGTGCTAATATAGAAAAAATCGAACGGATTTTAATGTATTACCCCTTTTGAAACGAACGGTCAAATAAGTTTGTGTAATAGACGTTAGTTAAGCTAATTTAAAGATTGATTTGAAAATTTATTCTGAATATTTGAATAGTATTATACAACATTAGAATGATCAACGTGATAAAATTATTGTATTCTAAGACGACGTTTTTAGTACTTTTTTTGCTCGTACTTATTACCTCAGTCGAAGCACAATCCAGTAATCCTACAAAACTGGATGATGGTACGATATTAATAGAAGATTTTGAGAACGACAATATCAATGAGTTACCCTCTAATTGGTATGATCGCGATGGTAATAAAAAGCTGGTTAATCACTCTAAGAATTTTACAAAGGATTACCTGTATAAAGTTAAAAACAACGATAATAATAAATTTTTACGATACGACGGGGTAACAGCTAAGCACATCAACTTCCCATTGGTAAACGAAGATGGTGAGAATATTTATAACATTGATCTTTATGAAACGCCCATTTTGTCGTGGAAAGTGCGCGCCCACCAATTGCCTGAAGGGGCCAATGAGAAATCAAGCGACCGCAACGATTCGGTAGCAAGTGTCTATGTTGTATTTGATATGGGACGCGTGGCGCTGGTCAAGAAAGTGCCAAAATCAATTCGATATACCTGGAGTAGCACGTTGCAGGAGGGTGAAACGGGGTCAAAACTTTTTGGCAACCAGCAAATTATGGTCATCAAATCAGGGGAAGAAGATACCGGCAAATGGGTGACCTTTGAGCGTAATTTGGTAGAAGATTACCGCGAGCGATTTGGCGATGATCCCCCA
>JBNJFP010000040.1:0-10455 GCA_051746985.1 Bacteroidota bacterium
AACCCAGCCGTTATCACTGATCGAACGCCGGATAGTTAGTGATCCATTATTGTAGGTTTGATTAGGGGCTATCAGGCTTTTCCCGGAACTGATAATCAGGTCGCCATTTTCGAGCGTTAAATCACCGTCAATAATAATATCTTCAAAGGTCCGTACGCCTTCGGTATTGTTGATGACGGCATTTTGCATCTGACTAAGATTGGCAATTTGCTGTTGCTCCAGATCAGGATAATCGGTAAAGTCCTCATCAGTGCGGATGCCAAATACCACCGTTCCATCGCTGGTGTCGATGTTGAGCAGGCTTAAGTCGCCGGTGACAACAAGGGTGTTATTATTTAGGATGAATTGCCCGTCGCCCGATAAATTTCTGAGGTTATCGACGGTAACGTCTGCATCTTGAGCCACTTCAAAGGTGTTTCCCTCATCAATAAACAGTTCGGAGGTGTCAATGAGATCACCATCTGTAACGGTAACATCATTATAAACATTTAAATTTTGAGCAAGAAAACTGGTCGTCGAAATAGTTTGAGGGCTTTCTCCATTTAAATTAATTTGGGATCCGCTTGTACGTGCCAAAAAGCTGTTGAGGCTTATATTACCACCAATTTCGATGGTGGTTGATTCACCGGCCGTAAAACTTCCTTCGCCTGAAAAATTGCCTCCGATCAATAATTCAGTATTGTCTTCAATATCGAGGTTCCCATCGGCTATAACATTGCCTGATACTTCTATTGCATTTCCTCCAAATAAAGTTAGAGAAACATTTGGCTCTATCTCAAAGCTTCCCATTTCGATATTTAAATCCAGAATAGGTAAGTCGCCTATATCAGGAATAATGACAAAATCATCCTCGGTTGGTACGGTGCCCTGCGACCAGTTCTCGGGGTTCGTCCAGTCTGTTCTGTTTCCAGAGGGCCCTCCGGCGCCGGCAGTCCACGTATTGGGAACAACAATATCAATGGTTCGGGTTTGATTAATATCTGTTGACGGTGAGGTTCCAAATGAACCGGCAATTTCGACGAATTCGATCTGTGTGGTAGAAATTAAGGTATCTCGATAAATTCCTCGATCATTATCAAAAGAGATGTTTGAGATGCTTGTTTGTCCGTTGGTAAAGGTGGCGCTGGAATTGCCATCTGGCGATGCGGCATTATCTTCTTCTAATTGGGTTACATCAAGAGACACATTTTCCTGTTGATAAATCCGGTTTTGGTACTGATCTCTAAGTATGACAGAAATAGCCGATTCGGAACCAGCCTCATTTTGAAGAACAACGGGCGAAGCGTTTATTTGGGATTCGTCGGGGTCGGGATCATTGGCAAGGATTTCAAACGGTGCGCTGGTGCCAGAAATTTGGTACAGATCGTCGGCATCAGCGGTGATAGTAGCACTGGAATCGGCTTGCGTAAGCGTAATGGAATGATTTTGAAGGGTCCCGTTTGAAAAAGTAGCTGTGGCCCCTGAGCTGATATTGGAATTTGTACTGAATGTTACAGATCCATTAAAAGAATTTACCGTATTTCCGAGATTATCAACGGCGGTAACATCTATGTCAAAGGGTTCGCCCGCTGTTTGAGTTTCGGGATCTCCATTTGTTTCTGGGAGGTCAAATGTAAAACTGTCAACATCTCCCGCGTCAAAAACGACCGTTGCATCATCACTGATGTCATTGCCATTTACAGTCGCTGTTATAGAGGCGGATTCACCTGCTGTTGTCGAAGATGTTAATGTTGCGGTATAGGTACCGTCGCCTTCATCGTTTGCAGTTATCGTGGTGGTTTCTCCATCAAAGGTACCGGCCGTAGTTGTAAGTTCAACCGTTTCTCCACCTGTCTCAATATTATTTCCAAATTCATCTTTCAGTTGTACCGTGATGTCAGACGTGCTGCTCCCGTCAGCGGTAATATTAGAGGGATCTGCCGAAACCGTGGATTGGGTTTCATCAACGGTAGTAGATGGAGCAACGTTGAAGGTATTACTGGCTCCCGAAACCTCTTCGCCTTCATCAGCAAATAGTTCTGTATCTCCGGATGAGGTAATGGCCAGATCGGTATCTGCGCTTGATTCACCGCTCGGAATGGTAACCTCGAAACTATTTTCAGAAGACCCGTTCTTTTGAATGTCTCCATCCGAAGTAATTGTGACCGTTCGATCATCAGTAAACTCATAGTCACTATCGCTTCCATCTTTGGCCGTAACCGTAATGTTAAAGGTTGAGCCAGCTACTTGATCTCCAATTTCATCTCCATTGGCGTTTGTAATATCAAACCGTGCCAGTTCATCAGCAGCGATAATGAGAAATGATTCGCTGGAAACAGGCGAAGAGATATCATCAAACTCACTGGTAAGTTCTGCAGGTCCTTCTGATGCACTATTAGTAATATTTAGGTTGTCAAAAGTAGCAATACCATTTTGAGTATTATCAGTAAAAGTACTGCTTTGTTTGAGAAAATCTTCATCGTTTGCTTCTGAAATTGTAACTTCAATGCCATCAGTTGTTACGATGTTTCCAAATTCATCAAGTAATTGTATCTCAACCGGTGGCGATATGGTGCTATTTTGGGCGGTATTGCCTGGTTGTTCGATATAGGTTAAGTCGGAAGCGGAAGCGGGATCTACTGCGATCTCATCGGAAGTAATGGTAGAAAAATCGGGGTTTTCAAACTGGAGCGTAATTGTTTCTGAGACGGTAGCAAAAAGATTATCAAATGAGATCTCGCCGTTTGATGATCTTTGGGTTTGCGTACCGGAAAGTGATCCCTCACCTGAACTAATACTTGCGGTTACTTCTGTGGAATTATCGGTAGTGACTTTATTTCCAAATTGGTCCTGTAAGAAAATGACGGGTTGAGTCGAAAAATCCTCTCCAGCTGTTGCCGTACTCGAAGGCTGGGTATCAATAACCATCTCCTGGGCGCTCCTCGGTAACACAGTGATAGTTTCAGATGAGGTTAGCGATACATCGGGATAATTGGCTTCAATCTGTGCCGAACCTGTTTGCTGAGAGGAAAAAGTGGCACTTCTGAGATTCTCTGAAGGGGACAGGGCAGATTGCTGGACGTCTCCAGTGACATTAATTAGGTCCCAATCACCTTCGTCATCAAGGGCTACATTTTCTATAAAATTATCTCCTACATCACGAGCAATAGCATAGACAGTAAGAGAATTTCCTGCTATAAGATCTTGACTTGATACAACCTGACCACTTCCGTCGTCTTCAGTTTCAACGCGGACTTGCGAAATGTCTCCTGCAGCAGTACTTAAATTTCCATAATTAGTATTTGGCCCTGTTGAGCCAGTATTAGTAATTTCACCGGTCATTGGTACATCAGTCGTATTGGGTCTTAATTCAAGGCCTTGAATATCAACCCGGCCGGGTCCTTGTCCATTACCATTAGTACTACTTTCCGTATCAACATTAAAGGTAACTTCAGATGCGGTAATGCTGCCAAAGGATACTTCCAATTTTGTATTGGCGGCCCCTGTAGGTTCTATAGTGATGGTGATATCATCAGCGGTTAAAGCATCATTCCAAACATATCCATTGGGTAACGTTAAGGTAATCGTACCTCCTTCACCTAATTGTCCTGATGCAGTTTCTCGTATTGTTGGGCCATCTAATGTTGAAAATCCGCCGGTGGCAACCGAATCAATAGAAAGGTCTGTACCGCCCGATGCCCGAATCACGTCTTGAGCAAAGCTTGAAAAGGGTATCAGAACGAAAAGCATACAAACGCTAACAAGATATAAGCGTAACTTTGTTATGACTGTTGATATGCAAATGTTTTGTTTCAAGCCGTCGTAATGTAGATGTTGTTCGGTAGCAAACCTAAAATAGGGAGTACAATAAGAAACCTTGAATTAAAAAGCTTTAAAGATCAGAGTAAAGAGGCTATATTGTGCTCTATTTGATGCATCTAAATTATAATTTACTAATCATGCTTAACCAGTTCATCTATTCATGAAAGGAATCATCTTAGCAGGCGGTACGGGTTCTCGGTTGTATCCCCTGACAAAAGTAACCAATAAACACTTGTTACCAGTGGGAGATCAGCCGATGATTTATTATCCCATCCAAAAACTAACTGAAGTAGGTATTGATGAAATATTGATTGTCACCGGTACCGAGCACATGGGCGATGTGGTTAATTTGTTGGGTTCTGGTAAGGATTTCGGTTGCCGATTTACTTACAAAGTGCAGGACGAAGCAGGTGGCATTGCCCAGGCTTTGGGACTGGCCCAAAACTTTGTGGGTGACGACTCGATGACGGTTCTGTTGGGAGACAACATTTTTCAGACTTCGCTTGAAAAAGCAATGGAGTCTTATCCCGGTAGGGGAGCCCAAATTTTGCTGAAAGAAGTGGATGATCCTGAACGCTTTGGCGTGGCCGAAGTTGAAGGGGAGAAAATCGTGGGCATCGAAGAAAAACCTGATCAACCTAAAAGCAATTTGGCGGTGACCGGCGTTTACATGTATGATGCCCGGGTCTTTGATTTTATTCGGGATCTGGAGCCGTCCGATCGCGGGGAGCTCGAAATTACGGACGTGAATAATCACTATATCCAGGAAAAGGTCATGCGGTTTTCGTTGATGAAAGGATGGTGGACCGATGCGGGTACACCAAAATCATATAAACGAGCTAATAAATTTGTGGATTCGGAGTAATAATGAAGGCATTACTACTTGGAGCATCGGGACAATTGGGTAAGGAGTGGCAGCAGATCATTGAAGCAAATTATGCCGATGATATTGAGCTCTTTTCCTATACTTCGTCGGATTTGGATATTACACATTACCGGGAGATGTCGGATGAATTCCGCTCTCAAAAGCCCGACCTGGTCATTAATTGTGCTGCTTTTACAGATGTTGACGGGGCAGAGGAGCATCGAAAATTGACTCGGAAAGTAAATACCGAAGCGGTACTGTATCTTGCTGAATTAAGCAAAGAGCTTGATTTCAAACTTATTCATTATTCGACGGACTATGTCTTTCCCGGCACCAAGCTAAATCGAAAAGAGTTTCCCGAAGGATATCCTGAAACTTATCCGGCTGATCCGATAAACTGGTACGGTAAGACCAAGTGGGAGGGAGAACAGGCTATTCGTCAGACTACCGAAAACCATTTGATTATTCGCGTTTCGTGGCTGTGTGGACAGCATGGGTCAAACTTCGTAAAAACGATGCTCAAACTGGGACAGGAGCGTGAGGAACTGCAGGTTGTTGATGATCAATGGGGAAGTCCCACTTTTGCTGAGAATGTGGTAAACAATTGCTTGAACTTGCTCAGTCAAGAAGTAAACGGGACATTTCATGTCACATCAAAGGGACTGATTACTTGGTATGATTTTGCTCAGGCCATTTTTAAGATCAGTGGCATTGAGGTGAACGTCGAAGCGGTTGACTCGGATGCGTTTCCCACCAAAGCCAAACGGCCCCATTTCTCAAAGTTAAGTACGAAAAAGGTTCAGAATATAGCAGGTAGTCGGATGGTCGACTGGCAAGATGGTTTGCAAAAATTGCTAAAACAGTTGTAAGTAAAGTTATTAAGATGCGTTCCGAAGTGGAGCGTCAGATTTCAGGATAGACCTTTTGTATGTTAATTCCTGATTCCGTTGCTCCGCTGCGGAATCAGGTTGCTATTAGTCCATGATAAAGTTCTACCTCCAAATCATTATATTCCTTTTTAAATTTAAATTATTAGAGATTGATTAATGGAGATTGTAGAAACGAAGATCCCGGATGTATTGCTTTTGAAGCCCAATATTTATCGGGATGATCGGGGATTTTTCCTGGAAACCTATCGAGAGGAGCATTTGCAAGACAAAAACATCGATGTCCATTTTGTTCAAGACAACCTGTCGAAATCCCAAAAGAACACCGTGCGGGGATTGCATTATCAGATTGAGCAGCAGCAGGATAAATTGTTGATGGTGATGCAGGGTACGATCTTGGATGTTGCTGTGGATTTACGAAAAGACTCTCCTACATTTGGTCAGCATGTTGCTACCAAGCTTTCAGATGAAAACAAGCATCAAATGTTTATTCCCAAGGGATTTGCCCACGGTTTTTCGGTGCTTTCTGATGAGGCGTTGGTCTATTACAAGTGCAGCGACTATTATTATCCGGAAGGGGAACGGGGATTGTATTGGGATGACACCGATTTAGATATTGACTGGAGGGTGACTGATCCGATTATCTCAGAGAAAGATCAGCATCAGCCGCGACTAAGTGAAATTAAAGAAAAAGACCTTTTTTAAGTATCGAAAAGAATTTTTGTTACAGGTAGAACAGGAGTAAGTAATTTATTTAAGCTATTAAATTATCATGAATATCTTAGTTACAGGTGGGGCGGGATTTATCGGATCTAATTTGTTGCTTTATCTGCACGAAAAATATCCCGAAAGTCAGCTGCTGAATATTGATAAGTTAAGCTACGCTTCGGATCTGTCGTATCTTAACGATATTAAAAATTCCAACCGCTACACCTTTAAAAAGCTGGATTTGGTAGATCGGGATGCCGTTCGGGATATTATTCGCGGTTATAAGCCCGATGCGGTTTTTCATCTGGCAGCCGAATCGCATGTGGATAATTCGATCAAGGGCCCAGAGCCGTTTATTAAATCAAATGTGCTGGGAACCTTTAACTTACTGGAGGAGTGCCGCCAGTTGTGGCACGAAGATGAACAACGGTGGCAAAATAATCGGTTTTTGCACGTTTCTACCGATGAAGTGTATGGAGAGCTGGGAGAGCAGGGCGCATTTTCTGAGGATTCTCCCTATGCCCCCAATTCTCCGTATTCGGCTTCCAAAGCAGGCAGCGATTTCATCGTTCGTTCCTATCATCAAACTTACGGGATGAACGTCGTGACCACTAATTGTTCCAATAATTTTGGACCACACCAGCACGATGAAAAATTGATTCCTACCGTAATCCGAACGGCGCTAAATCATGATGATATTCCCGTTTATGGCAAGGGAGAAAACGTGCGTGACTGGCTGTATGTACGTGACCACTGTAGTGCTATTGATTTAGTTTTTAATGATGGAAAATCAGGTGAAACCTATCTTATCGGCGGCGATAATGAATGGAAAAATATCGACTTGGTTAAAAAAATATGCGACCTGCTGAATGAGGAGGTAGGGGATGCTCCGGGTAACGATTTCAAAAGTCTGATCACTTTTGTCACAGATCGCCCAGGGCACGACTTTCGCTATGCGATTGATGCCTCAAAAATAAAGAACGAATTGGGTTGGTCTAAAAAACACTCGTTTGAAGAGCGTCTGAGAGAAACGGTCCAGTGGTATATCAGGCGTTATAGAAAGTGAAGCACTCTATTTTATAGGTAGAAAAAAATCACACAAAAAAGTTGAAGATCTTGGTTGCTTGATCTATATTTAAGATAAAATTATCTTAAATCCTATTTAATAAGGATGGTCTTTTCAAAATCATGTGTGTATGGGCTGCGAGCCTCGATTTACCTGGCATCTAAATCCAGGGAAGAATACGTGTCTATTAAAGATTTAAGTGAAACCTTGGATATTTCATTTCATTTTTTGACAAAAATATTACAACAACTGACAGCTGCAGACATTTTAGAGTCAATGAAGGGACCAAAGGGCGGAGTACGTTTATCACGGTCGGGAAGTAAAATTATGCTGAAGGAAATAGTATCGGCTATTGATGGATCAGCAATATTTACTGAATGTGTGCTTGGATTACCCGGCTGTGGCAGCCAAAAACCTTGTCCGTTGCACGATATGTGGGAGGGTACCCGCGATGAGATTGACAATGTCTTTACTCAAACAACACTGTTTGATATGTCAAAAAAAGGTAAAGAAAAGGATTTGAGAATTACCCCGGACGGACAGTTTATCTGGCGATAAAAGTATTGCAATTTTGCAAAATCGAAAGAATAACACTTGCATGGATGCAATAAATTGAAATTTACTGTGAATTTATACAAGGAATAACGATCAATTAAACGTTTATGAGGTGCTTTTTATAGCAGATTATAAATTAAGATCAAGATAAATAGAACTGGCACATTTATTGTGCAGATTAATATAAAAGATAAAATACTCTTAAATCTATAAGAATAATGAATACTCAAATATCAAAAATTGCCGGATTACTTGTGTTAACAGTGGCCCTGCTTATTGGGTGTGGACAAAGTTCTGATAACGAAAAGGACGCATCAGACTCTGAAGAAGAGAAGCAGGAGCTTACTGAATTTGAAGTAGAGCATGGAATTGGTCCAGTAGATGAGGAAATAACAATTGATGAAATTGATCCTGAGTTGGCTGAAGAAGGGATGCGCATTTTTGATATGAAATGCGGGGCTTGTCATAAAATGGATGAGCGTTATGTAGGCCCGCCATTAGGAGGCATCATGAATGCACGGAGCCCGGCCTACGTAATGAATATGATGCTCAATCCCGAAGAAATGCTGGAAAAACATCCTGTTGCAAAGTCACTGGCAACAGAATATCCGACAAGCATGACCGATCAGCAATTATCCAGGGAACAAGCAAGAGCAGTCGTAGAATATTTGGCACAAGAATCAGAATAAAAACATCTCAATAATCACTAATCTAAATAGAGAAATACTATGAAAAAATTGTTTAAGAAATCATTGTTGTTACCGCTTGTGGCAGTAGCAGCAATTGGTTTTATAGCTATGGGATGTAGCTCGAATGGGGAGTTTGGTTCCTCTTCTAATGCTGCAGAGAAGGTTTACGTAGAACCGGGAGAACATGATGAATTTTACGGTTTCTTTTCCGGTGGATACAATGGACAGCTGGGCGTGTATGGGTTGCCGTCAGGTAGGCACATTTTTACCATTCCGGTCTTTTCACAGGCCGCGGTGAATGGTTGGGGATACAACGAAGAAACCAAGCCGATGCTTCAAACATCTGATGGGTTTGTTCCCTGGGGCGATGCTCACCACCCTGAACTTTCGCAAACTGATGGTGAAACTGATGGACGCTGGGTCTTTATCAATGAAAATAATACTCCGCGAATTGCACGTGTTGGTCTGGATGAGTTTAGAACGCAGGAAATAATTGAGATTCCAAACTCGGCCGGTAACCACGCGTCTTCATTTGTTACGCCGAACACTGAGTATGTCACGGCTGCCACACGCTTTAGTGTGCCGATGGATGAAGACAATATGCAGAACATGGATGTAAGTATTGACAGCTACAAAGAAAACTTCCAGGGTACCATTTCATTTATTAAAGTATCTGAAGAAGGAAAGATGGGCATCGATTTCCAAATTAGAATGCCGGGCTTTAACTACGATTTATCTCACTCTGGGAAAGGTCCGTCTGATGGATGGGCGTTCTTTACATCATACAACAGTGAAGAAGCACATACCATGTTAGAGATCAATGCTTCCAAGAACGACAAGGATTACATTGCCGCAATTAACTGGAAGAAAGCTGCAGAATATGCCGAGGCAGGTGAAGGAAAAATGATCCCCGGCGAACACTATCGTAACTACATTGATCACGAAGAGGGAGGCGTAGCAAAAAGCGAAGTAATAGAAGAAGTGCGCGTTCTTGATCCTCGTGAGCTTGATGGTATTGTATATTTCTTGCCTACTCCTAAATCTCCACATGGTGTTGATGTGGATCCAACCGGACAATACATCGCGGCTGGCGGTAAACTTTCGACGGTTATTCCGGTACACTCATTTGCCAAGATGGAAGAAGCAATAGAAAATGAGGACTTTGAAGGCGAAGAGCAGGGCATCCCGGTATTAAATTACGACTCAATACTGCACGGTGAAGTTGAAGATCCCGGTTTGGGTCCACTGCATACCGAGTTTGATGGGGAAGGTAATGCCTATACTACGGCATTTATCTCCTCCGAAATTGTAAAATGGGATGTGGAAACGCTGGAGGTTCTGGATCGAATTGAAGTGTATTACTCTCCGGGACACTTGATGATTCCGGGCGGCGATAGCCAGAATCCTGATGGTAAATATTTGGTAGCACTTAACAAAATTACCAAAGATCGTTATCTGCCAACGGGACCCGAAATGTTCCACTCTGCTCAGCTGATTGATATATCCGGTGACAAAATGGAACTGCTGCTCGATTTCCCCACCGAGGGTGAACCGCACTACGCGCAGGGGATTACCGCTGACAAAGTGAAAGAGAATCAAAAACGATTCTATGAAATCGAAGACAATAATCATCCCCGTGCTGCAAAAAGCGAAAAAGAAACGCGCGTCGAGCGCGATGGTAATGAGGTACATGTGTACATGACGACCATCCGCAGTCACTTTGCTCCCGATAATATTGAGGGAATAAGGGTAGGCGACGAAGTGTATTTCCACGTGACAAACCTTGAGCAGGACTGGGATGTGCCACACGGTTTTGCCATGAAAGGGGCCAACAATGCTGAGTTACTTGTCATGCCCGGCGAAACAATGACGCTAAAATGGGAA
>JBNJFP010000040.1:10555-23046 GCA_051746985.1 Bacteroidota bacterium
GAGCAGGACTGGGATGTGCCACACGGTTTTGCCATGAAAGGGGCCAACAATGCTGAGTTACTTGTCATGCCCGGCGAAACAATGACGCTAAAATGGGAACCTAAGAAAGAAGGAGTCTTCCCATTCTATTGCACCGATTTCTGCTCGGCTCTGCACCAAGAGATGCAGGGTTATGTACGAGTATCTCCCGAAAATTCAGATACAGAAGTTTCTTATAGCACAGGTCAGTAATGACCTCAATCCTTGAGGGTGGGAGGGTGAAGCCTCCTTTCCTCTTATAAACAAACGAGCGTTTTAAATTTAAATATTGATATCATGGAAATCCGCAACAGAATTCTGATGGCCGTGGCTGCCTTGGTGTTGATCGGAGTATATTTTACCCCGATCTGGAGTATTAGCATGGATGCGCCACAGTATCCAGAGGGAATTGGCATGAATATCACGGTTGATAATATTGAGGGTAAAGAAAAAAACGATCTGCAGAATATTAATGGCTTAAACCACTATATCGGGATGAAGGAAATTAATCCTGATTCTATTCCGGAGCTCAAGATTATGCCGCTAATTTTTGGATTTCTGATCATCACCGGCTTAGTAGTTGCAGCATTGGGAAAGCGAAAGTGGATTTTATACTGGCTGGGGTTGTTTGTGTTGTTCGCCATTGCCGGACTGGTGGACTTTTATATCTGGGGATATGATTATGGTCACAACCTAAATCCCGATGCTGCTATAAAAGTGCCGGGGATGACCTACCAGCCGCCGCTAATTGGTAGCAAACAATTACTGAATATCAATGCTACTTCACTGCCGCATATTGGGTTTTATATCTCAGTACTGTCGATGAGTATTGCAGGAGCGGTATGGTGGATCAGTAAAGAAGATTGAGAACATGAGGCCAACAATGATGCATCTCACCAAAATTATAAAAGTTATTGCTGTTATCGGCTTGTTACTACTGGCTACGGCGTGTAGCCAGGAACCAGCTGAAGTACATTATGGCAGCGACGAATGTGCACATTGCAAAATGATGATTACCGACGAGCAATTTGCTGCTCAGATTGTAACCGACAAAGGCAAAGCTTATAAGTTTGATGCAATTGAGTGCATGGCGGTTTATGATCGGCAGAACAAAAGCGAACATGATGGTGCTGTCCGCTATGTAAGCGATTATAACAATCCCGGAAGCTGGCTGAGAGTAGAAGAAGCACAGTTTGTGAAAAGTAAAGTAGTGAACAGCCCCATGGGCGAATCGCTTTTGGCTTTTCCATCAGAAAACCAAGCCCAAGAACACGTAGCAGAACGACCGGGAACGTTGTTAAACTGGGCAGAGGTATCCCAAACAGAAATGTAGCAACAAGCTGCAAATTTGTATAAAAATTGAGTTTTAAAGGATTGAGGCTATGCGATTAATAAAAATATTAACAGGGTTGTTTATCGGATTGATACTGCTGTTTACCCAATCGGCGGTAGCGATGCAGGTTACCGTTTCTAAAGGTGGCGACATTACATTTGTGCAGCAGGGCATAGACCAGGCTCAGCCAGGCGATACGGTACTCGTCAAAGAAGGCCGATATACTGAATATGATATCCGCGTAAATAAACCAATTACATTATTGGGCGAAGATAATACCGTCATTGATGGTGATGAACAGGGATTTGTCGTGATCGTTGAAGCCGACAGTGCGGTGATCAAAGATATTGAAGTTCACAACAGTAAGGCTGGCTTTATGGATGATTATGCCGGAATCGTGGTGGAAGGGGCTGATAACGTGCTTATCGAAAATGTGAAATTGGTGAATAATTTTTTTGGGATTTACCTCGCAAAATCGGAGGGTACAGTCCTGAAAAACAATGCCATTACTGCATCTCGTCAGCGCGAAACCAATTCTGGTAATGGTATCCACCTGTGGTATACAAAAGATGTGCAAATTACCGACAATTATGTAAAGGGGCATCGCGATGGTTTGTATTTCGAATTTGTAGATGGGGCCTCAATTTCTGGCAATATAAGTGAGCAAAATATCCGGTACGGTATCCACTTTATGTACTCGGATAACTGTCGGTATGAGCGAAATACCTTCCGTGATAATGGCGGAGGTGTAGCAGTGATGTACACCTCAAATGTAGAGATAATTGATAATCATTTCGCCGATAATTGGGGCTCATCAGCCTATGGAATGTTATTAAAAGAGATCAACAGGAGTAAAATAATAGGAAATACCTTTGACGATAATTCGGTGGGGTTGTATATGGAGGCTTCCAGCCGAAACCAGATAGAAAGTAATAAGTTTAATCAGAATGGGTGGGCCGTCAAGCTGATGGCAAACTCTACCGATAATACATTCAGTAAGAATAATTTTGTTGCCAACTCTTTTGAAGTATCCACCAATAGTAGAATGAACTACGCTAATAATTTTGATAAGAACTACTGGAGCCAATATGAAGGGTACGACTTAGATCGTGATGGCGTGGGTGATGTGCCACACCGGCCGGTACGGCTGTTCTCGATCTTGGTAGAAAAGAAGCCAGAGTCATTATTACTGCTGCGGAGCCTGTTGATTGACCTTTTGGATGCTGCCGAAAAATTTATGCCGGCTCTGACGCCCGAGACCCTCATTGATTCTGAACCACAAATGAAACCTGTGCTATGATTTCAATTAAAAAATTACGAAAAGATTTTGGATCCCATATGGTACTCAAGGATCTGGATTTACAAATACCGGCCGGACAAGCTACCGGCATTGTTGGTCCCAATGGATCAGGTAAAACAACCACAATTAAAGCATTACTGGGGTTAGTAAAACCTACGTTGGGTGACATCCTGGTTGATGGAAAACCGATAAAAGGGGAGTGGCAATACCGAAGTAAAATTGGCTATATGCCTCAAATAGCTCGATATCCCGAAAATATGACTATTGGTGAACTATTCGAATTTATCAAGAAAATGCGTGGCAGTAATACCAATCGTGACCGGGAACTGCTCGAATACTTTGAGCTGGACTACGAAATTGACAAGCGAATGCGAGCCCTTTCCGGCGGAATGCGTCAAAAGGTAGGCGCTATTCTTGCCATGATGTTCGATCCCGAAATCCTGATCTTTGATGAACCTACCGCCGGACTTGATCCCAAGTCGAGTGTGCGCTTTAAAAAGTTGGTGCACAAAGAAAAAGAAAAGGGCAAAACAGTGTTACTGACATCCCACATTATGAGTGAAATCGAGGAGCTTATGGATCATCTTATATTTATTGTAGAAGGCAAGATCCGATACGACGGTCCAATGCATGAACTCATGGAACGACAACAAGAACAGCGGCTTGAAGGCGCTGTGGCTAAAATGATGGAGGAAACAGTAGCATGAAAGCTCTGACGATTTTAACATACCAATGGAAAGATCTGCTTCGCGGAAAGTGGATTATTGGCTATGGATTTATATATCTGCTCATTGCTGATGCAATGATTCGCTTCGGGAATGCCGGCCCCAAAGCCATGCTTAGTATTTCAAATATTATGTTGCTGTTGATTCCGCTCGTAGGCATGATTTACGGTGCTTTGTACCTGTATCAGTCGCGCGAATTTACCGAGCTTTTGCTCGCGCAACCTATAGATCGTCCGTCCCTTTTCTGGGGCTTGTTCGGCGGTTTGGCAATACCGCTGGCATTAGCATTTGTGATTGGCACGACCTTACCCATGATATATACAGGGATGCTCTTTACCGCAAACCTGCAATCAATTTTGCTGATTTTATCACTTGGAGTTGTATTAACCTTGTTATTTACAGGGCTCGGGTTCTGGTTTGGCCTCAAGTTTTTTGAAGATCGCGTAAAGGGACTTGGTTTTGCACTCGTAAGCTGGCTTTTCTTGGCCATTCTTTACGACGGACTCGTGCTGCTGGCCGTTTTCGCTTTTGGGGATTACCCCATTGAAAAACCAATGCTTGCTCTTGCTTTGGCTAACCCCATTGATCTGGCCCGAATTACCGTACTTCTTGAATTTGATATTTCTGCCCTGATGGGTTACACCGGAGCTGTGTTTAATCGTTTCTTTGGCAGCATGATGGGCATTAGCGTTGCAGCAAGTATGCTGATGCTGTGGCTGGGTGTCCCGCTTTGGAGAAGCCAGCGACAATTTGAGAACAAAGATTTTTAGAATTAGCTACAGATTAACACAGTTGTAATGCAGCTGTGCATAAATTGCTTTTTCAAATAATATAGCAGGACTATGGATACAGAAAATGGCTCGGATGTCCCCCTTCGAAGGGGGAGTAAGGGGGATGACAAAAATGTTATCTCAAGTATAAGCCTCGATCTCATCAAAAAATACAACGTGCAGGGACCGCGTTATACCTCGTATCCTACGGCGGTACAATTTCGGGAAACCGATGAACATGATTTAGCGTCACTGTATCAATACTTGATTGATCGCAATGCCGATCCGCATCCCATCTCACTCTATTTTCATATCCCATTTTGTTTTTCACTCTGCTGGTACTGCGGATGCACGAAAGTAATCACCAAAGACCAGGATCGCGGCGACTTATATCTTGATTACCTCGAAAAAGAGATGGATCAGGTGGCGGCTATGCTGCATCCGGATTCAAAAGTAATACAAATCCATTTTGGGGGAGGTACGCCCACTTTTTTAAAGCCCGATCAGCTTCAGCGACTTGGCAAAGCCATCGACAGTCGATTTAACCTTACTGATGACACAGAGTTCGGCGTTGAGATTGATCCTCGGAAATGCACCAAAGAACACATTCAGATGCTGGCAGAAATTGGATGTAATCGTGCGTCACTGGGAGTGCAGGATACCAACGAAGAGGTGCAGAAAGCCATTCACCGCATTCAGCCTTTTGAACAAACCAGGCAAGTGACCGAATGGCTCCGCAAAGCGGACATTAATTCAATAAACTTTGATCTTATTTACGGCTTACCCCTGCAAACGATCAAGACATTCCGCAAAACGATGGATGACGTGCTCACCCTGCTGCCCGACCGGTTGGCGGTGTATAGCTATGCGCACATCCCCAGTATGATGCCCGCTCAAAAGTTACTCAACGAAGAAGATATGCCATCAACTGATGAAAAATTGGGGATGCTGCAACTCAGTATTTCTCATCTAACCGAAAACGGTTATCGCTTTATTGGGATGGATCACTTTTCGCGCGAAGATGAGGAGCTTACCAAAGCGATGGAAAACGGAACACTGCAGCGTAATTTTCAGGGATATAGCACAATGGCTGGCGCCGATCTGTATGCGTTTGGGATGTCCGGGATTTCAAATGTGGGTGATTATTACTGGCAGAATACCAAGGAACTCGGTGAATATTACAAGATGTTAGATGTAGGGGAGAGGCCTTTGGCCAAAATATTGCAACTTTGCAATGATGATAAACTTCGTCATCATGTAATAATGCAAATAATGTGTAAAATGGGCTTCTCATTCGATGAAATTGAGGATAAATGGGGCATAGTTTTTGAGGATTACTTTAGTGACAGTCTTAAACGGCTAACCGAGTTGCAGGTCGATGGATTTGTTGAAGTATCCCAAAATGAAATCATGATAACGGAGCGCGGTCGGCTTTTTCTGCGAAATATTGCAATGTGTTTCGATAAATATTTGAATAGAAAAAACTCCACTCGCTCGTTCTCAAAAACAGTATAAAAGGAGTACGTTATGGATGCTCAGAATCAGGTATTTACGTTTGGCAACGGAACAGCAGAAGGCGATAAATCAATGAAAGATTTGCTGGGCGGTAAAGGAGCAAATCTTGCAGAAATGAGCAGCATCGGAATGCCCATACCTCCGGGCTTTACCATCTCTGCAAAAGTATGTCAATATTACAACGAGAATAAAGGTCAGTGGCCCGATGGATTAGCAGAAGAAGTAAAAGAAAGTATTCGCTATCTCGAAGATTTGATGGGGCAACGTTTTGGTGATCCCGAAGATCCACTGCTTGTTTCGGTACGATCGGGCGCCGCAATCTCGATGCCGGGGATGATGGATACGGTCTTAAATCTCGGCCTCACAGATCAATCGGTGCAAGGGCTGGCCCGAAAAACCGGAAACGAGCGGTTTGCGTACGACTGCTATCGCCGTTTTATCGATATGTTTGGTGATGTGGTTATGGGGGTTGCTCATGAAAAATTTGAGAAAGCTCTCCAGAATTTAAAAAATGAAAAATCAGTAAACCTCGATACTGAACTTGGAGTCAGTGAACTGAAAGAATTAGTCGCCCGATATAAAAAAGTATATAAAGACAATACCGCAGAAGATTTCCCGCAAGATCCCGATGACCAGCTCCGGCTCTCAATTAATGGCGTATTTGGGTCGTGGAATGCAAATCGTGCCATCAAGTATCGTAAAATAAACAAGATTACCGGACTACTGGGTACCGCAGTTAATGTGCAGACGATGGTATATGGAAATATGGGCGATGACTGTGCTACGGGTGTCTGTTTTACCCGGAATCCATCGGATGGCAATAATGAGTTGTACGGTGAATTTTTGGTGAATGCCCAGGGCGAAGATGTGGTAGCGGGTATCCGTACGCCGCGCGATATTAATGAACTTAAAAACGTTATGACCGAATCTTATGATGAGCTTCTGGAGCTAACCAATAAGCTGGAAGTCCATTACCAGGATATGCAGGACATCGAGTTTACGGTACAGCAGGGAGAACTGTTTATCCTTCAGACACGTAATGGCAAAAGAACAGGGGCCGCTGCAGTTAAAATTGCTATCGATATGGTAAATGAGAGAATTCTTGAGAAAGATGAAGCCGTGGCAAAATTGGTGCAGCCCGGTCATTTGGATCAGCTATTGCATCCCCAGCTTAAAGAAGAGCAGATCGATGATAAAGATATCCTTGGAACGGGATTGCCTGCATCACCCGGTGCCGCCGTAGGAAAGGTGGTTTTTGATTCTGATATCGCCGAAAAGGAGCACGCCGACGGCAACCCGGTTATCTTGGTACGCATTGAAACAAGTCCGGAAGATGTGGGCGGCATGTCAGCTGCAGAAGGTATTCTTACATCTCGTGGGGGTATGACCAGCCACGCTGCGGTGGTAGCCCGTGGATGGGGTAAACCCTGTGTGGCTGGGTGCGGGGACATCAATATAAATTATGATAAAGAGCAATTTACATCTGGTGATACCGTCGTTAAGGCAGGAGACTGGATATCGATCGACGGTGCCCGCGGTATGGTTATCAATGGAAAAAAAGAGGTGGAAGCACCTCAGTTTGGTGATAATTTCCGCACTTTTATGAGCTGGGTTGATGAGTTCCGTGATATGAAGGTACGAACCAATGCCGATACTCCCGAGGACGCCTTGCGTGCCCGGGAATATGGAGCGCAGGGGATTGGGTTGGCACGTACCGAGCACATGTTTTTTGGCGAAGAACGCATCCGTGAAATGCGTCGGATGATTATATCCGAAAGTGAAGAAGAACGCCGCCGTGCTCTTGAGAATCTACTCCCGTATCAGCGACAGGATTTTATCGAAATTTTTGAGGCGATGGAAGGGCTACCCGTAACGGTGCGCCTGCTTGATCCGCCCTTGCACGAATTTCTGCCGGATGAGGAAGAGGAAGTTGAAGCGTTGGCCAAAGAACTGGCAATAGATACAACAGAGCTGAAACGAAAAATTAGGTTACTCAGTGAATTTAATCCTATGCTTGGACATCGTGGCTGTCGGTTGGGAATAACTTATCCGGAAATTACTGAAATGCAGGCTCGTGCTATTCTGGAAGCAGCTGTTGAGGTTTCGAAAAAGGGCAAAGAGGTCTATCCCGAGATTATGATTCCATTGGTTGGAACCGCTGAGGAGTTTATCCACGAGCAGCACGTCATTGAGGAAATTGCCGAGCAAGTATTTGCCGAAAAGGGTAGTGCGATCGATTACAAAGTAGGTACCATGATTGAAATTCCACGAGCGGCGCTTATTGCCGATAAAATTGCTGAAGAAGCCGATTTCTTTTCATTTGGTACCAATGATCTCACGCAAATGACTTTTGGATACAGTCGCGATGATGCTGGTAAGTTTTTAGAGCATTATCTAAACGAAGGTATTCTTAAAAATGATCCTTTTCAGGTAATTGACGAAGAAGGTGTCGGTCAACTCGTACAGATGGGAGTGGAAAAAGGACGTGCCGGCAAATCGGATCTTAAGATCGGTATTTGTGGAGAGCACGGCGGTGATCCCGACAGTGTAACATTTTGTTACAACCTGGGATTAAATTACGTATCGTGTTCGCCGTATCGTGTACCTATTGCACGACTGGCTGCGGCACAGGCTTTTTTGACATCGGAAAAAGAACTGGTTTCATCATAACTTCATGAATGCTTAATATAGTTGCTACCCTCTCAGCGGGGAGGGTAGTTTTTTAATTTTTTATTTCTTCAATTTTTAGTTGAGGAGAAAAAAGTCTTTAAATAAGTTCCCAAATAGATAATTATAACAGAACTGACGGCGATACATTTTTGTGAATTCATTTGAAAGGAAAGCGGTTAGAATTTGGTTTTGGTCCGGTGCTTTGCTCGTGTTTTTGATGGTAGTTGTGGGAGGTATTACCCGCCTTACTGATTCGGGATTGTCGATGTCCGACTGGAGCCTGATCATGGGAGCCATCCCCCCGATGAACGAAGCTGAATGGATGGCTGCCTTTGAGCGCTATAAGGAATTTCCGCAGTACCAGCAGCTCAATGCGGGTATGTCGCTTGCGGAGTTTAAAATGATCTTCTTTTGGGAATATTTACACCGTTTGCTGGGACGAGTTATTGGCCTTGTATTCCTGATTCCATTTGCCTTTTTCTGGATTCACGGATACTTCGATTCCAAGACTTTTCGTCGCGCGTGGATATTATTTGGCCTCGGAGCGCTGCAGGGTGCCATGGGTTGGATTATGGTGAAAAGCGGCTTGGTAGATGTGCCGTATGTAAGTCATTATCGATTAGCCATTCACCTACTGTTGGCAATGCTGTTGTTCGGCTTTTGCGTCTGGTACGCACTTGATTTGTATGATGATCAAACAGAAGAACAATCCTATCAAACATCTACTCTTCACCGATGGTCAATAGGGATTCTCGTTTTGTTTGTGATACAAGTTGTTTGGGGCGCCTTTACCGCCGGACTTGATGCGGGATATATTTACAACACTTTTCCGAAAATGAATGAGAACTGGCTGCCGGCCAGTGCATGGTCACTGCAGCCGGTACTGGTTAACCTGGTCGAAAATCCCGGCACAGTTCAATGGATGCATCGCGTTTTAGGTACCTTACTTGGTATTGCAACGATCGGATTTTGGTGGAAAAATCATCAGGCCCAGATACCCCATCTGCTAAAACAGAAAGCCCGCATACTTTTGGGGATGATGCTCACACAGTATGTACTTGGTATTTTAACAGTGCTCACCAATGTGCAACTACTTATGGGCGTAGTACATCAGGTTGGTGCCCTTGCAGTTTTATTCTTTTGGATTTGGTACCATCACGATTTAAAAATGAATTGGTCAACTTAATATTTTTACTTAATTTAAGATAAAATAGTCTTTTATTTTTAAACTCAATTTAACGGTTCTAAAACCATGCAGGCAGTAGAAAAACAAACGGTTGGACAGATAGTAAAAGAGGATTACAGAACGGCGCAGGTATTTCAAAAGTATAACTTAGATTTTTGTTGTGGTGGAAATCGTACTATTGAGGAGGCTTGTGAGGCAGAAAATTTAGATCCAAAAGAGATTTTTAAAGCCTTGGATCAGTTAAATCAAGCCGGACCCAAAGAGGATAATTATGATCAGTGGTCACTCGATTTCTTGGTAGATTATATTGTAAATAATCACCACAAATTTACTCGTAATAAACTTCCTGAAATTGGCAGATATGCAAAAAAAGTTGCTAAAGTTCACGGCGGGCGACATGAAGAACTCAATAAGATCTATTACGAATTTACGATGTTGCATACCGAGATTTTCAATCACCTTGATAAAGAAGAACGTATTCTTTTTCCATATATAAAGCAGTTAGTGGAGGCCGAAAAACAAGGAGTAAAGCCTGATGATCCCGCATTTGGGATGGCGGCCAATCCCATTACAATGATGGAAGAGGAACACGACGAGGCGGGCACTTCAATGGCCAAGATTCGCAGGCTAAGTAATGATTTTACGCCACCCGAAGATGCGTGCACAACCTATCGATTGCTTTATCAGAACTTGGAAGGCTTCGAAAAAGATCTGCATAAGCATGTGCATCTCGAAAACAATATCCTGTTTCCAAAAGCGCTCGAACTTGAAAAGCGATTAAATTAAAAGTTTGTGATTTCTACGCAATACAAAATGCGTGTTGCGTAGTTTATCACTTTATCAAAATGTTAAGCCAACCTAAACATTAATTTATGTCTTATTCACCCCACAAATTTTCCATACCCGTAATGGGAACCGGTCACTCTATTGATTCGCCGATCCGCGTTGCACCCTTTGGGGTCAATTCGGTGATTTCCATTGTGGATGATCTGCTCGTCGAAAAAATCAGAAAGCACTATTGTAATAAGTTTGATTTCGAATACAACAATATTGCTCGTAATGTCGAAGACGGACGTGCCCGACGCATTACCGCTTATCTGGATACCGTTCAGGAAATTGTTGAAAAGAAGTTTTCGGCGATAAAGAGTCAGCCTTTTTTTGAGAAAAACGACAAGGCGAAGTACTTCGAAATGCTTCCCGACGGAAGTACGATAAAAGAGAAGTATGACCAGCTGATGAGTACCGAGGAGGGTAGTTTGCGTGATCGCCTTTCGTGCGAACTCTCACGATTAATGAAGCCGGGCTCTATTGATGTAAACATTATGGCCAAGGTGGATAAGTTGAACTATACCGGTGACGGAACGCCCATGAGCAATGAGTTCAGTGACGCCAGTGCGGCTCTCCGTGGGTATGCCAAAAGCAAGGTTTCATCAAGCCTCATTTTGTCAGCTGGATTTAATCCGCGGCTTTACAATTATATTACGGAGTTCAAGGATTTTTACCGGGATGCGAAAGGTGAGATTAAAAAGAAAATCATCCTCAAAGTAAGTGATTTTCGTTCAGCTTTGATTCAAGGTAAATATCTGGCAAAGAAGGGTTTGGAAGTTTTTGAGTATCGTATTGAATCGGGATTGAACTGTGGGGGACATGCGTTTCCATCCGATGGACACCTGATGCCGAGCTTGTTGAAGGAATTCCGTGAGAAACGGGATCAGCTTACCAAAGCAGTGCAGCCACTGACCGAAAAGTATTACGAAGAAAATGGTGATGGTTTTTCGGAGAATTGGGAAATTACCGAACCCCGACTTACGGTTCAGGGCGGCATTGGGGTGAGTGGTGAAGCGGATCGTCTAATCAATGATTTTGAGATGGATTCTACGGGTTGGGGCAGCCCATTTCTGTTGGTGCCCGAAGCTACCACCGTGGATAAGCCCACGCGAAAGTTGTTGGAAAATGCCAGCGAAAAGGAGTTGTATCTGAGCGGCGTGTCACCGTTGGGCGTGCCATTTAATAATGTTCGTGACACCGGTTCCGAGGAGTATCACAAAGAACGTATTGAAAAAGGAAAGCCAGGTTCACCCTGTCCCAAGGGATTCTTAAAATCGAATACTGAGTTTACCGAACAGCCCATTTGCACGGCTTCTACGCAATATCAGTTGCTCAAGCTGGATGAGATTGCGCAGAGTGAGATGGCCGAGAATGAAAAAGAGAAACAGCGTGAAAAAGTGCTTGGTAAAGCCTGTTTGTGTGATCACCTGGGCAACGGAGCGCTTATCAATTTGGGAATTTTGGCTGAACATCGGGCCCCGCAGGCTATTTGTCCGGGCCCAAATATCGCCTATTATGATGGCAAATATACTTTGCGTGAAATGGTCGATCATATTTACGGTCGCAGTGAATCGCTGGCTGATGAAGAGCGCCCCCACATGTTTGCCAAGGAAATTACCTTGTACGTTGATTACGTAGAAGAACTGGCTGCGCAGTTGGATGGGGAATCCGGATTTAAAAAGCTGAAAAAATTCCAGAAGAATCTGGAAAAAGGAATGGCGTATTGTTTAGAGATCGCTGATTCTGAGCCTTATCAGGATGAAAATCTGTCGTCAATTTCCTTTACTGTATCCAAGCAGAAAAAACGTTTACAGTCTATTTTGGATAGTTATGAAGAACGTATTTCTGTGACAGCGTAAATCAGAAATTAAATTGAGCTTTTGTAAAACCAAAGTGTCACCCTGAATTTAATTTCAGGGTCTCTTAAAAATTTGTTAAAGCTATTGACGATTAAGATGTTTACAGATGCTGGAACAAGTTCAGCATGACATGAATGGGATTGCAAAATACTCATAAAAGTAAGGTGTTTTACTATGACAGATAAAAGAGAGCGATCGTGGGCCGAACCGTATAAAATTAAGATGGTTGAGCCTGTACGGATGATCAGTCGGGAAGAACGCGAAAAAGCAATCAAGGAAGCCGGTTA
>JBNJFP010000041.1:0-22616 GCA_051746985.1 Bacteroidota bacterium
ACCATGGCATAGAAACAGATTTTGAGGTGCCAGAAAATACTTCGCTACAAAGTCTGCTGAGTCCGTTTTATCCGTCCTCTTATACTATTTCCCGATACAGAATCGCGAGAAAATAGAGTCCAGGATATCTTCGGTGGTGATTTCTCCGGTGATGGTACCTAAATCCTTAAGAGCCGAACGCAAATCGATAGACAAAAAGTCGCCTGTCATTCCCTGGTCCAACGCCTGCATAGCACTTTGGACATTTTTTTGGGCTTTTTTCAGGGCATCGCGGTGACGGCTGGAAGTGACCAAAATACTGGTGGAGTCGTACTCTTTATTTTCGAGCGCACGTTGTTTCATCAATTTTTTGAGCTCGTCTATTTTTTGTCCTTCAAGAGCCGAAATCTTGAGATCGTAATCCATGCGTTCGTCGGCAACATTGAGTGCTATATCATTTTTTGTTCCAATAAGTACGAAGGGGGTTTCTCCGGCTGCTTTTTGGAACCGGCCGATATCTTCGCGCTCTTCCTGAGTTAGTTCTTTTGATAAATCCTTGAGATAGACGGCAAGATCGGCCTCTTCGAATGCTTTTTGGGATCGTTTCACCCCTTCTGCTTCAACCACATCCTCAGTATCCCGCAATCCGGCCGTATCGGTAAGAATAAATCGCAGCCCGTCGTAGCTCCAGTCCACATCAATCGTATCGCGCGTAGTTCCCGCAATCTCCGTGACAATTGCCCGGTCCTTTCCAACCAGTGTATTCAGCAGAGTCGATTTCCCGGCATTAGGCAATCCAATAAATACCGTTTTTACCCCGTGCTTAACCAATCGACCGGTCTCGTAGGTAGCCAACAAGTTATTGATTTCTTCATTCAGCTCTTCAAGCAACTCCTTGAGCTCTTCCTTGTTGGCGAATTCCACATCCTCTTCCACGAAATCAAGCTCCAGCTCCACCATCGCGGTAGCATCAATAATTTGCTGGCGGAATTCCTTGATGTGTTCTCCGAGCCTGCCTTCCAACTGCTGATGGGCCGAGTCCAGTGCTTTTTTGCTCTTTGCATGGATAAGATCGGCAACCGCTTCGGCCTGACTTAGCTCCATTTTCCCATTTAGAAATGCGCGCTGAGTAAATTCACCCGGTTCGGCCGATCGGATACCCAAGGCAAGCATTGTTTCCAAAACCGCTTGCGTAACCAACACCCCGCCGTGACAGGAGATCTCCACCGTTTCTTCTCCGGTATATGACTTTGGGGAATGAAAAAGCGTAGCCAATACTTCATCTACAACGTTGCCATCTTGATCCACAATATTACCAAAATGAACGGTATGCGAATCTTGCTCAGTAAGATTTTTCCCCCGAAAAGCTTCGTTCACTTTGGCAATAGCATCCTTTCCCGATACGCGAATTACGGCAATCCCGCCTTCGCCTACGGGCGTAGCAATAGCTGCAATAGTTTCTTTTTGAGTGATTTCTCGCTGTTCGGTTTTGGGAGTGGCTTCTTGTTTTGTCATAAAGATAAATATAAGGCGTTTTGAACCTTATATCATTCAAATAAAAAACCCTGTCAAAGCTTGAAAACTTCGACAGGGTTAAGTAGTCAAACGTCAAAAGTTTACTTCACATCGCCCATGAGTTTTTGTACAAATGGACTTGCAATCAGGGCAATGACTCCACCACCACCTACGATCATCGCTACGAACCAGAAAAGATTCGTTTCTGTGTACGTTTCAAGTTGTCCGGCTAATAATCCTGCAAAGAGGTTCCCTACGGCAGCGGCCACAAACCAGATACCCATCATTTGGCTAACCCGTGTTTTGGGAGCAAGCTTGGTCATGGAGGAAAGTCCAACAGGAGATAAGCAGAGCTCACCGGCCGTATGTAAGAAATAGGTAACAACCAGCCAGGCGGGGCTAACAGGGTTTTCTATCGATGCATTTGCTGCTCCCCAAGAAAGGACAAAAAATCCGGCCGCAAGGCCAAAGAGTCCAAGACCAAATTTTACCGGTATCGATGGATTGGCATTTCGCGATGCCAGCCAAGTCCACAACCAACCGAAAATTGGTGCAAAAATAACAATGAAAAATGGATTAATTAGCTGCAAGGTGCTGGCAGGTGTTTCCCATCCGATGCCAATACGCTGTATCAGCCACCAGAGGAAAATAAGGATACCTACTGAAGAAATGACTACTACCCATTTAGCAAAAGACCACAGGTCATCACGGTTAAATACTCTTTTTACCAAGTAGAACACTGGGATTGCAATTATCAAAGTGATAATCAGGGCAGTGCCGCCATCAAGCCAGGCAATATCACCTATATTTCTGTCTGTTAAATCTTTGGCAAAAAGATTGAGCGATGATCCAGCCTGCTCAAACCCACTCCAGAACAAGGCAGCCAAAATAAACAGCCAGAAAATAACGCCCAGCTTCTTTTGCTCTTCCTTCGTATGTCCGCCAAAGAAAATAATGTATCCAAAAAAGATAATGGTAATACCAACTGCAGCTACTCCAAGATATTCAGCCAGAGTTTGCAGTGTTATATTTATTACACCAGAACTCATCAAAAAGCTAAAGGCAATAATTGCACCGGCAACAGCTGAAATCGTTGCGTAAAATCTTCGGCTTCGGGCATTGAGCACTTCTTCACTTTCCCCGGTTTTTAGATCTCCGGCATTACCCAGGAATTTATAGCCGTATTTGTAGGATATAAGTCCGAGCACCATTCCGAATCCGGCCAGCGAGAATCCCCAGTGCCAGTTGTAGCCTTCGCCCAGAACCCCACAAAGCAATGGACCTAAAATGGCACCGAAGTTAATCCCCATATAAAAGATGGAAAAACCGGCATCACGACGAGCACCGCCTTCGGGATACAGATCACCAACCATCGAACTAACGTTCGGTTTTAGAAGGCCCGTACCAATTACAATAAGTGCCAGTCCGAAATAGAAGAATTCTATCCAGGGAACAGCCATACTAAAATGTCCCGCAGCAATAATCACACCGCCAACAAAAACGGCTTTTCGCTGACCCCACAATTTATCGGCAACCCATCCGCCGGGCAGCGAAAGCACATATACAAAAAAGGTATAGAGCCCATAAATTGCCGTAGCTTTACCAACACTGAATCCCAGTCCGGGATTGCTACTCATCGTTTCTGCCGTCATGTAAAGAACGAGCAGGGCACGCATTCCGTAATAACTGAAGCGTTCCCATAGCTCGGTAAAAAAGAGTGTAGATAGCCCCCGAGGATGGCCAAAAAAATCGTTTTTCTGGGCGGCATCAACCGTCCCTACTTGTTCATTTGCCATTGAATCTGGTGTTTATTTAGAATTGCAGTTCCCGATAATACAATTTATTAACGCCTCGCATGATAATTAAACCGAGATAGTGAAGCAACTTTTTAGTACAAGGTAGTGCAGGACACATATTGTTAAGTGAAGCTTCAATATGAAATACGCAATATTTTTTTACATTGCCCAAAACAGCAAATAAAGAAGTTATCAATCATGAGCAATAAAAACGGCGTCGTCAAGAACATCAAAGCTCCAACGGGAACCAAATTAAACTGCAAGGGATGGCACCAAGAAGCGGCCCTTCGCATGCTGATGAATAACCTCGACCCGGATGTAGCTGAAAAGCCGGATGAGCTGATTGTTTATGGCGGTGGCGGTAAAGCGGCCCGAAACTGGGAGTCGTACCATAAAATTGTGGAAACGCTTAAGCGATTGGAAAATAACGAAACCATGCTGGTCCAAAGCGGCAAACCGGTGGGCGTTTTTCGCACCCACGAAGAGGCTCCCCGGGTGCTCATTGCCAACGCGCATTTGGTTCCCAAATGGGCTAATTGGGATGAATTTCGTCGCCTCGACAAAATGGGGCTCACCATGTACGGGCAAATGACGGCGGGCTCATGGATTTATATCGGTACCCAGGGCATCCTGCAAGGCACCTATGAAACGTTTGCCGAATGTGCCCGACAAAAATTCGGTGGTACGCTACAGGGACAATTGGTCGTCACAGCCGGACTGGGCGGGATGGGCGGCGCGCAACCGCTGGCGGCTACGATGAATGGCGCATCATTTATCGGTATTGAGGTGGATGAAAATCGCATCGACCGGCGCGTAGACACCGGCTACTGTGATATCAAATGCACCAATCTCGATGAAGCCCTCGAAAAAGCGCTGAATGCCAAAGAAAAAGGCGAATCGCTTTCGATTGGTTTGCTGGGTAATGTGGCGGAAGTATTGCCAAAAATGCTGGAAAAAGATGTGATCCCCGATGTGCTTACGGATCAAACTTCTGCACATGATCTGCAGCTGGGATATATTCCGGCCGGAATGTCACTCGAAGAAGCGGCCGAAGAGCGCGAATTGAATCCGAAAATGTATCAAGATGCCGTACTCGATTCGATGGTGACGCATGTAGAAACGATGCTGAAAATGCAAGAGGAAGGAGCTGTCACTTTTGATTATGGCAACAATATCCGCGGGCAGGTAGCCGACCATCGCGGTATGGACGAAGCGTTCAACTTTCCGGGATTTGTACCCGCTTTTGTCCGTCCCCTTTTCTGCCGGGGATCGGGGCCATTCCGCTGGGCTGCGCTGTCTGGCAATCCCAAAGATATTTATATCACTGACCAGGCCGTGCTTGATACTTTTCCGGAGAAAGAATCACTAACAAGATGGATTCACAAGGCTCAGGACCAAGTGCAATTCCAGGGATTACCCTCACGCATCTGCTGGCTGGAGTATGGTGAACGCGCCGAAATGGGAGCAAAGTTCAACTGGCTCGTCAAAAAAGGAAAGGTGGATGCGCCACTCGTCATTGGCCGCGATCACCTGGATACCGGCTCAGTAGCATCTCCCAATCGCGAAACTGAGGGCATGAAAGATGGTTCCGACGCCATTGCCGACTGGCCGCTGCTCAATGCCATGCTCAATACGGCCAGTGGCGCCAGCTGGGTTTCGCTGCATCACGGTGGTGGCGTGGGAATTGGCTACTCCATTCATGCTGGAATGGTATGCGTGGCCGACGGTACCGAAATGGCGGGTGAGCGACTTGAACGGGTGCTAACCAACGATCCGGGCAGTGGCGTTATGCGTCACGCTGATGCGGGTTATGACGAAGCCATCAAAACGGCTAAGGAACGCGGGGTGGATTTGCCTATGATAGATTAACGTAGGGCGGGTAGCTAACACGACCTACATAAAGGTTTAATTTATAAATATTACTGAACATGATTTCCCGACTGCTTCTTTACCTGACTACATTTTGCTTTGCTATTTCGTGCTCCTCTCAATTTCCTGCTGATGTTGTTATTCACAATGCCAATATCATCGATGTGGAAACCGGTGATATAGCCAAAGGACAAACGATTGAAATTCGGGATGGCACTATTGCAGCTATTCACAGTAATGCGCCAGATATCGTTGCAACCGATAGTATCAATGCCTCGGACAAATATGTCATGCCCGGACTGTGGGATATGCACGTGCATTTTCGCGGCGGGGATTCATTGGTTACCGAAAACAAGGACTTGCTTGACCTCTTTATTGCCAATGGAGTTACGACCGTTCGGGATGCCGGAGGAGATATCACGCCAGCTATTCTGGAGTGGAAGAAACAAATTGAACATGGAGAGATTGACGGTCCTCGCATATTTACTTCGGGTCCAAAACTCGACGGTGAAGAGCCTTCATGGGCGGGGTCAATAGAATTAACTTCTGTGGATCAAGTGCCAGCCGCTTTTGACTCACTGGAATCTCTTAATGTGGATTACGTAAAATTGTATGACAGTACCATCCCAGCTGATGTCTATTTGGCGGCGATCGAAGAGGCCGAAAAGCGTGAGCTCCCAGTAACGGGGCATATGCCGTTTACCGTGGATTTTAATGACGCTGTTGTAGCGGGGCTTGATGCCACCGAGCATATGTACTATGTGTTGAAAGGGTCTTCATCCAAGGAAGAACAAATAACCGAGTCGGTGAGAGAGGGAGAGTATGGATTTTGGGAGGCCTTATCCGAAGTCATTGAAACCTACGATAAAGAAACGGCCCGGAAAACATACGAACAGATGGCCGAAGCCGGAACAGGGATTGTGCCAACACTGCATATCGGAAAAGTGCTGGCGAATTTGAATGAGGTTGATCACAGCGACGATGAGTATCTCCGATATATTGGCAAAGGTATCCAGGAAACCTACCAGGGACGCTTGCAGTCAGCACGTAACCAAAGCGAGGAAGCAACACAGCGGCGACACAACCTGAGGGAGCAGTTCGTTAACATGATTCCGGATTTGCACGAGGCAGGAGTTTCCATCTTGGCCGGATCCGACACCGGCCCTTATAACTCTTTTGTCTATCCCGGGATTTCTCTTCACAAGGAATTGCAAGAACTTGTAGCAGCAGGGCTAACACCTCTTGAAGCACTAAAAACTTCAGTAATAAACGGACCTGAATTTTTTGATGTTGCCGATCAATACGGTAAAGTCAAACAGGGTTACTCGGCCGATTTACTTCTGTTTAACAGTAATCCACTGGAAGAAATTGAAAACACCGAAGATATCCATGAAGTTATAGTACAAGGAGAACCGGCGGATTTATCTCGCTAATTCACCGGCTTATTGCAACACATCAGTATTTATATCGTCTGATAGGATGTCAATTTTTACTAACCCAATGCCATGGAAACCTTTCTCATTATTATTGCCGGTTTGTTGGTCGTTGCTGGATTTATAGGCTCCTTTTTACCTGTCATTCCCGGCACGCCCGTCACCTACTGCGGACTGTTAATCCTGCAACTGGCCACACAACCATTTACCACAACATTTCTTGTTATCTGGGCACTTATTATTGTGACCATTCAAATACTGGATAACGTTATTCCTGCTTACGGTACCAAAAAGTTCGGTGGATCAGCTTACGGGATATGGGGCAGCCTAATAGGTTTGTTTATTGGGATTTTCTTCTTTCCGCCCTTTGGAATGGTTATAGGTCCGCTGGCCGGTGCGTTTGTGGGAGAACTCATTGGCGGGAAAACCTCAGATCGGGCATTAAAATCGGCGATGGGCTCGTTTGCCGGACTGCTCGTCAACACGCTAATGAAAGTAATCGCCAGTGCTGTGATGGCCTACTACTTTGTAGTGCATGTATTTTAAAACGGCCAGCAATTTCGTTTCTGGATGCCAATTCAAATGACTTTCACTGTCCCGTTCGTTATAATAATGATATACCTTCAATTTAGGGGACAAAATCATGGAACCGAAAGCCGCTAAACAAACCTCCAAAAACCCCAAACACCAAGTCGGCTACTTTGAACGTCTGGCCACACATGTTCAGGATTTACGGGATACCCCACCCGACCTATTTGAGGACGTCAGTTTTACTGATTGGTCGAACCTTAGCTGGGAGAAAGTGAAACGTCCCTACAAAGTAGATAAATGGGCCGAGGGCAAAAAGAAATGGGAGGAAGAACACGGTCAGCAAATGGGCGTCAAAGAAGGATGGGAGCACTTTAACAAGTCTTTCCATCAGCTATTTGTAAAGGATGTCCCCGAAGAAAAACAGGCCGCCCGTTCGGCCATCTGGAAAAACCTGATGAGCATGGATATCCACGGGGCGGGTGAAGCGCTCGAAGAGCTCATTCAACTGCTGATCTGGAATAAGGTGCACCGCGTCGAGGATGCTATCTGGGATCCACGCGGGAAGCGGGCACTTTTTGAAGGATTAGATATCGAAAAACCGGAGGTGCTTTTCCTCGGGGCCGCCGACGGTTACGAGGCAATGCAATTGCTGGCGCAGTACCCCGGCGGACATGCGGTGTTGGTTGACTATGACAAATTTTGCAAGACCGATCGCTATGGCAAGTTTCCCGGCCAATATCCTTTCTTGGGAAATAATCCTGCCACCGGCAGCCACAAAGTGTACTACAAAGAAGATATGAATATCGATTTTGTGGTTGAAGATATTCGAAACCTTAACTACGGCAAGGAGTTTGATGTCGTGGTTAGCATTGGACTTATCGAACACTTTCCTGACGAGTACAAACACGAAGCCTTCGAAATGCATCGACGATTCCTAAAACCCGGCGGTTACGCCATTCTAACAACCCCACGAAATCAGCTGCGCAGTAAAGCTTTTTATACGGTCATGAGCGATTACATGAATTACGGCTATCGCGAGCTGATGGATATCTACCAGATGGGCTTATATGCCTGGAAACACGGCTTTGATATCAAACGCGCCGGATACATCAAAGCGCATAACGGGCTTATTTGCAAGCTTCGGTGATCATCCCCAAACAAATACTTTGACTAAATTTCTGCTGCCCCGTTTTCAATCAACCTGATTTGAAATTCTACCATCTCAATATAGTTTTCAACTCCAATGCGCTCATCAATACCATGCAACCGTGACCGATCTTCGTGCCGCGCTCGAATGGGACGGAAACGATAAATATTAGGTGTTAAATCGTGGAAATAACGAGCATCGCTGGCAGCAATAAAGAGCGAAGGTGAAACCAACGCCTCCTCAAAAGACTCCTCTATTGTACTCTTTAGCATTTTATAGGGTGCCGCTTTGGTACTCGATACAGGGGATGGATTTCGAGCCCGATCCATCACATGTACATTAATATTAGAATTATTAATACGATCGCGAACATATTCCTCTACATCTTCAATACTATCATTGGGATGCACCCTGAAATTGATAATGACCCGTCCATCTACGGGTAATACATTTTCCTTAAAGCCAGCTTCAAAAATTGTTTTTGCCGCGGTGGTTCGCAGCGCAGCATTGGTAGCAGCATTTTTACTCAATTTACTTTTGATGATCGCCCTAAACAGCCACGTATTGTTAAACGCCAACCGCTGTGTATAGCTCATGTAAGGAATCAACGGCTCAAACGTTTCTACAATCAATCCGCGATAACTCGCTTTCATGGGCTTACGTTCAATACGATTAACAGCATTGCTCAGAGTTCCAATCACCGAAGAACGCGGCGGCATCGAAGAATGTCCCCCATCTTGATTGTACGTCAATTCGATATTTACCGAACCCTTCGAGGCTATGCCAATCATCGCCAGGGGAACATCCACATTATCGATAATCTCTTCGGCTATTGGCAGTCCCTCATCCACCAAATAGGAAAGTTCAATGCCCTTTTCTTCCAAGTGGTCAGATATACTTTGGGCGCCGCGCACCCCGCCGACCTCCTCGTCGTGATGCAAGGCGATATAAAATGTTCTTTCGGGCTCAAAATCCTCCTCAGTCAAATATTCAACCGCCTCCATGATCGACATGATACCACTTTTGTCATCCAGCGTACCACGGCCCCATAAAAAATCATCACTTATTTCGCCCTCAAAAGGAGGATGCTTCCAAAGCGTATCAGCCCCTGACTTCACCGGCACAACATCATAATGGCCCATCAGCATCGCCGGTTTTAAATCGGGATTGGTACCCTCCCATTTATATAGAAGACTGTATTCACCAATTCGCTTCCGCTCCAGATTTTGATGAACCCCTTCATAACTTGTTTTCAGATAATCTATAAACCGATCATATGATTGATAATCTATTTCGGTGGTATCTTCCAGTGAGATGGTCTGGTACTGTACTCCCTCGCTAAGCCGATCGATCGCTTTGGCTTCGTCAATTTCGTACTCCGGGGCAGAAGCATCGGTATTCCGACTCACCTTTTCCGAAGAATTACACGATATCCACAAACAACTCGCAAAGAATACCCCCAAAAATTTTAACCACAGTATTCTTCTGGGTGTTAAACTCAAATAAGAATCCATGATCGTTTGATTACAAATTGGGGTTAGCCAGTGCAAATAAATTGGCCCGTTTAAGCCAATAAAATTAGATCAATATTTTCCCATCAGGATGCCGTTTAGTTTTCGTCTGCCTCAATAATCTTAACCGAAGTGGCAACCAAGTTATACTCTTTTTCCCCTGATTCTATTTCATCAGGATCTCTGCCGGAATCTTCCGCGTAATGCTTGGCCTGATCTTCAGAAAGCTCCTTCACTTTCAATATACCCTTCAACTGAACTTTTGATCCGGTCACATCGGTAGAGATAAAAAATTTATAATCTTTAAATGTAACACGGATATTTTTATCACCCTTAGCTGACAGCATAAAAAAGCATCCCTTCTTTTGGCATACTTGCTTAATGGTGCCCGTAGTTGCCACCGCTTGTCCTTTAAAAATATCGCTATTTTTGATCAAATATCCGGGCGCAAAAAATTGTGCGTCATCGGGAAACTCACTGCCATAAACCTTGTAATTGTCTCCCGTTTCTACCGGTTCGGATAGCTGGGGCTTTTCATCTGAGTTTTGGGCAACACCAATATTTACAGCAACCAGCAATCCAATAATTACAATAGCAATGTGTTTCATCATTAGCGTAACTATTTATTTTTATTAAAAAAGTATTGAAACCTGATCACAGATTTCTTCCAGCATCTTGCGATGTGCTTCTGTCATCGAATCTTTTGTGTGTGAATCAATATCCAGTTCGGCCACAAATTCTCCATTTTTCTTAACAGGCACCACAATTTCAGCCTCTACATGTACGCTGCATGCCAGGTAGTTATCTTCTTTGCTTACATCCTGCACCACAAAGGTTTCGTTGGTTTCGGCCGCCTGACCGCAAATTCCTTTTCCGAATGGAATGCGCGTATGATCGGTTTCTTCGCCCACGTACGGACCCAACACCAGCTCGCGTTCGGCATTGGGATCTACGAGGTAAAAACCGACCCAATCAAACGCTTCAATATTTTCTTCAAGGAGTTCACAAATTTGCTGCAGCCTTTGATCTCGCGATACATCGTTTTCACTAATAATTTCACTCACATCTTTTACAAGAGAATCGTAATTTTGCACAGTTTTTTGAGTCATTGATCGTTTACTCGTCGCTTAAAAATTTGGTCTTAAATCTAAGGCTAAATTTAACATTTGAAAAACGTACTTCGTTGGTAAAAACTGTTAAAATTTTAAACTCCATTTTATATCTTGGTCACTTATGTTTGAAGATATTTTAAGCCAAAGCGATGTTTTTACCACCTATTTATCTGGAACCACGACGCTTTTCATTGCAGCATTTACCTCTATTATATCGGTTGCCAACCCCCTTGCAGCAATGCCGGTATTTCTTTCACTAACCGAGCGGAATAACGATCGAGAGCGAATTAACATTGCCAAAAAATCCTCTTTTTATATGTTTTTGGTGCTCATCATTTTTCTGCTGGCCGGGACTTATATTATGAGCTTTTTCGGCATCAGCCTGTCGGGTATTCGTATTGCTGGCGGACTCATTATCCTGCGCGCCGCCTATGCCATGTTAAATCCGGATGTATCCGAGAAAAAGATTTCTGATGAAGCACAGGAGGCCGCAAAAGATAAACAGGATATCTCATTTAGTCCCATGGCTATGCCCATGCTTTCGGGGCCGGGCAGCATTGCCGTTGTCATTGGCCTGGCTTCTCAAGCCGAAGGCATTATGGATTTACTGATTATGAGCGTTGCTATTGTTCTGGTTGCCCTTATTTCGTATGGAGTGCTGCGACTGGCGCCCTTTTCAGCAAAATATATTGGTCCCACCGGGATGAACGCTATTACCCGCATGATGGGATTTATTGCCATGGCCATCGGCGTGCAGTTTATCTTAAATGGAGTTTCGAAGTTTTTTGGCGTATGATTGACAAATGTGAGAAGTGAGATGGCAGATGTGTTTTCCAAAATAACTTTTAAGGCCTGCCACCTAACCTCTTCCGTCTGCCATCTCACGTTTCACATCTCAGCCCTGCCTTTCCATAATCATACGAAGCCCATCCAGCGTCAACATAGGATCAATAACATCAAAATAGTCAGTGTGCTCGGCAATCTGTTGGGATAACCCTCCAGTAGCCACCACTTTTGCCGTACCTCCCAGTTGTGCTTTCATCCGGTCAATAAGCCCCTCAATCATGCATAAATGACCAAGCACTAATCCAGACTGCATAGCCTCCATCGTACTCCCGCCAATCACCTGCTTGGGAGGCTCAAGTGGGATTTGTGATAGCTGCGCGGTTTTTCCCACCAAGGCATCGATGGTCACTTTGAGCCCCGCACAAATAGCTCCCCCGATAAATTCGCCCGGCTTTCGCACCGCCATCACCGTGGTTGCCGTCCCAAAATCCACAACAATACAATCATCTTCGAACAGCGCATAGGCTCCCACCGCATCTGCAATAAGATCGGCGCCCACGCTCTTTCGATTTACGCGGTTAATTTTTAGACCGGTTTTCACATCACCATTTAGAATAAGGGCTTCGGTATGTGATTTTTTCTCAAAAACCTGGCTAATGGTCCGAGTCAGTTGCGGCACCACACTGCTGATGATAATCCGATCAAATTTGTTGAATGAAAGTCCAAACTCATCAAATAAACTATTGAACAACACTGCGTATTCGTCGGCCGTCTTATTAGTATCGGTCTGGATACGCCACTGGTGCTTCCATTGCCCGTTTGACGATGCCCCAATGACAATGTTACTGTTTCCAATATCGAGAGCAAGCAGCATATAATTCTTCGATTTGTTTACATTTTTGATGAGTTAAAATAGGAGGGCTCTCAGCTACTTCAAAATTTGTATTATTTTACGAAATCCGATATGCTTTTAATCATTAATTAAAAAAGGATTGCTATGGATACGGCCGATCACTTGCTTCGATTATTTAGGTATGATAACTGGGCAAACGAACAGATTCTTCTGAGCCTTCAAGATCATCACAGTTTTAACGGGTCGGATGAGGCCGTACAATATTTTGCCCATATTGCCGGCTCACAACAAATGTGGTATAATCGTATCGAAGGCAAACCACTTGATGATATTAAAATCTGGCCGGATTATGATTTAGCTAAAGCCCTGCAAAATCTCAACACCCTTAATCAGCAGTGGAAACAGCTAATCGGAAGCAAAAAAGATAATTTAGGACGCATTATATCCTACACCAACTCCAAAGACACTTCTTACGAGACGGCCCTTTCGGATATTCTCTTTCACGTGATCATTCACGGGCAGCATCACCGGGCACAAATCGCCAAGTTGTTACGAAATGCAAAAATTGATCCCCCGGCCACCGATTTTATCTTCTTTAGTCGCTCTAATTAGTATATTCTACCCTTTTTGAACACATTTCTTAATTAAAATACTCTTGGTTTGGAATTTATAGAACAGGCACTCAGTGCTTTTTCGAGCTTTATGTGGGGCATGCCACTGGTTTACCTACTGGTAGGCGGTGGACTTTTCTTTTTACTCTATTCTCGCTTTGCCCCTTTCAAATACTTTAAACATGCTCTCGATATTCTCCGCGGTCGTTACGACAATCCCGATGATCCCGGCGATATTACTCACTTTGAAGCACTGTCAAGTGCCCTTGCTGCTACCGTTGGGATGGGTAACATCAGCGGTGTGGCCGTTGCCATTTTTATGGGTGGACCCGGTGCCCTCTTCTGGATGTGGGTCAGTGCTTTTGTAGGCATGGCCACCAAATTCTTCACCTGTACGCTGGCCATTTTGTATCGCGGCGAAGATTCCGAAGGCAAAGTTCAGGGCGGACCGATGTATGTGATCCGCGAGGGACTCGAAAAAAAATGGGGTGGTAATTGGAAGTACCTTTTTAAACCATTAGCCGGACTTTTTGCCCTGGCAGGCATCTTTGGCCCGTTACCTATCTTCCAGGCCAACCAGCTGACACAGATTTTACGTGATTCCATTTATATCCCCCAAGGTTGGGTTGCAGAAAATGCTCATATGGGCGGTGATCTAATTACAGGGCTGGTGCTTGTCGGGCTTGTTTCTATTGTAATTTTCGGAGGGATTACCCGTATCGGCAAGGTGACTTCCAGATTAGTACCCGCTATGGTCGTAATTTATGTAGGATGCGTAATAGCTATTTTAGCAGCTCATGTAACCGAAATTCCCCATTATCTTGGGTTAATCGTTACCGATGCCTTTACTGGAAAATCAGTAATGGGCGGAGCGGTAGGCTCATTAATTGTAATAGGTATTCAGCGCGGGGTATTTTCTAACGAGGCCGGACTCGGTACCGAAGCGTTGGCACACGGGGCAGCCAAAACCAACGAACCCGTCCGCGAGGGTTTGGTTGCCATGCTTGGTCCCGCTATCGACACAATCATCACCTGTACAATGACGGCCCTGGCCATTTTGGTTACCGGCGTCTGGAAATCGACCGAAGCCAACGGGGTTACACTTACGCTTAATGCATTCAATGAGGCTCTGCCCGAAGTTGGCACCTATCTGCTGGTTATCTGTGTGGTATTTTTTGCTATAAGCTCTATGCTCACTTATTCTTACTACGGAACCAAGTGTCTTGGCTACCTGATTGGTGCTGACAAGCAGCACTGGTACAATTATTTTTACGTTGGCTCTATCATATTTGGATCAGTTGCATCTATTGGTGCAGTTATTGACCTCATTGATGGTATGTTTGCCTTGATGGCGATTCCAACCATGGTTTCTACCATCTTGCTGGCCCCGAAAGTCAAAGAGGCAGCCACCAGTTACTTTAAGCGCATTGACACTTTTGAAACCTTTAAATAACGGTAGTTCTCGTTGGTTTTATTGATAGGATGAGAAATCCGTCAGAATTATTTTATATTCAAAATAACCCAACGCAACCTGTTGCTTTATGGCTAATATCATCCTTGGTATCGATCCCGGCTCACGCAATACCGGCTATGCTATTCTTACCGAAGAAAACAGTAAGCTGGTAGCCCTACGCTGTGATGTACTCAAGATGGCACATATGGATGATCACTCTGATCGGCTGCAATACATTTTTGAGGAAGTATCCAAAATCATTTCTTCATTTGATCCCGATTCATGCGCGGTGGAAACCCCCATTTATGGCGTCGATCCGCTGGCTATGCTCAAATTGGGACGCGCTCAGGCCGCAGCCATGCTGGCAATTACGAATCAGGATATTGGAGTTACCGAGTACTATCCCAAACAGGTAAAAAAATCGATTACGGGAAATGGCAATGCCAGCAAGGAGCAAGTCGCTTTTATGCTGCGAAAAACGGTAGAACTTCCCGACGAAAAATTATCCCGCGATGCCACCGATGCGCTGGCCGTGGCATGGTGCCATCTGATGAAGCAAAACAGTTTTAACAGGCAGGCTCCAAAATCCCAAAAGAAAACACACCAGAATAACAGCAAATCAAGCTGGGCCGACTTTGTGGCAAACAATCCCGATCGGGTGAAGGATTGATCTTACTTTTCACTGCAATTAATATCGTCCAGATTCTGAAACAAGTTCAGAATGATACCAAATTATATTTCTTAAATACCTTTGTTACATGATTGCATATTTAAAAGGAACCGTCCACGATAAATCTCCCGAGCAAGTTATTGTTGATGTCCGCGATGTAGGGTACCTACTGGAAATTTCGAATCAAACATTTGATGAGTTGCCTGCCCAGGGTGAGGAAGTGGAGCTATTGGTTTATCATCACGTAACTGACAACGACCAGCGGTTATTTGGATTTGCCAATCAAAATGAAAAAGACCTCTTTGAGCTTTTGATTACGGTTAAAGGTGTGGGACCAAAATTAGGACTTACCATTCTTTCGGGCCTGCCCGCCCAGGAAATTACTGGTGCAATCGTGCAGGAGGATAAATCCGCCCTATCAAAAATTAAGGGTATCGGTAAAAAAACGGCTCAGCGGATGATCTTGGAACTCAAGGATAAGATGTCTGAAATGGTGGATGCAACCTACTCGGTAGATAATGGGTCGGCATCGCTAAATAGTAATATTAAAGAAGAAGCTGTTTCTGCCCTCCAATCGCTTGGCTTTAAAAAACGGGATGCCCAAGAATCGATCGAACTGGCCGCCAAAGACGAAGATATCGACGGTAATGTGCAGGAATTGGTAAAAAAGGCCCTTTCACAACTTGATAGATAAGCAATAGTACATCAGATCACTGGTAACCCCAGTCATCTGATAGATTTGCCAAACACCTCTCTTTCCTACCTCATCCGATTGCATAATTTGCGGTCGGACAGAAAATCCCAAAAAAATAACAATTACTTAACACGCCTGCAGTTTCAATTGCGGATGGGGCTTTGTACTATTACTTATGTAAAATGTGAGTAACCTTTTGCTTATCTTCATTTAATATAGCAACCCAATTTTTGACCCGTGTCTGATAAACAAACAATTTTAGTTGTTGACGACGAACAAGACCTGCTGGATTTAATTGAATATAACCTTAAAAAAGAGGGCTTTGATGTTATTACAGCTGAGGATGGCAAAGAGGGCATAAAAATGGCCCGAGAGCATAAACCCAGTCTAATGCTGCTCGATATCATGATGCCCAAGATGGATGGCATGGAGGTTGTAGAGCGTATACGCGCCGATAAGAACCTGAAGCACATTCCCATCATCTTTTTAACGGCCCGCGGTGATGAAAAAACGGAAGTGGAAGGCTTGGATAAAGGCGGAGATGATTACATTACCAAACCCATCAGCACCACCAAGTTGATTTCCCGAATTAAGGCTGTGCTGCGCCGATTTGAGGAAACCTCCCAGATGTCTGACAAGATTGAAGTCCATGGCATTACCATCGACAAAGATCGATATATTGTTACCAAGGGAGACGAAGAGTTCCAGATGCCGCGCAAAGAGTTTGAGCTTCTTTACTTTTTAGCCAGCCGCAAGGGCAAGGTAATGGATCGCCAGACCCTGCTTAACGAAGTTTGGGGTAATGATGTATATGTAGTTGATCGCACGGTTGATGTCCACATTCGGAAAATACGAGAAAAAATTGGCAGTGAATACATCGAGACTGTTAAAGGAGTAGGATATAAGTTTAAAGAATGAGGAAGAACCCTTTTCAAAAATCATCGCGACTTGCCTTTCGAAGCGCACTGTACTCGAGCATCCTTATTGGGATCGGCGGTGGTCTTCTCACTTTTTTTATTTGGCAACTGTCGTTTCTCGCATCGTTGGGATATGGATTATTCTTGGCAATACTTTCCACAGTTATTATTTACTGGGTCACCAACAAAATGCAATCTGATCGTCTTGAAACCCTAAATCGGATTAACAAAAATATTCTCAGTAAGCGGTTTCAAGATTACGAAGAGCTACAAACCAAAAACCACGACGAACTCGACTATCTTATTAAACAAACTATAAGGGCCAGTAAAACCGTTGAGCGAGAAATTCAGCGGCTTAATCGCATCGAAAATTATCGTAAGGAATTTATCGGTGATATTTCACACGAGCTTAAAACACCGATATTTGCAATCCAAGGTTTTATAGAGACGCTGCTGAATGGTGCTATTGATGATGAAGAGGTGAACCGGAAATTTCTCGAAAAAGCCATGCGTAATGTAAACCGGTTGATCTATCTCACCAAAGATTTGATGGAAATATCCAAGCTTGAAACCGGTGAGCTCAAATCTGAGGTACAAGATATCAATTTGAATGAGACCATCACGGAAGTCGTAGATAATATACAGTATAAGGCCCAAAAAGAGGATATCAGCTTAAAAATAGAGAACATCGATAATACGCTTGTTTCTGCTGATCGCAACCAAATCAAACAGGTATTAATTAATCTCATCGAAAATGCCATCAAATACAACAAACCCGGCGGCAGTATCACCGTGGGCACCAAACCGTTTTCACAAGATCCTCAAAAAATATTAGTGTATGTTCAAGATACCGGCATTGGTATCAGTCAACAATACATTGAACGTGTAACAGAACGCTTTTTTAGAGTAGACAAATCCCGCTCACGTGAAAAGGGTGGAACTGGACTTGGCTTGGCCATTGTTAAACACATCATGGAAGCACATGATGAGAATTTCTTTATTGAAAGTACGCCCAACGTGGGTTCTACCTTTAGCTTTACGCTCAGTAAGGTGAACCGCACCCGCGCTGAAACCGAACTGGCTTACTAAATAATTCATGTTGGATGAATAATACCGAATCTACAATTATCTTCCTTATTACGGGACTCATCACAGCCTCTGGCTCTCATCAAGCTATGCCGCTTTTGCAGAAAGCCCGCATGAAAGTTGTGAATAAACAATATTTGGAAGCCATTTTTGCAGCTGAACAAATCGTAAAGCATTATCCTGATACAGCTTTTGCTGCATCTGCCCGAAATATTATCCACCTCATCAACAACAACCACCTCGACGGTGAATATACTGTTCGCGTTTAACGGCTGGTATAATCCATAATCCCGGTTACCCTCTTCACACTTATTGGGATTTTCGATACCTTCCCTATTCCTAATTCATCATTTCTAAATTCACATACATCTATGTTACATGCCGTAATTATGGCCGGTGGATCCGGTACCCGGTTCTGGCCGAAAAGCACCGAAGCGTGTCCCAAGCAATTTCTCAATATTTTTGGAGACCGCACCATGCTCCAATCCACCGTTGATCGTATTTCACCGTTGATTCCCGCCGAACGCGTCTGGGTCATTACCAATGATAAATATGTTGAATTGGTACAAGAGCAACTGCCCGACGTGCCCGAAAATAATATCGTGGGCGAACCCGTGGGTAAAAATACTGCCCCCTGTGTAGCCGCTGCCGCCACTTTAATCCAGCAAAAAGATCCAGAGGGCACGATGGTGGTACTACCCGCCGATCATCTTATTGCCGACGCCGAAACTTTTTTATCTGTTTTGGAATCGGCCAAAGCCAAAGCACAAGAGCAGAATGCGCTGGTGACCATTGGCATTAAGCCCGATCATCCTGAAACCGGCTACGGCTATATTGAATTTGATGAGGATACCTCGGAAAAGGTTTTAGCACACCAGAGTAAAAAAGTGAAACAGTTTCGGGAAAAACCCGATCTGCAAACAGCAAAAAAATTTATCTCCTCAGGCAATTTTCTATGGAACAGCGGCATGTTTATCTGGAAAGCCGCGACCATCCTAAAAAAGTTTGAGACACATCTACCCAATATTTTTGACGAAGTTACCAAGCTAAAATCTGCCGTAGGATCTGACAATCAAAAAGAGGCAATCAATACGTTTTACTTCAGCTGCACTTCTATATCCATTGACTATGGCATTATGGAGCAAGCGGATTCTGTTTTTGTCGTTCCGGGCTCTTTTGGATGGAATGATGTGGGAAGCTGGCGCGCGGTTTATGATCTCAGAGAAAAGGATGAGGACGGCAACGTAATTCAGGCTGCACATACCGCTTTTGCTGATGCGAAGAATAATCTTATCCAAAGCGAAGGTGAAAAAATGATTGCTCTTGTAGGTGTTGAAAATCTGGCGGTAGTAGAAACAGATAATGCGATCCTTGTTTGCGACCTGGATCACTCGCAGGGCGTAAAAAAAGTAGTTAATAAGCTTCGTCAAGATGATGAACTGAAGCGATTTGTGTGACAGAGATTAGAAAAAGACCGACCTAATCAATGGTTAACGTCAGCTGATCGTAGGCTAAGCGTACGTGCTCGGGCAGGCGTTTATTCGACTTTTCATGGTTCACGTACGAGTTCATATGACAAAGATACGTCTGCGGAATATCGAGTTCATTGGCAATATCTACTGCTTCGGGAATGGTCATATGTGTTGGGTGTTCAGGCTTCCAGCGTAACCCGTCGAGTACCATTACTTTTGAACCGCGCATCAATGCTTTGGTGGATTCCGGGATCTCTTTCACATCTGTAATATAGGACACATCGTTCACCCGGTATCCAAACACTTGAACTTTACCGTGAATAGCAGGAAGAGGGGTAATGGTTAAATCACGAAAGGTTATAGATTCATTAATCTGCAGAAGATCGATATCCGTCGCACCCGGATATCGATTGGGACCAAACATGTACTCAAAACGTCGGCGAATAGCTGCCAAACATGGTTTACTCCCATAAACCGGAATACTCTGTTCCTGTTTGTAACAGAACGGACGAAGATCATCGAGCCCGGCAATGTGATCCATATGCTCGTGGGTTATGAGCACAAGATCAATTTTAGAAAGTCCGGAACGAATCGTTTGCAAACGAAATTCGGGTCCAGTATCAATTACAATGGAAGCCTCTTCGGTTTGTATCCATGCCGAACATCGCCAGCGAACATTACGGGGATCTCCGTCAAGATGCTCCTTGCCAAAACCACCGGCCGTTGGCACGCCCATCGATGTACCTGTACCCAAAAACGTTAATTTCATTTTAAAGGTCGATGTCCATTTCTTCGATTTCGCTGTCCTTGAACTTATCAAAACGATCCCATAACTCATCGAGATGCTTTCGTATCACCGGCTTAATATAAATATCACTCAGTTCCTGATCTTTATTTTTTAATACGCGCGCCAGTAATCCAACCTGTTGTTGTTCGGGTTTCTTTTTATTGAGCACCACCAGCTTTTGACCTTCCATCACACACGAGTCCCCGCGAAAGGTTCCTTTTTCCTTGCGGATAGTGTAGCCCAGTTGCTCTACCAGCTCTTCAAGTTCTAAAAGTAGCTTTTCTGTTTTCATCGGATTAAAAAGTAATCCCCAATTCTATGGTATGTCCATTCATACTATAATCATATACTTCATCATCAATATCATAATTTCTAAAGTTATATGAATATCCCAGCGATAATCCTTTGTCGCCGATCAGGCGGTCAAGATATAATTTCCCATTCGCCTTAACGGCGCCGATCGATCCGCCAAAAAATCCGCCAGAAGCAAAAGAAAATCCGTAGCTGGGTACCGCTGACGCTTGTACTCGTACATCTTTTTGTGGACGTGCCAAAATACGGGCGCCTAACCCGGCAGCTAAACTTCCAAACTCAAATCTACTTATTGATGTAAAAATCTGTCGCTGGTTATTGGTAATATTGGTATATCGCGATGCAATTCTGAACGGCAATTGCAACCTAATCTTTTCGCTTCTATGCAGACTAATACCAAAATCTATATCGGCCCCAACATCAAAGTAAGAGGCCTCATCGATTCCAGTAATCGCTCCGCCGCTTCCCATAAAAAGGGTTATACCGGGATTTTTATAGCCCACCCGTGCAATAGGCCCCTTAAATTCAAAAGCTCCAGCTTCTGGGCCAATTTCACTGGCCGGTGCCCCCTCATAGCTGACCTCAAGAAACTCCATCCCCAAATAAATTTCGGACAATGGTTGATTAAAAGTTGGATCGGGCTCACCTACCGAAAACATTTGTGCCCACACCGGGTTATTGGAACCTACCAACACCAATAAAGCGAGGGATGCTATCACTTTTAAACCTTTTTTAAATAATTGGGAATTCTTTATGCTATCTTTGCATTTCATATTTGTAATCGATTAATAAGCGTTGAAATCTATGAAAACCCTTGTAGCCATAATAATATTTTTATTTATGTCTTTTGGCACTGCTGATACAACTACAGATTCTGTTTACGAGTTCAAAACTACAAACATTAATGGAAAAGAAACATCACTGAGCAAATATAGTGGCAAAGTTTTACTGATCGTCAATACCGCTTCCGAGTGTGGTTTTACACCGCAATATGAAGGCCTTCAGAAATTGCATAAAGAATATAAAGATGAAGACTTGGTTATCTTGGGTTTTCCGGCCAATAATTTTGGCGGACAAGAACCGGGAACGGACGAGGAAATTAAACAGTTTTGTAAAGTGAACTACGATGTTGGTTTCCCGATGTTTTCGAAAGTATCAGTTAAAGGCGATGACCAACATCCGTTGTTCCAATATTTAACAACGGCAGAAAATCCAGATTTTACCGGAGAGATAAAGTGGAATTTTGAGAAATTTTTGATAGATACGAACGGAAAACTGGTTCATAGATTCCGAAGTGACGTTAAACCACAGAGTACCGAAATTATTAAGGCAATAGAAAAGGAACTAAACAGTTAGATATGATGTATCCCTAATACATCCCATCACCATCCCGACGGAGGGCCGTAACTGATACTTGCGGTCCTCCTTTTTTATTTAATTAAGTACGTGTGATATTAGAAGAAATTTGGGGATACGTACCTTCAACAGTTTTTCGTCCTCCCGACGCATTGTATAGTATCCTTGCATACTTCCCCGATACGACTTTAGCACACAGAAACTGTTGTATTCATGCTCACCATTTGGATCTATTGTTGGTGTTTGGCCAATTACTCCTTCCCCATCCACTTCATAATCTTCACCAATCGAATCTTTAATTTGCCAATGCCTTCGCAATAATTTTACTGGTTGCTGCCCCATATTACGGATCGTCACAAAGTAGGCGAATACATGTTTATTGACCAGCGGACTCGATTCTTCCTCTAAATAAACCGGCTTTACTGCCACACTTACATCGTGAGATACTTCAACAAATATTGGCTGATACATAAAAAATATTTCTTAACTTTTTACTATTGTAACAAAATCCTTCAGCCAATCAAAAGAATGAAAATTTGATTGAATTTACTCTTGACATAAGAGGTAAAAGGTCGTTATATTTGGGCTCTCATTTGGTCCGGTAGTTCAGCTGGTTAGAACGCCTGCCTGTCACGCAGGAGGTCGCGAGTTCGAATCTCGTCCGGATCGCAACACACTAAGCCACTGACTCGCAAAGAGTTAGTGGCTTTTTTATTTGGTTATAAA
>JBNJFP010000042.1:0-22228 GCA_051746985.1 Bacteroidota bacterium
AGTAAGCTTAATTCAGCCGGTAGCGATGGAAGAAGGGCTGCGCTTTGCGATCCGCGAGGGCGGCCGCACGGTAGGCGCCGGTGTTGTAACTGAAATTATTGAGTAATATTAAGTTCAGCTTTCTGCACAAATTAGTAGAGGGAATAGGCCTCTTATTGGGGTCTGTTCTCTCTGCATATACGGGTGTAGCTCAATTGGCAGAGCAGCGGTCTCCAAAACCGAAGGTTGTGGGTTCAAGTCCTTCCACCCGTGCAAGTTTTGAATTGATTATATACTGATGAATAAGATTATAGAATATTTGGAAGATGTGCGCAAGGAGATGAAGAAGGTCTCCTGGCCAGATCAGGATGAGTTAGTTGATTATACTATAGTCGTAGTGGTATTTACGATTATCTTGTCGGCATTTATATTCGGAATAGATCAAGTTTATAGCACGATATTAGAGGCCATTTACCGATGACACAAGAAGAACAACATGAGTGGTATATTGTTCGTGTTTTCTCGAGTCACGAAAAGAAAGTTAAGCGTTATTTAGATCGCGAAATTGAGATGCAGGGGCTTGAGGATAAAATCAGTGAAGTGCTCATACCAACTGAGACAGTCATTGAAATCAGGTCTGGAAAGAAGAGAACGCGGGAAAAGAATTTTTTGCCCGGTTATATCTTGCTAAAAACGATTTATGATGAAGAAGTAAATAATCTTATTCAAGGAGCTCCTTCAACTATTGGGTTCTTAAAGAACAAAAATGAGCATAAGCCCAAGCCACTCCGTAAGGCCGAAGTGAATAGAATCCTCGGTCAGGTGCAGGATAATGAAGAAATGATGGAACAGGGGGGTAAGATTGAAATCCCCTATGATGAGGGAGATATTGTTAAAGTTATTGATGGACCATTTAAAGATTTTGATGGAACCGTACAAGAGGTGAATGCTGATAAACTCAAACTACGTGTTCTGGTAAGTATTTTCGGTCGAAAGACCCCGGTTGAAGTTGGTGTGAACCAGGTAGAACCTGCAACTTGACCATTATTATAATCACTTGATGCAAAGTGAGCTATTACGCGGCAAATAAAAATAAGTACAAGCAGTAAATTAAAATGGCAAAAAAAGTAGATCAAGTACTTAAGCTCCAGATTCGAGGCGGGCAGGCAAACCCTGCACCACCTGTTGGACCTGCATTAGGTCAGGCTGGAATCAATATTATGGAGTTTTGTAAGGCTTTTAATGCTGCTACACAAGAAGATGCCGGCACTATTATTCCGGTAGAAATTACTGTGTATCAGGATAAGTCCTTTACATTCATAACTAAAACTCCACCTGCTGCAGTACTGCTAAAGCAAGCTGCTGGGATTAAATCAGGTTCCGGAGAACCCAATCGGAATAAGGTTGGTCAGGTAACCTGGACCCAGTGCAAAGAAATAGCAGAACAAAAGATGCAGGATCTCAATGCTTTTGAAATTGAGAGCGCTGCAGAAATGATTGCAGGAACTGCCAGAAGTATGGGGCTGCGAGTGCTAAGAGATAAATAGAAGGTAAAATTAATTTATGGCACAACGAGGAAAGAAATACCAAGAGGCCGCAGAGCTCATTGATCCTGAGTTGGAATATACTCTGGAGGAAGCATGTGATCTTGTGAAGAAAACCTCTAAGGTTAACTTCGATGCATCGGTAGATCTGGATTTACGTTTGGGAGTTGATCCCCGACATGCAGATCAGATGGTGCGTGGTTCTGTTTCTCTACCACATGGTACGGGAAAGGAAATACGTGTTTTGGCTTTGGTTAACGAAGCTAAACAAGAAGAAGCTGAGGAGGCCGGAGCAGATCATGTAGGCCTTGATGAGTATATTGAAAAAATTGAAGATGGATGGACTGACATCGATGTAATTGTTGCCACTCCGGATGTTATGGGGCAAATAGGAAAGCTTGGACGTATTTTAGGTCCACGTGGACTTATGCCCAATCCCAAAAGTGGTACGGTTACCAATGATGTAGCTGATGCAGTTAAAGAAGCAAAATCCGGTAAAATTGATTTTCGTGTAGATAAATATGGAATTCTGCACGCATCGGTTGGACGAGTAAGCTTTGATGCCAGCGAAATCCGTGAAAATGCTTTGGAATTTTTACGAACGGTCATGCGACTCCGACCCGCTTCAGCTAAAGGATTATACATCCGAAGCGCGTTTATGAGTTCTACAATGGGCCCAAGTATTCCATTAAGTCGTTCATCTGTAATTTCTGCATAAAGATTAAATAGAGAATAAATAATGGCAACATTAGCAGAAAAAAAAGCAACTGTTGAAGAAATTACCGAAGATCTGAAAAGTTCAGGTGCTGTTTATATTACCAACTATTCAGGTATGTCGGTGAAAGAAGTCAACAACATGCGTGGCGAATTCTTTGAAGGTGATATCAAGTATAAAGTATATAAGAATACCTTGGTAAAACGAGCTATGGACGAAGTTGGAGGGTATGAAGATTTGTATCCCCACTTGGTTGAACAAAATGGCTTTGCCTTTGTAGAAGAAGAGCTTGCCGCACCCGCAAAAGTGATTGAAAAACTATATAAAGAAACAGAAAGGCCAAAGTTTAAAGCCGCTATCATCGACGGAGATTATTACGGTGAAGACGAGCTTGGAACACTGGCTGCAATGAAGTCGAAGAGCGAAGTTATTGGAGACATTGTAGGTCTCTTGCTTGCTCCTGTTTCTAATGTTGTAGGTGCTTTACAAGCTCCCGGTCGAAATATTGCCGGAGCCCTTGAAACAATCGCCGAAGAAGGCGACGAATAACAATTACTAACACACGAATTTTCAATTCATAAAGATCAATCGGAGAAATAAACAATGGCTGACGTTAAAGAATTAGCTGAACAATTAGTCAACTTAACTGTAAAAGAAGCGAACGAACTCGCAAACTTTCTTGAAGAAGAATACGACATTAAGCCTGCAGCTGCTGGTGTAGCTGTTGCTGCTGGTGGCGGAGATGGTGACGGTGAAGAAGAACAGACAGAATTTGATGTTGTTCTTACCGGTGCCGGAGATAAGAAAATTGCTGTTATTAAGGAAGTTCGCAGCATAACGGGACTCGGTCTTAAAGAAGCCAAGGAATTGGTTGACAACGCACCGAATCCAGTCAAAGAAGCTGTCTCTAAAGACGAAGCTGAAGACCTTAAGTCTAAGCTTGAAGAAGCAGGCGCTGAAGTTGAGCTTAAGTAATTAGCGCTCATACATACTTTTAGTCATTAGCCAATATCGTATTTTCGGTATTGGCTATTGGCGTCTATTTGCATGCTGGTCGTCCACTATTTAAAGTGAACCCAAAGTAGCAAATTTAGCTCATCATCATCTTTTAATTTTAAAGGAGAGGTTCCTTTTGAATAAACAAAGTAAAATGGAGAAAATACCTTTCACCGACCGCTTATCATTTGGGAGTACCGAACATGTGCTCGATTATCCCGATTTTCTGGATATACAGCTTGAATCATTTCGGGAGTTTACCCAATTAGATATTGCACCTGAAGACCGTAAAAATCAAGGCCTTCAAAAAATATTTAATAGCAACTTTCCTATTCAGGATTCTCGTGAAACTCACATTCTGGAGTTCATGCATTATAGCGTGGATACTCCGAAATATAGCATCAAAGAATGCCAGGATCGCGGCCTTTCCTACGCAGTTCCTTTGAAGGCCAAACTTCGTCTCTCCGCTGTTGATGATGACGACGAGACGACAGAAACTATTGAGCAAGAGGTGTTCTTGGGAGACTTGCCCTGGATGACCGACAAGGGAAGCTTCATTGTAAATGGATCTGAACGAGTTATTGTAAGTCAGCTTCACCGTTCGCCAGGCGCCTTTTTTGGCCAAAATGTGCACCCTAACGGAACTCAATTATACAACGCTAAAGTAATTCCTTTTAAAGGATCTTGGATTGAGTTTTCTACCGACATTAGAGATGTACTATGGGCTTATATCGACAGAAAGAAAAAGGTTCCATTTACGACGCTCCTCAGAGCACTGGGATACTCAGCCGATGAAGAGTTGTTTAATCTCTTTGGCGGAACGGAATCCATTGAAGTAAAATCGAAGAAACAGTTTAATAAAGAACTGGTTGGTCGACGACTTGCTACGGATATCGTAGAAGAGAAAATGGAAGAGGTTGTTGATGATGAAACCGGTGAAGTAACAGAAGCATTAAATCGGGAGGTTCTGTTAGAGGTTGATCATGAGCTGACGGAAGATGATTATGGAATGCTGCAAGAAGCGAATTTAGAAAAAGTTCGTGTTCAAACGCTTGAGCCGGAAGAATCGGAGCGCGATGTCTTTATGAACACCATGCGCAAAGATCCGTCGCATGACGAGGAGTCGGCACTGGGTGAAATTTATCGGCAAATTCGTACTGGTGAAATGCCGGATGCCGAAACAGCTCGACAAGTGCTCGAACGCCTGTTTTTCAGCGACAAGAAATACGACCTTGGTGAGGTTGGTCGATATCGGTTGAATAAGCGTCTAAAAATTGACGTGGATATGGATACTCGGTATCTGACCAAGGAGGATATTCTGGCGATTATCAAAGAGATAATTCGGCTTAAGAATATGAAGGCTCAGGTAGATGATATTGATCACTTGAGTAATCGTCGAGTACGTACTATCGGAGAGCAGATTTCGCAACAGTTTTCTATTGGGCTTGCGCGCATGTCGCGTACCATTAAGGAACGCATGAACTCTCGTGATGCTGAGCAGCTGACACCGCAAGATTTGGTTAATGCACGTACGATTTCATCTGTGATTAACACTTTCTTTGGAACCAATCAGCTGTCACAGTTTATGGATCAAACCAATCCGATGGCTACGTTGACGCACAAGCGACGTATGTCGGCATTGGGACCAGGTGGATTGACCCGAGAGCGAGCCGGTTTTGAGGTTCGCGATGTTCACTACACACACTATGGACGTTTGTGCCCCATTGAAACGCCGGAGGGACCAAACATTGGTTTGATTACCTCGCTCTGTGTGCATTCTAAAGTGAATGACTTTGGATTCCTTGAAACACCTTATCGTAAGATTGAGGACGGAAGAGCTACCAAAGATATTGAATATCTCTCTGCCGAGCAGGAAGATGAGACCATTATTGCTCAGGCAAATGCACCTCTTGATGAGAAAGGAGTCTTTAAAAACGACAATATTTTCTCTCGTTTCCGTGATGGTGAGGTTGGTTTGGCTGATCCGGAAGAGATACACTATATGGATGTTTCTACTAACCAGATTGCATCTGTAGCCGCTTCACTCATTCCATTTGTTGAGCACAACGATGCTAACCGTGCTCTTATGGGGGCAAACATGCAGCGTCAGGCAGTGCCGTTGCTTCGTCCCGAGGCACCTGTTGTGGGTACTGGACTGGAGCACCGCGCTGCAAAAGACTCTCGTGCAATTATTACTGCTGATGAAGATGGGGAAGTCGTTTACGTGAGTGCTAAAGAAATTCACGTGAAATATGACCGCACCGATATGGAACAGCAGTGCTATTTCGATGAGGGTATCAAAAAATATAACCTGGAGAAGTTCCAGCGAACCAATCAGGACACAACCATAAACCAGACACCAATTGTTAAAGTTGGCGATAAAGTGAAAAAAGGTCAGACATTGGCCGATGGTTGTGCGACCGATCAAGGAGAACTTGCATTGGGACGTAATGTGCTTATCGGATTTGTACCTTGGAGAGGTTACAACTTTGAGGACGCGATTGTGGTAAGTGAGCGTGTTGTTCAGGATGATATGTACACCTCAATTCATATTGAGGAATTTGAACAGGAAGTACGTGATACCAAACGTGGTGAAGAAGAGTTAACCCGTGAAATTCCTAACGTAAGCGAAGATGCTACTAAAGATCTTGATGAGCAGGGAATCATCCGAACGGGTGCTAAGATAAACCACGGTGATATTCTGGTAGGTAAGATTACACCAAAAGGGGAAACAGACCCAACGCCAGAAGAGAAATTACTCCGTGCTATCTTTGGAGATAAAGCCGGAGATGTGAAAGATGCTTCACTGAAAGTGCCCCCTGGGGTATCAGGTACCGTAATTGACACTAAGCTCTTTAGCCGAAAGCGAGATGAGCAGATTTCGCGTAAAGAGGAGAAGAAGCAGGTAGAGCTTGAAAACGAGCGCCATCAGGAACAGATTGATGAGCTCAACAGTAAAATGGTTGACAAGCTGTACACGTTGCTGAGGGATAAAACCTCACCCGGCGTATATGACTTTAACGGTATTGAATTGATTCCAAAGGGAGAAAAATATCGCAAATCAGATTTTGAAGAGCTCGATCCTGTAAATATTAATGAGAATATTCAGTGGGCTACTGATGATGAGTTAGTGGAACACGTGCGATTGCTCTTTAAGAATTATCGAGATCTGCGTCGTGAAATTGATACTGAAGCTAAACGACGTAAATATCAGATACAGGTTGGCGACGATCTGCCGCCTGGAATCATCCAGAAAGCCAAAGTTTATGTTGCCAAGAAGCGTAAGCTTCAGGTAGGTGACAAGCTTTCCGGCCGACACGGTAATAAGGGTGTGATTGCAAAGGTTGTACCGGTAGAAGATATGCCGTACATGAAAGACGGTACGCCGGTTGATATTTGCTTGAACCCGCTGGGTGTACCTTCCCGAATGAACCTTGGACAGATTTATGAGACTATTTTGGGTTGGGCTGCCAAGAAGCTGGGTGTTAAGTTCGCATCTCCCATTTTTGACGGTGCCAGCGAAGATCAGGTTAAAGAGAAAATGCGTGAAGCGGGCTTGCCAGAAGATGGCCGAGTTACATTATATGATGGTCGCACTGGCGAACCGATGGACCAAAAATCAACGGTGGGATATATGTATATCCTTAAACTGAATCACTTGATTCAGGATAAGATGCATGCCCGTTCCATTGGACCATATTCGCTTATAACGCAGCAGCCACTGGGTGGTAAAGCACAGTTTGGTGGACAGCGTCTTGGTGAGATGGAGGTTTGGGCATTGTATGCCTATGGTGCCTCCAGCATTCTCAAAGAGATGCTTACGGTAAAAAGTGATGATGTGAAAGGCCGTTCTCGCGTTTATGAAGCAATTGTCAAAGGCGAAAACTTGCCTGAAGGTGATGTGCCAGAATCATTTAAGGTACTATTACGCGAAATGATGGGACTTGGTCTTGAAGTTCACATCGACTAATTAGAATTACAGAATTTGCACTGTTAAATAAAGTCAATCCGGAGGTATTTCCTTGCCGACTACTAATACATTAACAGTTTCGAAAGACTTCGATAAAATTGGTATTTCTCTTGCATCGCCAGAGACTATTCTCTCGCGATCGCATGGCGAAGTCTTGACTCCCGAAACAATCAATTATCGTACATTTAAACCGGAAATGGATGGTCTTTTCTGTGAAAAGATCTTTGGACCGGTTAAAGACTATGAATGCCACTGTGGCAAATACAAACGAATCCGCTATAAAGGGATTATCTGTGACCGTTGTGGTGTTGAGGTAACCCGTAAAGCAGTTCGACGTGAACGTATGGGACATATTTCCCTTACTGTTCCAGTTGTTCATATCTGGTACTTCAAGTCACTACCTAACAAACTTGCATACCTCTTAGGATATTCTTCCAAAAATCTCGAGAAGATTGTCTATTACGAAACGTATGTCATCATGAACCCCGGTGTTGCCCGTGATCTTGGCTACAAGAAAGGCGACCTGATTTCTGAAGAAGAGTACTACGATATTCAGGAACAGTTGCCCGAAGATCAGTGGGAGATGGATGACGAGGACGAAGATAAGTTTCGGGCTAAAGAAGGGGCCGAGGCTATCGAAGAACTCTTGGCCACTCAGGATCTTGATGAGCTTGCTTATCGTCTGCGTTACGAGGCACGAAATGAGACCTCGCAGATGCGTAAGAAGAAAAAGTTGAAGCGCCTGCAGGTTATTGAATCATTCCGTGCGGCTAACCAGCATACTGAAAACCGTCCCGAGTGGATGGTACAAAGTGTGATTCCTGTTATTCCTCCGGAATTACGTCCGTTGGTACCACTTGAAGGTGGTCGATTTGCGACTTCAGATCTTAATGACCTCTACCGACGAGTGATCATCCGTAACAATCGTTTGAAGCGTCTTATCGATATTAAGGCGCCGGATGTTATCCTGCGTAACGAAAAGCGTATGCTGCAGGAGGCGGTTGATTCGCTGTATGACAACTCACGAAAATCCAACGCTGTTCGAAATAACAATCGACCTCTGAAATCTCTCAGTGACATGCTGAAGGGTAAAAGTGGTCGATTCCGTCAAAACTTACTCGGTAAGCGTGTTGACTATTCCGGTCGATCGGTTATTGTGGTTGGCCCCGATCTGAAAATGCATCAGTGTGGTCTTCCAAAAGAGATGGCTGTTGAACTATACAAACCATTTATTATCCGCCGCTTAATTGAACGTGGATATGTGAAGACGGTAAAATCAGCGAAAAAAGTTGTTGATCGGCGTGATGCGGTGGTTTGGGAAGTGCTTGAAAATGTAATTGACGGCCATCCCGTACTGCTTAACCGTGCCCCAACGCTTCACCGATTGGGTATCCAGGCTTTTCAGCCGGTACTGATTGAGGAGAAAGCTATTCGATTGCACCCACTGGCATGTACAGCGTACAACGCTGACTTTGACGGTGACCAGATGGCTGTTCACTTGCCCCTGAGTCATGATGCCGTGCTTGAAGCATCTGTTCTGATGCTTGGATCACATAACCTGTTGAGTCCTGCTAACGGTGGGCCGATTGCGGTACCTTCGCAAGATATGGTTCTCGGTATTTACTACCTGACCAAAATGAGAGGTGATCAGCGAGGCGAAGGTAAAACCTTTGCCAATCTCGATGAGGTGTTAATTGCCTTTGATCGTGACCGTATTGATCTGCATGCAAAAATTAATCTCCGGGTCACCAAAGAAAATGAAGATGGTGAGCGAGTTCAGGAGATTATCAAGACTACAACTGGCCGAGTGTTGTTTAACAAGATTTTGCCAGATGCCATGGAATTTGTGAACAAGACGCTTGGCAAGAAAGAGCTTCGCGTATTGATTGGTGATATCCACTATAAGGTGGGAACTGCCCGAACGGCACAATTCCTTGACGATATGAAACGTCTTGGTTATGAAGAAGCTACAACGGGAGGGATCTCGTTTAGCCTGAAAGATATCGTTATTCCTGAAGAGAAAGACCAGCTGCTCGAGAAAGCCCAAAATGAAGTGGCCGAAATTGATGAACGCTACGAAATGGGTTTCATTACTGATAACGAGCGCTATAATCAGGTAATTGATAAGTGGACCAGCACTACCAATCGGGTATCTGAATCACTCTTCAAAGCATTGACGGAAGACCGGGACGGATTCAATCCCGTATTTATGATGGCTGATTCTGGTGCACGTGGCTCAAAAGAGCAGATCCGTCAGCTTGGCGGTATGCGTGGACTGATGGCAAAGCCTCAAAAAAGTTCACAGCAAGAAGGTAATGAAGTCATTGAAAATCCTATTCTCTCTTCTTTTAAAGAGGGACTGACGGTTCTTGAATACTTTATTTCTACTCACGGTGCTCGAAAAGGTTTGGCCGATACGGCCCTTAAAACTGCTGATGCCGGGTATTTAACTCGTCGTCTGGTTGATGTATCTCAGGATATCATTATCAACGAGCACGATTGCGGTACCCTCCGCGGTATTAAGATGAAGGCTCTGAAAGATAATGAAGATATTATTGAGAGTCTGGAAGACCGTATTCTTGGCCGCGTATCACTGCACGATATCTATGACCCGATTTCTGACGAACTTCTTTGCGAAGCCAATCAGATGATTGATGAAGATGTGGCGCAAAGCATTGCTGAAACTTCTATTGAGGAAGTTGAAATTCGTTCGGTGCTTACCTGCGAAACTGAGCGGGGTGTTTGCTCTAAATGTTACGGTCGCGATTTATCGCGCAATACAATGGTTCAAGTTGGTGAGGCTGTAGGAGTTATTGCAGCCCAATCAATTGGTGAGCCGGGTACGCAGCTTACGCTTCGAACATTCCACGTTGGTGGTACAGCGTCACGTATGGAGTCAGAATCCATGCACAAGACAAAGTTCGAAGGGAAAGTCGAATTTGAAAACATTCGCGTGGTAGAATACGACGATGGCGAAGAGATTCGTGATATAGTTCTCAGTCGCGCCGGTGAAATCAGGATTCTTGATGAGGAAGGCAAGGAGTTGATCTCCTACAATGTGCCTTATGGCTCTGAATTATTGGTTGAAGAGGGTGACGAAGTACCCAAAGGAGTTCCGTTGTGTACTTGGGATCCGTACAATGCCAATATTTATGCCGAAATTGACGGTGTTATTGAGTACAAGGATATTCTTGAGGATATTACCTTTGCCGAAGAAACGGATGCTCAAACAGGACACCGTGAAAAGGTCGTTATCGATTCTAAAGATCGTTCCCTGATCCCAACAATCTTGGTTAAAGGTGACGATGACCGTGTCCGCGAAAAAACACTTCCCGTTGATACACACATTGTTGTGGAGGATGGAGAAGAAGTTTCGGCCGGAAAGGTTCTTGCTAAGATTCCACGATCTACGGGACAGTCAAAAGATATTACCGCGGGTCTGCCACGTGTGACGGAGCTTTTCGAAGCGCGTTCACCAAGCGATCCTGCTGCGGTATCAGAAATTGACGGTATCGTTAAAATGGGTGGCCGTAAGCGAGGTAAGCAAGAGGTTATCGTTGAAAGTAAAGACGGCAAAACCGAGAAAACATATCTCATTTCCCTTTCTAAGCATATTCTTGTGCAGGAAAATGACTATGTAGAAGCTGGTCAGCAGTTGTCCGACGGTACTATTCCAGCCGAGGAAATTCTCAATATTCTCGGGCCCTATGCCGTACAGTCGTATCTTGTAAATGAGATCCAGGAGGTTTACCGCCTGCAGGGTGTGAAGATCAATGACAAGCACATTGAGACTATTGTACGCACCATGATGCAGAAGGTAGAGGTTACCGATCCTGGTGATACGATGTATCTCGAAGGGGATAAGGTTGACCGATTTGAGCTCAACAACAAAAATGATGATCTCATCGGAAAATATGTTGTTACCAATCCCGGTGGAAGCGAGCTCAAGCAGGGTACGCTCTTAACCCGCCGCGAGGTACGAGATACCAATAATGAGCTAATTAAAGAAGGATTGGATGAGATTGAAACACGTGAAGCCGAGCCGGCGATTTCGAAGCCTATTTTGCTTGGAATTACACGTGCGGCACTCTCAACAGAAAGCTGGCTGTCAGCCGCTTCCTTCCAGGAGACTACAAAAGTGCTAACGCAAGCATCTATTGAGGCTAAGAAGGATTACCTTCAGGGCCTCAAAGAAAATGTGATCGTTGGTCATAAAGTACCTGCTGGTACGGGTCTCCGTAAGTATGATGATCTGATTGTCGGTAAGAAAGAAGAGCTCGACGAAGAAGAGCAAGAAGTTGCAAAAGTATTCGATGAGCTTGCCGGATCAGAAGATAACGGGGAAGAAGCAAAACCGACGGCAGAAGCAGATGTTGAAGAGGAGGAATCGTAATTAAATCCTTTTTAACGGATTGATTTTAACAGTGCCCGGCAGTAATGTCGGGCACTTTTTTTATGGAAAAAATAGGGCCGATAAATAATGTTGGTTTCGAAAGAGGGGCAAATAAAAAAGGCCTCTTGAAAGAGGCCTTTAAAAAATAGAAAGATAAATTGCTGATTAACTTTTGTTCGCTTTCTCCTCAGCATCATCAATGGTATGCAACAGATCTTCGGCTTCGCGAATTAAATCTTCGGCCCGATTACGGGCGTCCTCAACAACAAGATCACCTTGTCGTTTTGCCTCGGATATTGCTTCCTTTTCTTCCGATAGCCGATCAATAAGATGCGTTAACTCATCAAGGTAATTGCTTAGCCGGTACGAAATGATATCCCGGGTATTACTTCCCTTATCGGGGGCATAAAGCAAGGCAATAACTGACCCTACCAATGCTCCGGATAATAAACCAAGTGTAAAATCTTTTGATTTGCTCATAATTTATTGCTGCCTCCTGTAGCCTGTAATTTCAGATGACTAATATTCGTTTAAAACTGTTATAACAACGTTTCTTTGATAGCTTTAATATGCAATATCCTGTACTTATTTAAAAACAATATCGCAGATAAATTAAGATCAAATCCGAGCAGGTATGGGACATAAGATTGGGCTCCAAATATAGATAATCAAGTTGCTAAGCAGAGTCATTACCTATTAAGAAAGAGAGCCAAAATTTTTTATCTTAAGTGCAGTAAAAATAACCACCAAACAAAAAGTAAGTATGAAATTTTTTATTGACACCGCTGACCTTGATGAAATTAGGGAAGCGAATGATTTAGGGATATTAGATGGTGTGACAACAAATCCAAGTTTATGTGCTAAAATTGGGGTGGCAGATTTTGAGGGACACATTGCCAAGATTTGTAATTTGGTTGATGGCGATGTATCTGCCGAAGTAGTGTCAACAGAATATGATGAAATCGTATCTGAGGCTCGTCACCTGGCGAAAATTGCAGAGAACGTTGTGGTAAAAGTGCCTTTGATTAAAGATGGCATAAAGGCCATTAAAACATTATCTGATGAAGGGATCCGTACCAACTGCACGCTCTGTTTTTCAGCAACGCAAGCTTTATTAGCGGCCAAAGCAGGAGCAACCTATATCTCTCCGTTTATTGGCCGGTTGGACGATATTTCCAGCGATGGTATGCAGCTGATAGAAGATGTTGTAAACATCTATGATAATTATGGGTTTGAAACGCAAGTACTTGCCGCAAGTATTCGTCATCCCATGCATGTGCTTGAGTCTGCTCGATTAGGAGCTGACGTGGCTACAATTCCGCTTAAAGTGATTGATCAACTGCTGCATCATCCTAAAACTGATAGCGGATTGGAACGTTTTCTGGACGACTGGAATGCACTGCAAGAAGAACTGAACGAAAAATAAAACGACTTTAGAATTCGTTTTCTGATGCCCGGCAATAGATGGTGCCGGGCATTTTTTTGTAACCAATCATAAAGCTGCAATGGATCTGTTTAACGAAGAAACTGATTCGGGACAAAAGCAGAACAAAACTGATTTTGTTAATCCCCACCAACCGCTGGCCACACGGATGCGTCCCCGTTCCCTGGATGAGTTTGTTGGGCAGGATCATATCGTGGGAGACGGTAAGATGCTGCGAAGGATGATAGAATCAGGTGTTATAGGTTCGTTGATTTTTTACGGTCCACCCAGTTCGGGAAAAACCACGCTGGCCCATGTCATCTCTCGCGAAATCAATGCCCAATATGTTGAGCTCAATGCCGTACTCGACGGCATTAAGGATTTGCGACAAGTGGTGGCCAAGGCCGAAAAAGTGCAGCAGATGAACGGTCGCAAAACCATTCTTTTTGTGGATGAGATTCACCGCTGGAATAAAGCACAGCAAGATGCTCTGTTGCCACATCTGGAATCGGGAGTGATAACGTTGATCGGTGCCACTACCGAAAATCCATTTTACTCGATGGTAAGTCCGTTATTATCGCGATGTCAGCTTTTTGAGCTTTATCCATTATCAAAGACTCACGTGTTGACGATGGTAGATCGGTCCTTGGAAGATGAAAGTCGGGGTCTTGGAAAAAAGAACGTACAAGTAACTGAAGAGGCTAAAGAGCATTTGGCAGAATTTGCGGGTGGCGATATCCGAAATGCGATTAATGCCCTTGAGGTCGCTGTATTGTCCAGTGAGCCGGATGAGGATGGAACCATTCAAATTGATTTAGAGATTGCCAAAGAATGTATTCAGCGTCGCGGAGTGCGCTACGACGGAAGCGGGGATGAGCATTATCATTATGCCTCGGCTTTTATAAAATCCCTGCGTGGATCTGATGTTGATGCAGCCCTGTATTGGATGGTAGCAATGCTGGAAGGAGGTGAAGATCCCAATTTTATATTTAGGCGATTGCTGATTCAGGCCTCCGAGGATGTGGGCATGGCGGATCCCCATGCGCTTTCCCTGGTTAATGCTGCACACGAAGCTTTTACCAAATGCGGGATGCCCGAGGGATTGTATTTTTTGGCGCACGCTTGTATTTACGTGGCATTGGCTCCCAAAAGCAATAGTGCGGGAGCTGTTTTTTCGGTGCGCAGTGAAATACAACAGAACGGTATTGGTGAAGTACCCCCACATTTGAGGGATAAAACGGCGAACTCAAAACAATCGCGCTATTTGGGAGTAGAAAATGCATCCGACGATTATCACTATCCCCATTCCTATGATCATCATTGGGTGCCACAGGATTATCTGCCGAATGAAATAAAAGATAAAAACTGGTACGAGGCAGGAAGTCTTGGCCGAGAAGGTAAACTGTGGGATCGAATTGAGAAGATCAAAGAAGCATATCAGAAGGCAAAAAGAAAATAGGAACGGACTTGCTCCGCAAGCCCGACCCTATATCGAGATAAATAAGCCGTTATAGGTTATTTGTTTTCAAGTGATATGTTAATTTTTTCTTTCTTAATAAGTGATAGCTCTTCTTCCGCATCAAGATCGAGCATATCTCTTGCTTCGTTGATTCCAAAAAAGTCGGGATAAGCTGAGGTGCCATGTTCATTTTGATCCAGACCTTTTAACTCTTCAGCTTCGGTTACACGTAGGCCGTGCGTAAGATTTACTCCTTTAAATACAGCAAAGGCCATAAGTGTTGTCCAGCCAAATACAGCAATAATACCCACTGCTTGTATTAAAAGCTGGTTGACAGATCCACCAAAGAATAAACCGGTAAAGGTTGATGAATAGGGTGCTTGTGCAAACAGAGCTACCGCCAGGGTTCCCCAAATACCGGCAAAGCCATGTACGGGAATAGCTCCAACAGGATCATCAATACCAATTTTCTCAAGAAAGCGTGTGCCATAAAACATAATGCTGCCGCCAATACCGCCAATAATTAGGGCAGAAGTGGGAGATACTACGGCACATCCTGCAGTAATAGCAACGAGACCGGCTAAAGCACCATTTAAGGTATATCCCAAATCGGGTTTCCCAACATTATACCAAGCAGTTAACATAGCTGCTACTGCCCCGGCAGCCGCTGCTATATTTGTTGTTACAGCAATGCGGGCAAATGACGTATCAGCACCAAGTGTACTTCCGGGATTAAACCCAAACCATCCAAGCCATAAGATGAACACTCCCAAAGTACCTAATGCTACACTGTGACCGGGAATTGCATTAACCTTACCATTTACAAAGCGTCCAATTCTTGGACCAAGTATATATGTACCTATCAATCCAGCCCAGGCCCCAACGCCGTGAACAACGGTTGATCCGGCAAAATCATAGAATCCAAGATCTGAAAGCCAGCCTCCACCCCAGACCCAATGTCCTACGATGGGATAAATTAAGGCTGTAATGAAAACGGTGTAAATCAGATACCCAGTGAATTTGGTCCGCTCGGCCATGGCTCCTGAAACAATGGTTGCAGCTGTGGCAGCAAACATAGCCTGGAAAAACCAGTCTGCATACATCCAGGTATCCAAGGTTCCATCAGCACGGATAGCATCAGAAAGGAAGAAATTACTGAACCCGATAAGTCCCCAGACATCAGTTCCATACATGAAAGAAAATCCCAAAGCCCAGAATACAATTGTACCCAACCCAAAGTCCATCATATTTTTCATCATGATGTTGGCAACATTTTTGGCTCTTGTAAATCCAGTTTCGACCAAGGCAAAACCGGCCTGCATAAAGAATACCAGAAACCCAGCAATCATAATCCAGAGCAGGTCAGCAAAAGTTTTCTCTGAATCGCTATCTAAGTTTTCAATGGTTGATACCAATGAAACTTCATCACCAGCAATTGCAGTTATGGGTATGCATAGAAAAAGTATCAACAACACTAAATAAAGTTTAGTAAACTTGTGCATTTGGTATAATTATTAAGGTTAATTATAAAATTTAACTTCAATAATAATTAAGTATAGATTAATTACAAAATAAAATTAATAAGATGCTATCTCTTGCATAGTTAATTAATGTTTTATCCTATTTATGCCTAACTTTGAAAGCTTTTCAAGGGGAATGATTTCTTGGATGAAATGGTATAAGAGGGGTAATGTTTTGTTGTAATTAGATTAAATAATCTATGATTGACCTTAAAATTATTAGCGGTACGGATCGGCCTAATTCTAATGCTATGCGCGTTTCAAGGTATGTGCAAAAGGGCTATAAGAAGGAGGGGATCAATGCGGGTATTATAGACTTGCAGGACTTCCCCTTGTCAAAGGTGGCTGGAGGAAAGTATGGGGAAGCGTTGCCAGACGTTGATGCTTTTGTGGATAAAGCTGTGACTGCTGATGGCTTGGTGGTCGTATGTCCGGAATACAATGGTGGCTATCCGGGGATCTTAAAGATGTTTATCGATTATTTACCCTTCCCCAATAGCCTTGATAAAAAACCCATTGCGCTAATAGGTGAAGCCAACGGCGCTTTTGGTGCAATGCGTGCGGTAGAACAGCTGCAGCAGGTTTTCGGATATCGCAATGCTCATATTTTTCCTGAGCGTGTTTTTATTTCGCGCGTTAATGAGAATTTTGATGATGAGAACGGGATAAAAAATGAGTTTCAGCAGCAGCTCCTATTATCACAAATAGACGGCTTTCCCCAATTTGTCAGGAATCTGCAATCCGATGAGTCCCTGATTATGGATAGCTAATATTTTTGGTAATCAGCTCATCTTGAGCATATAGCCAACCCCGTGCAGCGTAACCAAGTATTTGGGATCATCGGGCTGCACCTCAATTTTTGAGCGCAGCTTCGAAATATGCACATCCACCGTACGGGTATTGGTGCTAAATTCGTATCGCCAAACATTTTCCAGCAGATCGTCGCGTGAAACCGGCTGATTGGAATGGGCCACAAGATATCGGACCAGCTCTACTTCTCGGGTAGTAAGCTCTTGATCACCATTTTCGGGATGTTTGGCAACAGCATTTTTAAGATCGACGTGGATAGGATCAAGGTCCACTTCATTAATTGGTTTCATATTTGTATAGGTGTCAGATCGACGAAGCCGGGCTTTAATACGGGCAAGAAGCTCCTTAACGCCGAAGGGTTTAGTCATGTAATCATCTGCGCCAATATTGAGACCGGTAACTTTGTCAATTTCCTGATCTCGGGCGGTTAGCATAATAATCGGGAAGGTATAGTTCATTTCGCGGACCTTGCGGCACACGTCGAAACCGCTCATACCGGGTAACATCAGGTCTAAAATCATCAGGTCGGGATCTTCTTCTTTTACGATTTCAACTGCCTGATCACCCTTTTCTGCTATAAAAACGTTATACCCTTCACTTTCCAGGGTATCCTGCAAGGTAAAAACCAGACTGGGTTCGTCTTCAACGATGATAATTTTTTTGGAATCAGCTGACATGTTTTTCAACCTCTTCTATTCGGGATTTATTATTGCGTTGCGTTGTAGATGATTGCATGGAATTTTGATTCTTTGTTTGGTCATTTAAGATAGGAAATGTAATGATAAAAGTGGATCCATTACCGGGGCTGCTCTCTACCTTAATAGAACCGTCGTTGAGCTCAACCAAATTTTTGACGATAGAAAGTCCCAGCCCGTGCCCCTTGGTTTTTGCGGTAAGTGAATCTTCAATTCGAAAAAATTTCTTAAAGATATTTGAGATATTTTTCTTTGCAATGCCTATTCCGTGATCTTCAACAGACAGCTTGACGTTATCATTAGCTGTTTCTACAGTAATACCTAAATATTTATCTTCATCGCTGTATTTGATAGCATTATCAACAATATTACTTAGAATTGTTTTTAAGCTGCTTCTATCAACATTGACGAGGGGCAGATTTTGAGCAATATCGGTGTCCAGCCTAAAGCCTTGGCTGCGGATGTACTTCTGCTGCTTTTCGAGGTAAGATGAGACTACTTCGGCAAGGTTCGTCGGCTGGATTTCAACAAAAGATTCATTGGCATTTGCTTTTGCTACATCCAGCAGCTTATCGATCATTTTGCGCAGCCTGACCGCCTCATTAAAAATATGGGTGCCATAATTTGCAAGTCGATTTTGATCTTTAACCCGGCCGTCAGCCAAATTTTCACCAGCCGCCTGCATCACCGACAGCGGGGTTTTTAGCTCGTGGGTAACATTAGCCAAAAATTCAGATTGCCGTTCGGCCAACGCCCGTTCTTTCTGTGCTGATATAAACATAAAAAGCAGGGCGCCAAGCAATAACAGCATGGCCGCTACCAAAATAATTAAGTTGCGAACAAGCGAAGCATTCGATGCAGCAACGGCAGATTCATCGGTAAAGGCGACCTCAATTTTCCAATAGTCAAAAAAGTCGGGAAATGTTTGAACAAACTGAATCTGTTCTCGGTTATAGTCGGCGTTGGGATTACTGCCGGCAATGACCTCGTTGTTAGTCCAATCGCGAAGCCATATGTTCATGCCCGATTGTTCGTCTGTACCAAACTTTTCGGCCAATACTTGCGGCAAATAAGAGTTGCGCAGGAACTCTTGATTAAAAGGCATTACCAAATAGCCGAACACCTCACGTTCTGAATTATCAATAAGTGCAATGGTGATACTGCGGTGGGAATCAAAAATCACCTTATTGTTGTATTGGTAATCGTCAATAAGGCTTTTTATTTGAGTTCGGGCGATCCCCATCCCATCACAAACTACAGGGTCATAATCCGGGGTACGGCTAAAACCATTATCGGAGGAATATTCCAAGATTGGGTCTTGGTTTTGGCAAGCCTCAGAATCAGAGGGGATAAAATAAATAGACTCATAAATAGAATCTTCGTCTGCGTTATTAAGCAGATTAGTGACCTCACGGGTAAACTGCCCCGATTCGTAGTAGGTATTTTGCAGTCGATTGATGTCGGTTGATCCGAGCCCAAAAAACTGTTTGAAAAACCGGTACCGAATTTTATCGGTAAATTCTGCAATTTGAAGCTTCTTGTTTTCCCGGGACGATTCCAGGGTATTCTCGTGGAGAGCATATAGAGAATACGCATTCATGCCCGTAAGCCCTAAGATGGCTATCACGCCGGCAGCCAGTAAAATCGTTCGCAGCGATCCGTAACGCTTCATATCGACTTAAAAGGTTATCAATTAGGAAGAATCAAATTATAAAGTAAGAAAATTATTGGGGTTACAAATTTTAAAGGTCATTATTTTTACGTGATTTAATAATACCCCCACAAATACCAAAAGGACACGATGATGTGTCCTTTTGGTGAAATTTAACAACACTTATGATGCTATTTTTCCCATCGGTTATTGCTGCGATCGGTGTCGGGATAATTCATATCAGGATCGATTTCCACGTCAGTGACTTCCCCGTCCACCGTAAGTTCGGCCTCTCGTGCCCCTTCCAGCCAATGATCAACCGGGATGGTTTTAGTTTCCGTAGAACCATCAGCTTTTGTGATTTGAACAGGCGTCGGCATTGGGGCCTGCCCATGATCTTCAATAACGATATGGGTCTTACCATCGTCTGTGGATGAAACCTCAGCTACCGACTGATCAAGCGTCCAGGTTTCGTAATACCAGGCTCTCCAGAACCAATCCAAATCCTCACCGGCTACATCCTCGAAGGTATTAAACATATCCCAAGGGTAGGGATGCTTGTATTTCCATCGGTCGATAAATTCGTGGAGTGCCTCGGTAAAGGTTTCTTCTCCCAGCAAGTTACGCAGGCTTGCGAGCATCGTTGCCGGTTTGGGGTATGAGGCGATGCCGTAAGCAAAGCCATTGTAATGATAATCCGACCAGCGCATGATGGGACCTTCGGCATCGGTGCCGGTAATCTGCAAATAGCTGTTCATATCTTCATGATCAAAATTAGGCCCGTCGGGATAGTAGGCTTTCTTAGATTGATTCTCATTGTAGGTCGTGGTGCCCTCGTCCATCCAGGCGTAGCGGCGCTCGTTGTTACTTACGATCATGGGCACCCACATGTGGGCTAATTCATGAGCGATAACCCCATAAAGTGCTTGCGAAGATTGACCATTATAATCACCAATAATGGTAATCATGGGAAACTCCATGCCGCCCCCGATAATGCCGCCCCCTTCCACCGAAGTCATGTGAGGCCAGGGATAGGCAAGATCTGTTTGCTCTGATAAAAAGGTGATAGCATGTTGGGTAAATTCAGCACCGTCGGTCCATAGCGGAGCCGAGCTGCGGTAGATCGCATTGATCTGCGTATAATCTTCTTCACCATCACCGTCGCGGTCACCTACGCTTGCCCGCGTGGCATCCCATTTGGATTCTTTGGTGACGCTAAATGCAAAGTCACGCACTTTTTCTGCATCAAAACTCCAGGTGAGTGTCCCGCCATCAGATGACTTGGTTACCTCTCCAAAATCATCTTCGGTGACCACCTGCATGACCGAATCGCTGCTATGTGCTTGATCAAGACGTTTATAAACGGATTCGGAAAGTACGTCATCGGCATTTGTAAGCTGACCTGTTGAGCCGACCATCCATTGTTCGGGGACGGTGATATCCACATTATAGTCTGCAAAATCGTGATAAAATTCGGCATTGCCCGTAAATGGATCGGTCATCCAGCCAATGACATCATCATACACGCGCATCTGAGGATACCAGTATGCAATGTAGTAGAGATTGTCTTCGCTGTAACCCATTCGGCCGCTGGCCCCTCGCTGTGGGATTTTGAAATCCCAATCCACATTAATTTTAACAGAATCACCGGGCGAAAGACGGTTTTCGGGACGAATATAAAGCAGGGTTCCATCCACGCCGTATCCCGAGGGATCGTTGCGCGACGTTAGCTCATCGAGCTCTTCATCATTAAGTCCAATATTATGCAGGTTTACACCACCTGTAACCTCCTGCTGTTCGTTACGCTTAACCCCTTCTTTATGTAAGTTTTGAGAAAGTTCCATGTATAATGCATCCAGCGTATCGGGAGAATTATTATAATAGGTAATGGTAGCAGTTCCCTTTACGAGCGTATCGGCGGGCAGTAATTCCACATCAATATCATAATTAGCCCACTGCGACCAGTAATCATCACCCGGCTGACCGGACATCGTCCGTGTTTTATTATCAATCGCATTAAAAAAGGCGTTGGGTATTTCATCGTCTATGGGATTTGCTACCTGACGGTTAAGCTCAGAAGGTTTGGGAACGACCTTGTGCTCCGAGGCTTTTTCTGATTGTTGATCGTCAGCTGTTTGCTGTGCTCCGGTACATCCCATAAAAAGAATAGCTACCGCAACAACAAAATAGGTATTCTTCTTTAACAAGGTATTAAGCATAGTGGTATTGTATTTCAGGGTTGGTAATAATTATAAATTGATCGAAAAATGTTTGGCAATGGATGTTTTCAAGTCCTCAAATTCGATCGGTTTTGTCAGATAATCGAGGGGATTGGTTTTTTTTGCGCGCTCAACATGATAAGGGTCGGAATTGCCGGTAATATAAACGACCGGCACATCAGAAAAATCTCTGATTTTTAACATGGCATCGATTCCATCGATATCACCCTCAAGCGAAATATCCATGATAACAAGGTCGGGATCAATCTTTTTGGCCGTTTCTATAGCCGTTTTGCCATAAACAAGTTCTCCCTCCGTTTCAAAGCCAAGCCGTTCTAAATAACTCTCGTACAGTAAATTGAGAATGAGATCGTCTTCAACTATGATGACCTTCTTCTTTTCAAGACTCATATATTAGTAGTATCAATTTTTGATAACGTAGTTAAAATAGTAAAATCGAACTATAAGACAATCAGTGATTTCTTTGTTGATCTGTTAAAGAAGCTATTTCGACATTTGAAAGCAATATCAGTTAGTATGTGAAATGACAGAAAGCAGACAATTTGCAGAGCAACATATTTATTTTCAAGGGATAAAGATAATGAATTACCGTCCAATTATATATCTTAAAAGTGTTGGTGTAAAAAACTGAAATTTCAGAAAACCGTGTTCAGATGGGAGTAAAAATAATTCTAAAAATTACATTGTAGAAGTAATACATTATCCCTTATATTTGGAATCTCGAAAAATTGGTACCTTTGATTAGGATCTAAAACGGTCTAATGATGAAGGTAATCAATATTCAGATGTTTGCCCGAGTGGCGGAATTGGTAGACGCGTCGGACTTAAAATCC
>JBNJFP010000043.1:0-21905 GCA_051746985.1 Bacteroidota bacterium
CCCGCTTTCGGGATTTATCTCACCAATATGGTTTGCGCGATTACCGGCATACCAGGGTCAGGGTGTGCCTTCATCATCAACAATAACCGTATGCGGACCCGCACCGTCTTCGAGATCAAACTTGTTGGTAAACTCTTCGGTATCGGGATCGAACTCGGCTACGTAATGCGTGCGTTGTCCCACAAACCAGACGTCACCATTGGGCGCCACGTAGGGATCACGCGGACGACTTTCCTCCCACCGCACTTCCCACTCAGTAATACTTACATCCACATTTGCAGCCGATTTGTCCGAAGCATTTATTATCACAAAAGCAGCCACAAGCAATACAACAGATACAAAAACTGAAATTACTTTTTTCATAACAGCAGGCAGTTAATTATAAATAATATGTAAGGTACAACAGGACAGACCAAAAACAATCACCAGCTTGATAGTTTTACATTTAAAGACTCTGCGTCAGTATATTGGATATAAAACCGAACCCAGTTTCTTAATGACGACTGGGGTTTTACTTTGTTAATATCAGGGTTGTTTATTTGCTTTCATAACAATACAACGTCTATGCTCCAATTATCAAAGGGATACATTTTAGCTTTCTTTTGCATTTCATTATTAACTTGGAACGGTTTCATGACAAAAAATCCTCCTGACACCAGCGATCAAAATCGAACCATTCTGGCAGTATTTGCACATCCGGATGATGAGTTTATGGTTTCGACAATTCTCTCAAAATTTGCTGAGCGTGGCGACAAAGTCCATGTAGCAGTGGCCACAGACGGAAGGTTCGGAGTCAGTGAACATGCAGGAATTCCAGCCGGAGACTCACTTGCAGCGGTGCGATCTAAAGAAATTCAATGTTCGGCAAAGACCATGGGAATCGAGCCGCCAACACTGTTTGGTCTGCGTGATGGTTTTGCCCATAAACAGCCTGATCTTGGTAATACACTTGAAGACTTCGAAAAATTAAATGAAAGGGTTTTTTCTCTTATTCAGAAACTTCAACCGGATGTAGTTATCACCTGGAATCCCAGTGGCGGATATGGCCACCCCGACCACCGGACCGTGAGCAATGTGGTAACAGAAGTTTTTCAATCGAAGAGTTTTTCATGGCCCAGCACATTGGTGTACACCGGTTTTTCATCCACACGATTTGATTCTCTTCCGGAATTCTCGCAGCCTGTTATTAACTGGTTCATCGACTTGTGGCACCTAACTTCACCGGAGTATCTGGATGTCCAGATACCGTATGACGAAAATGATCTTAAAAAAGCACGTGAAGCGCTCGGTTGTCATAAATCACAATTTACAAAGGCCGATATGGATGAACTGATCGAGCTGCTTGATTACGTTTATAACGGTAACGTTACGCTCCGTACATGGGATGGAGACAGTGAGAAAGCGAAGCGTTTGCTGCAACTTAATAATTAGCCTGCATTTCTTACAAGAAATTTGTTCATCAGCAAAGCGAAGGTAGAATGGTGCGAAAGCATCCCGAAAACTGGAAATGACGTTTTTACAGTTTCCGTTTGTCAAAAGTTACTTATTTCCCTTAACAGATTGACAAATTTTCAAGCTGTCCTGCGCTGGTACAGCATTTGTTATTATAAAAATGAACATGTGATGGACGTCCATCACACTCATGAGTAACTTAGAACTGCTAAATAAAATCCATTTAGGAGGTATTTGCTATGCTGATGAGACAACAAAACTTCCCAACGTTATTTAACAACCGCAGTCGAAACACCAATACGCTCCGATTTTCCGATATGCTTGATGATATTATGGAGGAAGCCTTTTCGTGGAGCAAAGGTACTTTTGTGCCCGAACTCAACGTCTATGAAACCGACACTAAGTTCGAGATAACAGTTGCGTTGCCAGGAATGAGCAAAGACGACATTAATATCGGCTTTGAAAACAATACGATCACTATCAGCGGTGAGCGCGAACTAAAAGAAGAAAACGGCACAAAATATCATCGCATTGAAAGCCGTTTTGGCAAGTTTGAACGCTCACTGCCACTGCCTAATGTTATTGATGAAGAAAACATCAGCGCCAGCTACGATAATGGCGTCTTAACCGTAACGGTTCCAAAACTAAAAGAAAAAGCCGGCAAAAAAATTGAAGTCAAATAAAGCGAGCCGGCCCATTCGTAAATAGAAAAGCCGCGGTCTCCCGCGGCTTTTTTATTTTGAATAGTACTCATCGGATGGCTGAAGTTGCCATCCGATGAATATTAGTAACTTGATTTACCTATCCGATCACAAATGCATCAATCAAATAGCATACAATGCTAACTATTTTCATTCTCTTTTTTCTTTTTCATCTGATCGAGTACGATCGGAATAATAAAAAATAGCGATGCAATAACACTGATAATAATTGTCGTTGAATCCATATCCATAATAAAAATGTTTTAATGTGAAGTATTGATATAGCAATTCCGGTTTGTAGAAATTGTCCATATTGATTTTCCAAAAGGAGACCTTTCAAAGCCATCCCGATCACATTAAACGCCTATAGAAAGGTGTGGAAGGGGTAAATAAGTTTTAAAACAACAGCACGTCGATCTGAAATTTCAAAAATGTGCAAACAAGTCGATACCTGTTGCTTAATAGCCAACGCTGCCATCCGGCTTTTTGCATTATCATCACGCTCATCACCAGATAAGCTGGGCACTGGAGAATTATTTATCAAGTTACCCGAACTCTCTGCCGAGTGATAAATATTGAACAGATTGGGCTGGTCTAAGGGATGGGTTGATTGTGCCCCGCCCTGGGCCGCCGGCTGTATGCTTGCATCATGCTGCTCGGCGGTTGATGGTCCTGCTTGGACCACAGAACCACCCATCAGCAAAAGCGTAAGCAATAACAATATTTTTTGCCCTAACTTCATCGATATAAAGTTACACATAACAGCAAGATATTGCATCACCTTAAAAAGCTGCTCTTTCTTTTTCACCCATTAATGGATATATAATCATTTCTGAATGTAAGTTAATTAGTTGGGAGCATATTGAATACTACTGAATTTTCGCTGCGTACAAAATCAAAATGGGCAATGGTTTTCCTTTTCCTCATGGTAGGCGGACCCATGATGTATGCTGCTTACCTGAATTATTCCGGAGGGGAACTCTTCTTTTCCGTTCTGATGGTTATCCTATTCTTTGTATGGGCTATCGTCATATTAATTGCTATAGGTTTTAAGATATCACTCACCAAACACGCCATTCACCGGCAGGGCTTATTTTCGCCCAGTATTATTGATTATGCTGATGTAAAGGCCATTCACTTTGGCTCTGCCTGGTCTAACTTTTACGTTGAATCCAAGGGTGGCAAAAAGATTTTCTTCGGTAAAGATTTTGAACGCTATCAAGAGATACTCCACGGTATTGTCCAAGGTATTGACGACCGATACGACATCAGAGAGGTGCAATTTATGGGGGATCCGGAAAACATCCAACGCTATACTGCTCCCTTGAATCCAAAAAACGAATGAAAAATAAAAAATCCCCCTCGAGTTACCGAAGGGGATTTTAGACATGCTAAATTTGTCAACCCTAATTTTCTACCGCAGTTTGTTCAACTTCAATTTCTGCATCTGGCCGATCTGATTGTTCGCCCTTCAAATATTGATTAAACCAACGCATCATGCGCAGATTGTAATCATAACGCGCCGTGGAATTTCTATTTCCATGACCTTCCTCGGGATACAATACTAATCGAACGGGGGTATCAGTTCGCGTTTTTATATGACGATATAGCTCGTACGACTGACTTGGATCAACCCGCGTATCTTCCTTTCCGTGCATAATCAACAGTGGGGTTTCCGCCTGTCCGGCATAGTAAATAGGACTCCGCTCAAGATATCCCTGGTAATCATCCCAGATCCGTTTTCGGGCATGTACCAAATACAGCTCCTCGGGAATATCGCTGGTTCCCCATTTAGAGATATTATTGCTGATGCCCACAAACATCACCCCGGCCTTAAAACGATCGGTGTATTTCGTAGCCATCCAGCCGGTTGCATAGCCACCGTACGAACCTCCGGTGACACCAATTTTCTCTCCATCGGCGATACCTTCATCCACAAGTTGGTCAACGCCGGCTACGATATCATCAAACTCAGCACCGGCCAAATCGCCCTGACTGCTTTTGGCAAACTCTTCTCCACGACCGGTACTTCCCCGATAGTTGGGATAGAAAACGAAATAGCCCTGTTCGGCGCCAACCTGCCCCGCATCAGAGTAGTTGGTCACCCAGCCGTGATTGTAATGCGCTTCAGGCCCACCATGTACAGTTGTAATCATTGGGTATCGCTTTCCTTCCTCATAGTCAACCGGGTACACCAAAATGCCCTGCAGCTCGGTACCGTCTTCGGCCTGCCAGCTAACCACTTTCTGCTCACCCAACTGCTTGTCAGCCAGCCAGTCGTTGCTCTCGGTAATACGAACAGGCTCATTTTCATCAGACAGATGGAATAATTCCTGCGGATGCGCAGCCGAACTGCCGTTAAAAATAGTAGCTCCGTTATCAGCGCGATCAAAGGCAGAGAGGTTTACATCGCCCCGGCCAACAATACTCTCCATATTAGACCCATCAGCATTCATGCTTCCATAGGTTGACCATTCGCCCTCGCTGCTCAAATAGTTCAGCTTATCATTACCATTCCATTCAAACTGCTCGAACATGCCTTCGTACTGTGGTTTAAGCTGTGTGGGAGATCCCCCATCGGCAGAAACTACATGCAACCGCCCCGCAATAGGATCATTAATATCGGCACCGGCAATCATGGCAAGTTTGCTGCCGTCAGGACTCCAGCCAATCTGTCCAAGTTTTCCTTCGTGATCAATTTCCCCAAGCACCTTTTCACCTTCGTGATCCATAATCTTAACCTGCTGATGCATATAATAATCATCCACCAATGGAGTAGGTGCTACTGCAATGGCCAGCTTTTCTCCATCGTCACTCCAGCGCATCTGGTAAATAGATCCCTCTACCTGCACTTGGTGCGGGTCCTGTTCAGGCATCTCCACGTTGGCAATATACCCACGGCGCTGTTTCAGGTTTTCTTCATACACCTCCGGCTCATAGGGCAGCGAAGACTCTTCATAGGTGGTGGTGTCTTCGGCCATAAATGCAATGTGTTCACCATCCGATGCCCATTCGTAATCGGCAATAGGGGTCTTGAAACTGTACAGCTTTTGGGCCTCACCACCAGCCATTGAAATTTCGTACAAACTCGTTTTTTCGTCCGATGACCGCTTGCCCAAGAAACTAACTGTATTATAATCGGGACGGAATGCAATATTGCTAATACTCATGGTTGTTATAAATGGCGTGGAATCCCCATCCACTAAATCTGCAAGATACAGGTGGTTCTCTGCGGGCTTGTTCTCTTTAGTGGGATCAGCCGGAACCTGCAAGGTGTAAATAGCCTTCTCTCCTGACGGCGCTACGGCAACCTCATTTACTTGCTTTATTTTAGCAACATCTTTGGGCGTGAGCCCTTCATCCGACTGAGCAGCCAATGGCTGTATAGCTACTAAAAAGATCAGAAAAACAAAAAGTATGGGTTTTGGTAAGCTTGGGTGTCTCATATTCATCTCCAGTTTAGTTGGTTATTTTGATGTCTTAAATACGTCACATTTTAGATAGTTACAATACGATGCCTCTCTTGCCGGTCGTACATACATTTTTCCTAATCTATAATATTACGAATTAATACCCATTTTCAATATTGAAAATCAGTTTAAATTTCGTGCCCCCACTATCACTGTCTATTTCCAAAGTACCATTAAGTTGATGGGTCAAGGTGTTAATAATGGTCATTCCCAATGAGGATTCTTCGTCAATATTAAAATCATCGCGCAACCCAGAGCCATTATCCTCTACACTTAGCGCTACTTCTGATCCAGATTTCTCAACGAAAACTCGAATATGTCCCTCCTCCTGATCATTGAAAGCATGTTTATAGCAATTGGTGATAAGCTCATTTAATAATAATCCGCAGGGAATAGCCTGATTTACTGTTAGATAAACAGCATCTATTTCTTTCTCGATAGTGATATCTTTTTTTACATCGGATATTGAGGCCGAAATCCAATCCATAAGCTCATCGATGTACTGATCGAGAGCTATTTCGGAAAATGATTCTGAACTGTAGAGCTTCTCATGAACCATCGCAATAGACTGAATACGAGACTGACTCTCCTTGAGTTTTTCCAGCAGATTATCGTCTTCTGTATTAAATACCTGCATCTGTAGCAATCCCGAAATAATGGCCAGGTTGTTTTTTACGCGATGATGAACCTCAGTCAGTAAGGTCTCTTTTTCTTTAAGCGATTTTTTTAGTTGGTGTTCGTACTGTTTGCGATCACTGATATCCCGATTTATGCCCACCCAATATTCATACTGTTCCTGTTTTGTGGGAAAGGGAGCCATATCCAACTCCACCCAGTAGGGCGTACCATCTTTTTTGTAGTTTATAAATTCTTCGCGCAGGGGCTTACGCTCCCTTATTTTATCATTGATACGCGATAACACCTCTGCTGATGTCTTTGGCCCATGTAAGAAAGTGGGCGTTTCACCAATTACTTCTTCAGATTTATAGCCCGTAATACGTTCGAATGACTTATTTACAAAAACGATCTGGGAATTAAGCGGATCATGCCTGGTGGCCTTGGTGATAACCACCATGTCATTGAGATTATCAAGTGCCAGCTGTTGTAGCTGGCGCTGTACATCGGTAACACTATCGTTTTTGTCTTGTCCCATCGAGTAGAAAAAAATTTATCAATTCCACAAAACGTAACTGCATCTAAAAGTATGAAAAGTATAGTAGAAAAGTTGATTTCGTACATATTATGCTATCAAATTCGATATTATTACTTTTGATCATCCTAAAATATCAATACCATATTTGTCTGGTAATTTTCCTCAACTTGGCTAAATACGATGTCTTCAAAACTCATAAATATGTGGTCGGGTCCGCGCAATATTTCTACAGCCATCATGTATTCCTTTGCCCAACGCAGCGACACAAAGGTGGTGGATGAGCCTTTTTATGCCCACTACCTGTTGCAAAGCGGGGCCGAGCATCCGGCACGAGCTAAAGTGTTAGACAGTCAGCCCAAAGACCCTGCTGTATCACTACAAAATTTATTGGCGGCAAGCCATAGTTCAGAAGTACTGTTTGTCAAAAATATGGCTCATCACATGATCGAAATGGAGGATACCCTTGATAAACTAATCTCTGTATTTGAACCTATTTTTTTAATTCGCGATCCCGCTGAAATGCTACTCTCCCTGGATAAATCATTACCTAACCCAATGATGCGAGACACTGGCTACCAACATCTGATCGATCTTTTTAATAAAGCTAAAAAAAGAGGATTATCCCTTACCGTTATTGATTCTAAAGAACTTTTGCAGAATCCAGAAGGAGTTCTCACAGCCCTTTGCAAACAACTTGAAATCCCCTTCGAACAATCCATGCTTTCCTGGGATGCGGGCCCTATTGCCGAAGACGGTATTTGGGCGGAGCACTGGTACCACAATGTCCACAGTTCAACGGGATTTAACCCCTACATACCCAAGGATGAATCTTTGCCCGAGCATTTAACCCCACTTTATAAACAATGCAAGCCGATTTATGACAAAATGTTTGCACATGCAATTAAAAATTAATATTAACTTCTTACCCACTGAATTTTAATATGTCCACACACCCAACCATCCCCGATTCCCGAAACGAAACCCTCAAAGTTTGGATTGACGGGAATCTTTACGACCGTGAAGATGCTAAAATTTCTGTTTTTGACAGCCTGGTACAGGGTGGCGACGGCGTCTGGGAGGGATTGCGCGTTTACGACGAGAAAATTTTTGCTCTTGATGAGCATCTCGAGCGATTGCAAAATTCTGCCCGTGCCATGGCTTTTGAGTCTGTTCCTTCCAATGATGAAATAAAAGAAGCTATTTTCGCAACGCTCGAAGCAAACGGAATGCGAGATGAAACCCACATCCGGCTCACTCTTTCGCGAGGCAAAAAAGTAACGTCTTATATGGATCCACAAGTCAACCAGTATGGACCCACGCTCATCGTACTGGCCGAATGGAAGCCTCCCATCCACCAACAGAATCAGAAGGGATTAAGCCTGATCACTTCATCCATCCGCAGGAATTCGCCGCAATGTATCGATTCAAAAATTCATCATAATAACCTGATAAATAACATTTTGGCAAAAATAGAGGCTAATGCTGCAGGGGCCGACGGGGCCGTAATGATGGATATTGAAGGCTATGTTTCAGAGGTTAACGCTACAAATATTTTCTTTGTTAGTCATGGAAAAGTGCTAACCCCCTTTGCCGATAGTTGCCTGCCAGGCATAACACGTGGCATCGTAATTGATCTCTGCAAAGAAAATGACATTCCCGTTGCAGAAAAAAGACTCAGCATGGCTGAAATGTATTCGGCCGACGAGTGTTTTACGACTGGAACGATGGGAGAACTGGTTCCTGTCATAGAAATTGATAAGCGCAGTATTGGCGATGGTAACAAAGGGCCAATAACAAAACGCCTGCAGAAATTACATCGCAAGCGAGCCGAAACGACGGGTGAACCACTTCCATTTTAAGCATCGCAAAATTAAAAATGAATTCATCGACATTGCCTGAGGTTACCTTTGACAGAGTTAGTTTCGGTTTCGAGGGTGAGCAAATTCTTAACGAATTTTCGTTTAATGCCCCCGCCCGACAGCACACCGTCTTGAAGGGTGAATCCGGATCGGGAAAAAGTACCATCCTGCGACTGCTGTTGGGATTTCATCAGCCCCAAAAGGGGACCATCGACTTTTCCTCGAAGGGAGAAAATTCCAAGACTATCCGCCGGAAAACGGCCTGGCTGCCTCAAGATTTAAACCTGGGCTCGGGCACAGTTAACGAGGTTATAACCAAGCCGTTTGAGTTTTCGGCAAATCGATCTCTCCAGGCAAATAGTTCCTCCCAAAAAATACAAACGCTACAGATACTGGGACTGGATGAAGATATCCTTGAAAAGCAATTTCGGGACCTTTCTACCGGACAGCGTCAACGAGTGGGACTTGCGATTTGCCATCTGTTGGATAAACCCCTTCTGCTGCTCGATGAACCTACTTCGGCCCTTGATAAGACATCAAAAGAAAACATGACAGACCTGCTGCTCAACGGCAACCGCACCATTATATCCACGTCACACGATCCCTTCTGGGTAAAAAAAGCTGATAACGTAATTGAACTGTAACTATGGAAATTATTGACCTTTCGTGGCTTCAAGTTGGCATTGGCTTTTTAGCCCTGATTATTCCCGCCTATATCTTATGGCGCTACCGTACGGGTCTTAATAAGAAGCTATTTATCGCCTCGGTGCGTATGGTGCTGCAGCTGCTTTTTGTGGGTTATTACCTGGAATATCTCTTTGAATATGACAATCCGTGGATTAATGCCGCCTGGATTTTTGTGATGGTAGCCGTAGCTGATTTTGCTACGGTAGATCGCAGCGATTTATCCCAACAGTGGAAAGTTGTTGTCCCTATTTTCTTTGCTACTTTTTTGGGGATTATCGTGATCGATCTGTTTTTTCTGGAGGCTGTTATTCAGCTGCCCAAACTGCTGGCCGCGCAATATACCATCCCTATAACAGGAATGGTACTGGGCAACTGCCTGCGGAGCAATGTCATTGGCATCAACGCCTTTTATTACAGCCTGGATGAACATAGAGAACGGTATCAATTTTATCTTTCCTGCGGGGCCACCCGCTCTGAGGCGCTGCAGTCGTTTTTTAGCGACGCACTGCAAAAGTCAGCTAACCCAACGCTTGCCTCGATGGCTACGATCGGACTGGTTTCGCTGCCGGGAATGATGACCGGCCAAATTTTGAGTGGCAGCTCACCCATTATCGCCATCAAATATCAGATCATGATTATGGTAGCCATTTTTTCGGGCACCGTGCTTTCGGTGTATTTGGGAATTCTTTTCACAAATTATTTTGTATTCAAAGATACAGACATGCTGGATGAGTCAATTTTAAATAAATGAATCATCTTAAATGGAAGCGGATTACCCCAATCACATTTTTTTCAAAAGATGGTAGTTTCTTAGGTTATTTTTTAGGGAATACAAATAAAACCTATCGCTTTGAAACTTCGAGGCCTACTGCTAATCTGTGTTACTGTAGGATTGCTTAGCAATATTCTTGGTTGCTCTACAAGTGGTAGCACAACCACCAAAAATGAGGAAGAAAAAGTAAAATCAGAAGAAAATTGGACCCTAAAAGATCACATTCGTCGAGCTTCGGAAAGGCAGGTAACGGGAACCGGATCTACAACACGAGTTATAATTCGTGGAGAAAGCATCACCGCCAATCCTTCAAGTCAACTGTTATACGTTATTGACGGACAGAAAGCCGGCAGCAGTTTTGGCAATGTTGACGATATGCTTTACGAAGATGAAATAAGCTATATTGAGGTCATTCCCCATCGAGGGCAGTCCAATATGGGATGGAAGGATTCTATGGCGTAATACGAATATTTACCCGATAAAAAATTTATAAATACCTGTTTTTAATTTGCTTAGGGCAGATAAATATCTATACTGGTAAGTACCTTATTTCATTAACCAAAAACCACCGCTATGAAAAGGTTAAATATAGGTATTACCCTTGGTTTGTCTGCATTAATTCTGATGTCAATAGGTTGTGCTTCATCCAGATCGAGCAGCTCGCAGGCTGAATATGATCAATCCCGTGAATACTCTAACTATTGGACACTGGAAGATTATCTGCGGCGAGCCAACGGCGTACAACTTTATGGAAGTGGTGACGACATACATATCATCATTCGGGGCCATAAATCTGTTAACAATCCATTTTCGCAACCTCTTTTTGTAGTTGACGGACAAAAAGCGGGACGGAATTATGCTCGGGTAGCAAGCATGTTTTCACGCGGAGATATTATCTCTGTAAAAGTACTGCCGGCTGGCGCTTCAGCCCAATATGGTATGGAAGGCAACTATGGAGTCATCGAAATAGAATCACGGCGTCTTGCTAAAAAATCATAGTATTTGATGACAGGTAAATTACCGGATTAAATCACCCCTCCGCTTGACGAAACAGATCGGCACAAGTGACGAATTGGTCTGCTGTACCCATCATTATTAATCGGTCGTTAGGGTGCAGCTCAAAATCTCCTGTTGGGTTACCTATCGTACGGTCATCGCGCTTAACAGCTAATACCGTGAGCCCGTGACGATTACGCAACTTTAACTCTTGCAATGTCTTTCCATCCGCCCGTGAACCCTCACGTACCGCTACAGCCCGCGTATGCAGCCCTTCCTCATCGAGACCTTGCAGTACCATCAAATGAGCCTCTTGGATTCCCCCGCGAACAACGCCATAGTCGTGTGCTCGTAATGTTTTAACATGTTCATCAATTTCTTGTTCTGGAACCATATAGGCGCCCAACACATGTGAAAAAAGACGAACGGTCGTCTCCATTTCTTCAGGCACCACGATGTCGGCACCGAGTGTCTCAAAACGTTCTAACTCGCTTAAGTACCGCGTGCGGACAATGATTTGCAGCGTTGGATTTAAATGCCGCGCCCGCTGCACTATCCGCGGACTCGATTCTGGATCATTGGTAGCAATTACGCACAGCTTAGCCCTGCGAACAGCCGCCAATTCTAAAATATGGCGATGACTTGCATCTCCAAAGATAGCCGGTATGCCATTCTGTTGCATCTCTTTTACCGATTCGGGATTCATCTCAATAACGACGAAGGGGATACCTGTATCACGTAGCACCTGAACCAGATGTCGCCCGGCCGGACCATATCCAATAATAATAACATGGTCTTCCACCTTTACCTTTTCATCTTCTTTAGCACCTACTTTTGTAGCTCGGGCTAAATGCCTCAGCGGTGTTTTACTTAAAAATTCCCCGACAGAAGTACTCCTGTGTACCATAAACGGGGTGAAAATCATCAGAAGTACTGCAACAGCAATAAACGTTTGGGCTCCCGGCTCTCCCATTCCGGCCGGCGAAATACCGGCTGCTCGTCCTGCCCTTTCCAGCACAAAAGAAAACTCACCGATTTGAGCCAGGGTAAACCCTGAAGCAGCTACAATGCGAATGGGGTATTTGAGCGTAATAAGACTTACGGTATTGATGATAAACTTCAAGATCACAACAGCTAATGCCGTGCCTAAAATTATCAGGGGATTTTCAATTACATAATTAAGATCAAGAAGCATCCCCACAGACACAAAGAACACGGCATTGAAAATGGTTCGGAGGGGTAATATTTCGCTAATGGCCTGCTCGCTAAAGTGACTTTCACTTACTACCAACCCAGCTAAAAAGGCACCGAGCGCTAAGCTTACTCCAACCATATTGGTCAGGGCTGCCGTACCAAAACAGATTGCCACAACACTGAGTAAAAACAGTTCTTGCCGCCGCGTTTTTGCAACCTTTTCCAGGATCCATGGTACGATACGCTGTGCTAACACCAACACGCCCACAATGAGCAAAACGGCCTTCCCCAATATTAAGCCAACACCAGTTAATGATTGAGATTCTCCCGCCAAGATAGGCACCAGCAAAACCATCACAATAATTATCAGGTCTTGGAAAATAAGCACCGCCAGAGATAGCTGTCCCGATGGGGTATCGGTTTTATCTTCATCACTGAGCAATCCCAAAATGATAGCCGTACTGCTAAGTGCTACCAGGCATCCCGTATAAATAGCTGAATTCCAGCTTACACCCCAAAAAGATAAAATTAGGGCCACCAATGTTACCGTAATGCCCACTTGCAAACCACCACCCAAAAATATGGCTTTCTTAATACGGGACAGCTTTTCCAAGCTGAATTCAATGCCGATGGTAAAAAGCAGCAGAATAATGCCAATTTCAGCCAGCATATCTACCAGCTCTTGGTCCTGCACCAGTCCCAGGGCATTGGGACCAATAACAACTCCGGCAATTAAAAATCCTACAATGGGTACAATCTTGAGTCGGTAACACAGATAGGCAATACCCACACTAACGGTAAAAAGAGCAACGAGTTCAGTCAGAAAGGGAAGAGTAACAGCAAGAATCATCTAATTATCATCTGTTTGGGTTGCTGATCGTTCTTGCAACACGCGTCCAACACTTAAAAAAGAAATACCCTGCTGTTGGGATGTGCTTATATTTACGGCCTCAATTACGGGAGGAAAAACAGGCTCCTCAGATTCCCATTCTACCAGAAAATTTGCTCCAACACCTCCTCGCAAATCAGCCTCTTCAATTACAAACGAAGTGGATGCCAGGGGATCTATCTGTTGCCCCGATTCTACATATTGTTGGATTTCATTGCCGTTGGAATCAAAATACGCCACGTCGGTAACCGTAAACGAGCGATATGGATCAGCATTTCGAATGCTAAGGGTAGTAGTAAGATTAAATGTCTTTTGCCGATTTCGTTGATAGATATGAGAATAAACGGGCACATAAACTAATTGCCCTACGCTTGTTGTTTTACGCTTAAACGAAGTGGACTTCTGGGATGCTACCGTTGAATCTTCTTTATTAGTGGGTAATACCTTCTGCAAAACGTGCTCACTGGAGTTCGATCCTTCCTGTTCGGATCCGCACCCATAAATAAGTAACCCACAAAAAATAACTATCCAGATTCTATACATAAAATTATGGCCCTGATGCAATTGCATTTGCTTATTAAAATATAACCAAAGCACTCAAAAGTACTAATCAAAAGCTTGAGAAAAGACAAAAAAGCTCTTCAGTTTTGCTTCAAATTCATTTGTTATGTTTATGCTGCTATGAAATTGTTAATCATTGAAGACAACGAAGATTTACTGCAGAATATCCGAACCTACCTAAAGCGAGAGGGCTATATCTGCGAATCAGCCAAGTCGTACGCGGCTGCTTTCGACAAGGTGATGTCGTACACCTACGATGTGGTGCTTATCGATATTATGATTCCCGGCGGTTCGGGCCTGCAAGTGCTTCGGGAGTTGAAATCCGTAAACCCGGAAACGGGCACCATCATCATATCCGCAAAAAATGCCCTCGATGATAAAATTGAAGGTCTTGAACTCGGGGCGGATGATTACATCACCAAACCGTTTCAACTGCCGGAACTTCATGCCCGTATAAAAGCCGTGAATCGACGTCAGCAGCGCGACGGAAAGGAAATTATCAACGTGAATGAAATCTCCATCAATACTAAAACCATGGAGGTTGCGGTGGATGGGAACCCTGTAAACCTTACGCCCAAAGAATACGAGCTGCTGCTTTATTTCTCATCTAACAAAAACCACGTACTCTCAAAACAAACCATTGCCGAACACTTGTGGGGCGACTATGTAGATCATCTCGAAAACCTCGATTTTGTATATCAGCATATCAAAAACCTGCGCAAGAAACTGGAAAAGGCCGGGGCAAATAATTACATCGAAAGTGTTTACGGCATTGGGTATAAATTTAAAGTCAGATAGTTTGCCATGAAACTCGTCACTAAATTTATTCTTATCTACCTGGCGGTTACCGTTTTTGTGTTGGGGGTGGGTGGATACGTCTCGTACTACGTCATAAAAGGAGAGCTTGATAACGAGCTAAAATGGCGTTTCCTGGATCGGGTTGAACGTGTTACTCACCTGCTGGAAAAGGGGAAAAGGTTTGGGGATAAAATTCGCGGTGACAACCAAAGTAACTTAAAAGTAGAAGCCTTACCCGGAAAGGTAGAGCCCGATGTTGAGATTCGGGATACGCTTGTGTGGCACGAACGGCTACAGCAGCGAGAAAACAACTTGAAGTTGGTGGCTTACCGCAACGTAAATGACACCTCGTATCGCATTACCACCTATGGTGCATTGGTAGAATCGGATGATATTACTGAGGCCGTCATTAAAATTTTACTGTGGATTTTAGGACTGCAGGTAATCGGCGCCGTTGGAGTAGGCTTTATTGTATCAAACCGGCTGTTTAAACCGTTCCGCAAGACGCTGGATCGCATCAAAAACTTTACGCTGAATGATAAAAAACCCATCGAAGCTGAAGAAACCTCGGTAACTGAATTTGATGATCTTAACCGTTTTGTAGAAGAGATGACCAGTAAGGCCGTTTCGGATTACAAGAACCTGAAAGAGTTTGCCGAGAATGCTTCCCACGAACTGCAAACTCCGCTTTCCATTATTAAAGGAAAGCTGGAGCTGCTCACAGAAACCGATCTTAGTCCCGAGCAATATCAATTTGTGGAGGGCAGTCAGCGATCCGTAAAAAAACTGTCGCGGCTCAGCGAATCGCTTGCCCTGCTCACCAAAATTGAGAACCACGAGTTTACGCATACCGAAACCGTTAACCTGACTAAACTAATCAGGGAAAGCACTCAATCGTTTGATGAGTTTATTGCCCTTAACAACCTCAAGGTGGAATCAGAACTTGACGAAGAGCTTACAGTCGAGATGCATCCCGTTTTGGCCGATATCTTATGGACCAATCTCTTCCAAAACGCCATCAAGCACAATATTGAACAGGGACGTATAAAAATCAGTTTGGATAAGCAGTCCCTTGAAATATCTAATACCGGAGAAGAGCTTAACTCACCTCCAGAAGAACTCTTCCAGCGCTTCAAAAAAGATAATACCCAATCCAATTCTATTGGTCTGGGACTTTCGATCATCAAACGAATTATTGATCAATACCATTATAACATCTCGTATCAGTTTAACGAGGGATGGCATACCATCCAGATCAACTTCGAAAACTGATCATTCTTCAAAATTCCTTCAGTTTTCTTTTAAGATTCAAACAGCATTGGCTGTTATCATTGATAACAGCAATCAATCCCTAATTTTTGAACTCATCACTCCCCAATGAAAACCCTGATTTCTACTCTTTCCCTATTTTTATTTTTTTCGACGGCCCTTTTTGCACAATCTGATGGCACCATCACGGGTACAGTTTTGGATGAAGAAGACGAACCGTTGCCCGGAGCTTCTGTTTCTGTTTATGATGAATCCAAAACGGATGTAGTTACCGGTGCCTCAACACAGGACGATGGATCTTTTTCTATAGATGTGGAACCCGGCAACTATGTAGTGGAAATCAGCTACGTGTCGTATGCCCCAATAACCAAAGAACTGCAAATTGAAGAAGGAGAATCCATCGATCTGGAAACGATCGCCATGAAGCCCACGTCAGAAAGTATGGAAGAGCTTTTTGTACGGGGTGAACGCTCAGAAATGCAGATGGATTTCGACAAACGTACGTTCTCGGTCGGCCAGGATATTACAAACCTTGGTGGTTCTGCTGTGGATGTACTGGATAATGTGCCCTCCATTTCTACCGATATTGATGGAAACATCAACCTGCGAGGCAACGAGTCGGTACGCGTGCTGATCAACGGCAAACCCTCGAGCATGGTAAGCGGCGGTGATGTGGATGCTCTTAACAGTATCCCCGCAAGTATGATTAAGGAGGTTGAAATTATTACCAATCCATCTTCGCGCTATGCGGCTGAAGGCTCGGGCGGCATCATCAATATTATCATGCAAAAGGAAGAGGAGATTGGATTAAACGGAAATGTTTCGGTGGGAGGTGGTTTGCCCGAAGAGTACGAGGGTTCAGCAAATCTCAATTATCGTGTTGGCGATGTAAACTGGTTTATGAATGGCGGTGTGGATTACCGTACCGATCCAGAGGGAGGCAGTTCGTTCCAGCGATTTGCAAGCTCCGACACTTCCTACATGTATAGCGAAGAAACCGATGAGTTTGAATCAGAGATTGATGGCGACCTGCAGCTTGGCGCTGATTTTTATATTACTGAGAACCAGGTGCTAACAGCCAGTGTGTACACAAGCACCGAGCGAGAAGAAAATAACCAAGATATTTCATACACCGACATGGAATACAGTGCCGGTGCTATGAGTGGAGATGTAATCCAAGAGGTTCTTCGTGATAACCAGGAAGTAGGCAATGAGCGTGATATTGATTTTAACCTCGATTACGAAAATAAAATCGACGGTGATGACCATAAGCTTGTTGCTGATGCCAGCTTTGACATTAGTGGTGAAGAAGCTGAAAATGATATTGAAGAAACCGTCATTGAAGGGAATGAAGATCCTCTTTTTCAGCGAGCGTTAGATAAGGAAGAAGAGATGGACTTACGCTTTAATGCCGAATACGAGCGTCCCCTTGGAGAAGATGGAAAATTAGAAGCCGGCGTGCGAAGTGATACCGAGTGGATGGATAACAGCTATCAGGCTGAAACACGTTTAAATGGAAATTGGGTTGAAGAAGAGGCCTTTACTGATAATTTCCGGTATATGGAAAATGTAAATGCCGCTTTTGCCATCCTGGGGTATGAATGGAATTCGCTGTCCGGTCAGGTAGGATTGCGACTGGAGAATACGCGCATCCAAACAGAAGTTAAAAGCACCGATATTGAAGCCAATCAAAATTATCTAAATCTATTTCCCAGCGTCTTCTTGAGCTATTCATTCAACGATGAACAGTCGGTACAGGCAAGCTACAGCCGGAGACTTCGTCGTCCCTGGTCGCGCATGTTAATTCCCTTTTCTGACTTTGATAATCAACGAAGCCAGTTTACCGGGAATCCCAACTTAACTCCTGAATTCAGTAACTCCTACGAGTTGGGATACCTACATTACTGGAATTCTGGGTCACTACTCACCAGCTTCTATCATCGTTATAGAACCGATGTCATTGAACGCATTACAGATGCAGAAGATGGAGTCACGCAACGATTCCCCATCAACCTTGCTACCGAGAAAGCGTGGGGTGTTGAATTTTCGGCAGATCAGGAAATTGCTGACCAATTAAACCTGACTGCCAATGCCAACTTTTTCCAGTCTAATTCCAACGGCACCTACCAAGATCAGGTGTTTAGTAGTGAATCAGAAAATGTACAGGGACGTATGCGACTGCGCTGGGAAATTGCCGACGGTTGGAACTATCAGGCCTCTATGCGTTATCGTGGCCCACGTACTACAACACAGGGACGAAGCGAAGGAATGACCATGATGGATACTGGTTTATCTAAAGAATTTATGGAAGGCAAAGCAAAGCTTACATTAAATGTTAGAGATTTGCTGGACGCACAAAACTTTAATTATACCGCAAATACCGATGGGAATCCTGATACCGACTTTTACACCCAACGTGAATTTAGCTGGTCGTCGCGCTCGGCAACCTTCAGCTTCCAGTATTTCTTTGGCGAACGAAATCGACAGCAGCGAAGAGGTGGAGGACCCGGTGGCGGAGGTCCCAGCGGCGATATGTAAACTTGTGTTACACGGATTCACATTATGAATTGCGATTCAAATTGAGCCCTGTAGTAGTTATCTTTGCGTAAACGAAAGTAATCATGATATATGAGCTCAATTATTGAATCGTATAAACTCGGCAATATCGCCGTAGAAATAAGCAAAACGGATCATCCCCAAAAGCTAAAAGTGGAATGCAATGATGGCAATTTTCATTCCGAATTTACGGTACGTGAGTACGAGTACAAAAATTATAAGCGGCACATGAATCAGCGCATCAAAAACGCTTATGATGAACAGTACAACGAAGAGGACTGAAAAGGCACATAAGTTTTAAAAAGAATATATAAAACCCTCAGGGTATTCAACTCCTGAGGGTTTTTACTTGCTGAAATCTCAGTTTAATCAAACAAATATTCTCCGGTACGCTGCATATGCATCAATCGTTCCACGCGATCTTCGATATCGGGATGGGTTGAAAACAGACTCATAAAACTGCCCCCCTTGAACGGATTTACCGGAAACATGTGCGAGGTCGATCGCATGGCCGATTCCGAAACTCCACGCATGGGCAACTGCTCGGCGGCCTTTTCAATGCGCTGCAGTGCCAATGCCAACGCTTGTGGTCTTCCACTAATTTCAGCGCCCACACGATCTGCTTCATATTCACGCGTTCTGCTAATGGCAGCCTGAAGCATCATAGCCGCAATAGGTGCTGTAATCAACACAATTAGCGCCACTAATGGATTGGAGCCACGATCATTGCCACCCAACGGAATAAAGTATGCAAACTGGGCCAACATGCTCAGTGCACTCACTACCGTTGTGACAATGGTTTGGGTAAGAATATCACGGTTTTGTATATGCGCCAGCTCATGCGCAATAACGCCCCGCAACTCATCCTCTTCAAGCACCTGCATGATGCCCTGTGTTACGGCCACAGCTGCATTATCGGGATTACGTCCCGTGGCAAACGCATTGGGCTGGTTTTGCGGGATCACATACAAGGCCGGCATCGGCAGTTCGGCTTTTCGCGCCAGCTCTTCGACCATACTGTACAGTTTGGGATTTGAATCGCGATCTACCGGTTCAGCCTTGTACATTCTTAATACCAACTTATCGGACTTCCAGTAGCTGAAAAAGTTCATTCCCATTGCAAAAATAAAAGCGATCACCAGTCCGGTTGATCCACCCAACACCTGACCTACCAGCATAAACAATACCGCGGCCAGCGTCATCAGAAAAACCGTTCGTAAACCATTTTTGTTCATAGCAGTCATTATAATTCTCCAGTTAATTCTTTCTCTGTTAAACGTAGAAGTTGACACTTTGTTTTAATCCCAAAAGATCCCGACACTTCGAAAGTTAGGAATCTTTTTTAATAATTATATCACCTTCCAAGTTGTCCATGATACAGGATATCCAAAAACTCGAACGGCAAGCCCGTCAACTCGAAACCTCAGCCAAAGAACGAAACCATTTATTTGCTAAAGCCCAAAAATATGGTGAAAAATTTCTTTCATCGCTTCCCGAAAAGCCTGCTTATGTGGATGATCAATCCATGGGCAAAGGTGTTTATGAGCTGCCCTTTGATGAAAAACCCACAGAGTTTAGTCAGTTATTAAAAATTCTGAAATCCGAGGTAGATACTCCGGGACTTAATCCTGCTTCGGGCAAGCATGCCGGCTACATTCCCGGCGGAGGACTCTATCCCTCGGCCATCGCCGATTACCTGGCAGCTGTCACAAACCGCTATACCGGCGTCTTCTTTTCATCGCCGGGCGCCGTTCGCATCGAAAATATGTGCATCCGTTGGATGAATGATCTGATCGGTTACCCAAAAGGAGCATCCGGTAACCTGACTTCGGGCGGATCGATTGCTAACCTAATCGCATTGGTAGTGGCACGAGATCAATCTGGCATCAAAGCCAGGGATTTTGACCGCGCCGTCATTTACACCACCCGTCAGGTGCACCACTGCGTTATTAAAGCCATTAAATTTGCCGGGCTGCGAGAGGCTACCATTCGCACCATCTCCATGGACGATCGCTACCGAATGGAACCGGATGCACTCGCTAGCCAAATTAAAACAGATAAAAAAGAGGGGCTCATACCACTGACGGTCTTCGCTTCTGCCGGTACCACTGATCTCGGAGCTGTCGATCCGCTCGATAACATTGGTGACATTGCCAAAAAGTACGACCTCTGGTTCCATGTGGATGCGGCTTACGGAGGGTTTTTCCTGCTCACCGAGCATGGCAAAAAGGTGATGAAAGGCATCGAAAAATCCGACTCAGCCACCATCGATCCTCACAAGGGACTGTTTTTGCCCTACGGATCGGGGGCACTGCTCGTAAAAGACGGGCAAAAACTGTATGAATCCCAACACATGTCGGCCAATTACCTGCAGGATACCTATAAAGCCACCGAAGAGGCTTCGCCCGCCGATCTTTCTCCCGAGCTCTCCAAGCATTTTCGGGGGCTGCGGATGTGGCTGCCTCTCCAGCTTTTTGGGGTAGCTCCGTTTCGCGCCACACTGGACGAAAAACTATTGCTAACCCGCTATTTCTATAATGAAATCCAACAAATAGACGGTATTGAAGTGGGCCCTGAACCAGAATTATCAGTCGCGTTCTTCCGCTATGTTCCGAACTCGGGTGATGCCAATAAATTTAATAAAAAGCTGATAGACGAAATCCACAGCGACGGACGTGTTTTTCTTTCTTCTACTCACCTAAACGGCACTATTTATTTACGGCTGGCTGTTTTGAATTTTCGTACTCATCTGGAAGAGGTCGATCTAATTTTGTCGGTATTGCGGGAGAAAATCCATGAGCTGGCGTAAGCAGAGTAACTTTCATAAACTGATCTCAATTATTTACGTTACCATTTCTTACACCCGTTTCCTTTTTATTTAAGCTATACCACCACCGCTGGTCGGTAATGGTATAGCTTTATTTTTGGTATAGGCCACTATTTATAAAAACCGTAGTACTCGGCCACCTCATCGTAGTTTGAAATATCGAGGTGGTCGGGAATGATGGAGTCACCCGACTTCTGTTTTCTCATATCCACCGTTTCGCTGGATTCTATACGGATAATTTCGATCCGGGAATAATCTTCTCCGGGACCATCTTCTGAACTTATAACAAATTGAGCTTCACCGGAACCATAATGCCGTTCAAAAACCCGATACATTGTATTACCACCGCTTCCATAACCTGGTACATGGTACCTAATAAGAGAAGTACCTAAATATATACGCCAGGCGCTATTAAGAAACTGCTGTTCTGTTAGATAAATTCGCAGGGTAACGTTATAATCTATTTCAAAATCATGCCCGGGGAAAAGGTAGCGCGTCACGTTCGCATTGCCGTCAGCACCTTTCAGATTGAGGGCCATGCCGCTGCCGGTTATCATTATGCTGATGGGTGAAGACGGTGTCGATGGACAGGATGGTGAAGGAGAAAATCCGCTCATTTTTATTAAGAGCGGCCTAATAGTAAACTCCTTTAGAAAACACCTCGAAATGGATTAAATATTTTAACCAAAAGCATTTTATATGCTTTTTAAAACGTAATTCT
>JBNJFP010000044.1:0-16412 GCA_051746985.1 Bacteroidota bacterium
TTTGGAGATCATAACGCTTTACAATCGGTTGCTTGAGATCAGTTTAATAAAGTACTGAAAATAGCAAAAAGCGCGCTCTATTTCTAAGAGGATATGAGGTTGAGATCGGCCAAGTCCCCGACACTCATAAAGTGTCGGGGACTTGGAAAAAAACTTACTCTTTCCTGTCTTTAAACTTTTCGTGCAGGGCTTCTGCTACATGCTCGGGCACAAAAGAGGAGAGGTCGCCGCCCCAGTAAGCGATTTCACGAACCAGCGAGGCCGAAATGAAGGTGAGCTGTTCGTTGGGCATCAGAAAAACGGTATCCACATCGGGAGCCAGCCGCCGGTTGGTGAGTGCCATCCGAAATTCGTACTCAAAATCGGAAACCTGCCGTACACCCCGCACCAGCGTTTGGGCGTCGCGCTCTTTGGCGAAATCAACCAAGAGACCGGTAAACTGCTGGGTTTCAACACGTTTGGCCCATTCTTTATCGGTAAGGCATTCTTTAATTAATGCTTCGCGCTCATCCCCAGTAAAAACAGTATCTTTTTTATTGTTAACGGCTATGGTGATGATAACTTGATCAAAAAGGTCGGTGGCTCGTTCAAGAATGTCGAGGTGGCCATAGGTGATGGGATCAAACGAACCGGGATAGAGTGCCAACGTTTCCATAGAAAAAAATATGAGTTAAAATTTGATTCCAGCTTCATCAACAAAAATACTCACGTGCGTGCGGCCGTATTCTTTGTAGTGGGCGCAGTGTGGATGGTCGGTGAAGTTGTGGCGTTTGTCGTGCTCTAAAATGAGCCATCCCCCTTTGGCAAGCCAGCCTTCGGTGGTAATGGCTTCGATCATTTCGTGCATGTATTCATAGTCGTAAGGGGGATCAGAGAAAATAATATCGTAGGGCAGGGGCATGCCTTCCAAAAACTTTTCAACGGGAGAAGTGACGGATCGTACTTGATCGGAGACCTCAAACTCACGAGCTACATTTTCGATGTGTTTAATATTACGACGATCGCTATCCACAAAAAGTACCTGTGATGCTCCACGCGAAATAGCCTCAAAGCCGAGGTTGCCCGACCCCGCAAAGAGATCCAGAATATTGGCATTGCGGATGTATTTTCGGGCGTCTAAAGTAGAGAAGAGTCCCTCTTTTGTTCGTGCCGATGTGGGCCGGACGTTCAGCGTTTTAGGGATGGAAATCTGGCGACCTTTAAGCAAACCCGTGATGATGCGCATAGAGAATTAGTCGGTTGTTGGAATAGGTTGTGTTGAAGCAAAGGTACAAAAAATAATAGTGATTGCGGTTAAGGCCCGAATCATAATTATTAATCGTAGTTTAGGGCCAACATCATGGCTGGAAAGGCCGATTCAAGGTTAAAACCGTACGTTTTTTCTTCGGCTTTGATCTGTATTTTATCAAGAGTATCCATTTTAGTAATGCTTCCGGCATCATCCCAAAATGGCTGCAAGATTTCAATGGCCTGAAAAGCATGTTCCCCAAATACATAGATATTTTCGTGCAGGCCCCCCATCCAGTTTAACTGTTGGCTGTGCTGGAGCCACAAGTAGGGTAGGTCTTGTATATCGTCGAAGGGGATATAGGTTGCCCCACGGAGTTTGCCTAAAATAAAAGAGGCTACTGAAATACAGTTTTCGTAGCAGCAAATGGTCATAAATGATCCACCCGGCTTAGCATGTTGGACCCAGCGTAAGCCAATTTCAAAATTGCTAATCAGGTCGGTAGTGGATGCGTTTGATGCCAGTTCTCGCAGTCCCTGCAAAGCGTCTTCGTTTCGCAGCAGCAAAAATTTGTAATCCTGATTGCTGAGAGGATACCAGGTGGGATGGATCTGTCGGCGATCAACGCCACTCATTAAGATATTGATATGCTTTTCCCGCTCATCAGAGTCGTCATATACAATCTTGGGGACGGAGGTCCAGCATTCACGGGTTGGAAGCGAGAGAATTCGCAGGTGGCGGATGTCGTATTGGTCCCTAAACTGATCGATCGTTTGTTTAATACCCCGAAAATGCTGCCCGGATTGTCCGAGCAGTGTTTCGGTGATATTTACGTTAAAATCGTAACATCCTATATGAGAAAGTTTCGAAGGGTTTTGGGGATCATTTACTGCAAAGAAAAGCTGATTCCCAAAAAAGCAAAGCCCTAAATTAGGATGTTGTTCCTCCATTTGTCATTGTTACCAATTGGTAGCATTAAGATCAGTGGTATTTTCAAGCGATCCGATTTGATCATCGCTGTCTGGATCTTTGAGTAGATAAATGGCAGGCCGCAGCGTATCATTAAGAGTATATTCAAACTTTTCGTGTGGCGGCCGCGGAGAATATACTAAAGAATCCGGGTTGTAGCTTTCGTTTGAATTCATAGGAGCAAATAGGGAATCACCATCAGCTGTCATGGTCGAATCTGATTTTAAATAACTTACTAAAGTGTCAAGCCCTCCATCAGTAGGTGGAAATTCGTCTTTGTCCTGCTCATACTGTACCAGGGCATCGCGCACAAGTCCCATTTTATACCGAACCTGCTCAGTCATTTGTTCACGTTCAACAACTTCTTCGTAGGGATCAACAATTGAGTGATACAAATAATAACCCAATACAATGATGACAACGCCCAGTACTAAACTTAATATTTGATTTCGCTTTTCAATATCCATGTCCAGATATGTGTGTAATTAATGTGGTTTTCGAAAATATGACTTTGAAAATACATGCCGACTTGTTGATATGCAACTGCAAGTATAAAATGTATTTAGTCGACCCTGTGTTTATTATACGCAAATTAGTGCACTTTATTTCCTTTAGAAGGCTTTAGTAGATGGACTTTTTCACTCAGATACGATGAGAGGCCTCGCTGGCGGAACCGTGGCAGTTCATCTAATTTTGATTGTTCGTGCAAAAGAGCAAATGAAAAGTGCTCACCAAACAGTTGCTCAAGTTCGTCACGGGTTACCGAAAAAGGTGGCCCGTTCATCTCTTCTTGCGGATATTCGAAAGTCTCTATTAGTATTTGAGTCTGGGGATTGCAGAGTGTTATCAGTTGATGGGCGTAAGCCGATCGCATTTTGGGAGGCAGGGCGATGATAGCCGCTTTATCATAAATAAGATGGATCGGCGATATTTTTTTCGCAGGGAGCTTCATAACATCGCCTTCCCAAAGTTCGAGGTTGTCCGATCGGTAAACCGTAAATCCATGCGAAGAATCCTGATGGAAGGTATTAGTAGATCGTTCCATAATAGCACCAAGGGCTTTGGGCGATGCATCCACGCCAATAACCCGATGTCCTTGCTGGAGAAACCACGCGATATCCAGTGATTTTCCACATAGGGGGACCAAAATAGTGGCCGCTGGGGGTAACGAAATGTTAGGCCAAACGTTTGGCAACGCCGGGTACACAGAATCCATATGCCAGCCTGTTTTATCCTTCTCCCATCGGCTTTGCCAGTAGCTTATTTCCATGATTAAAGTGGGATTTGTCTTAGATTTTTAAGAACCTATGGTAACAATAAAATAAACGATCATCACCATGGAATTTGATGTTATTATTATTCCGACGGTAACCGTTATTTACGCCATGTTTTTGGGAGGTCTAATGGGGTTAGAGCGCGAGATTGCCCAAAAACCGGCCGGTCTTCGTACTCACATGCTGGTAGCGGGAGCTTCGGCGCTGCTTGTGGTACTGGGAGAAATTATGATCTCCAACTATAGCAGTGGCCCAGTCGTAGAGGTTATTCAATCCGACCCCATTCGAATTATGGAAGCGATTATTACGGGCATCAGCTTTTTGGGGGCCGGCACCATTATTTTTCGCAGCAGGGATGAGACCGTAGAAGGATTGACGACCGCGGCTTCTATCCTTTTTGCTGCTGCCATCGGAATCACCGTAGCGCTCAAACAATACTTGCTGGCTGCTATTCTCACCTTTATCGCCATCGTAATTCTCTTTGGATTAGGTTATATTGAGCGGTTTATTAAACGCTTGCGCAAGCGCATCTACGACGATAAATCCAACGACTAAAGCAGCTTTTCAATCCGTTGAATCGGAAAATTTTAAACCTGGCGATCCCCAACATTATCAGCAACCTTTCCGTGCCTTTGCTGGGCGCGGTTGATACGGCTTTGGTAGGTCATCTCGAAGAAGCCTACTACTTGGGAGCTATCGCAGTAGGGAGCATGATCTTCAACTTTATTTTTTGGGGGTTTGGATTTCTTCGGATGGGCACCACGGGACTTACGGCCCAGGCGTTTGGTGAAAAGAATCAGACCGACAGTATTATGACGCTGGCCCGGGCACTAACCGTGGCCATCGTTTTCGGGATATTAATCGTGCTACTTCAGAAATGGATTGCCGATCTTAGCTTCTGGCTCGTCGAAGCATCCCCGGAAGTAGAGCGGTACACCCGCATCTATTTTGAGATCCGTATTTTTACCGCACCGGCCACCCTTTCGCTCTACGCCATAAACGGTTGGTTTTTGGGGATGCAAAATGCCCGCTATCCCATGATTGTCACCATCTTTCTGAACAGCATTAATATCGGGCTCGATGTTCTATTTGTGTACGGCATGGGCATGACGGTAGATGGCGTAGCCTTTGGAACGCTCATTGCTCGCTACGCCGGGGTAACGCTGGCTGTAATCTTGCTGATATACAAGTATCGCAAGTGGCTGCGGGGATACGTGCACAATTTACTGTTGGAGATCAATGCCATAAAAAAATTCTTCTCGGTCAATCGTGATATTTTTATCCGGACGCTCTGCCTTATTTTCACCTTCTCCTTTTTTACGGCAAAATCAGCTGAGTTTGGAGATGTTGTTTTAGCGGCCAACTCTATCTTGCTGCAGCTTTGGATGATTGTTTCCTACGGCACGGATGGTTTTGCCTATGCCGCCGAAAGTCTGATTGGTCGCTATACGGGATCTAATCAGCAGAAAAGAATAAATTTAGCCGTAAAATATTGCTTTATATGGGGTACGGGTATTGGCGTAACAGCTTCACTGGTGTATGGCCTTTTTGATATGCATATTTTGCAAATTTTCACCGATCAGCAGGATGTGATTGATACGGCAATGGTGTATTTTTTATGGACGATTGCCGGTCCCACGGTGAGTAGCTTCTCATATATTTGGGATGGCGTTTTTATTGGCGCAACGGCTACCGGCCCTATGCGCGATTCGATGATTGTCGCTACCCTGCTGGTGTTCTTGCCCGCCTACGCTATAGGCGTACACTATTTTGGGAACCATGCCCTTTGGTTGGCGATGATTCTCTTTATGTTGGCCCGCGGAGCCGCACTTACTTATTTTGCCCCCAAATACATCCTAAAACGAGAAAGCCTTCTTAAAGTATGATAGGGTGACTTTTTCAAACCATTTGATTATGGATTACCTTAGCCAGTTACGTCTTTGTAATCTGCTAAACGAGAGCTTTCATCCTCTTTGTCAATCTTTTCAAGTATTTGAGATACCGCCTCATGCGTGTCGCGGTAAAAGTGGTCCTTGCCCATAAATGATCGTAAGCCGGCCTTGTCAATAATATCTCGGGCGGGACCCTTGAGGCCAGCTATGCACAGCTCAATATTCCAGTTTTTAAGGGTACCGACCATCGATTTTATTTTGTCAATGGCCGTGGTATCGAGGGTGTTAATAGTGCTGCCATCAATGATTACGTATCGAGTGGACTGATTGCGTTCGCGACTTTTATCGATGATATAGTCGCGGAAGAAATCAGCATTAACAAAAGAAAATGAGGCATCGACGCGTAGAATCATGAGTCCGTCTATGGGTTTTGCCTCGGGATTGCGGTCAAGGTTTTTGAACAGGCGCGTGCCGGGGATAACCCCAAGTTCAGCAACGTTTGGGCGACTGTATTTGTAGAGCATGTGAATCATGGAAGCCACAACGCCCAGCAATATACCCTCCTGAATACCAATTAAAAGGGTGCAGGCTGCGGTAAAAATAGCGATGAGTCCTTCACTGCGTTTTGTTCGATACAGAAATCTGAATTCTCCAACGTCGATCAGGTTGAGTGATGCTACAATGATAATCGCTGCCAGAATAGGCATTGGCAGGAAATAGAAAACAGGCGTTAAAAACAGGAGCGTGGTAATGATTACCGCTGATGTTATGATATTGGCCAGCGGAGTTTGGACATTGGCTTGCTCGGAAGCCGCCGATCGAGAGAAGCTGCCCGATACGGGAATTGATTTAAAGAAGCTGCCAAAAAAGTTAGAGGCGCCAATAGCTACCAGTTCATGGTTGGCATCAATGACGTAGTTGTGACGTTTGGCAAACGTTTGTCCCAGCGAGGCTACACTCATAAACTGCACAAGAGCCAGGGTAAGCGCGGTGGGGAGCAATTCACGCATGTTGTTAAAATTTATATCGGGTAGAGAAAAATCGGGAAGTCCCGTTGGGATTTCACCTACAAGCTGGATGCCCATATTGGCGGCTCCGGTTAGCCACGATAACAAAATGCTGAGTATCAGGATGACAACCGAAATAGGGAAGATGGGTTTCCAGTATCGGAAGATTGCCATGATAACAATGGCCCCCATGCCCCACAAAACAGTCTGCAAATGAATTTCATCAGACAGCCAGATGAATTCCTCGAGGATGACAAAAATGTATTGGGTTTGGGACAGTTCAACACCAAAGAGGTAGTTGAGCTGGCTAAAGGCGATAATAATGGGAGCCGCAAGGGTAAAGCCAGCTATTACGGGACGAGAAAAAATATTGAGTACCGACCCGAGTCGCATGGAGCCCATCAGCAGCTGCATGCCCCCGGCCATCATCGTCAGCAAGATGGTGAGGGTTATATATTGCTCCGTATTGGGATCGGCAATCAGGCTTACCCCGGCTGCTACAATCAACATATCAATGGCAACAGGCCCTATGGATAAGTTTTTTGAGGTCCCCAAAAACGGGTAGATCAGCAGGGGAATAACACCGGCGTACAACCCATAGATGGGGGGCACACCAGCGATAACGGCGTAGGCCATCCCCTGGGGGATAAATATAACGCCCGTTGTAAGCCCGGCCGTAAGGTCTCCGCTAAATTTTTGGCTGTTATACTCAGGCAGCCATTCCGAACTCTTAAACGTTTTGCGTAGCCAGTCTTTCATAGATCAAAATGACCAAAATATAGGGATAAATATTGTTGCCAAGATCCAAAATATAATATTCAAAGGTAACCCGATTTTTGTAAAGTCGGTAAATTGATAATGTCCGGAACCAAATACAAGAGCATTTGCGTGATGGCCGAAGGGGGTGATAAATGTTAACAGTGCTGCATAACTTACCGTTAGTACAAGCGGTTCCGGATTCACGCCAATTTGTCCAGCCACCTCGAAAGCAATGGGCGCCAGCAGTGCCACTGAAGCATTGGTGGTGATTACCGAGGTTATTAATGTGGTAACCAGATATAAGCCCGAAATCATAACCATAGGCCCAAAATCGTTAAGCATAGTGATCATGCCATCAGCAATAATGGTGCTGGCCCCGGTTTTGTCGATGGCCGTACCGAGCGGTAGCACGCCTACTAAAAGCATTATAATTTTCCAGTTGATAGCGGTATATGCTTCTTCTGTAGAGAGGCATCCGGTGACAAGCATCCCTACAACCCCAGCTGGTGCGGTAACCGAAATAGGAGCGATGCCTAAAGCGGCGACTCCCACAACGAGTGCTAAAATGGTTAATACAATGGGAATTTTATTGGTGCGGGGACGCATAACATCCAGCTCGGAGGTAATCACAAAATTGGGATCGTTGCTGATATCTCGAATGCGTTCTTTGCTCATGCTTAGCAGGATAGAATCTCCGCCACTTAGCTGGATATTGCCCAGCTTTTCTTGTTGTAATTTACCGTGATGACGGATGGCCAGTGGTACGGCTCCAAAACGTTTCCCAAAGTCGATGTCGGATAACTTGCGGGAATCCAATGCCGATTCGGGGGCCACGGCGGCCTCAACCAATGCATCGCGACCGTGTTGCAGGTCGGTATCTACCCATTCATGGGATGGGCGCAGGGCAAGATCTTCGCGTCGCAACAGCTTTTCAATTTCATCGGCGCTGCCTCGAATGCGGAGTACATCATTAGCTTCAATTTCAACTTCATTGCGTTGGGCCGAGGAGTCGTGTTCGGGTTTAAAAATACGCAGCACATCCAGGTCGAGCTCTTCAGTCAATTTGTCGGCGTCGAGAATTTGACCAATTAACTTACAGCTCGGTTTTACCGTTAAGTCTGCGAGATATTCGTTGATTTCAAATTCAGATGTCAGCTCTTCTTCCTCCTCTTTTCTTCGCGAGGGAATGGCGTTGATACCGTAGGTAAACATATAGATGAAACCGGCGGCCAGAAATACGAGTCCCATCGGTAAAAAATCGAACATGCTAAAGGCCGTACCCCCGCGATCTTCAACAATAGAGCTGACCAACAAATTTGTAGAAGAGCCGATGAGGGTGCTAATGCCGCCAAAGATTCCGGCAAATGAGAGTGGCATAAGTAACTTTGAGGGACTAAGCCCAATGCGGGTAGCAATATCAATCATGACGGGAATAAAAATCATGATGACGGCCGTGTTATTCATAAATGAGGATGCAAAGCTGACAAAGAGTAGCATCACCAACAGCCAAGGCCAAAAGTTGTCCTCCATTTTGTTACAGAAAAAGTTGCCGGCCCGATTTAATAGTCCCGTTCTGCGCAGTCCTTCACTGATTACAAACATGGCTGCGATGGTGACGGTCGCAGGGTTGCTGATGCCCGAAAATCCCTCTTCAGGAGTTAAAATACCACTAACCAGCAGGCAAACAAGAAGTATAATGGCCGCGACATCAAATGAAACATAGTCGGTGGCAAACAGGAAGAGGGCAATGCCAAGTAGAGCAAAAACAAAAATTATTTCGAACGACATTTAAGAAAATCTCTTGTTCTGTGCATTATTTATGTTCCCGGTTGATTAAAGTGTACTATAAATAATTGATTTATTCATTTGTGGAATCATATATCTTTGAAATACCCATTTCTTCAAACAATCGCTCATTGGAAGAAAATTCCGTTGTTAATGATAAAATATAGCGGATGTCAACATTTATGCTGCGGTGCAATTTGGGATCAAACATGAAGTCGCTACCCATTCCTTCGGCTGTCCGGTACGAAGTTAATCCTACTAATTTGCCATTATTATTTAATACCGGACTTCCATATCCGCCGCCGGAAATATCGTTGGTAGAAATAAAATTAACAATACGATTGCTGGAAACAGAAAGAGCAGGCAAGGTCTCTTTGTCTTTTTGGGGAAGTTCTTTTACTTCACCCAAACTTAATCGCAGCGTGCCGTTTGCATCGGGATAGGGCAAGAAACCATCTCCAAATTCTATCATGCCCTGCACGTACAACTCCTGGGCAGGCTCAAGATAGGGTGCATGCTGAGCGTAATTTTCACGACTGAACTGATAGCTCTCCAGCAGCTCTTGGTAGAGCTTGACTATTTCGTCGGTGGGGTGACTTAGGGCACTGTCAGCTGGTAAACGCATAAATTCTGCAGCCTTTTGTGGATTAAAAACGATCGACTTTTTCTGTTGTTTTTTAAGGTACGATTCAATCTTATTTTTTTGCGCCTCATCGCTTGAATCCCCAAACACCTCAAGTAGATGAAAAATGACTTGACCATCCGGCAACGTTGACAGCATATAAAGCATATCCGCCAGTAGCTGTGTTTCTGCCTCAATATTGATGTCGCTTAATAATGTTTTGTGCTGGTTTACCAGCCTCTGTTTGTCGCCCCGGCTTAGATCTGGATTGGTAGTATCACTGATGTGCCGGTAATAGGAGTTATAGTGTCCTGCGATTTGCAGTAATTTGCTGTGGTTAAACGTTTGCACGAGGCCAAAGAGCAGGCTCCCATTTTGGGAGGCAATGCGGTATGCCTGATCAAGTTGTGGCAATACGCGTTGGTAGGTGGTATTGCGCAGTGAATCTTGCTTGATCCATTCTGAAAACTCTTGCTCCAGTTTGGCTTTGCGGGCCTTTGTGCTGTCGTTGTTAAAACTGGATTGAAGGTAAGTGTAGTAGGTCAGATTTTGGGTTGCCATCATCCGTTTTGGGGCGTTGTTGAGGGCAATAGTAGAGTCACTTCGTGCGGCTATTTCGGCTGCATTTAAAATTGCTTTATAACTTTCGATAAGGATTGGGTTGCGATGCTCTTCATAAAACTGGATAGCATAACTGCTTTCTTGGCGGTGCGTTTCGTCGGGATAGCCCAGCGTTAAGGTTTGATCATTGGCTTCAACGCCGGAGGGGTCAATTTCCAGATGGTTTTTTGGCTGGTAGGGGATATTGGATTTATTATACGATTGGCTGTTACCGCTTGAGTCGGTATAGGCGCGCAGAAAGGTGTAATCAGCGGAATAGCTGGGCCAGCGCTGGAGGTAGCCATCTTCGGACGGAAAGGCGGTAGATTCTGGCGGAGCGTAAACAAGGCGGACGTCCTCGATTTTTTTGTAAACCGACATGATGTACTTGTTACCGCCCCAAGCTGCATCGATTTCTATGACCAGGTTGTTGTTATCTGCTTTACGTTCAGTAATAAGTTGCTCTTTGATGTTTTGGGCCTGCCTTTTTTTCTGCTGATAGGTTAGCGAGTCGGCCAGCTGGCTGTTAATTTCTCCGGTTACGTCTTTTTGTTCTATTGGGATAAAAAGCTGGTAGTCTTTCAGAGGAATTTCTTGTTGGATTGTTTGAGAGGAGAATCCGTTTTGCAGGTACTGCTGTTTAAGGGTCCCGGCATTGGCGATGCCGCTCAGCGCAGTTCGGTAGTTGGTGAGGATGAGTCCGCGGTCGGAAACAAAAGCCCCCGTGCCCCGGCTGTTATCAGTGCCTTCTATTTTTAGCACGGCGTTGCTTAGGCTGCTGCCGTTGTCTTTGTAAATGGAGTCGGCGGGTAGTTGCAAATCTTGCGACTGAAGGATATCGGAGGTTGAATCGGAGAGCTGCGATACCAGCCACAGGCCTTCGCCGGGGGAAAGGTCCGAGGTTTTTTCGGCACGTTCGGTTTGACCGTCGGTTGGTTTGGATTCGGAGGAATCATCTTGGATGCTGGCAGGGGAGGAACATCCCCAGAAAAAAGATAACAAAAGTATGCTGATACAGCTGCTTAAAAGGGAGGGGGCGCCGGTGTTGTGCATGGGGTGTTTGAATTGGGTGAATTTTTGGGCGTGAATGATTACGAAGGTGCGAAGATTTTTTCTTACATTAAAGCGATTTGAATGTTATTGGTATTAAAATTGACTAAGAATTTCGATTATGAATTACAAGCACAAGTTCTTTTATCTCTGCAAAACTCCGTTGAGCGCTGAAGGTCCGGAGGATGTTGAAATTATTGATCGGGCGGAAAGTAGCGATGAGTTTCCTGAGCTTTTTAAGGAGTATGAGGAGCTGCGTTCGCACGCCTTTAATGAGGATAAATTGTATAGTATTATCCGCGCGGATGACATTTTTGATATTTTGCGTACGGGCACGGAGCTTGAGGCCCGGGAGATGGCTTTTGATAATGCCCAGCAAGAAATTATTACCAACTTGCAGCATCGGGTTATGCAGAAAAACGATTCGGAAGCGGAAGCAATTTTGAAAGAAGTGCACGGCGTTGAATCGTAGTGATTTGATGTCGGTTTAGATTCGGGCTGGCAGCTTATGGGCAAAAAGCGACCTTTCTACATTGTAAAGCAGGACAAGGATATTTTTGTCGTTGACAAGCCGGCTGGATTGTTAGCGGTGCCTATCCCCAACAGTAATGCAAAAAATCTGTTTGATTTGGTTGCCGATCATCTTGCCCGACACGGGGTTCGTGTGGGTGTGGTGCATCGCATTGACCGGTACACGAGTGGTCTGATGGTGTTTGCTAAAAATGAGCGCGCCTATGACGATTTGGTTTCCAAGTTTCGCAATCACGAGCCGAAGCGCACCTATCTGGCTATTGTACGTGGTATCGTGGAGCGGGATGAGGATGTGCTTGAACACCATCTGAAGCTTGTTAAAGAGGGCTTTCGCAATGTTGTGGTGGAGCCCGATGAGGAGGGTGCTACCCCGGCACGACTTTCGTATAAGGTTAAAGAGCGCTTTCTGGAAAATACGCTTGTGGAGGTGCAGCTGGATACGGGACTGAAAAATCAGATCCGCGTGCAGTTTGAGCATATTGGCCACCAGTTGGTAGGCGACCAGCACTATGCGCCGGAGGAAGAGGGAGAGCCGCTTATAAATCGACAGGCACTGCATGCGTGGCGGTTGGGGTTTAAGCACCCGCGTCATGGTAAAGAGGTACAGTTTGAGGCGAAAATTCCTGCTGACATGATGCGCCTTATCGATAAGTTCCGGTGGAAAAAAGAGGCGCATTCGGGTTAAGGGAAGACGTTGGGAATTGCTGCTGTTTTTGTTGGCGCATTTTTTCTATCATCTTTAAAAATGAATATCATACTACAATAAAAAAGGGATCATCATGAAAAAGACTGCAAGAGTTGTTTTATCATCTATCGTATGGGCGCTGTTACTTTTTTCGGGGACTTTACTTCATGCTCAAGATAAATCGGACAGTGATTTCGATGCGTTTCAGGAGCATTTTCAGAAAGATTATTTTACCGTTGGCGGCCTGCTGCAAACGGTTGGTGACTACCAGTTTGAGCGGGCTTCGGGCGAAAATGGCTATTCGGTGGGTAATGCCCGCCTGCAGGTGAAGGGTGTTTTTGATGGCAAATTCGGCTATCAGCTGCAGACCAATTTTATAAACAGCCCCGCTGTGCTGGATGCTAATGTGCACTATACGGCCAGTCCCTATTTTTCGCTGAAGGCTGGATTGTTTAAGTCGCCTTTTAGCTATGAGTATTTGACGGGTGCTGCAGCTATTGATTTTGTGAATCGTTCGTCAGTAGTAAACCAGTTGGTGCCCAAACGTCAGGTTGGTATGCAGGTCTATGGCAGTCTGGATGAGGGAAGGTTTAAATATAGTGGTGGCATGTTTAATGGCAATGGATTTGGTCGCAATGAAAATGCGGATGGCAACTTTCTGTATTCGGCGCGGCTTGAGGCGAATTCTGGCGTGGAGAATCATACCGTCGATGGGTTGATGGTGGGACTTAATGCTTCGTATGAACAGAGCGATGAGGTTAGCTCGGGCGGCGGGGTGTTATCAGGAGTTGAGGGAGAGCAGTTGCTATTGGGTGCTGATACGCGCATAATTTACGATAAGATGATGTTAGCCGGAGAGTTTATCTATTCCACGGTAAATGATGATGATCTGATGGATCAGTACAATCCCTTTGGGTATTATGTTACTGGCGGATATTATGTAACTCCCAAGGCCCAGCTACTGGCGCGGTGGGATTATTTTGAAAGTGATGTTTTGGGTACGGATTCGGAATCAATTATTGGGGGTATTAACATTTTTCCATCTGAGGTTTCGGAGGTTCAGTTGAACTACATCTATCCTATTGAAGAGGGCGTCGATTTTTCTCGCATATTGCTTAACCTGCAGATTGCTTTTTAGGGGAGCTGTTTTCCAATCTATTTTGCTTGATAAAACCGAGTTATATTGTAGAAAAGAATGATACAGGGCGGCATGTCATTCTCTGATATAATTTTCATTAACAATGTTAGCGTCATCCTTTTTAAAACCAATTCTTATATTGCTGATAAGAAGCTTCTATTAACAGCTTGGAATGATTGAATAATTTTTTCTGTAATGGTTATGTAATTGATATGACGGGAGTTATAAAATTATTACAGATTGCATTCGTTGATGGAAACAAAACAGCAACTAAAAAGTATTAAGGTGTTCAATTATGAGTACCGCAATTAAGAGTGAAAACGCTATGGACATAAACATTGGTATTAATGAAAAGAACAGGGAGAAAATTGCTGATGCATTGTCAAAAGTATTGGCCGACTCGTACATGCTTTATCTCAAAACGCATAACTACCACTGGAATGTAACGGGTGAACTGTTTCATTCGCTGCACGAGCAGTTTGAGGAGCAATACACTGAGTTGGCCGATGCCATTGACGAGATAGCTGAACGAATTCGCGCTTTGGGCCATCGGGCGCCGGGCACGTTTAAAGAGTTTCACAAGCTAACATCTATTGAAGAACAGCAGGATGAGCCTGATGCGATGGAAATGGTTCGCCGATTAGCTGTAGGTAACGAACAAGTATTGCGCACGGCCCGAGAGGCACTTGGGCCTGCCAATGAAGCAGAGGACGAGGCAACAGTGGATCTATTGACAGAACGCCTGCACGTGCATTCCAAAACAGCCTGGATGTTACGCAGCCACTTAGAATAACTGGGAAAATATAAATCTAACTTTTAAATACTATTATTATGGGTTCACGAGAAGAGTACATCGATAAGTTGGAAAAACAATTACGTGAATGGAATACCCAAATTGATAAGCTTCAAAAGCGTATTAATGAAGGGTCGCAGGACTTAAAAGCTAAACTTGAAGATCGTTTGGAAAAGCTTAAAGAACAGCGAAAACGCATGCGGTCAAAGCTGGATAAAATCAAGGAATCCGGAGATGACGTTTTTGAAGAGGTTAAGGCGGATAGCGAAAAGCTCTGGGCGGATGTTAAGAAAGGCTTTTCCGAAATCCGGGAAATTGTAAAAGAATAATTAGCTATTAATCAATATACTGAAAGGCAGTCCATAAGGGCTGCCTTCTTTTTTTAGGGATCAAAATTTACATCGAACCAAAAAAGTATGGAAGATATCAATTCAGTTATCGAAAGTATTATACCACTAATAGTTCAATTTGGGCTTCAGGTGTTGGCTGCCGTTTTTGTGTTGATTGTAGGATGGAGCGTGGTCGGCTGGCTAAGTAAAAAGGTGCACCGGAAGGCTGAGAAATCGGAAACTGTTGACGCTACCTTAACGCCACTGCTTGCCAAGATTACAAAGATTCTGGGTCTGACTGTCGTTCTCATTTTTGTGTTGAATATGGTTGGCATCCAAACAGCCAGCCTTGTGGCCGTATTAGGTGCTGCCGGTTTAGCTGTTGGTCTGGCCTGGCAGGGGACCCTTGGTGATGTTGCCGCAGGTGTTATGCTACTGGTGATGCGTCCGTTTAATGTGGGCGATTCGGTGGATATTGCCGGCGTTTCGGGTACGGTAAAAGAGATCGGCCTTGTGACGACTAAGATGAATACCTTTGATAATGTTGCGATGGTATTGCCCAATTCAAATGTATGGGGCACCAACATCAAAAATATGTCGGTTAATGATAACCGTCGGCTGGATTTGGTAATTGGATTTGGATATGATGATAACATCGACCATGCCATTGAAACCATAAAAGGAGTATTGGCCGATGATGATCGTATTTTGGAGGAACCTGCTCCTCAAATTGCGGTCTCGGAGTTGGGAGGGAGTTCCGTAGATTTAATTGTGCGTCCATGGGTGCGAAAAGAGGATTACTGGCCCCTTAAATTCGATTTGACAAAACGCATCAAGGAGCGGTTTGATGAGGAGGGGATTAATTTTCCTTATCCTTCTCATGATGTATATATCCATAGCGAGGAGTAAATGCCGCTCAAAAATAAGTGATAAAACTCATAAAGCCGATCTGTTTGGATCGGCTTTATGAGTTGGGGATGTTTTGATATCCCAGATGGATTGTAATAAGTTCCATAGAAATATTATCTTAGTTAAACTCAAAAGTAGCTAAGAAGTAAATTTCGAATCGCCAAGCGTTATAGAGGTACCTGTGAATACTACTATGGAAGATAGCAAGGAAACATCCCAGCATTTGTATGAGGATGAACACGTAATCCTAACTCCCGATAACGAGCTTTTTCTGAAACAAGATTGGCAAAGTGAGCGCAAAAAGCTTTGCGAAGTAAGTGAAGATGAAGTAGAGGAAAAGGTTGCTAATCTTCGGGAAGTATTTCAGCAGATCCAACAGAAAGTAGAGGAAATCCTCGATGGCGACGAGATAACAGAAGAAATGCTGAAGGAGCTGGAACAAGAGATCAAAAATAGCGACGGCGTTGGCAATATAAGTAAGCTGAAAGCGATGATTGAAGAGAAAAAATCCGATCTCGACGAGGATGCCCCTTCCAATGAAGTAGAGGATGAAGCCGGAGCGGTTGAAGATCAGGCCGAGGAAGCTGAAACGGAAGTCCAGGATGAGGAGAAAGAGCAGCTGGATGATGATGCAGAAGAAGTTGAAGCGCAAGAAGAGCCTGAGGAAGACGATTCTGAAGAGAAAGCTAAAGCGCAGGAAGAAGATACCACAGAAGAAGTTGAAGCTTCTGATGAAGAGGATGAGGATCCCCTTGCATACTACCGAGATATTTTAGATAAGGCCAAGGAGTTGGCTAAGCAATCGGACTGGTCGTATGTTTCTGTTGAGCTTGACAATTTG
>JBNJFP010000044.1:16512-21645 GCA_051746985.1 Bacteroidota bacterium
GAGGATCCCCTTGCATACTACCGAGATATTTTAGATAAGGCCAAGGAGTTGGCTAAGCAATCGGACTGGTCGTATGTTTCTGTTGAGCTTGACAATTTGAGTCACCGCTGGGCCGAAGGTCCTGATACGGATGACGAAGAAGTGAAAAAGCTTTATAAAAAGTTCAATGATACCGTTGAAGAGTTTGAAGAACGAAAAGAGGAGTATTACGCCGAGCGAAAGAAGCAAAGGCAGGAGAATCTGGAAACTAAAAAAGAGCTCTTGAAAGAGTTTGAGGGTATTGTATCGAACGAAACGTGGACGGCCACGCGGCGGGTCAGCCAGATGAAAGGCCAGTGGAATAATGTTGGGCCCCTGCCCAATGGTAAAGAAGAGGAGCTTAACGAGCGTTTTGAGGAGTTGCTCGATATTTTTAACGATCATAAGGTTGATCGCCTTGTACAAAAGCGGCAGAAAGAGGAAGACAACCTGATGCTCAAGCTCGTGGTTCTCGAAAAGATGGAAAATGTGGTCCAGTCGATTACCCATGAGACGGAAAACTGGAAGGAGGTTGAAGAAAAGTTTGAAGATCTCACCAATCAGTGGAAGAAAATAGGGCGCGTTCCCAAGGAAAAATCAAATGAGGTCTGGGGTCGGTATAAGAATGCCCAGGATGCATATTACGATCGCAAATACAAGTATGATTCCGACCATCAGAGTAAAGTTGACAGCTTTACCCACAAGAAGACAAAAATTATTGAGGAAGCAGAAGCTCTGCTTGAGGAAGATGATTTAGCATCGGCGGCGCGGAAGATTAATAAGCTGCATCGACGATGGAAAAAAGTGGGCAACCTGCCACAGCGGGATGAAGATAAGCTTTGGTCGCGATTTAAATCGGCAACAGATGCGTTTAATGATCGCAAAGCCGAAAATCAGGATAAGATTCGTGAACAGGAGGAAGAGCACTATCAGCAAAAATTGGATCTGATCGACAAGGCGAATGAGGTGAAGCACACCGACGATTTTGAAAAGGGCCATTCGCAGATGCAGAGCTTTATGGATCGCTGGAAGAAAATTGGTCCGGTACCCCGAAATAAATCAGAAAAGATCTGGAAGCAGTTTAAGGGGGCTATGGATGAGTTTTATGATCGCCGCCGCGAGCACTTTAAAGAAGTAAAAGAGGAGCGCAAGGAGAACCTTGAAAAGAAGAAAGAGATTTTGGAGAAGCTTCGGGAGCTGGGCAAGCATGAAGATCCCATTGAAGCCGTAGAGATTGCCAAAGGATTACAGGAGAAGTTCAAGAATGCGGGCTATGTACCCATCAAGCATAAAAATAAAATGTGGAAGCAATACCGCGAGGTTTGCGATGTAATTTATGATCGCATGCGAGCGGCGAAATCGGGGGATAAATTTGACCGCGAATTGGCGAAAGCCGATCTGGAGCCTCAGGACAGAAATAAAATTCAAAAGCTCAGAAAAGAGTATAACAAGGTTAAAAAAGAGGCTAAAAAGCTCGAAAAAGAAGTACTGCAGTACAAAGAGAAAAAGACCTATTTTAAGCCCTCAAGTGGTGGAAATAGCTTGCTCGACGAGGTGGAAAATAAGATTGAGGAGGTCGAGCAAAAGCTGCAGAGCAAGCAGGAAAAGATGGATTCCATTACAGACAAGATGGATGAAATCCGGGAAGAGTCGGGCGAATAGTAAGCGGCTTGCTTTTCTGCATTGTTCTGTCATTCTTTATGATTATAAATATCGTATAACTGCAGCCTAAAAGGGATATAAAGTATTAAAAAGTATCTGCAGAGTTAGCTAAAAGAAAAGTATTGTAAAGCTACAGGCGGTAACAATGTTCATAAAACTATTATGTGTTGATGGGCAATCAAAAACAGGAGATAGCTGTAACGTTTTGGGGAGTTCGAGGTTCTACTCCGTGCGCTAATAAGGAGAACATGGAGTATGGCGGTAATACTACTTGTTTGGAGATTGATATTTCCGGTTCGGATCATGTGTTAATCTTGGATAGCGGAACGGGAATACGAAATCTGGGCAACGAAATTATTAAGCGTCCTGATAAAATTTCGGGACGCATTTTTATTACCCATCCCCATTGGGATCACATTCAGGGATTTCCTTTTTTTAAACCTATCTATGACCCTAAAAACCATTTTGCCATTCACATGCCCGATCAGGGTGAGGAGGGCGGCTGCAAAGATATTTTAGATGGACACCTGACGAAGACCTTTTTCCCTGTTACTCTGGATATGATTGACGCCAACCTGGAGTATATCACCCAACCCCAAAAGCGGATACAATACGAAGGATATGAGGTTGATTTTATACTGGCCAATCATACTATAGAAACGGCTATTTATAAGATTTATGTAGATGGAAAACAGATCGTATTTTCTCCTGATAATGAATTGAGTAGGCATCAGAAAAAGAAAAATTCTGTCTTTTATGATCGGATGAGTGAATTTGTTGAGGGCGTAGATCTGCTTATCCACGATGGGCAGTATAATAGCAAAACATATCGCAACAAGCGCGGGTGGGGACATTCACCTTGGCAGGATGTTGTCGAGTTTGCCGCAGATGTTGATGTGCAGCGGTTGTTTTTAACCCATCACGACCCCGATTCTGATGACGATCAGCTTGGTAGGCTGGATGATCATCTAAAAGAAGAGTTCAATTCTTCTTTTGATGAAATAGGCTTGGCCAGGGAGGGAAATCGGGTATTCTTATAGTCCATTGAGCCTGCTCGTTTTTTTGCTCCATCCTCGATCATTTATGTATGAACTCATATTTGTAGGATAATCAGCTCTCCTAAATTCCCTTTCTCCTAAGGGGACTTGTAGGCCTTATAATGAAAAAAGGGATATATCCGAAATGGATATATCCCTTTTGGGAATTGTTAAACAATTATTTGTCAGAAATAGAAGCGGGCACCCAGCGTGCCGTCAATATCAAAATCGGTAGATGGAGCCACATTGATAATGGGGGCTGCCTCAATAAACAGGCCTACCGGGGCATCCTCAAACAAATAGTTAAGACCTACCGGAATGCGGGCACCGATGTACGAGTCATTTTCTCCCAGCACCAGGCGACCACCAATACCATAATACAATGGAAGCGTACCCTCATCTACCTCACTAAACACATTGTAATTGTGCCATAAGTAATCAGCTTGCAGAGTTATCGCATCGTACCGGCCAAACGACCAGGCGGCTCCAACGTCAATAGCATTGCCCCCTCCCGTCCAAGATTTTAGCGTTAGTCCCGTAGGTTCCCCAACCATAAAGCCAACGCCTAATTTTTTACTGCTGTCTTGAGCCTGACTGATACTGTTTAATGATACCGTAAGAAAAGCCGTTAATAAACTAACAATGATTAATCTTTTCATAGATGAACTAATTATTTGCGATTAATAAGCAATACTTTTGAAGGTTTATTAAAATAAAATTATAACAGAAAGTTCCGAGAAAATTAAAGATCGATGTACTCATTAAGCATTACGCATCAGATGCAGTATTTAACATAGACTTAACAGTATGCAAGGGCAGGATTTATTATCATCAGACAGGCAAGAGTAAAGTATAAAATGTCGATTATGTTTTATATATTAACCGGCTGTTGAGAATCCCAAGCTATGTGGCTTAAAACCGTTCTCAATGATCTACTATCTTATTTTTCTCAAAACCCCGTGCTTTCACATGCACAACTCTCTAATCTCTAATCAAAACGAACATATCTATCGATTATGAAACGATACGGACTATTACTTATTGCTCTATTGATATTTCCTTTGATATCAGTAGCGCAAATAAGCGGTACAGTATTTGATTCAGGTTCAAATGAACCTTTACCAGGTGCTAATGTTGTTATACAAGGAACTCAGACGGGAACGTCTACAGGTGCTGATGGTACTTTCACAATTAATGCTGAGGAAGGTGATACCTTAGTTATTACTTTTGTTGGATACCAAGAAAAAGAAGTTATTGCAGAAGATGGAATGGAAATAAACTTGGATCCAGATGAAAAGTCCTTGGGTGAAATAGTAGTGTCAACGCGCACTATCGATATAGCCCGAGAACGGGAAACTCCAATTGCTTCGACAACAATTTCACCGATGGAAATTACTCAGGAGGTTGGTAATCAGGAATTTCCAGAGATCATGAATGATACACCTGGCTCTTACGCAACAAAGCAGGGTGGCGGATATGGAGATTCTCGTATTTCTCTGCGCGGGTTCGACCAGAGTAATACTTCTTTCTTGATTAATGGACAGCCTGTTAATGATATGGAAAATGGCTGGGTTTATTGGTCAAACTGGCAAGGTTTGACGGATGTTGCATCCGGTATTCAGATTCAGCGCGGCTTGGGTGCATCGAATCTTGCTGTGCCTTCTGTAGGTGGAACTATTTCGATTTTCACAAAGACAGCTGAGAATGAGAAGGGTGGTTCAGTTTCACAAATGGTAGGAAATGATGGCTACATTAAATCTACGGCCTCATATAATACCGGGCTTAGCGATAATGGTTGGTCTGCTTCTTTCCTTTTAAGTCGCTGGCAGGGGGACGGTTATGTAGATAATACTAGTGGTGAAGGTTGGACCTACTTTGCTGCAGTCGGATATGAGCCAAATGATAGCCACTCTTTCAACATATCAGTTCTTGGAGCAGGTCAATGGCACCACCAGCGAAGTACTCCTGTATCTGTTCGTGACTACGAGAATTTTGGAGATGAAGGAATTGATCGCCGATGGAATACCAACGGAGGTACACTAAATGGTGAGGAATACAACATGGAGCGCAATTTTTATAACAAGCCTCTTGGAACATTAAACTGGGACTGGGAGATCAGTGAAAATGTAGAACTTGCCACCTCATTATATGGCTCTGCTGGCCGGGGCGGTGGTACCGGACCAATAGGTCAGAATTTCTTTAATCCAGACCTTGACCTTTATCCCTACGGTGGAAATGATGATCTTACAGCTCATTACTCAGAAGAGGGACGTGGTGTAAGAAATTCTGACGGCACAGTAGACTTTGACCGTGTTGTTGAATTAAATAGATCAAATACTTCTGAATATACCGGTGGAGTTGGAGCATACAATGGCCAGCTAATTGGCTCAAACGGTTATAGTGACGATGGCGTAAA
>JBNJFP010000045.1:0-21211 GCA_051746985.1 Bacteroidota bacterium
ATCACTAACAATATTAAACTCGTTGGTTTCTATGCGAGCCGAATCTTCCGCAAGTTCGTAGCTCCCCCCCTGTTCAATACGCCCCTCGTTGGGACTGGAAAACTGGAAGTCGTAGCTACCCACTGCCCGACGATCCGCAAAATTTCCTTCTGTTATAAGGTTGATACGCTGAAATTGAATCCCCGAAAAAGAGGGCCTATTGAGATTTATATTGGTCAAATAATTCAACTGCTCTCCAACTTGAACATCCAGCAAACCACGGACGCTGTCAGCAATAAACAACTGATCGTAAGCAAGATCCGATAAATCCACCTGCCCCAAAAACCGCAACTCTTGGTTTCCAGCAGGACGTAAGGTACCCGTCACTTCTCCAGTTGCCTGGAGGGTGTCGGCCCCCACAAGCGGTGCAAAGGGCGAAAGATCTTTCAGATCCAGATCCAAAAACAGTTCGTTGCTTACCTCATAGTAATCAACCAAATTCATCCGCAGGCTAAATGCACCATCGGCAATCGTGCCTCCCAACCGGGCGCTATCAACCCGTGCAACCCCTTCGTCAACAGAGAGATCCGCAGAAAGCTCGCGTATCGTTTCGCCATTAATCACCGAGGAATCAACCAAAACTGACGTTTTCAGCTGCATGTCGGCGGGATCAAAACCTCGGCCTTCGCCCGAAACTATGCCGTTAATATTCGTTGAAAAATCTTCTTGCCTCAACAGCGGCCCCATATCAATATTTTTGGCCTGTAATTGGTAGCTGTACAAGGGAAGTTTTGAAAAATGATGTATTTCACTTGCGAATTCGAACACTCCATCACGGATATTCAGACTTCCATCAGTGGTAATATCGTCAGCACTTAACCTGCCGCGGAGGTTCAAATCTGTAATCGGATGTCCCATCATCTCTCCCCGCTCCATTCGTAAGCCATACTGCCACGGCTCTTCCTGGGGATACCAACCCTTGCCTGAAAATTCGGCATTGAATGCCAAATCACCATTAAGCGTCGTATCCTGCATCCAAAAACCCGGATTGATACTCCTCCCGGAAATTTGACCACGCATCGTCGGTAACTCATCCCAAATATTTTCAGCGGATATGTTAGCCTCTACCATTTGCTGCTCGCGACTGACTTGGGCAGTAAGTGCTGCATGATCTTCATCAACCGATCCTTCAGCAGAAAAACGATCGAGACGGTACGGATCGCTGACAACCTCTGACATTAATATGCTATAATCGCCCTTCGATTTTTTGAAATCAGTCACAGCAATCGAACCCTCAAATTGAGCATCCAGATTATTTATACTGGGATAAGTAGTATCTGCCAACACTTTCGACAAGTCCATTTGTTCAGCAGTAGCATGTATCTGCTGAATTACAAGATCTTGTTGCCAAGAAAATTGACTCTGCAGGCTAACACCCTCCAGTCCATTCCCCGAAGCAGACACGGTTACGTCAAATTGTTCTGGTTTCCCGCCAATCGACAGACTCATATTCACATCTTCGCGCAGAGGATATTCTTCGATATAATCGGCGGCATCCTGCCATGTGATAGGATCAGCAGACAGCTCAAACTGGAGCGCTGAATCTGCGGCATTGGCATTTCCGCTGGCACGAACGACCGATTCTCCAGCGGCAATCACCAGTTGCTCGAGTGAAAATTGTTGTTCTGCAAAAGAAGCAGCAGTTTCAACATTAACCGACCGGGGACTGGCATCATTTTGCGCCCGGAAAGAAAGCTCATCCAGATCGATATTATATTCCTCATTCTGATATCCCAAACTGCTTGCCAACTGCAGATCACTGATAGCAAACACAGAACCCACCGGCAGACTATCGGATTGCACGGTTATATCCCCTCCATCAAGTGTAAGGCTATCAATTTGGAAAGGCATCATTGTAGTTTCGCTTTCGGTTGTATCCGAAGATTCTGCAACCAAGCCTTCCATATTCCAGCGCCCCTGGTATTGCTGCAAGTCAATATTCGGCTGATAAACCTGCAGCTCGGAAACCTCAATTTTGCCATCCACTAAAGCCCAGAGGTTGTAAGCAGTATGGATAGAATCAACCCGGGCAAGAGTATCTTGACGGTGCAGAACTATCCCGGAAAGGGTCACCTCTTTCCACAAATCACCCGATATACGCTCTATTGAAAGCTTCCCATTAAGCTGACTGTTAGCTGTTTTTACAAGATAATTACGAGCCTGATTTTGCACGAACTCCGTTTTAAGTGACAACCGCAACACCAATCCCAATAGAAAAACCACGAGACATACCCACAGCAAACGCAGGCTCCATTTTTTAAGGGTGGTATGTTTTTTTTGCTGTTCCACTAAAATGCCTGACCTATGCTAAAATGAATGCCAATACGATCCCAGGCACTACCATAATCGGTACCCTGATATCGGTTTAAATCCTGATCGGTGGGATTGAGTTTGTATCCTACATCGATGCGAACTGGTCCAATGGGAGATTGATAACGGAGCCCACCCCCTGCCCCAAATTGCAGTGGACGCCTTTGAATTCGGGCAAAGGTTTCCCAAACTTGTCCGCCATCAAAAAAAGTTGCCATGCCGAGCCCGTTAATGAGAAAATTAAGCTCTTGGCGAATTTCTATGTTAAAGCCAAACATGGCGCTGCCACCACGCGGCACATATCCATCAAACTCAGAGTTTTCTGTTTGTGCGTATTTTGGTCCCAGTTGATTTCGATACCAGCCCCGAACTGAATTCGTGCCTCCGAGGTAATAACGAATGTTGTTGGGCAGCGAGTCGGAAACTGTGTGGGAAATACCACCTCCTTTAACTCGCGTGGCCAGCATGGTAGAATTGCCCAGTTTTGTAAAACGACGTATATCTGCCGACAGTTTTTGAAAGGTGTAGGTAGCAAATCCAAAAAAGCCTGAGCTCTCAAAGTACGGCTGAATAACCCACCCTTCCTGCTGGCGGCCGTAGCCCTGACTATAATATCCGCTCAGCTGCAAAGATGACAAATCGTATGAAAGTGTGGAGTCGGGCAAACTGGTATCACTTTGCCGTGAAAGCTCTTGGTTTTTAGTAAATTCGTAAGAGGCAGATGCCGTCAGGTTTTGGCTGTATCGATAGATAAAGCTATTGGTAACACCGGCCCGGAATAATTCGTAGTTGCTCTCCAGAAGGTGCTGACCAAAAGGCGAAATTATGACACTGCTTTTGGTATTGTAAACGTAAGGGAACAAATATCCCAGGTTGAGATACTGTTCAATAAATGAAGCACGTCCTGTTGCGTTAAAACGGTGTCCGCGATGGTTAACATTGCGATGCGTCCAGCTCACCTGGCCGCGCAGTTTATCCTCCGTACCAAATCCGGCCAGCAACTCCACCGATCGCTTTTCATTTTCACGGACGCGCATCACCAAATTGAGAGTCGAATCTTTGGGCTGATCAGGTATGCTGATGGTGGTAAATCGAAACAGGTGGTGATCAAAAATTTGGTGCTGGGCATCCTGTAATTTCTCCATGCTGTATAAATCTCCTTTGTCAATCGCTGCCTCTCGCAGCACGTATTCTCTATCGATACTTTCAAGCCCCTCCACTTCTACCGAATCGATATAAGTACGCGGACCCAGATCAGCAGCAATAGTCACATCAGCTGTTAGGGCTGTGGAATCAATATCGGCCTGAATATCCACCTCGGCATAAGCGTAACCCATGTTTTTAAATATATCGGCAAACTGCCCGACCACCTGCGGTTCTTGAACCATCTCGTAGCGGGTCTTAGGTTGATACGAGTGCTTGTCTTGCGCCCTGTTAAATGCAGCACTTTCTCTTACAGATTCCACATCATCACTTTTTCCATCGATCTCATAATGTAAATCGGTTATACGAATGGGTTGGTTTTCCTTAATCGTAAAAACTACTTCCTTTTTCCACTCTTTATTTGTTGCATTGACCTGGTAACCAACCTCAACATTAATAAATCCCCGCCGCTGATAATAATTCCTGATCCGAACCACATCCCGCTTCACCTCTTGTTCATTAAACTCAAACCCGGTTTTGTTCCAAAATTTAAGCTTTTCCCCAAACCCGGGAGCCTCGGTTGCAATCTGGTTTTTTAACACCATTGGAGAATAGGTGGTATCCCCCTCAAAGGATACCTTCCATACCTGTGGAGGAATCTCATCACCGTTATTTCCATCCTGAGCCACGGTCACGGCCGCTCCTAATCCCAGCAAAATGGGGCATAGCAATAGATATTTTTTTAAACAAAATAGCCGCACGAGGTCTCTACTTGGCAATTAAAATTCTACTAAAGATATGATCTTGAAAGCTAATCAATTATAACATTAATTAAACTTCAAAACGAGATCATAAAATGCACAAAATTATGCTGCTCAAACATGATTTTAAGCATTTTGAATAGTACTTTCGATACCAGAAAATCTAACATAAAAACTCACCGCCTTGACTCCCAACGTTCACTACATTCCCGCTTATCTGTTACTTATTCTCATATTCTTTTGGGGATGCTCAACCTCCGAAGAATTTGCGGGCTATTCCTACGATCCCGAAGGAGTAACTGAAACCACTGACAAAGAAACCAACCCACATTATACTCGTGTCATTGGCGTTGCTGATGGCAATATTTGGGTGAGCAACGATTTTACCGGGGCCCGAATGAGCGATTTCTACCAAGTTAATGATTCGCTGTATCGCGTCACCATTAAACCCGAACGGAACGAAATTAATAACAGTCCGTGGTACGCTTTTCAAATCTGGAGTGCTCAGCCCGATACTATCAACCTGCAGCTCAAATACGAGCATGGCGAACACCGCTATCATCCTAAACTCAGCACCGACCTCCAAAACTGGCAACCCATCGACAGCACAAACTTTTCTGCTGATACTGCAGATGGAACGGCAACGCTGACCCTTGATCTAAAACGAGAGCCTCTTTGGGTTTCTGCTCAGGAACTGTTCACCTGGGATAACTATAAAACCTGGATCGATTCGCTGGCACAAAAACCATTTGTCAATCCCGATACTGTTGGCTTATCGCATAACAAAAATCCTATCGTAAAACTGCATATCAGCGAAACAGATGACGATAAGCCGCGCGGCGTCATGATTATCACCGGACGTTTGCATCCCCCCGAGGTGACCGGAGCTCTTGGGACAGAAACATTTATTAATGAACTCACTTCTGATACGGAGCTTGCGAAGAAATTCCGAAAAAACTTTGAAGTGTGGGCATATCCATTCGGCAATCCCGACGGGGTGCAGCAGGGGCACTGGCGCTATAACGCCGGTGGCGTAGATCTCAACCGCGACTGGGAGCATTTCAATCAGCCAGAAACGCGTGCTATCCGAAACAACCTCCTCAAGCTAAAAGATGATTCCCTGCGCACGGTTTACTACGGCATCGATTTCCACTCCACAAACGAAAATCTTTTTTATCCCATAAACCGCGATGTCGAAACTTTTCCCGATGATTTTACCTACCAGTGGATCGATTCGTTAAAACAGGAATTCCCTGATTATCCCATCGAAGTGGAACCTTTTCCGCCTAATTCTCCCATCACCAAAAACTGGATTTACCACACCTTTGGCGCCGATGCCGTCACCTATGAAATAAGCGATAACGCCCCGCGCGACAGTATGCGGACCGTCACCCGCGAAAGTGCTCGCATCATTATGGAGCAGTTGCTCGAAGAAAAGAAAGAGCATTAACTGCCGAATCTTTTGAACCGCAGAAAGCTTAATTCAAATAAAACTATATGCCATACTGAACATGTTTCAGTATCTGACAGACCCTAAAACGAGTTCAGGGTGACACGTGCTATGTCTTATTTCTTTACATTCACTTACTACACAGTAATGACACGGCGCGCCGTGTCATTACCTCTTTGCTGCAAAAAATAGTCGATTGTTCTGTGCAGGAACCCAATTTCTCTTTCACTTCGGAAAGATATAATCAGTAAGTACTAAAGCCCAAAACAATAACATCGCGCAATAATTTAATTCATGACTTCTTAACTTTGGTTTGCTATTATCGGCGTTGACAAAAGGATCGGAGTTCAACTCCATTAAGCAGCTAATTTTTTAACAAACAACGATGGCTCACTCGCACGACCACGGACATCACCATCATCACCACGGCGACGACCAAACCGAAGGACGTCTGTGGATTTCCATCATCCTAAACTTCATTATTACCGTCGCTGAATTTATCGGCGGAATGATCTCAGGCAGTCTGGCCCTGCTTTCGGATGCCCTGCACAACCTTAATGACACCTCTTCGCTGGCCATAAGTTTGGTGGCCCGAAAAATTTCCAAGAAGGAAGCCAACCGCGACAAAACCTTCGGCTACAAGCGAGCTGAAATCATCGGGGCCTTCATCAACCTGATTACCCTCGTCATCATCGCCCTCTTTTTAATCAAAGAAGGGGTAGAGCGATTCTACAATCCCCAGCCCATTGATGGCATGGTCATGTTCATCGTCGCTGTTATTGGGCTGTTAGGCAACGTTATTACCGCTATCCTGCTGTACCAGGATTCCAAAGAAAACCTGAACCTTCGCAGCGCTTATATTCATATTCTGTCGGATGCTTTTTCCTCGGTAGGTGTCATCCTCGGAGGAATCGTCATCATCTACTACGAGTTCTTCATCATTGATACCATTTTAACACTCATCATTGCCGGATATATTCTCTGGCACAGCTACTACATGCTGCGGCAGACCATCAACATTTTGATGGAAAGCACCCCCGCCAATATCGAAATACCCAACGTGCAACAGGCCATGACACAAGTTAACGGCGTCCTCGATATCCATCACCTGCACGTTTGGCGACTCGACGAAAAAAATATCCTCCTGGAAAGCCACGTTGTTATCGACGAAGACAATATGAGGCAAATGGAATCTATCAAATCATCCCTCAAAGACCTGCTGAGCACCGATTTTAACATCCACCACTCCACCCTTGAATTCGAACTTGAACCCTGCGACGAACACCACGAAAGTCCCTGTAATTAAACCTCACCACTCATGAGCACCACCTTAAAATCACTACTCACAGCCCTTTTTCTCACCACCCTTATCACCGCCTGCGGTGGGCCCGATGCCCTGTATGATATAACTGATAACAATTTTGAGCTGCTTACCGAAGACAGCACCCAAGTCGATTTCCCCGGTGATTACAAAGGCAACATCTCGGTCATTAGTTTTATTTTTACCAACTGTCCCGATGTGTGCCCCCTCATTACCGCCAACATGACCAACATCCAGCGCGAGCTCGACGACACCACCGGCATCAACTTCATTGAAATCAGCTTCGATCCCGAGCGCGACACACCCTCCGTGCTCAAAAAATACAAAGAGCAATACCGCCTCAATGAGCAATTTACCATGCTCACCGGCGATACTGCCCACGTTCATCCCCTGCTCGATCGCCTCGATATCGTAGCCCAAAAAATCTACGCCGACTCCGCCAGCCAAGACAGCAGCAAATATGACATACGCCACTCCAACACCATCTACCTGATGGACCAAGACGGCTACATCCGCGCCGAATATCCCGCACACCGCGTCACCCCCGAACACGTAAAAGAAGATATTAACTACCTCCGATCAGAATGAAATCCATAACACACATACTGCTCATTTTACTCTCTGGCGGCCTCCTTTTTTTGGGATGTGGTTCTGAGTCGAACTCCTCCAACGAATCCGACACAAAGAAAAAAGTCGTTCTCGGAAAAATAGCCCTCGACAACGCCTGGGCACGTCCCGGCTCACAAGGGGAAAAAAGCGCTGCATACCTTCGCATCTCCAACGGTACCGCTTCCACCGACACCCTGCTTTCATTCAGCAGCGATGCCGCGGACACTGTAGAACTACACGAATCTATTGAAAACGACGATGGTACCACCAGCATGCAACCGGCAGACCAGCAAGTTATCGATGAAGGTGACAAGCTGCACCTCGAACCCGGTGGGCTGCACCTCATGCTCATCGATTTGAAAAGAGATTTCGCCGTAGGCGATTCCCTGCAAATCTCCTTGGAATTTGCCCGTGCCGGAACCCTAACAACCACTGCCCCGGTACAAATACAGCAGTAACTCCATCCGACGGCTGAATTTGACATCGGATGGATAGAAAAAAGCTTTAGCTATTTCATTCGTCGGACAAACTGCACAATGCTAACTCCTCATTTCTTAGTGATGGCATCACAATAATACATTGCATAAATTTGCACCGGCGATGGAGTTCGCCTTCAACCGCTCCAGCACCTTTGGAGCTGATGACTCCTGTTAACAAAGAAATTCCGTGTCACCCTGAACTCGTTTCAGGGTCTAATAACAAACCATTTTAGATGCTGAAACAAGTTCAGCATGATACCTTATTTAATAAGAATTAACTGTACAGGAGTTATCACATGCTACAATCCATATTAGCAGTTGGCATTGGCGGATTCTGCGGCAGTATCTTCCGCTATCTGATTAGTCATTACGTAAACATCAGCGCACAATCCACTTTTCCTTTTGGTACACTTACCGTAAATGTTGTGGGCTCATTCTTGATCGGAATCATTATTGCTGCCGCACTCGAAGGAAATCTAAACAAATCCATGCGCCTGCTTTTGGCCACCGGATTCTGCGGAGGATTTACAACCTTCTCTTCCTTTTCCTACGAATTCTTTTCCCTGCTGCAACACGAAGAAATGGGACTCGCATTTTTATACGCTGCCAGTAGTTTTGTCTTGGGATTAGCTTTCGTCTGGCTGGGCTTTTATCTCATCAAATAAAAAAGGACGGGAGATCATCCCGTCCTACAAATAAGCTTACTATTTCAAGCGTCCACGCTTGAAATTAATCTCGTTACGTAGCTCCGCCGCGTAACGAATACAATCAACCTTTATCATTACTCCTCAAACTGTAGGATATTCGCGTCCGACCCACTTGGCAGGGCAATATTCAACATGTTCGAAATGGTTGGAGCAATTTGAGGAATAGCGGTTTTTCGCGTCGTACTACCTTGCTCAACACCCCATCCGTAAAAAATAAGCGGCACGTGGGTATCGTAATTGTAAGGCGATCCGTGAGAAGTACCCGTCGCGTAATCCGAATCCAGCCAGCCCGATTTTAGCTGAATAAATACATCTCCCGAACGATCATACAGAAAGCCACGCTGATACATCGCCTGCTGACCGGTTGCAAAGTTTTGATACTGGAAATTATGGGCCGTGTTGGTGGATTTTACGCCCTCAAACTGCAGTAAAAATTCAGCTGCTTTATCTTGTACTACTTTCAATGAAAGTCCTTTTTCTTCCACTAAATCGCGATCCAGATATATCTGCTGGTTCGTATAATCTTCGATCCAATCCTCATCGCCAAACTCTGTAACCAAGAATTCTGAAAGCTCGTCCACTGCGGTGTCACTGTCGAAATATCCACCGGGCAAGTTCTTGTCGATCAGCTCCTGAGGCACATCCACTACCCCGTGATCAGATGTCAGAAAGACCAAGTAATTGCCTTCCCCTACTTTTTCATCAAGATAATCAAGCATATCGGCAATATCGCGATCGAGACGCAAATAGGTATCCTGAAGTTCAATGGAGTTAGGACCGTACATATGTCCTACATAATCGGTAGAAGAAAAACTTACTCCCAGAAAATCGGTAGCACCATCAGATCCCATATCCTCTCCGTCAATAGCTGCTTTCGCCAGCTCAGCCACCAAGGTATTGCCAAAAGGAGTGTTATTTATAATTCCGTATCCATCGCCGCGATTGGCTCCCAAATCATGGGGAAAAACGGGCGCATCCTCATTTTCAAAGGTCCCTTCATACGGAGTATCGTCTTCGTTACTTTCGGTGTACTCATCAATCGACAACAGCGTCTCCCAAGTGCTATTGGAAAACTCTTTAGCCAATCCTTCATCATTAAAATTCTGTATCCACTGGGGCAGTTCATCCACATACCACGAACTACTGACAAACTTTCCAGATTCCCCATCATACCAGTAGGCCGCATCGCCCGTATGTCCCGCAGCCAACACCGCCCCACGATCTTTGGAGGAAACACCAACTACTTTACTCTCGGAGCTGGCAGATTTCAGCTCGTCAGTCATTGTAGTGCTCAGCAAATTTTTGGGCGACATTTTTCCGGCATCCCCCTCTATTCCAACTGGATTGACCGTCGAATCTGAAACCACATACATGCTTTCGTCAATATTTCGATCGTACCAGGCGTTGCCCACAATACCATGTGTTGCGGGAGTCGTTCCCGTATATACAGAAGCATGTCCCGGACCGGTAAACGTAGGGAAATAATTAAAGTGATTATTTTCAAAACTGTATCCTTGGTTCACCAAGCGCTTAAAGCCGTCATCCTCGAACTTATTCCAATAGCGCGGAATATAATCGTAACGTATCTGGTCCACCACAATGCCGACCACCAGCTTGGGGTTATCCGCCGCTGACTGGCCATCTTTCTGTTGTGTCCATCCAGTTTGAACAACCATCAGGAGTAGTAAAAAGATACTGCAAATAGGTTTCATCAATTTCATAATTACCTGTTTTTGATATTATTTTCTAATACCAAAAAGTAACTTCTTTTCGGTAAATATCGAATTATGATTCTGTAAAATAATTTATCCTTTTAACGGTTATACTCATGTTAAATTTCAGCATGATTTATTATTAATAAGCACAAACACTGTTAGAGAAGCATAAATTATTTTAGTATGTTGATCCGTTTCAAAAACGATAAATATTTCAGCTGTGAATAGCTCCGCTACACATATTTTTCTTCTACTGTTGCTGGTTACTGTCGGTGGTGCGGTATTGCAACAACAAACAGTGTTGCAGCCAAATCACTCCGATGCTGTGCAGCTCGAGGCAACGCAGCAATGTCAGCAGCTTGCCCACAGCAGTATTGATCGCGCGGAAGATACCGACCCACATTTCGATCATGAATCACATTCCAATACGAGCGAAACCTCCTCCATACCTCTCACAAGCTGTAATTCACTGGTAAATACCCTTCCATCCGAAAACGACTTCTCATTTTCTCCGGGTGTAGAAGAATTTAATATCACCATTTATAACGCCCTTCTTTCTTCCCAAACGTTTGTATTTCAAGAACCCGACCCACCCCGCCTCGGTTGATTAAGACCTGATCTCACAACTTTTCTCGGGATCATTTTTTCCTATTAAAAAATCATCTGTAGCACAATAACGACCCTGTTTTTGTGACAGATTACTATTTAAATCAACCGAAATGCAATGCAACAGTTTATCAATTATTTCCAAAACCGCTCAGAGGTAATCTTCAGAGTGATGCTGAGCCTCATTTTTATTGTGGCCGGTGGCAATCATTTATTTGCTACCACATCTGTTAGTCAACGACTGCAAAACTCAGAGTTGGGAGCATGGATCACCGCCTACTTTCCGCCGGAACTGCTGGTTGTCCTGGCTGGCATTGGCTTAACGGCCGGAGGCATATCCCTTTTAGTGGGATTCCTAACCCGTTGGAGCGCATTATTTTTGCTGTTTATCCTCGTACCCATAACCATCACCGTACAGCTTCAGGGTATGGAAACGCTGGGTCCCCTTTTCAAAAATATTGGACTGATGGGTGGACTCATCCACTTTTTGGCCAACGGAAGTATGCATTACTCCATAGATGGTTATATCACCCAAAAATCAACGCTAACATCCTAAGAATTTCTTGATATGAAAACGCTAAACCTGTTTTTACTAACGCTATTTCTGTTTACTGCCACATTTATCCAAACACACGCACAACCCTCGTCACCGACAGACTTTCAAACCACACAGCTTGATACAGAAGGCAACGATTACGCCCTGCTTATTCGGAATTTTAATCACTTGCAAGCGGCCATAAAAACTGTTGATATGATGACCGAAGACGATCCAAATGCTGTTAATAATTTCGAAGTTATTATCTGTGGAAAAAAATTGACCGACATAAATGATTACAAATCATTAGTGAAAAAAGCTCAAAATAAAGGCCTGACACTTACGGCTTGTGGCATGACGATGGATAATTTTTCGATGGATAAGGAAGATCTGCCGGATGGCGTGCAGGTTGAACCCAACGGTTTGATTCGAATTTTTGAGCTCCAAGAACAAGGCTATAAAACCATCACCCTGTAATCAATGAATTATCTAAAACGACACAAAGAATTGATTCCCATTTTGGCTATTGCCATTGCCCTCGGATTTGCATCATACGACCTGTTTGGAGATCAATACGACAATTCAGAACTGATTAATTCTGGAACTACTATTGCTCCCACTACCTTGAGCGGCCGGGCAGCTTGTGAAGTTCCCATTCCAGACATTTCCGGTCAAAATAAACCTGATACACTCTCTTTTGAATCCAATGAATTAAACTGATTAAACGTTCTTATTTATTATGACTTTCTCTCAACTACCAACACATTTTTTACCAGTTCTTATAGCTGCTGTACTTTTTGGAGCATGTGAAACCTCCGAACAGCAGCCATCAAACAATAACACTCAAACGGTATCTCAAACAGCCGGCAGCCAAGACACTACCGAGCAAGAGTTTAAGGATGCCCCCGATTTTACCCTTGAAACGATGGAGGGCGAATCGTATACGCTTTCAGACTATCGGGGTAAAGTTGTGGTGCTCAATTTTTGGGCCACCTGGTGTGCGCCGTGTCGTAAAGAAATTCCTGATTTCATGGAACTCCATAAAGAAATGAAGGATGACGGAGTAACGTTTGCCGGCATTTCCCTCGATGAAGAGGGATGGGATGAAGTTCGCCCCTATGCCAACGATATGGAGATCAATTATCCCATTATGGTTGATAACGGCAGTGTTGCACAAGAATACGGGCCCATCCGGTCGATTCCAACTACATTTATCATCAACAAAAAAGGACAAGTAGAATATGTAGCCCCGGGCATGCTTACAAAAGATAAGCTGCAGCCTATTCTTGAAAAATTAGCTAACAGATAATTTGTATCTTTGGCCGCAACAGTTATAAATAATTACATCTATGTATTTCGATAAACCCAAACATCTACTATCCGCTTTTCTTCTGATCGCAATCACATTTGTCCCCGCATTAGTGCAGGGACAATCGTTTGGAGGTGGTGAAAGCTCAGGATCGGGCGGCACCCTCGACAAAGTCTCTGTTGATGTTATTTCTGGCCAAGACTCTGTTACAGCTGGCTCAGAAGTGCAATTCGCCATCGCGATGGATATCGACGAAGGCTGGCATCTGAATGCGCACAATCCGCCACTCGATTATCTGATTGGTGTTGAACTGGAAATGGCAACCAGCGATCAGGCTATCATTTCGGATATCCAATATCCCGAACCACTGCAGAAAAAGTTTAGCTTTGCCGAAGAAATCCTCGATGTCTATGAAGGCACATCCTACGTAGTGCTGAAAGCCAAAAGTGGCAACAATCTCGAAGAGGGTACGCATACGCTCGAAGGGGAACTGACCATTCAGGCCTGCAGCGACGAGGTTTGCCTGCCGCCCAATACCGTTGAACTCGAATTCCCCTTCACCGTTGGATCTGAAGATGCTCCTGCAAATGCCGAATTGTTTGAAGAACTTGAAGACGACCAAGGAACGGTGTCGCAAGGCAGTGCAAATGAAATTGCCTCAATGTTCAGCGAGCAGGGATCGTTTTGGGCCTTTCTGAGCATCTTTTTAATCGGCTTGGCACTCAATCTAACGCCCTGCGTCTATCCCATGATTTCCGTCACGGTATCCCTGTTCGGCGGCACGGCCCAAAAAGATGCCGTATCGACGGGTAAAACCTTTTCTCGCGCACTGGTTTATGTAATGGGGATTGTTTCGATGTACAGCGTACTCGGCGTTATGGCCGCCTATACGGGCGACCTGTTCGGCAGTTGGATGCAGAGTCCATGGGTACTGGCTGGCATCGGTATTTTAATTTTACTGCTTTCTCTTAGCATGTTTGGGCTTTACGAGCTGCAGCCCCCCGCCTGGATGATGCAAAAGCTTGGCAAAACGCAGCAGACTACTGGTTTTATAGGCCACTTTTTATCGGGATTACTGGTAGGTGTTTTTGCGGCACCCTGCATCGGACCGCCCATTATTGCCCTACTGGCATTTGTAGGGGCGCAAGGCAGTCCGCTTTTCGGCTTCTTTGCTTTCTTTGTGATGGCGCTTGGACTCGGAATTCCGTACCTATTCCTGGGCACCTTTAGCGGATACCTCAACAAATTACCACAATCCGGCACCTGGATGATCTGGGTTAAAAAACTGTTCGGCATTGTTTTGGTTGGCGTAGCACTCTTCTATCTCGCTCTGGCTTTTATGCCCGCCTATACCATGTGGAGCGTGTTAATCACCTTGCTTGTTGGAGGTATTTACCTCGGATTTTTTGAGCGTTCCGGTAATGAAAAACAAACCTTCCGCTGGGTCAAATATGCTACCGGAATTGGCGCACTTATTGGAGCACTGTTGCTTTTCCAAAACCTGCAAAAAGAAGGTATTGAGTGGCAGGAGTATGACGCTGATCTTATCGAGCAAACCGACCAACCGGTAATTCTCGACTTTTATGCTGATTGGTGTATTCCCTGCATCGAACTGGAGCGCCAAACCTATGTTGATGATGAGGTTATTGAAAGCACCGACGATTTTCTGCGGATGAAGGTAGATCTGACGCGCTATGACTCTGAACGATCCGAAGAGCTCCGAAAACAATATGATATTGCTGGCGTACCTACCGTGATGTTTTTGGATTCTGATGGCAACGAAATTCAAGATGCCCGGGTTATTGGTTTCTTGGGACCAGAGCCATTTCTCAAAAAAGTAGAAATAGCCAAAGAAGAACAATAAATATCTTATAGAACTCTAAAACCAACTCTTTTTTACACTCTCAAATGAGTAACACTGATCAAAAAAAGAACAATGGCTGGAAACGCAGCCTTATCGAATGGGGCGTCATTCTTGCCACCGGTGCCATCCTTTATGCAACCGGATTACATACCGAGGTGCTCGGCAGCCTGCAGCGTGCGATGCTGTGGACGGGCCTTTTTAACGCTGATACATCCGAAATTGCCACCACTGACGGCCCCATGCTCGACGAGCAGGATTTCCGTTTCGCCATGGAAACACCTGATGGAGAAACGGTATCGCTGAGCGATTTTCGCGGCGATGTGGTCTTTGTAAATGTATGGGCTTCTTGGTGTCCGCCCTGTGTGGCCGAGATGCCGACCATCGAAACCCTTTACGAGAATGTAAGTGGGGAAGAAAATATCCGATTTATTTTGCTTTCTATGGATGATGAACGTGCCAAAGCCACAGACTTCATGGAGGGAAAGGACTTTTCGATGCCTTACTATTTTCCGGCATCCGCTCTGCCCACTGAGTTTCGCAGCGAATACTTGCCCACTACATATATCATCTCAAAAGAGGGACAGGTAATTTATAAAAAAGAAGGAATTGCCGATTACAGCTCGGCCAATTTTGCCCAGTGGATGCGGGAACTGGCTGAGAAATGATCATATAAGACAAGAAGGAATCCACTTAAAAGTGGACTCCTTCATTCTCGATTGCCTATAGCCATCGTCGCACTTCAGATTTGTACTTGCGAAACTCCTCTCCGAACTTTTCTTGCATCATCTTCTCTTCGGGAATAATCTGGTAACGATTCATATATCCCACAAAAAGTGGAGTTAGTGCCACAGCAAGCACATTGCCCAAGTAAAAACCGTACCCCAGTAATATTGCCAACAATCCCACGTACATCGGGTTGCGCGAAATGCTGTAAATACCATCCGTAACCAAGCTGCTTGCTTTTCTGGGTTTATGGGGATCAATCGAGGTTGACTTCTTGTAAAATGCCACCAAACCCATCAGACCGAAAACGCCTCCTAATCCCAAAAAAATAAAGCTAAGCCATATTGATGGGCCAAACTCTGCCCAGCCAAAATCAAGGTATTGATCAGTCCACCACATGGCAGCTGCAATGATTAACGTAACAATAGCTGGGGGATTTTTTAGCTGGAGATTCATGCCATTTGGAATGAATAATATTTTTTGTTCGGTTTGTTAATCTAACAAAAAGAATGATTATTACACCACTGATGTTCGTTTATCCAAGAAACTTCTAATCAAAAAAATATAACCATGCGCACTGCACAAGAGGCAAAACAGTTTTGGGATGACCGCTTTTCAAGCGGCAACTATATCTACGGAACCGAACCCAACACCTATTTTAAAGAACAGCTTGATCAACTGGAACCGGGTCGGTTATTACTGCCGGCTGAAGGTGAGGGGCGCAATGCCATTTATGCAGCCCGGGAAGGCTGGCGGGTTGATGCTTTTGACATCAGTGAAAAAGGACGTCATAAAGCGCAGGAGTTGGCTAAGCGCAATCACGTGACGATCAATTATTATTTAAGTACGTACGGTGATTTTAAGATCAAAGAAAACACCTATGATGCCATTGGTCTTATCTATGCTCACCTTCACAATGAGAAAAGACGTACGATTCACCAAAAGCTTATAAATGGATTAAAACCGGACGGATATTTGATTTTAGAAGCTTTTTCAAAAGAGCAGTTGGGCAACGATTCGGGTGGGCCTCAAGATCTGGACATGCTTTACGATCTTGATGATCTGCAAAAAGATTTTGCGGCATTAAATATGCTACAAGCTGATTCCATTGAAGTCGAGCTCAAAGAAGGGATGCATCACGAAGGGACTGCCAACGTCATTCGTTTGCTGGCAAAAAAGCCTGAGGGGTAACCAAAGTTCGATAAGAAAAAAGGAATAAATCTCGTGACTACACAGAGTACAGTCACGAGATTGTAACATGGGACTATCTATTTTTTACCCTCTATTCCGGCCGCTACGAGATCCTGAAAACCGCCAATATTATAGACGTTTTCAAAACCATTTTGGATCATCAGCTGGGCTGCCTGTCCACTCCGGTTGCCGGTGCGGCAGTAGAGGTAATAAGTTTCATCTTTATCTAAGGATTCGAGCTGAGATTCAAAATCTCCATTGGTTAGATTATAGTGATGATCTACTTCGGCAAGATGACCTTCGTCGTATTCCTCCTGAGTGCGGACGTCAATAACAATTCCGGGTTCTTGCTCTTTTTGCTGCTGAAATTCCGTTGCGCTTATATCCATTACTTTTTCTTTTTCCTCGTTGTTATTTGATGTAAATACGGTATATAAAATTCCAATGAGAATTATTACTCCTATAATTATGACTATATCTTTCATAAGACTTGTCAATTTTTGAATGAAAACTGTTTGAAATTTTGAATGGGGCTATTGAGCTTGTCCATCCCCAAAAACACATACAGTGTAGATAATAATGTCACCACTCCTGTAAACAAAATTGCGGCAGATAAATTCAAATAATCGGCAATTATTCCGGCCAACAGGGCGCCCACGGCATAACCTAAATCACGCCACAAGCGAAAAGCGCCTACGCTTTCGGCCCGCTCTTGAGGATGCACTAAATCTGCCACCGAGGCCAGAAAAGTAGGATATACCATCGCCGTTCCCAATCCTAAAAAAGCAGCAGCCGTTGCAAAAGCGTAAAAGTGATTAAGCAACGGAAAAACTAACAGGCTGACTGACTGCAAAAGCATGCCGGCTACAATCATCTGCTTACGGCCGGTGTAATCGGATAGTTTGCCTGTGGCAATCTGAAAGATCCCCCAAAAAGCAGGATAAATTCCCGTTACAATTCCCACTTGATATAAATCCAATCCTGTCGCTGTTAAAAACAATGGAAAAGCTCCCCACGCCAAACCATCTGTTAAGTTGGTAGTCAATCCGGCTTGGGTAACGGCAAAAAGATTGGAATCTTTCCAGGATGTTTTCCAGAAAATATTTTCACCACTTTTTTTCTGATCCGTATCACTTGCTTCCATGCGAACCCATGGAGCCGTATCTTTTACCAGCAACACAGATAGCAGTAATCCAATAGCTGCCATGGCAATTCCAATGTAAAAGGGATAAGGACGCAAACCATATTCGCTGGCAACCCACCCGGTCAGGAAGGCCACCACGGCAACAGCTACATAACCGGCAAATTCGTTGAGTCCCATCGCCAGACCGCGATCTTTTTCACCCGCTATATCGATTTTCATTATTACAGTGGTTGACCACGCCAACCCTTGGTTTATCCCAAGTAGAATATTGGCGTACACAATGGCATTCCAGCTGTCGGCCATCATCAGGATAAAGGGAACTGGCAGCCCAAAAAGCCATCCGAGTACCAGCATTTTCTTCCGACCGTACTGCTGGGCAAAACGTCCGGCAAAATAATTAGCCAGTGCTTTGGTGATGCCGAAGACAATAATAAAAGAGAAAATAGCCGATCGTGCCGCGATGCCGAATTCGGTTTCAGCGATATCGGGCAGGATGGTTCGCTCCAGTCCCACCATACCACCAACGAAGGCGTTGACGATAACCAGCAGGGTAAATTGTTTCCAGTTGGCTTTAAGTCCGAGTGCAGTCATTACTGCTAATTATTAGTTTGCAAAGGTGAATATTGGGTTGACTCGGATTTAGCAACCTGTTTCTCTTGCTTAAAATGCTCGACGGCCCCCGCCACATCGAAAAAGAAGTTATTTTCTCCCATTGCCTCCACAATTTGATTGACTTTCAGCTTGTCACGAACCGGACCAATGGCTCCAGCGATGTAAAACTCTATTTTACGCACTCGCAGGTCTTTGATAAGTTCTTTTAACGCATGAATGCCCGTTGAATCGATGTAATGCAGAGCGGATGCATCCAGGATAACCAAATCGAGGTTTTCCCCCTTGTCGGCAATACGCTCTTCCAGATCCTCTCGGAAAAATTCTACGTTGGCAAAATAAAGTTGGGCATCAAAACGATAAATCAGGATATCATCATACACCGTAGCACTTTTGTACCGGTTGGTATTACGATAATTGCGGCTTTCTCCCAGCTGCCCCAGCTCCGTACTGTGCGGTTTGGTAGAACTATAAATTACTGCCACCAGTGAAATAACTACGCCGACCAGAATCCCCTCTTCGATACCCAGTGCTAAGGTTGCTACAAAAGTGACGGCCAGCATCAATAAGTCCATACGATCGGTTTTCCAGAGGTATTTCATCTCGTGCGTGTCAAAAAGTCCGGCCACGGCCACGATAATAATAGATGCCAGCACGGCCATCGGCAGGTAGTAAAACAAGGGTGTCAACAGCAATACAGTTAGTGCAATAATTACTGCACTGATGATGGATGCCATACCCGAACGCGCTCCGGCCTGATCGTTTACGGCCGTTCGTGAAAATCCACCAGTTGTGGGATACGACTGAAAGAATGCCCCACCGATATTGGCAAGTCCCAGACCGACTAATTCTTGGTTGGGATCTACTTTATAACCGTGTTTGTTGGCGATAGCCTTGGCAACAGCAATGGATTCCATATATCCTACTAATGATATTACGAGAATAGTTGGTAATAGCTGTTGAAAATCACCCAGACTAAAGGATAAAATTTCAAGTGAGGGCAGCCCTTGTGGAATTTCACCTACTATTGCTACGCCTTTTTGATCAAGTCCAAATCCATACGTCACCAATGTTCCTAATGCAACTACCACTAATGCGGATGGGAAGGTCGGTTTCCATTTTCGTATGGCAATGATTAGTGCTATGGAGCCGATACCAATGGCTGCGGTAAACGGATCAATATTGGCGGCTTTTTCAAATACGCTTAATAAAATCTCGTGCACATAGTTCGTACGCGGCAAATCGATACCCAGCAAATTTTTAAACTGACTGGCACCAATAATAAGTGCAGCGGCGGAAGTAAATCCGCTTAACACCGGATGCGACAGAAAGTTAACCAGGAAACCCATCCGAAATACACCCATCAGCAGCTGGAATACACCAACCCCCATAGCCGTCATGATGGCCAACTGTATAAACCGGTCGCTGCCTACTTCGGCTACCTCTCCAACTCCAGCTACAACCAGCAGCGAAACCATGGCTACCGGCCCAACGGCAAGCTGTCGTGAAGTCCCAAATACAGCGTAAATAATCAACGGTACGATCGAGGCGTACAACCCATAAATAGGTGGCAATCCCGCCAGCACAGCATAAGCCATACCCTGCGGAATAAGCATAATGCCTACCGTAATACCTGCATTTAAATCGCCCTTTAAATGGCTGGAAGAATAGTTCTTTATCCAGCTCAGAAAGGGAATAAACTGTGTTATTTTCGATGAATTATTCATTGTTTTACAATCTTTTCATACGCGGAAAGCTGCTCAGAGACATAAACTCCCGCTATTCAAATAAAATGATAGTAAATCCGTCGGATGGCCTTTGCCATCCGACGGATGAGATCGTTATACCACTGCAGCTTTAGGCTTATAATTTTCGAATTCGTCATCAATCATGACGACGTTACGATCATTTTTAGCCAGATAAGCTGCTGATACCGAGGAACGTCCGCCTGACTGGCAATGAACCAGCAGCGTTTTGTCACTTGGTATGTTATCCAGATTTTCCATCAGTCGAGTGTGGGCAAAATTCAGCGCACCATCAACGTGACCTTCTTCGTACTCTGATGCTTTTCGTACATCCACAACTTCGTACTGGGGATCATCTTTCTTTTGAGCTACCATATCAAAAGTAGCCCGCTCGATTTTGTTGAGCTCTCCACCTTGTTCGGCATACATCTTTAAATCTGAAGGCGTAACAAATCCGGCGATGTTATCAAGTCCAATACGAATCAGATCAATAACTGCTTCGCGGACGTTATGCTCTTCAACCACCAAGTAAATGGTTTCTTCTTCGGTGATGAAGGAGCCTGCCACAGTATTGAACTGCTTATTCAGAGTTGAAAGCAGCGATCCGGGTAGATGTCCATCAGCAAAGGCATCACGCTCTCGCGTATCAACAAGTGTACCGTTACGTTCAGCCACTATATTTTTAAGTTGACCAACGGTAAGTCGATCAGGCTGTGGAATACCCTTCAGCACCTTCGGCCCAATTTTATTATCACGCTTCATGCGTGCAAAGTACATCGGCGGCTCGGGCTGACCTTCGAGAATGAAATCCACGAAGTTATCTTCAGATGTAGCCGACTTCAGTGAATTGTTGTAACGCAATTCATAGCCAACCGTACTTTCCGGAATCGCACCCAATGCTTTTCCGCAGGCACTGCCAGCACCGTGTCCCGGCCATACTTGCAGATACTC
>JBNJFP010000046.1:0-18627 GCA_051746985.1 Bacteroidota bacterium
CCGATGGTACTTCCCTCTGGGAGGAAGCGTAGGTCCCCGCCCGCTCTCTTTTTTTGATATGAGAAGGTGATCCTTAATAGGGTCACCTTTTTTTGTTTAACCTGTAAAAGGTAGTCAAAAAGACCTTAATGGGTTTTTACCAAGGTATATTATTCGGTATATTATGAGCATAAAAAAGGACGTTTTATAAATTGGGTTCAGATGTTTTAACTCATTCTAAATTTGTTATTGGTTATGGACTTTTCTGATTTTATCAATCGTTATAAAAATAAACTGCACAACTTATTCAATGTCGAAGATGATATTGATGAGCTGAGTGTAAATCGGGGATTACCTGATGATATTTTTGATGAAGTAATGGAATGTAAACCCCTTAGTGTTTTTATCCCTAAAGAGTACGGGGGACGGGGAGCCGAAACGCATGAAGCTTTGGCTATGTTAGAAGCGAGCTCTTATGAGTCTCTGCCCCTTTCATTGATGATGGGAATAAATGGAGCTTTATTCCTACAGCCAGTTGCAAATTATGGAAGTGAGAAAGTAAAACAACCTATTTTTGATCGGTTCTTGCATCATAATAACATGGGTGGTCTTATGATTACCGAGCCTGATTTTGGATCCGATGCATTACGTATGGAAACCTCATTTAAAAAGGTCAAGACTGATAATGGTAATGCGTTTACAGTATCTGGAACAAAACACTGGGCAGGACTTACGGGAGCGGCTGATTTCTGGCTAATTACGGCACGTAAAGAAAACAGCAGTGGTGATTTAGGACGTGACATTGGTTTTTTTATTCATGATAGCAGACGAGGTGGTATTGAGGTTGAGGAGTATTATAAAAATCTCGGTCTATATATGCTTCCCTATGGTAGAAATAAAATTAATATTACGGTGCCTGAAGAATATAAGCTGCAACCCAAGTCAATTGGTATAAAAATGATGCTTGATGTGTTGCATCGAAGTCGATTACAGTTTCCCGGTATGGGAATTGGTTTCTTAAAGCGGTTGATGGATGAAGCTATCAATCATTGCAAAGATCGCTATGTTGGGGGGCAAAGTTTATTTAACTATGATCAGGTCAAGAATCGCTTAAATAAACTGCAGTCATCGTTTACGATTTGTTCCGCAATGTGTGCTTATACCAGTGAAAACGTGCCATTGACAAAAGATGTATCCAATATGGATCTCACGGCAAATGCCATTAAAGCCTATACCACCGATTTGATGCAGCAAGCGGCACAATCCCTACTTCAACTAACCGGAGCGAAAGGTTATCGTCTGGATCATATTGCCGGACGTGCCCTTATTGATAGCCGGCCCTTTCAAATCTTTGAAGGTTCAAATGATATCCTGTATCAACAGATTTCTGAGTCCGTTCTAAAAAGCATGAGAAAGCTGAAGCTCAAAAACTTATACACCTTCTTGAGTGATTACAAGTTAACACAACGGGGTGCTGATTATTTTTCAGACTTATTAGATTTCAAAATTGATCATACGCTGGCACAAGATCGGTTGGTGGAACTTGGTAAAATTTTAAGCCGGGTTATTTCTCTTGAGTTCACTCTTAGGATGGGCGATAAAGGATTTAACAAAAACTTGATTGACAATACGGTATCAGTACTTACCACCGATGTAGAACGGATGCTGGCATCCTTTTCAAAAGAAAAAGCACCAAGTGTGGTTGAAGATTATGAAGAATCAAGCTCTTGGTTAGAATCCATTTTGCCACAGCACGCCCATAGCCAATAAAAACATTGGCAATTTTATGGTGATAGTATGAAGAAAGTAGTTGTTTTAACCGGTGCTGGAATGAGTGCCGATAGCGGCTTAAAAACCTTTCGTGATTCTGATGGATTGTGGGAGGGGCACAATATCCAAGAGGTGGCTACTCCGCAGGCCTGGGAAAATAATAAGGAACTTGTTCTGGAATTTTATAACCAGCGCAGACAGCAAGCCCATTCTGTTAAACCCAATGCCGGTCACAATGCGTTGGTTCGTTTGGAGAAAGCATATGATGTTACCATTATTACTCAAAATGTGGATGATTTACATGAGCGGGCGGGATCATCCGAGGTTATTCATTTGCATGGAGAGTTATCCAAAGTACGCAGTGTAGAAGATCCATCCCTGATTTACGATATCGGCGGTGATACTATTGAACTTGGAGATACCGCTGAAGATGGGGCTCAGCTTCGCCCTCATGTGGTGTGGTTTGGAGAGCCTGTTCCCAATATGCAAACCGCGGCTGATATTGTGCCCAATGCAGATATACTGATCGTTATTGGCACTTCTCTTGTTGTATATCCCGCTGCCGGACTTGTAGATTTGGTAGAGCAACAGATTCCAAAATTTATAATTGATCCGGCAACCCCCGACCTTCAGGATTTTTCCGGATGGGAGCACCTAAAACAAACGGCAGCTAATGGGGCACCAGAACTTGTTGAGAATTTGTTGGAGAATTGAAAAGCGAACTATTGTACTAAAGGTTAAAGAAATTCATGAGTCAACTTAAAGCGAGCAAAGAAGAAAAAGAAGTTTTAGAAAACTACTTACTTCAGTTTTTGAATCTTGAAAAACGTTATCCATTACTTCCCGGCATTGAAAATGAGGAAGCCATGGCTGGGTTGATGGGGTTAGAAAAAGAGGAATTGTCAAAACTGCGCAACCGACTTGCGGCCAATGCCAAGGAAGCAGCAGTAGAATTACTTGAAGATGAAGAGGTTTCGCAATGGATATATGACCTCCCTTTCGAGGAAGGAGATACCATTGTAGCCCTTGGCGATTCTCTTACCGATGATCTTCAAAGCTGGTTTAATATTTTTCAGCATGTATTGGAGATTGGCCTGGAAGATGCTGACCTCACATTTATTAATAGTGGAGTTTCATATAATACTTCGACGGATGCCTTAAAACGACTAAATCGTGATGTGTTGGATCACGATCCCGATTGGGTTATTGTGGCACTCGGGACATTTGATGCCCAGCGACTGCATGTGTCACCTGATCGCACGCTTGTTTCTTTGGCCGATTACTGGGAAAATCTAAATACCATAGAAACCGTAGTGAATGAGGTTACCGATAAGCCACTTATATGGGTATCCCCCCCTCCGGTTATTACCGAGATGCAACAGCAAATGCGCCTGTTCCATTTTGATCTGTTTGAAGAGGACCTTACCCAGTACCGCGAAGTTTTAAGTGGTAAGAAGGGATATATCATCGATCCTCTTGGAGAACGAATGATGGATAAAGATGACAGCGTGGAAGATCAAGAAGAAGAAAAGCCGGGTCCGGCAGCTTGGAACTATCTGAGTGATGGTCTCCATCCCTCGCTATCTGGTCATACAAATACCGTTAAAGAGTTAATTCGCTATTTAGCTTTGGCGAAAGATCCCGAAGAAGGAGCACAATTTGATACGCCCGATAATTATATAGAAGACGAAGAGGGGTAGTCTAAAACTCTTGACTACAGGTTTAGCTGCAGCTCCAAAACATTAATGGCGGGAGAATAGCTGTTTTGAAATTCATTTGTCGATAGCTGTTTTTGTTCAATAAGGTGTGGATTTACCATTCCTATCTCAAAGGATTTGCCAGCATTTCTGTAGGTTAGAAGTCCGCTTACCGATTGCGGTGCAGAAGCTTGTAAGTTGCCTGGTTTTTCCGAAAGGGCAAATGCATCGATCAAACCAAATCCAAGCCCAACCCAGGCTCCTGCTCCCGCTCCATATTGTAGTCCCTTGCTAACAGGCTCTTGCATAATAAGGGTTAACGAAGTACCAACGACCATGCCCCCGGTGGCTCCATAAATGGTATCAAGCAAAACAATGATCGAACGATTTGTTCCATCATTAAAAGTACCCGAAATATAAAACTGTTCCCCCTTGTCAATTTGGGACATATCATAGGCTCCCAATCCAATTCCATACAGAGTACCCGCCCCGAGGCCAACTTCTACGGGCCTAAACTCATTAGAATTTTGTAAAGCCATCGTTGCTCCGCCAAGAAGGACGCCATTCATGGCCCCATTAAGCGTACTTCCTCCCAACAGCTCAATAGATTGGGCTTTAACAGAATTTTGTGACAGAGTGATACCGCAAAAGATGATAAGTAGTAATAGAAACTGTTTTTTCACGACTCTTGATTTTAGTATCAGGTTAAAATTACTGGGTAATGTAGAAAATATAGCCTAAGAATCCCATTTACAGTTATTCAGGATCTTCAAGTGAAACAGGTAATATTCTACCGTTGTAGAACGCAGATCCATCTAAAGCAAAATTTGCAACATAGTTCCCCATCTCGTTTGCAGTAACAGGAGCTTCAATACCGGGAAACGCCTCTTCGAGCATTTTTGTCTGTACTGCTCCAAGGCACAGCGCATTGGCTTTGATATTTTTATCAGATAATTCCACAGCCAGGCACTCGGTTAAAATACTTAGTGCACCTTTTGAAACGCTGTAGGCTGCAAGTCCTGGGAATTTGGCACTACCCTGAAATCCACCCATGCTGCTAATGTTTACAATATGTGCGTCATTATTGAAATGAGGCAATAGCTGCTTTGTAATGTTTATGGCACTAACCACATTACTTTCGAACTGCGAACGCCAGTCTTCAAGCGTAAGTTCTGTAAACGATTTGTTAATCAGGGCACCAGCATTGTTAACAAGGATGTCTATGCCCGAAAACTCTTCGGTAAGTTGATTAACAAGCCTATTTATAGCTTCAGGATCTGTTAGGTCCGCTGGCATGGCCGAAATATTAGCGTGTGTGCCAGCTAATTTTTTTAGGGGATTTTCCGAGCGTGCTATAGCCACTGCTTGGTGACCATTTTCAGCAAGCACTTTACAAATTTCCCGTCCAATTCCACGGCTTGCACCGGTAACAATAGCAACTTTTGTCATAGATAATTCTTTGTTTTTCATGAAGGTACAAATCGAAAATCGTCCTTACAATGTGTATTTCTTTTTAAAAATTTTGATCTCCCCGCGTTGTTAAAGTGACCTAATTTATTCATATTTATAGCCGAAATTATGATTAAACCATCCCAACATTAAGTTGCAATATAAGTTCTTCATGGCTGATTCAATTGAGCGTTCTTTGGTGCCAATTAATATTCGAGATCTATCGCCCTATGTGGCAGGAAAAACCATTACTGAAGTGGAAAAAGAGTATCAGCCCGCTCAAATATCAAAATTGGCATCCAATGAAAATCGCCTCGGTTGTAGCTCCAATGTAAAGCACGAAGTGGTTAAGGCCATGGAAGAAATTCAGGATTACCCTGACCCCGTTTCCAGAAAGCTGCGCGGTATGCTTGCTGATTTAAATAATGTGAAGCCCGAAAATATTATCATTGCAGCGGGTTCGGAAAGCATTATCGCAAACCTTTGCCGCACTTTTTTCCTCAATCATGAAGAAGCTATTACCGCTGATGCTACTTTTGTTGGCTTTTTTGTTCAAGCCAATATTCGTGGCATATCTCTTAAAAAGGTGCCGGTTACAGCGGACTATCGATTCGATCTGGATGCCATGGCAGAGGCTATAACGAATCGCACCAAAATGATTTATATCGCCAATCCCAATAACCCCACAGGTACGTACATTACTGATTCTGAGTTCGAGCGATTTATGCGACAAATTCCCAATGACGTGTTGGTAGTCATGGATGAGGCCTATTATGAGTACGCAGAAGAAGTAGCAGACTATCCTCACTCACTGGATTACGATTACAAAAATGTGATCACGTTGCGCACCTTTTCAAAAGCCTACGGTTTGGCGGGTTTTAGGATTGGCTATGCCATTGCCGCCGAAGAAATTATTGCCAACATGATGAAAACAAAGCTTACCTTTGAGCCTACCACTCCGGCGCAAGCCGCCGCCTTGGCGGCCCTGGGAGATCAGCAGTTTCTACAAAAGACCAAAAAAGTGGTCGAAGAAGGAAAGAAACGGCTGTATCAATTTTTTGAAAAGCACAATATTTCGTACGTCTCTTCTATTTCTAACTCGGTGATGATGATTCTCTCCACCGAACAGCAGGCCATTGATTTTACTCAGGCTATGTTAGAAGAGGGCGTAATACTACGGCGCATCAATGCCTTTGGCTTGCCCCATTGCGTACGAATTACTATCGGCAGGAAAAAGGAGATGGATCATTTTGAACGTAGTTTTGAAAAGGTAATGCATGCACTGGAATTCTAAGGAAATTTAAATTATTTGAGATTTATGTCCCCTGAGAACAAAGAAATGCCCGAGGTTATTTCATCGATCGACTGGAAGTGGTTAGCAAAGTTAATGCTCACTTCCCGGGCAATGGATGATAAAGAAGAAAACGAATTGGTTCCCAACAAAGATGTACTCTACCAGTTTTCTGCGAGAGGGCACGAGCTCGGGCAAATTTTGCTGGGATCACAGTTAACTCATCCACATGACGCAGCCAGTGCCTATTACCGGTCACGTCCGCTAATGCTTTCTTTGGGATTAAGTCTGGAGGATGCCATGGCGGCTCCCATGGGAAAGTCGGGCGGATATAGTGATGGCCGTGATATCGGCGTAGTGTGTAATAAACCTGGTCTTGATGGTGCAACGGTGTTGCCTATGGCTGGAGATGTAGGTTCACAATATACTCCGGCTATTGGATGGGCACAGGGGATCGAGTATCACCAAAATGAGCTTGGAGAAGAGGAATACGATCGAGCAATATCAGTAGTTCTGGGTGGAGAAGGCTCGGTTGCCACTAATGGATTTTGGTCAGCGTTAACCATTGCAACCACACAGCATTTACCGGTTTTATTTTATATAGAAGATAACGGCTATGGTATTTCGGTACCGGGTGAATTCCAGACCCCCGGCGGGAATATTGCAAAAAACCTATACTCGTTTAAAAATATCCGCATTTTTGATGGCGACGGCACTGATCCAGTGGAAGCAGCAGACCTTATTGGGCAATCGGTGGATTATGTACGCGACCGAAAGGGACCGGCATTGATACACCTCACTATGCCGCGGCTAAACGGGCACTCCTACCAAGACAATCAGGCATATAAACCCAAAGAACTTATCGAACAAGAGCAGCAAAACGATCCACTGGATAGCCTAAAATCGTTCTTAGTGCCAGATTATTTTTCTGATGATGAATGGACCGAGTTAGAAAAAGAGTCTGAGCAAGATATCGAGGAATCTGCTGAGGCGGCCTTAGCGCGACCGGAGCCAAATCCCGAAGAAACCAAGCGATACGCTTTTGCAGAAACGGATTCCGATGGAAAGCTGGATACTCAACTTGTTGGTGGATTAGCCCCTGCCAATCATAAGTTTCCGGAACATTCTGAAACTCCCGATCCCGAAAAACAGCGAATAAATATCGTTGAAGCAATCCGCAGGACGTTGGATTACGAGCTCGGAACAAATCCCAAACTAATGGTTTTCGGTGAAGATGTGGCTGCCAAGGGCGGGGTGCATGCCGCAACGATGGGTTTGCAAACAAAGCATGGTGATTCTCGGGTATTTGATACCAGCTTGTCGGAAGAGGGAATCATCGGACGATCGGTAGGCTTGGCTTATTCGGGGTTGATGCCCGTAGCCGAAATCCAGTTTCGAAAGTATGCCGACCCTGCCACCGAACAGTTAAATAACTGTGGGACCATTCGATGGCGGACCGCAAATCAATTTGCAGCACCCATTGTAGTACGGATGCCTGGTGGATTTGCAAAGTGCGGGGATCCTTGGCACAGCCTTAGTAATGAAGTGTTTTTTGCCCACGCCGTAGGCTGGCAAATAGTGATGCCCAGCAATGCCCAAGACGCGGTTGGCCTGTTGAGATCTGCGATGCGTAGCAATAATCCAACCATATTTTTTGAACATCGCAACCTGCTGGATGCAAAATATGCTCGAAAACCCTATCCCGGTGATCAATTTGTGGTTCCAATCGGTAAGGCAAATAAATTGCAAGAAGGCAATGATCTTACCATTGTAACCTGGGGGGCAATGTGTGAGCAAGTAGAAAATGCAGTTAATAATATGGAGGTGTCGGCAGATGTAGTTGATTTGCGCTCTATCATGCCATGGGATAAGCAAGCAGTTTTGGAATCAGTACAAAAAACAAATCGCTGCCTGATTGTCCACGAAGATACCCAAACTGCAGGGTTTGGTGCAGAAATTAGCGCCGTGCTTACACAAGAAGCATTTAAATTTTTGGATGCTCCCATTGAACGTCTTACTATGCCTGATATTCCGGTTCCTTATAACGTGGGATTGATGGAATCAGTGTTGCCAACCAAAGATAAAATTATCCGAAAAGTGGAAGAATTAGTCGCATTTTAGGGAAGCGGTTTTGTTAATATCCACAATATTAGCTTCCTTAATTACAGCGTTAAAAAAGGATATTTTTATAGAATTCTGTTATCGGTAACAAGTAAACAAGAACTGTATTATGTCACGGCAGGGGGCATCCCAAAAATGGTTATGTCGTTTGGGGATAAATTCGCATTAACTTTATGAAGTTAAGTAGTAAATTAATTGTAAGCTTTTCGGTTGTTGTCATTTTGGTAGGTGGCATTGGGCTGATTTCATCCTATTTAAATGAGAAAGTCAAAGACCAGGTTACGGAGGAAAGTGAGAAGGCAATTCAGGAAGTAAAGCTTGCAGATGAGCTGGGTATAAATCTATTTCAGAGCCTTACCCGAACACAATACCTGATGGATGACCGGTACCGGCAAGATCTTTCTTTGCAGTATAGCCGAAGTAACAGGACGGAAGAGGTTCAAATTTCGCGAATTAATACTTCACTTGAAGAGTTTAAGCAAGATCTTGATAATCTGCGGGGGATGGTTACCTCACAGCCAGAGAATTTTTTTGAGCACAGCGTTGATACATCAGCAGTCTTATCACTAATCAATGACCTGGATGAAAAGTTTAAAAACTATACTTCACTTTTGGAGCAGTTTCAAAGTATAGAAACAACCGGCAGCGAAGATCGGAGAATATTTTTCAATGTTACTATTGAACCGTATTTCCGAACTAATTTATTGCCGGCTATTGAAGAATTGAGGAATAAAATCCAAGCTTCTCATCACCAGAAGGTCGCCAATATGAATAGTCAGCTCGATAGAATAGGTTATATCCTGATTATTGCGACAGCGGTAGCATTGGCCGTTGCTATTTTGTTGGCATTGTATATTTACCGTTCAATAACAACCCCACTTACAAAAATTGTAAAGGCGGCAGAGAAAATAGGGGCCGGTAATTTAAAAGAGCGTATTGATTATAATGCCAAGGATGAAATGGGGCAGTTGAGCCGAGCTTTTGATCAAATGGCTGAAAATCTGAGTAAGACCACCGTTTCGCGCGATTACGTGGATAGTATTATTTCGGCCATGGCTAATTTTCTGTTTGTAACCGATGATGAATTTAACATCAAACGGATTAACTCCTCGGCTTTAATAGCACTTGATTGTTCTGAGCAGAGTCTTGTTAATACACCTGTTGAACAACTATTCGAGGATATTTCTCAGCAATTATTTGAGAAAAATAATGCATCAAAAAAGAAAAGCTTTACCGGAAAGCTAAAGAGATCCGACCAGACAAGTCTTCCCGTAAGTATATCAAAGGGGGTAATCAAAAACAGTGAAGGCGATATTGAAGGATATGTTTTTGTAGCAAGTGACATTAGTTCCCAAAAGAAAGCCCAGCGAAAAATTGCTGAATCACTTCGAGAAAAAGAAGTGTTGTTGGCAGAAATACATCATCGAGTTAAAAATAATCTGGCCGTTATTTCGGGGTTGCTGCAAATGCAGATGTGGGAATCAGAAGACAATAATGCACGCTCAGCATTGCAAAAAAGTCACCTTCGCGTGCAGAGCATAGCATTGGTTCATGAAAAATTATATCAGTCAGATTCACTTTCATACATACAATTTGATCGATATTTGAAGGATTTGTTAGATGCTATAGTCGAAGTTTATGATTCGCCTAATATCAATATTACCACCAACTTTGACGCCGTAAGTCTTAATGTCAATCAAGCCATCCCATGCGCATTGTTGATTAATGAACTGGTTATCAATGCCTACAAGTATGCATTTGAAGAGGAGGCTGGGGGAGAAATTACCGTACGTATCCGGCTTGAAAATCAACAAGTAGTAATAGAAGTGAGTGATAACGGAAGAGGGTTCCAGGAGGTTCACGACCAAGTTTATTCGCTGGGATTAGATCTTGTTGAAACCCTTGCAGCACAATTAAATGGCAAGCTTGACATCTATAATGATAATGGGGCTCACATTAGTGTACGTTTTGTCCCGGATGACATTTCGGTCAGCTGAGCATTATTTTTAGTTTTTAATCACACTTTTTTTGTAGATATTAAACCGCCTTAATAGGCAGTTGTGTGGTGTGTTAGTACATTTTCTTGTTACCCTCTTTGTATTTGTTTAGTTAAAAAAATGGGAGCTATGGTTTTAAAACGGATTATTTTATTACTCCTGTTATTGGTATTACTTCCGGGGATAGTCCTTGCTCAGCAGTATAATTTTAATAGCTATTCTGTAAATAAAGGGCTACCTCATCCCAAAGTTCATGAAATAATGCAGACGTCCGATGGTTTTATCTGGGCCGGGACTTATGGCGGAGGACTGGCAAAATTTGATGGGTATAACTTTCAGGTTTTTACCAACGCAGAGGGGTTGAAAGATGAGAGCGTAGAAACGATGTACGAAGATTCTTCCGGCACCTTGTGGATTGGAACGTATTTGAGCGGACTTGCTAAAATACAGGCAGATTCTATCGTATATCCGTTCAAAGATAGCTTGTTAAGTGATCATACCATTTTAACCATTGATGAAGTTCGCCAAGAGGGTGAACTTTGGCTGGGAACCGAAGAAGGTGGATTTTTTATCTATGATGGTGAAGAGTTCAGGCAGTTTACCACCGATGATGGTTTGCTTTATGATACCGTGTGGGATTTTTGGCAAGACGACAATGGTGACATTTGGATTGCTACACAACGGGGTATTTCCATTTTTGATGGAGAATCATTTCGAAATATATCCGATGAGTTGCAATTCCCCGCCGAAAAAGTATTTTCATTTCTTCCCCATGCTGATGGGAAGCTATGGATTGGAACCGATAACGGAATTTCTATCTGGGATGGAGATTCTTTCTCTGCTATCGAAGAAATTAATGGCCAAAGCTTGGGCTATGTAATGGATATGGTTGCCGATACCTCGGGAGATGTTTGGGTAGGCACTTCGCGCAATGGCGTATTTGAAATCACAGATACTACAAAACGTCATATGACGAGAGAAAATGGATTAAGCAGCAATCAAATTTATGATCTGCATAAAGATGATCAAGGCAATATCTGGATCGCCACCGACGAAGATGGAATCACGCTATATACGGGCGATAACTTTAAATTTTATGGCAAGGAATCTGGATTAGGGTCCTCATCGGTCCTCAGTTTACAGCGTGATCAGCAGCAAAATGTGTGGGTAGGCACCTACGAAGGTATTTATCGATACAGGCAATCAAGAGGCTTTGAGGAAGTGTCGCTTCCCAATGATTTCGAGGAACCCGGCGAAATATGGGATATGGCTACGTTTAGCAATGGTGATTTGCTGGCGTTGATGCCGAACGATGCTCTCTATAGATACAGCAATGGACAATTCAGCAATTTTTCGAAGAAACATAGTTTCGACCAGTGGTTTACCTATGATGTGTATATCAATGAAGATGATGAGGTTTTGGTGGGGACCAATGAGGGACTTTTTATTTTCTCTGATGGGGAACTGCAACAATATACCATTGATGAAGGCTTGGTAGGAAATGTTGTGTTTCATATTTATCAGGATGAAGATACATATTGGCTGGGAACGCGTGATGGGCTCAGTAAATTTGATGGAAAACATTTTGCAAATTATACAACTGATGATGGCTTAGTACATAAAGAGGTGACCTATATCACGGCCGACGAGGCCGGAGATTTATGGGTTGGCACGGCGGGTGGAGTAAGTTATGTGGAGTTGGATGAGCAAGATAACCTATCTAATATCACCAACTTTGATAAAAATGATGGGCTGATGTTGACCACAACGCAGTTTTTATGGTTTGACGAGCAGCAAAATTTGTGGCAGGGTACCAATGGAGGTCTTCATAAATTTCATGTCCCAAACTTTCACGAAACCGGGAATATGGAAATTGCTCATTACGGGTTATCTGATGAGGGTATAGGCTTAGAAACCAATCATAAAGCAATTTTGTCGGTTGATAGTTCTACCGTTTGGATAGGAAGTATGAAAGGGGTGTTGGAAATTGATACCGAGGATTTACATAAAACCGATCTTTCGTTACCACTATATATTACTGGAATAGAAAGAAACTCTAACCCCATAGAACAGTCCCAGCAGGCCAAAAGTTTTGACTACAAGTTTGGTCGACCACTCTATGAGGATATCGAGTTCGATCATGGTCAGGATACCTATACCTTTGAATTTTCAGCTTTGGCTTTTGGGGATTATGGGGACATTAACTATCGATATAAACTTGATGGATTTGAAGAGGAGTGGTCAGAGCCATCAGTCGTGAATAGTGCCACTTATACCAGCCTGGAACCCGGAAGCTATGAGTTAATTGTCCAAGCCCGCATTGGAGAATCAGGCTGGGAAAGTACCGAAACACGCATTCGTTTTTCTATCGCGCCCCCGTTTTGGGGCACGTATTGGTTTTATACGCTTGTGATTTTTGTAATAGGGGGATTGATTTATAGCTTTACACAATACCGGGTCAATAAAATTGAAAAAAGAGAGCTAAAAAAACGGGTAGATCGACAAACAGAACACCTGGTTCAGGCGCTCGAAGAAAAAGAAGTATTGATAAAAGAGATTCATCACCGGGTGAAAAATAACTTGGCCGTCATTTCTGGATTACTTGGGCTACAGATGGATCACGCCGATAACAATTTTGCAAACCGTGTGCTTGCCGAAAGTCAGCGTCGGGTGCAATCGATTTCAATGATCCACGAAAAGCTGTATCAAAACAAGCAGCTTGCAGAGATAGATTTTGAGAAATATGTGCGCGAACTGGTTGATATCATTGCCTTCTCGTTTAGCAATCCCAATAAAAATATTGAAGTGAATATTGATATTGATGACTTTACACTGGGAATTGACCAGGGGATTCCATGTGGATTAATCTTGAATGAGGTGGTTAGCAATGCCTTTGAACATGCGTTTGCGGATCAAAAAGAGGGTACGATAGATATTTCTATCCAGCTGACAAACCAGCAACAGGTAACAATCAAGGTGCAGGATAATGGCAAGGGTTTACCCGAAGGTTTCGAGACAAATCAGCACGAAAGCCTGGGTCTTACGCTTGTCGAAACGCTGGGTACCCAGTTGATGGGAGATGTTAGGTGGGAAAGTACGGCCAGGGGGGCGGCTTTCATTTTGGTTTTTGAAAAAGAACAGCCAGAGATTGACATCCCGGCATAACAAATCTGGTTTTTATTGTTAGAAGTTATATAATGTTTTTAAACATCCTGAAAGGATGTATGCGCATTAGTAATAGGGATGTTTAGTTTTTGAGGGATGATACAATATAACCGGCTGGTTCAATCAAACTATACCCGATGGATATAAAAAAGCTTGGGATAGCTCATTTATTTTTTTTATTTCTGCCGGTCTTGGTTTTGGGGCAGCGTTATGATTTCAAAACCATTTCTGTCAACGAGGGGCTTCCACACGGACAGGTTCATCATATCCATCAAACCCAAGACGGTTATATCTGGTTGGCAACAAACGGTGGTGGACTTGCCCGTTATGATGGGCATAACTTTGCGACTTTTACCATGCAAGACGGTCTTCAAAGCAATGCCGTGCACCGCATTTTTTCGGATTCAGACCAAAACCTTTGGTTTTCAAACGATCCTGGTGGTCTTTTAACATTTAAGGGCGATAGCCTAATAAATCCCTATCCGGATGCGCAAATATCAGATTACGAAGTATGGTCGATGGAAGAGGTTCAGGGCAAGAGTTGGTTTGGCACTTATCAAGGCGGGATATTTATTAAAGGGGATGAAGAATTTCAGCAACTAACAACCGCCGATGGGTTAATTAATAATTCGGTTTGGGATATCTACGAAGATACTTCAGGTAATATTTGGGTTGGTACTGAAGAAGGTGTAACGGTTATTTCTGATCAGGATACGACGAATTATACCATCGACGATGGATTATCTGGCAATAGAATCTATCGCATTATCGAAGATAATTCCGGTACAATTTGGATTGCTACAAATAACGGAATTACTCGTCGGCATGATGAAAGCTTCGAATCTATTACCGAAATAAAAGACGTAGAACTAAATTATATCTTTGATATCAAAGAAGCGTCCAATGGCAATATCTGGATAGGCACCGAAACCAAAGGCGTTTTTGTATTTGATGGAGAATCTTATACTCATTTTACCCGCGAAAACGGATTAAGCAGCAACTACACCTACTATCTTTTTGAGGATCACAACCAAACCATGTGGGTAGCTACAAATGAGAACGGGGTAAATTTATATAACGGAGATGCGTTCCAATTTTATGATAACGATTTTGGGTTGGTATCAAATGGGGTGTTAAGTGTATTTGTTGATCGTGACGGCATACGTTGGTTTGGTACCCAAAAGGGAATCCAATCCTTTGATGGAGATCGGGTAGTATCTCACGATTTACCCCGGGAGTACGAAAATAATTATATCTGGGAGATAGAGCAGCTGCCCAATGGCGACATGCTTTTTTTGATGCCTGATAATACCTTGATGCGATATGATGGAAATAAATTCTCAGACTTCTCATCGGCATCTAATTTGGGAGATTTGTTTATCTATGATGTTTTTGTGGATTCCAGCGATCAAATCTGGATCGGGGCGGACACAGGACTTCATCTGTTAAAAGACGATGGAGTGCAAACCTTTACTATGGAAGATGGTATGGCCGGCAATGTAGTACAGCATATCTATCAGGGTAGCAAAAATAATTACTACCTAAGCACAACCAATGGATTCAGTATTTTTGATGGTACAGATTTTAGGAATTTAACCATCGAGGATGGGCTCAATAATAATACCATCCATTATGCCACCCTGGGCCCAAAAAATAATATATGGCTTGGTACCAGCGGAGGGGGTTCGGTAATCAAATCAGGCAATCCGAATAAGGTAGAGATTGATAATTTTGGCAAGAAACACGGCATGGATTTGGTCGCCACGCATTTTTTATGGTTTGATGAGCAGGGTTATTTGTGGCAAGGTACAAATGGCGGATTAAATCGGTTAAATGTACCTCAATATAACCAGACTGGGCAGATGGAATTGGTCCGGTATGGCTTGTCCGATAAAGAAATGGGAATAGAATTTAACTCTAAGGCGATAGACGGAGAGCCCGGCGGTAATATTTGGATGGGAAGTATGAATGGCGCACTAAAATTGGATGCCTCAAAATTAAAACTTTCGAAAACAGTACCCATTCCAAAGCTGACAAATATTGAGCAAAATGGTAAGCCGGTAAACTGGACTACCTTTGTTGATCAACTGCAGTACAAAAACGGGCAGTTGGAATTTCCTTCCATTAGTTTTCCGCCGGGAGAGCACTCATACACTTTTTCTTTTGTGGGGATCAATTACAGAAACCCAGAAAATATACGATACCGTTTTAAGGTAGAAGGATTTGAGGACGAATGGATGCCGGTGACATCTGTTAATTCTGCAACATATACAAATCTGGAGCCCGGAGATTATACGTTTAAAGTGCAGGCGTTACCAAATGGAAGTGGACATAGTTCAGATACGGTAACCGCCTCTTATCCATTTTCTGTTGATTATCCCTTTTGGCAAACCAATTGGTTTATGGGATTATCGATAATTGGAATTGTTGGCCTTATTTATGGCTACATAAAATTGCGGGTAGGGATGCTGGAAAAAGAACGTCTGCGTTATTTAGTAGATGAACAGACCCACCATTTACAGGAGGCGCTGGAAGAAAAAGAAGTGCTAATAAAAGAAATCCACCATCGGGTTAAAAACAACCTGGCGGTTATTTCTGGGCTGCTTGAATTACAAATAGGTTATGCCAATAATCCATTTGTTGACAGGGTCCTTGCCGAAAGTCAGCGCCGCGTACAGTCTATTTCAATGATTCATGAAAAGTTGTATCAAAACGAGCGGTTAGCTGAGATAGATTTCGAAAAGTATGTTCGTGAGCTTGTTGATATTATCGCCTATTCCTTTAGCTATTCTAATAAAGATATCGACGTGGTTATAGAAGTCGAGGATTTTAAACTGGGTATTGATCAGGGCATTCCCTGCGGACTTATTTTAAATGAACTAATTAGTAATGCGTTTGAACACGCTTTTAAAGAACAAAAAACAGGAACAATTGAAATCAATATAGAGCGAAATCGATCAACCGATGCTGTACAAATAATGGTACGAGATGATGGTATTGGCGTACCGGAAGATTTTAATATTAAACAAAAAGATACTCTGGGGATTACACTTATAAAAACGCTGGTCAAACAGCTCGAGGGAGAATTAGAAATAGAATCAACTGAGGGAAGGGGAACGTGTTTTCAGATTTCATTTCAAAAAACACCCTCCCCGCAACAAATTCCCATTGAAGAGAAGTAGTTATTTTGATTTAAACTCTTCGATAAAGTTTTTGGTGAAATCAGAAAGAACTAAACGACCGCTAATTTCTGCACGTTTTTCGAGCAGCCCATCCCAGTCTTCGGTTCCTTTCCAAAGCACTTTCTTAAGCTCCTTCATCGCATCGGGACTGTAATTCGAGAGTTGTTTTGCCAATGTGTCCACTTCTTCATCCAGATCAAAATGATTTTCGCAGATCTTTGAAAACAAACCATTTTCACGGGCCCACTCGGCCGAGTTCCAGCTGGAGGCATCCACTGAGAGCGTACTAAACGCAGAGGTTCCCACTTTTCGTTCAACGGCGGGTCCCACTACAAAAGGACCGATACCTAAAGCCAACTCACTCAGCTTAATGGCAGCAGATTCGTGCGCTATGGTGTAATCTCCTGCGGATGCGATACCTACGCCGCCACCCACGGTTTTGCCCTGCACGCGGACGATAATAAGCTTGGAGCATTGACGCATAGCATTGAGCACCAAGGCAAATCCCATAAAGAAATGTTTCCCTTCTTCGTAATCCTCGATGGCAATGAGTTCATCAAAAGAAGCCCCGGCACAAAAAGCGCCATCCCCGCGACTTTTTAGCACGAGCACATGCGCCTCGGGATTGTTGCCCATCTCGGTAATGGTATCAGCCAAATCCCGAAGCATTTGTCCCGGCAGGGAATTCCCCTTCGGATGATAAAATTCAATGGTTCCAATATTGTTTTCGATCTTGGTCGTAATTTCTCCGTTATCAGGCATGTTTTGGATTTAATAATTTTGAAATTTCTGTTAACAAGTATTCCGAATTCAGGAGTCAGAATTCAGAATAGCTTTGGAGTAAGCGTCAATAAGTTTGCTCACATCTTGTAGTTTTTTTCTAATTCTGATTGATTTCCATATCCCAAATCCTGAGACAGGATGATATAATATATGCATTCCTCAAGAGATCCCTGCGAAATATTCATGAAGCGTGCTTTGTCTTTTTTACCACGTTTCTTAAACCCTTCTGCAATATTTGCAGCAATTGAAACAGCCGCTCTTCGAAATTGAGAAGTAAGCCCATATAACTCTGATTTGGGAAAGTCTTTAGTGTAGTCATATACGTCTAAAACAAATTCATGTGCTTTTTGCCATACTATTAAGTCTTTAAAGGTCTTAGCCGGTTTCCTCATGATATGCAAATTTTATTCTGAGTTCTGAATTCATAATCCTGAATTCTTTAATAGTACGACCTGCTTGAAAGAAAATCCTTACATAAGTAGCTTTAATATATAAAGCCCTTAATTTTCACCTTCTTCAAAAATATCCATATCCAAGGTTTCACGGCGTTTAATGAGGGTTAGGATCGTATATTCTGCCACCAACTCTTCATCTTGGTTCGTGACCTCCACATCCCAATAGATAATGCCAAAAGGAAACTTGTCTTTGGCTTTTTTCTGGCGGACTTTTTTACTCTTTACAATCAGCTTCGCCTGGATGGTATCCCCCGGGGCAACGGGTGCCACAAATCGTAAGTTTTCCAACCCGTAATTGAGGATTACCGGTCCTTCATCAGGGTGAACAAAAAGTCCAGCTGCTCGTGATAATACAAAGTATCCGTGCGCTACAATTTCGCCGAATAGAGAGCGCTCAGCCGCTTCCGGATCGGTATGAGCATAAAATTCATCGCCGGATAGATCAGCAAACCGTTCAATATCCTCCTCCGTTACCGTATGCGTGTCTGTGGTTCGCGCTTCGCCCACTTCAAGATCCTCAAAATACTGCTGAAAAGGATGTATGTCGGCTTCTTTAGTTTCTCCACCTTTGATGTATTGATTCGTAATATTAGTCAGTGTCGTTGGCGATCCCTGTAGAGCCACACGCTGCATATTGTGGATAACGGCCCGTGCTCCTCCCAGTTCCTGACCGCCACCGGCATGTCCCGGTCCACCGTGTACCATGTGCGGCATCGGGGAACCGTGTCCCGTTGATTC
>JBNJFP010000046.1:18727-21176 GCA_051746985.1 Bacteroidota bacterium
CAGGTCGCCCGGTACATTGGCGGCAACAAACTGGATGGATCCTTCCGGAAGTAAATTTGATTTCAGCATATCCTCAAAAACCTTGTATGCTAAATAAGAGCCCGTAGGCGACGGTTTGATGATGGCCGGCATCCCGGAAATAATGCAGGGTGCGAGCTTTTCCAGCATCCCCCAAACCGGGAAGTTGAAAGCATTAATATGTACGGCCACACCGTGACGAGGCACGCAGATATGTTGTCCCACAAAGGTGCCTTCACGCGACAATCGCTCGTGGCTGCCTTCAACGTGATAGGGCAGGTCGGAGAGCTCGATGCGAGACTTGCTGGACAGCGTAAACATACTGCCGATTCCGCCTTCGATATCGATCCAGGAATCCTGTCGAGTGGCACCGGTATGGGTCGAGAGCTCGTAATAATCTTCTTTACGCTCCAGCAGATATTGCGCCAGAAATTTGATTTTAAATGCCCGCTCCTGGATCGACATGGCGCGGAGTTTCGGTCCGGCTTTTTGTCTTGCGTATTCGCATGCACCTTTGTAATCCAGATCAGTTTCAAGCATCTGCGCTACCGGTTTTCCGGTCACTGCACTGATGAGATCCTTTTCTTTGCCTTCGTCAATCCATTTCCCTTTGATGTAGCTTCGTACTTTCATAATAAAATCTTGTTGGGCCGCAGATTCGCATTTGATGTTTCTGATAAATCTGTTTTATCTGCGGTAAATTATCTTTTGCAGAACAAATATATAAGATTAAAACAAACTGGCAACTGTCTTTAATAGAGAAATCAGTACCTCTATCTTTTAAGAAAATAATGGGAAATGCAGGTAATCCAAATAGTGGGGAGGAATCATTATCCTCAAAAAGCTACGGCCTCTTTATTGTATTTATTACGGTATTGATTGGGCGTGAGTCCCGTAATTTTTCGAAAAACGTTGCGGAAGGATTTGGTATCGGAATAGCCCACATCGAACATTACTTCGGATACATTTTTTCGCGACATTTCCAGGTCTTTTTTGGCCGCCTCTATCTTGACTCGCTGTTTGTATTCGGTGATGGTATTGTGGGTCGCCTTTTTAAAGCGGCGCTCGAGCGTTCGGCGGCTGAGCGCTAACTGGTCGGCAATGTCATCCACGGTGAAATTATCCTGGTAGTGATCTTCGATATATTGCTGTGCGCGGATTACCTGTTTGTCGCCGTGATCTTTTTGCCCCTCGAAGATCATGAAATCAGATTGGTTGTCCCGGTTTAGATCCAACGAAAATGCCTTTGATGCTATAATTGCGGCCTGGCGTCCGGCATATTTTTCGATGAGGTACAGTAATAGATCCGTGAAAGCGTAGGCACCACCGCTGGTGTAAATGCCATCCTCTTCGGTGATAATTTTCTCATCCACCAGGTTTACCTCCGGGAACATCCGGCGGAAATTATCGGCATGCATCCAGTGGGTGGAGCATTTTTTACCATCGAGCAGTCCAGTTGACGCCAGGAAAAAAGCGGCCACACAAAGGCTGGCGACTTCAGTACCTTCTTTGTATTGACGAATAATCCAAGGCACAAATGCTTTGTTTTGCTCATACCCTTTATGGGGATCGTCGTGAATAGCCGGAATGATGATGAGATCGGTTTGATCAACTTCTTCAATGAGCACATCCGGCGTTACCGAAAAAAGTCCGGTCGATTGTTGTGTTTCTTTTTCCAGGCCCACCAAATGGACATCAAAAACAGGCTCTTTTCCCTGCTGGGTTAATATGCCATTCACTTGGTTTAAAATTTGGTGAGTGCCGCCAATGTTGACTACACTGGTATGGCCGCGCGGGATGAGAATGGATATGTGTTTCATGGTCCAAAGGATTCGTTGATAAGTAATACAATTTTACTGAACCCTTTTGTCGCAATCAACCAGTGAGAATGGCGTATTTAAACCGCGCGACAACCCTGTAAAGACATTATACTGTTAATAGAATCAAAAACTCAAGAGGTTATAATTATGAATGATCTGTTATTAACACAATTTGACTTGCATCATAAGCTGTATAACAACGTGCTGGATGGTTTTACAGACGAGGAAACCAACCGCAGGCTTAATGGAAATCAAAATATTAATCACGTAAAATACTTGGCCGGACACTTGCTGAACTCGCAGTACGGATTGGCGGGTATGGCGGGGTTGGATCCGGTAGTAAAATGGAATGATCTTTTTGCGGTGATGGGACAGTCCGAGGCCAGAGATGATATTTCTTATCCCGATATCGAAGAAATAAAGGCTGAGTGGAATAACTTATACCATCCGCTTCGGGGTAGTTTGGAAAGGTTAACTGATGAAGATTTAGCTCGTACTCCACCCGAACCGTTTGACCAATTTGCAGATTCTAACGGTGAACTGTGGACGTTTATTAATCATCATACCGCTTACCATATCGGGCAGATTGGAATACTGCGAAAAGGATTTGG
>JBNJFP010000047.1:0-18955 GCA_051746985.1 Bacteroidota bacterium
TTAAGAGCGGCCTAATAGTAAACTCCTTTAGAAAACACCTCGAAATGGATTAAATATTTTAACCAAAAGCATTTTATATGCTTTTTAAAACGTAATTCTATATAATTGCATTAAATTAATCGCTTTTAACCAGGGTTAGGATTAGTTGCACGGCGATGAAGGAAAACTTCATCAACCCTTCTGTTCAGAACAGCTAATTAATCATCTACCTAAAACAGGTCCCCGCTTATGGACCAACAATCTGAGATTACGCAGTTACTAATACAGCTCAATAAGGGAAAGAATGTGTATGACCAACTCTATCCCATGGTGTATAACGAACTTCGGAAGCTGGCCTATATGCGGATGAGCTGGGAAGCTACCGATCATACCTTTTCAAAAACCGAGCTGGTTCATGAGGCTTACATGAAAATGGTTAATCAAAATGAGTCGGACTTCAGCGATCGCAGCCACTTTCTTGCTATTGCCTCGCGCTGTATGAGACAAATTCTCATCGACCATGCACGAAAGAAAAAGGCCCAGAAGCGAGGCGGGAACAAAAAAGATGCCACCTATATTGATGAGCTTTTCGATGCAAATCAGCAGAAATCCGATGAGCTGATCAACATAGATGAGGCGCTGGACCGGTTGGCCCAGTTAAATAAGCGACTCAGTGATGTGGTGGAAATGCGATTTTTTGGGGAGATGACTATCGAGGAAACAGCGGAAGCTTTGGGAGTCTCTAAAAGTACTGTAAAGCGGGAATGGGTTAAAGCACGCGGTTGGCTCTATAAAGAACTAAAGGGAAGGTTTGAAATTTCCTGACCCTTTTTGATTCAGGATTACGCATTTTATATAAAACCAGCTTACAAAAAAATTTTACTCATAAATGAGAGGATAACCATTGTACTATGGCCGATCCAAACTGGGAGAAAATAGAGACTATCATTGATGAAGCACTAACGCTGCCTGAAAAAGAGCGCCGTGCTTTTATCGATCGCCAATGCAAAGGCGATAATGACCTTAAATCAGAAGTGACCCTTCTGCTGGAGTCAATTTCTGATTCCGAGGGTTGGCTTGAAAAGCCCGGCGAATACAAGGATGATTTCTATCGGGATATTAAAAAAACTCCCGGCGCCAGCCTGATAGGCAAACAGGTTGGATCTTACCTAATTAAAGAACTGCTGGGCGAAGGAGGCATGGGTCAGGTATTTCTGGCAGAACGAGCCGACGGCGTGTTTGAGCACCAGGTAGCGCTAAAAGTGCTTCGCGAGGGGATGGATACCAGACAAAACATCCGGCGTTTCCAACAGGAACAACAAATTTTGGCCGGACTTAACCACCCAAATATTGCCGGCATTCTGGACGGTGGGGTGATGGGAAACGGTCTTCCCTACCTTATTATGGAGTATGTCGAAGGTGTACCGATTGATGAATACTGCAAACACCATCGCTGTACCTTTAACGACCGGTTAACACTTTTTGAATCCGTATGCAGGGCTGTTCAGCATGCCCACAACAACCTGATTATCCATCGTGACCTTAAGCCGGGTAATATTTTGGTGGACGGGAAGGGGAACGTCAAGATTCTGGATTTTGGTATAGCCAAACTCCTCGATAATGAGGATTCCAACGAGTCTTGGCTCCGCACACGCACCGGAGCCCGCCTGCTTACCCTCAGTTACGCCGCCCCCGAGCAAATTGCTGGCCATCCTGTTACCACCGGAGTGGACAATTACGCTCTCGGCACACTCCTTTATAAGTTGCTTGTGGGTGTACATCCCTTTGATAAGGAGGGAAAGTCAATTTCGGAAATGGAGGAACAAATTCTCAATACGGATCCACCCAAACCGGCACACCGCTTTCAAAATCTTCCGTCCGAAAAACAGGAAGAACTCGCTCGGCAAATGCAATCAACGCCTTCCGGGATTGCAGATATATTACAAGATGATGTGGGAGCCATCATCCAAAAAAATCTGCGCAAAGAACCTGAAGCCCGATACAGCTCTCCAAACGAGTTGCTGGAAGACCTGAGGCGGTTTGAGAAAGGGATGCCGGTTATTGCTCGGGAAGATACGGTTCGCTACCACCTGACAAAGTTTGTAAAACGTCATAAGGCAGGAATAGCCACAGCAGTTATTGCCGTATTGATGTTACTTGGATTTGGCTTTTTCTACACCTATAAAATTACCAAAGAACGCAACCAGGCACAGTTTGAAGCGCAGAAATCGGAACAGGTTATTCAATTTTTAACCGGCCTGTTTGACGCTAACCGACCCAGCCAGGCACGGGGCGATACGTTGACGGCCATGCAACTTCTCCGCACTGGTACGGATCAAATTGAAACCATGGATCAGCAACCCGAAGTCCAGGCATCACTGCTACGAGTTATGGGAGATGTGTATCGTATTATGGGTGACTATACCATAGCCGAAGAATTACTGGGCAGGGCTTGGGAAAACCAGCAGGACCTTTTAGAATCTGACCACATCGAAATCGCCAAAACAGCCGAAGGCGTGGCTCAGCTCAAATTCTATACCGGTGATTATCAGACTTCAGATTCCCTGTTCCGAATGGCTAAGGATTTATATGAACAGAAGTACGATCCTCCACACGAAGCCATTGCCCGGAGTACGGCCAACCATGCTGAGCTATTAGAAGAAACAGGAGAACTCGATGAAGCCGAAATCCTATATCAACAGGCCTTGAGCACATTTAGAGAACTTTATGGAGATGAACATAACCAAATTGCCAATGTGCTGAATAATCTTGCAATCGTCTATGAAAAACAAGGAAGGCTTGACGAGTCGGCAGAGTATTACCAAAGATCAATAGACATGGATACAGCAATCGATCCGGACGCTTACAATAACAACCCGAGGGTCATAACTTCGATGCATAATCTGGCCATGGTATATCACGAAAAAGGTGACCTTGAGGAAGCTCTTGAACTAATGGAAGATGCCCTTGCTACCAGAAAAAAACTCTATGGAAATGACCACACATTTGTAGCCTCGAGCTTGAACGGCATGGCCTTAATACAGCGTGATCTTGGGAATTACCAGCACTCGGAAACCTTGTACAGAGAAGCATTAAAGATTTTGAGATCAAATTATGGTGATGATCACCTTCATGTTAATATTAACCTGTTGAATCTCGGAAATATTCTTGTTTCCCGGGAAAAATACCAAGAAGCCGATAGCTTATTCCAGACTGTCTTATCAAATCTTTCAGAGCTTTTGGGAGAAGAACACACCATATATGGCATTACGCATAATCATTTCGGGGAGTCTTTGCTGGAACAGAAAAAATTTGAGGAGTCTCTTAAGCATTACCGGCAGGCACTATCCATTTTTGAACAAAATGTTTCCTCCGACCATCCCCGCCTCGGTGATACGATGTTTGGATTTGGCAGCAACTATTTAAGCATGAATGATCCTGCGAAGGCCGAACCATATCTCACCAAAGCGCTGGATATTTTTAAGGAAAGCCGGGGAATTGGTCAACAAAAGACTATTGACACGTATATGGCCCTTGGCAGGGCTCTGGATAAACAGAAAAAATATGCCCAGGCCGAACCTATTTACCTTGAAGGCTTTGAGGCAATGATTGATAAAAAGGGAATTGAGGACAATGAAACTCAAAAGGCATTCAAAAATATCCTGAATATGTATGAAAAATGGGAACAGCCTGAGAAAATAGATTCCCTGAAAGATAACTATCAGATTTTGTCCAATTTTTGAAAGATCGGGGAAGAGCTCTTTTTCTTACTCACTTACAGATCTTGTACACCGACTATATCATAAAGTCATATATCGACTGCTTATAACAGCAGTACATCACTGATGTAATGGTGTACGATACGACTATATCATGATAAACGATAGGGCGTATCACGATGTACGATACAGTGTGTCGTATTGAACGATACGACTATGTAACACACCTTTACAGGTAGAGGTTAGGTATAATAGGTCGTTGATAAGGTGAGAAAAGAAAGATTTATCACGTTTTACTTAGCCGCTGGCTCCGAAAACGACCACTCGCGTAATTGTGAAAGCTTTAGCTGGTCCAACAGCTCGTCGTAGCGTGGATCGGCTTTTACCTCATCCCATACAGGATCGGAAAAGATAAAGTATAACTCCCCAATGTTATCTTCAGCGGCACGTTGCAAATGGAAAAAAACCTCATCATACTTCCGCATACCCAAATAAGCCAAAGCGATGTCAACGGAAGAAGCCATATATAAGTCATCAGCATCACCAATTTGTAATGCCTCTACCATATGGTCAGCCATTTCAGTCATCCCAAGACGGGCAGTTACATAAATTAAATGAGGAATGTTTTTTTGCTCTCGTGATACCAGGTTCTGAAAAGCCTCAAATTCCTGATGGGCTTTTTTCAGCTTTTGCATGGCCACCAGCGTCCATCCCTTACCTTCTGCAGCTGCTAAAAATGAGGAGTCCAACTCAAGCGTGTAATTATATTGCTCCAGTGCATCCGAAAATCTATACAAATTATTATATGCCCGGCCTAACTCCGCATTATATAAAAGGCTGGTAGGCTCTAACTTCAGCGTCCGTTCTATCCAGTGAAGGGCCGTTTCATTTTTGCCGATCATGTTTAAGAAGCAAAAATAGTTATAGCATACTTCCGGATCGGTTGAATCGATATCATAGGCACGATCTAAAAGCACCCTTGCTTGTCGGTAATCCTGCCGAAGCAACAGTTCAGCCTTGGCTTTAAGTGCCATTGCCGTGGCAAACTGCGGGGCGATACTCAGTACGACATCAATATGCTCTTCGGCTTTTTTATATGCACGCTGGGGCAGCATCTGTCCATATATCCCCAAAAAAAGAAAGCACTGGGCCAATGTTATTCTCGATTTTGAATTCGTGGGATCTTTCTCAATCGCTTTTATAAAACATTTCATGGCCTTGCGAACGGAAGTGACCGAGTGCTTTTGTAGCTCAAACTTACCTTGCAGGTACTGCTCGTATGAGCCCTGTGAATTTACCTCCGCCGATATGGATGGTTCGGACTTTGTATGCTCGTAATCAAATCCCTTCTCAATTTTTTTCAATATTTGATGTGATATACCATCCTGAATTTCAAAGATATCTTTCAGGTGATGCTCGAACGTTTCCGACCATAAATGAAAGCCGGCACCCGTTTCTATAAGTTGAGCCGTGACCCGAATTTTGTCTTTATTCTTGCGAACACTCCCTTCTAAAATATGGCTTACCATCAGCTGTTCGCCAATAGTACGAATATCCTCGTTGCGGCCCTTGAAAGCAAAAGCGGAAGTACGCGATGTCACATCAAGCCCTTTAACTTTGGTAAGTCCATTAATAATTTCCTCAGTCAAGCCGTCGCTAAAATAATCAAAACTCACCTCATCACTCATATTCACAAAAGGCAGTACAGCAAGGCGGTCTCTAGTCCTACCGGTTTTTGCTTTAATTTCACGAGATGAGGGCGCATTTATTCCCTCATTGACAACCCCATAAATACTGAGAGGATACTGTACATTTTTGAGCTCGAATTCGCCAAGCTTTTGAGTTTTTATCTCGGGATGGTTTTTAATCTCTTCGACCACCTTTTGCGACAAGAGAATGCCACCTGAAATAGAAAGGGATTCAAGGCGCGATGCAATATTTACAGCATCGCCATATACATCTTCGTCATTAAAAGCGATATCTCCAATATGAATGCCAATACGCAGCGGCAGATAGGGATCAGATAATGTTTGTTGGATTTGTATGCCGCACATCACAGCGTGGAAGGCACTGTTAAAAATCGTAAGTGCACCATCTCCATAATAATGCAATACCTTGCCATCAAATGCAGCAACTTCTTCTTGCAGCACATTACGATGCCGCTCTTTTTGCGCATTTGCATGTTCTTCGTCTTCTTGCATCATGGCCGTATAACCAACGATGTCGGTAAACATCACTGCTGCAAGTTGACGAGTAGTTTTACTACCCATCATAGCCGTTTTTATTTCCGGTCCCGGGTAAAAGGATTTGGCCTGTTTCCCTCAAGACGCTTTGGAGTAATTAAAATACATAAACTGCTTTACAAATCTCCGTTAAAGTGTATTAATATTTTATTATTAAACGCCCGTATTATATATCATCAGGCCGTTAGCCAGTTTAAAATGGTATCTAATACAAGTCCCTTTCTTTTTTGGGGATTTAGTTCCCCGGCACCATCTCTTTGGTTGCCCAACAGCGATTGGTGCAGGGGTTGCGCCACTACAGGATAATAACACAGCGAAAATATATTTAGCAACAGATCAGTAACGCTTACTGCTGCCACCTGGTAGTTCGATGCAGCCTCCTCCAGCTCTTCTTTAAGCGAGGTAACCTCCATACGAATTTGCTCTTCAAAAATGGGACCCAACCAATCAGACTTTCGCGCACTTTCAGTAATCACAAAAGCCAGCTCACGGGGATGATCCGCCGATTTCTGCAACGAATTCTCAATAAGCAGCTCAATTTTTTTAAACAGAGGAAGATCACGATTCACAAGCTCATTAAGATCACCAAAAATACCCTCGACCGACTCTTTATAAACGTGCTCAAAAAGCTCTTTCTTGGTATTAAAATAATAGTGAATCATCGCTTTGGTCACCCCAGTATCTTCGGAGATTACATGCAGCCTTGCCCCCTCAAAACCATTAGTCAAGAATTCACTACGTGCTGCCTCGATAATCTCTTCGCGTGTACTTTTGTCTTTTTTAGCCATGGAACTAAATAGTTAGTTAAATTTAACTACCTTAATCTAACCGACAACAAAAAGAACAGCAACCCATTTTTTAATCAAATGGTTAATGCTGGTAAGCTGATATTTAGCTTCGTTAAAATAACCATTAGTTTTGGGCTGCGAGACTTATCAATTTTCTCACTGCTGCTACAATCAAAATAGAAACTGCTATTGTTTCAATGGTTCTTTTTGATAACTTTATGATATGAAATACTTAATCACTACTGTACTACTTTTAATATTCATCAGCAGTGGCGTTTTCTCTCAGTCAGATACCACTGTCGCTGATACTGCTGCTACCGGTGCCGATAATCCGGTAGTGACTATGATTTCTATAGATGGATCTATCTCTCCAACAACTACCAACTATATAAATCGAGGCATTGCAAAAGCTACCGAACAAGGGGCCGAATGCCTCATCATTCAGCTGGATACTCCGGGCGGCCTCCTTGAATCCACCAAGGATATTGTTCAGGCATTTCTGGAATCGGACGACCTACCCATTGTCGTTTATGTTGCCCCAGAAGGGGCACGCGCCGCCAGTGCCGGCACCTTTATTACAATGGCGGCCCACGTTGCTGCCATGGCTCCTACCACAACCATCGGATCTGCATCACCGGTACAGATGGGTGGAGGTCAATCAGATTCGGTTATGCAAAAAAAGATTTTTAACTACTCCGAAAGCTTCATTGAAAGTATTGCCGAACGGCGTGACCGCAATGCCGAATGGGCCAAGTCCGCGGTTCGGGACGGTGCATCACTCACAGCAAGCGAAGCCCTCGAACAAGATGTTGTGGATATCATTGCATCAGATATCGACGAGCTACTTTCCAATCTCGATGGACGAACCGTCAACGGTGATACGCTGACTACCCAAAATGCCACGATCGAAGAGGTTCCCACTAATTTAGCCGAAATGTTTTTTGGTTTTATCATGCGTCCGGAGGTTATGCTTATTCTCACGATGATCGCGATTTACGGAATTATCGGAGAGGTTACCAACCCTGGCGCCATTGTTCCCGGCGTAGCAGGCGTTATCGCCCTCGTTTTAGTCCTCTACGCCTCGGCAGCCATGCCCATTAATATTGCTGGTTTTGCCTTAATTGCACTGGCTATTGTACTTTTTGTTGCCGAAGCGTTTACCCCCACCTTCGGTCTGTTTATTGCTGGGGGATCTGTATCATTCTTCCTTGGAGCCCTCATGCTATTTCAGGATCTTCCTGAATCAATGGAGCTCTCCTGGGCATGGCTTGTTCCTGCTACTATTATAACCGCCCTCTTTTTTGTCTGGATTGTGACCGAGGGCATTCGTGCGCAGTTCACCGAAAGTGTAACTGGCAAAGAATCGATGATTGGAAAACGAGCTGAGGTAACAGACCGTATCGACCAAACAAGCGGCAAAGTCTTTATCAAAGGAGAATATTGGAATGCCGTAAGTGATGAAATTATTGAAGAAGGAGAACAGTGCGAAATTGTAGATATCCAAGGACTAAAATTAACCGTACAACCACTATCAAGATCATCCCAGAAGGGGTAACAAATATTAAATTGGGCAATTAAATCCCACCAAAAACGAGGTTTTTTATGGAAAGCAACAGTCAATTTTTTGATATGATAACCTGGATTGTCACCATTGCGGTGCTTGCAGCCATTCTGCTGCCACAAATTTTCAAAATTCTGCGTGAATATGAACGCGCCGTAGTCTTTCGACTCGGTAAATTTCATACCACAAAGGGACCCGGGCTTATCTTCCTGATCCCTTTTATTGATAAAATTGAACGCGTTGACTTGCGCGTGTTAACCATCAACGTAGATCGGCAGGAAGTCATCACCAAAGACAATGTTACCGTCCACGTCGATGCCATTACCTTTTTCCGGGTTATGGATGCCGAGGCAGCAACCATACAGGTAGAAAAATATATTCACGCCACATCAATGCTGGCCCAAACTACGCTGCGGAGTATTGTGGGACAGGTTGAACTCGACGAACTGCTGGCCAATCGCGATAAGGTGAACAAAAACATCCAAGAAATTATTGATCGTCAGACTGATGCCTGGGGTATCAAAGTGGTATCGGTAGAAGTGCGCGACGTTGTACTACCCGAAAACATGAAGCGCGCGATGGCACGTCAGGCCGAAACAGAACGCGATCGTCGTGCAAAAGTAATTAACGCCGAAGGGGAATACCAGGCTGCCACACGACTCGTCGAAGCTGCCACCATGATGCGCGAAGCACCCATGTCGCTACAACTGCGCTTCCTGCAAACGATGGGCGACATCAGCGAAGAAAACGCCACTTTCGCCTTCCTCCCACTCCCCATGGAAATGCTGGAAGTATTCAAAGATATGTCAAACGTTTCGCCTCCCTCGCAAACCGGTGAAAGCAGCGACAAATCTGATAATGAATAAATAATCCTTTCTACAAATTAGCCGGCACACCCTTTGTGTGTCGGCTTTTTTTATTTTGGGATAGATTTTATCCGTAAATAGTTTATCGGGAATTGCTCATGGCGCTATAATTGTTAGTAATTCTATAGTGCCAGAAAAAACCTTATCGTTATTTTCTGGTTAATCAACTGAATTCAGCAAATTATGATACCATCCATATCTCGCTTTATACTGTTCCTGCTCTTCATCACTTTCAGCATCAATAATTGTCAGGCCCAGAAGCAAGAACAAACCGACTCCCAAAACCAATCAGTTGAAAACACCAAGGCTGATAACCCATACTACTCCCGCACCGATACGGCAAAGCTGAATCTGCCAGACTCGGTATGGAAAGAAGTACTGTCCCCCAAAGTGTATCAAATTGCCCGCGAAAAAGGTACAGAGAGAGAATACTCAGGCGAATACTGGGACCATGAAGGGACGGGCACCTACCATTGTGCGGCCTGCGGCAACGAGCTTTTTAAATCCGAGGCCAAATATATGAGCCATTGCGGCTGGCCAAGCTTTTTTGAACCCGTGGGACATAACAGCATCAAATTTAAGCCCGATAATTCACACGGCATGCAGCGCACCGAAGTGTTGTGTGGACGCTGTAACGCGCATCTCGGCCATATCTTTGATGACGGACCGCCTCCCACCGGTAAACGCTACTGTATGAATTCCATCATCTTGGATTTTGTGCCGGATGACAGCACCCAGGCTGAAGGATAATCATTCTTCTCCAAGTACCCGATCCACTAAACGGTTCCACATCGACGCCCGTATATCAAAGCTGGGTTCAAACTGTTTGAACCCAGTTACTCTTGTCGAGTCGCTGTTAAGGTTCAACTTATAGCTCCACACAAAAGGAGCTGACTTCTGGGTCAACCATAAATCTGACCGACCAAAACGGAGATCGTGTACAACAATATCATCCGAATTCTTTTGGGCCGCATAATATCCCCGGGAAAACCAAATAAGTCGCTCCACCGGCAACTGTCCGCGGTAGGAATGTAGCAGTTTTTTATTTTGGGGCACGCTCGTAAAATCGATATCCCGGTTATCGTCAAAAACAGAATATAGCCCGGCATACAGCGTGTCATTGGCCTCGGCGTAACCCGTCCACAAGAAGATATTCATCGGGGTAGGCGTAGTCATATATTGCTGCGGAGTGATATTTTTCTGCGCGAAGTTTTGCTCAAATACCTTATTCACCTGATTCTTAATCCCAAATCCCAAGAGCAGATACACAGAGCTGATGCCAATGCCCAGCCAGTTCGCCCACTGCCTGCTGGTAGAAGTACGATTAAAAAACAGTGCCGTGAGTATGCCCGCCATAAGGGGCAACGTATAAAAAGGATCAATAATAAATATAGAATTGAAACTGAGCGAGTAATCACTAAACGGCTGAAAAACCTGTGTACCGTAGCTGGTACAGACATCCACAAAAATATGCGTCAGAAAAACCCAGAAAACCAGCCACGACCACTCGTTCCATGAACCCTTGCTTTTAATATATCGATGGAGCAACCATCCCAAAAGTGGAGCGGCCACTACGCAGAAAAAAAGAGAGTGGGTAATCCCCCGGTGTATGGCCAGCGATTGCACCTCAGATACAAAAGGAGATGCCAATACATCAAGATCAGGAACGATCCCAAAAATTGCGCCCCACAGCGGAGCTTTATTTCCAATCTTTTTACCAAGTACCGCTTCGCCCATTGCGGCACCAAGTGTAATCTGTGTAACAGTATCCATCTATAATGATATCAGGTTCAATTAGTTAATCCCAAGCTATAGAACGCTCAGCCCATGATTGTTATTAGTCAATAAAAATGCACCAAAACAACATTCATTTCGAATACTTTGCAACAAAATCCAACCGTTAGAGAGTTCAATATTCCTTCAGAATTATATTGTTTCTTACCACTATAAAAAGTATAACATCCTATTACATTTTATAATGAACATTTCGGCTATGTTTTTCATTATGTGAATATGGCCTTCTTAATCTGAATATTTAGTGAATTGAATTTCATGAAGCTTATATCAAAAAAATTACCCTATTTCCTCTTCCTGCTTTTTGCTTCAATCGTCATCGTTTCTTGTTCTGACGATTCCGAAAATAGTGGCAATCCGGAAACAATGGGATCATCAAGCACCCCTTCGGTTGAAGCAGTAAAATCTCGCTTTGGATCACTACCCTTATCCGAGCGTTTGAGTGGAACAGTGGTAGCAAATAATCAGGTGACCTTATATCCCGAAATATCAGGCAAAATTGATGAGGTCCACGTCCAAACGGGCAGCTATGTGGAAAAGGGAGATCCCATCGTCTCGCTCGAAGACAATCAGTACCAAGAGCAAGTGCAGCAGGCCCGGGCGAACCTGCGCATTAACCAGGCACGCCTAAAACAGGCGAAAGCACGATATAACGAACTTGAAGCACAGTACCGGCGAACCAAACAGCTTAGCGATCGCGAACTTTCGAGTGAGTTGGAGATGGAAACATTGCAGGCCCAAATGTCATCGGCCGAGGCAGATGTAGAGCTTGCCGAAGCGCAGCTTGAGGAATCCCAATCGAATGTAGAAGAGCAAGAAGATATGCTTGCAAAAACAGTCATTAAGGCGCCTATTACAGGTACGGTTGGCCAACGCAATGCCGAGACCGGAATGCAAGTCAGCAGTAGCACGCAACTTTATACTATTGGTGATCTCAACAATTTACGTATTGAAGTAGTGCTAACCGATCGCATGCTCGACAACATTGAAGTGGGACAGACTGCGCGTGTTTTTACAACCTCCGATACCCAAAATGGACATTTTCTTGAAGCCGAACTGTCCCGTATTTCTCCCTTTCTTAATAACGTAACAAGAAGCACTGAAGGGGAAATTGACGTACAGAACGATGAAAACAACCGGTTACGGCCGGGTATGTTTGTGCCCGTAGATATCCTTTACGGGGAAAGTGAGCAAGCTACACTCTTGCCTACCAGCGCCATTTATACCGATCCCAATAGTGGTGAAACCGGTGTTTTTGTAGCCACCTCGCTGGGATCAGAAATTGAGCCTGCCGAGCAGGTTGACCCGGACAATCCGCCGCCGCTTACCGACCCTACCGAAATACAATTTAAACCGGTTGACGTTATAGCCGAAGGACGAATGGAAGTTGGTGTTGAAGGCGTGGACCCCGGCAGCTGGGTAATTACCATTGGTCAAGATCTGCTGTCGGGCGGCCGTGAAGAAGCCCGCGTGCGAACAAGTTCTTGGGAGCGCATATTAGCTCTTCAAGGCCTGCAGCGTCAGGATTTGTTGCGTAATATTCTGGATCGTCAGCTTGAGCTTTCCGACCCACAAAACCAGTAATTTTTTACTCTGAGCCGTTACCATCATGAAAATTACAGAAACTGCCGTAGAACGTCCCATTGCAACCACGATGTTGTTTCTCATCATCATTGTACTGGGCGTGATGTCTTTCCGCTATTTACCTGTAGATCTGCTTCCTCCTGTTGAATATCCCCAGCTTACCGTAGCTACGGAATACCCCAACGTCGGTCCCGAAGAAATTGAAACTATTATCACGCAACGCATCGAAAATACCATTGCCGGGGTGCCAGGCGTTGAACGTGTTCGCTCATCCTCCTCAGAGGGGCAAAGCCGGGTTACCCTTGAATTTGCGCAAGGCACCGATATTGATGTAGCGGCCAACGATATCCGCGCTGCCCTCGACAGGGTGCGCGACGATCTTCCGCCCGAGGCCGAAGCTCCCCGCATCTGGAAATTTGATCCCAACAACTTTCCCATTGTGATTGTAGGGGCCAATTCTGATCGGAATCTCCAAGAACTTACGCAGCTACTCGATCGTGAGGTAACCAAGCGGTTCGAGCAAATACCCGGTGTCGGCTCCATCGATATTTGGGGCGGCGTTTACAAAGAAGTTCACATAGATCTTAAACGGGATCGACTTATTGCCAGCGGGCTTTCTTCAGCGGACGTCCAGCAAGCGATATCCAGCGAAAACATAAACCTGCCCGGCGGAAATGTAAATTCCGGCGTACAGGAGTTGTACGTGCGTACCCTTGGTGAGTATGAATCCATAGATCAAATAGCCAACACCATTATAGAAATGGTCGATGGTAAACCGATTCGCGTTGAGGATGTGGCTGAAGTTAGCTGGGGTTTCGAGGATTTAAACCGGCTGGTTACCATCGACGAAAAGCCCATGGTTCGGTTTGGTATCCGAAAGCAAACCGGAGCCAACACTGTTGCCGTAGCAGAAGATATCCGCCAGGAGATAAAAAAAATAAATAACGAACGGAAGGATATGGATCTGTTCGTTACTACCGATCAAAGTGAGTTTATACAAAATTCTATTGATAACGTACAGAGTTCTGCCATTTGGGGTGCCCTGCTTGCTATTGTAGTGCTCTATATCTTTTTGCGGAATGGCTCATCTACATTCATCATCTCACTTGCGATCCCCATATCCATTATTGCCACTTTTGGGCTACTCTATTTTGGGGGGCTCACGTTAAATCAAATGAGCTTTGGCGGACTTGCCCTGGGGGTGGGCCTGATTGTTGACAATGCCATTGTGGTACTTGAGAATATTATCCGGCTCAGGGAGGAACGGGGGAAAGATCTCAAAACCAGCTCGCTGGTGGGTACCCGCGAAGTGGGCGGAGCTATTGTTGCCTCCACGATTACTACTTCGGTAATATTCTTGCCGGTGGTCTTTATGCAAACTATTTCGGGCAGTATTTTCCAGGAATTGGCCCTGGTGGTTGTTTTTGCACTGGCCTGTTCGCTCTTTGTAGCACTCACGCTGGTGCCCATGCTTTGTAGTAAGTTTTTAACTGTTCAGCCCAACGAATCCAAAAAAGCGAAAAAGAAAAGTTGGTTCCAACGTGCTTTTTCCGCTCTTGAACAGCATTATACTACCTTTATTGATTATACACTACGTCATAAACCGGCCGTGTTTAGTATTACGGCGGTATTAGTTATCGGGAGCTTTTTACTTATTCCTTTAATTCCTTTTGAACTTGCTCCCCAATCTGATGCCGATGAAATCGATATTGACTTGATGATGGCCGAGGGAACAAACATTGCCGTTCAAAATGAATACCTCAAAGAACTGGAAACGGTTGTTCGACAAAATCTACCCATGGAGGATGTAGAACATATTACTACCGATGTGCGTGATGGGCGTGCCGAGGTAGAAATTGCCATGGTTGACGCTTCGGAACGTTCGATGAGTACTTCCAGATTGGCCGACCAGATTCGTGAAAAAGTTGTTGGCGTCGTCCCTGGTGGCGACATTCGTGTTAGTGCTCAATCGGGCCTGTGGATACTGCGGCGCATCTTTGGCTCGGGGGGAGGCGAAGACGTTGAAGTACAGCTCAGGGGATATGATTTAGACCAGGCAAAAACCATATCAGAAGAAATGAAACGGCGCATAGAAGATATTCCTGAAATTGAAGGCGTACGAACCGACCGCCGGGAAGGACGACCTGAAGAAAACTTTGTGTTTGATCGCGATAAAATTGCTGATCTTGGTCTAACGGTAACGGAGGTTGCCCAGATCATCCAGACTAATGTCGGCGGTAGCCGGGCCGGGACGTTTCGTGAGGGGGGCGATGAGTTCCCTATCAACGTCCGGCTGCAATCTGAAGATCGGCTTAGTACCAAAGATCTGGAGAATATCTCCATTACCACACCCGATGGAGACGTTTTGCCCGTTACTTCGGTGGTCTCAACAAATAAAGGCCGCGGTCCTACCGACATCAACCGGGTAAACAGCCAGCGGGTGTCATATATCTCGGCCAACCTCGAAAGTGGCGTGGCGCTGGGCGAAGCCGTTGAACTGATCCAGCAAAGGTTATCTGATATGGATTTACCGGAAGGGTTTTCGATCGTCTATGGGGGAGAATACGAAGAGCAGCAAAAGGCAGCTTCCGATTTTCAGCTGTCTATCATTATGGCCCTGATCCTTATTTATATGGTGATGGCAGCCCAGTTCGAACGGTTTTTTGATCCGCTCATCGTTATGTTTTCTGTACCACTTGCGGTAATCGGAGTCGTACCAACACTCATGCTTACCGGTACTACCATCAACATGCAAAGTATGATGGGTATCGTAATGCTTATTGGTATTGTCGTTAATAATGCTATTGTATTAATCGATTATATTAATCTGATGCGTCGAGAGCATGAAATGAATGTACGGGAGGCGGTAATCGAATCTGGGCGACTTCGATTACGCCCCATTTTGATGACCACTCTTACTACTGTCTTGGGCTTGCTTCCGCTTTCGTTTGGTATTGGAGCCGGTGCAGAAATTCAGGCTTCCCTTGCACGGGTGGTAATTGGTGGACTAACCGCTTCAACGCTTGTTACCCTGGTGTTTATCCCGGTTTTATATGTTTCCTCAGAAAAAATTATTTCAAAAGTTCGGGCACAAAGCTGGGTTCCCAACTGGATGGGATCAAGCGAGGATGTAAATCCCGCGCAAGCATAATTAGCCAGGGCTTTGTTTCGATAATTGCCACATAGTCTTTAATAAAAAAGCCCGTTGGGTTAGCACCAACGGGCTTTTGTTATGGGACAAAGATTTAGCATTAGATCTCTTCTGAGGATTCCTCTTTGGTACTACCGGCAATAAACCAAGCACCACCGGCCAACGCTAAATCTTTAAGCAGATTTGACATACTTGGCTGCATCTCTCCACCAATAACAGCCGGCAAATGTATGCTCAACACATACACCAGTAACAATACTCCCAAAAGTATCCCAGCCAAGCGGGCCTTCTTGCCAATCAATATAGCCGCACAAGCCAAAAGCATTGCCAATCCCGTTAGATACACCCAAAAAGCTCCCCCGGGAACAGGCACCATTCCTGCCATTTGACTGGCATTCATAAAATGAAACACCCCAAAAATACCAAAGGGTAACGCAAATACATATCGTCCGATTTTAGAAACCATAACCAATCCTCCATTTATTAATATGTAAACAATCCCAACATACATATTAATAATTTAACATTTAAGTATTACGGGTACCGCTAATAATAATCATAGCTAACAAGCAAATATTGAAGATATGCAAGTATGCAATCTTGCGGCCGGCAACCTCATGCAGCGGTGCAATAACTTTATTTTGGGGGGTTGGAGACGTTATTAATTCTCAATAAAATATTTTTATTTTTCGCCCTTATAACATTGTATTGGCTGTTTTTAACCCTTGGCAAAGAAAAAGAACTTTGTAACAAAAACTTTGGAACGGATCTTGTATCTACTACAGACGAACACACAAAAACCATAAATCTTCACAACTCATAAATTAACCAGAGGTTCTATTATGAAGACGTTACAACACATATCCAAGTCACTAAGCTTGGTTCTCCTATTAACTTTCGGGGTCGTCGGAATTGCTTCTGCTCAATTTGATCGGGATATGCAGTATTATACCAATCCTGATCAGACGGGGCTAAATCAGTTTGAGGCACCCTTTGATACCGATGTCGAATTCGACGGACTAAACGTCCGGCTTGGCGGCGCAAATACCTTGCAATTTCAAGGCATATCTCAAGAAAATGATGCGACTAATGAGGATAATGAGATTGCGGAATTAGAAAACAACTTTAACCTGGCTACTTCTAATTTAGATTTGGATGTAGCACTGGCAAACGGTCTGCGTATGCACTTGCGAACATACTTATCTTCGCAGCACCACCCGGAAGCATACGTAAAAGGTGGATATATGCAAGTTGATCGACTTGATTTTATATCTGAAGGACTACTTTCAGGACTAATGGACAATGTCCGTATTAAAGTTGGTCACATGGAGCCGAACTATGGTGATGCTCACTTCCGACGTACAGACAATGCTTTTGCCATCCATAACCCCTTTGTTGGGAACTATATTATGGACTCCTTTACTACTGAGGTTGGCGGTGAAGTTTACCTGCACAACAATGGCCTCTTCGGTATGGTAGGTTTGACCAACGGTAAGTTGAATCAAAGTACCGTTGAAGAAAATGCCAGTGTCACGTTCTACACCAAGCTGGGTGTTGACAAGCAGGCGAATGAAAACCTTCGTTACCGCTTGACCGGTTCCCTGTGGACCAGCGCAGAGTCCAACTATCAATATCTTTACAGTGGAGACCGTGCCGGTTCTCGATACTATAATGTAATGGATGACGGCTTTACAAGCGGACGATTCGCTCCTGGATTCACTGTATCTGGCCGTGCACCTGGTGGACCAATAGCTGGCGAAATGACTTCTATCATGATCAACCCATTCGTCAAATATGGTGGACTTGAGTTCTTTGGGCTATATGAAAATGTATCCGGTAAACTTGCTACTGAATCTAGCGATCGTTCTTACAACCAATTCGGTGCTGAAGTGCTTTACAGATTCGGAGCCGAAGAGGATGTTTATCTCGGAACCCGATATAATTTCGTAGATGGATCTGATACTAACCAAGAAATTTCCCGATTCAATATCGGCGGCGGCTGGTTCCTGACCAAAAATGTTATGGCCAAGCTTGAGTATGTAACCCAAAGCTATAGCGGTGATGGTTTTGTAGATACCAAGTATGAAGGAGGCGAATTCGACGGAATCATGCTCGAAGCTGTAATTAGCTTCTAACAAGTATTTTAACCATAAGGAGCAAACGACTTAATCCCTAAGTCTAAGTTCCGATCCCCTGATGCGGTGTTGTCTGTGAAATGGCAACACCGTTTTTTATTTAGATGAGATGCCCGACACTTCCAAGTGCCGGGCATCTTTATTGAACCCTGTTAGCACAAGCAACCCATTCCGGTATTGGATCAACTTCCCCTCATCAAATGGTAGAAACTGTCCTCCATAAATTCTTAACTACTCACTAAAACTCTTATCCACCATAAGCAGGAAGATAGTAATAGATCGCCCAGAAGTGAGAAAAGGTGCCTGCCATTACAAAAAGATGCCAAATCTCGTGGTGGCCAAACCAGTTGGGAATGGGATTCGGTTTTTTAATCCCATATATAACCGCGCCAAGTGTGTAGGCCAGTCCGCCAATGGCAATCCAGATTAAGAAAGCCAGCGGAAGCTTATCTATAAGAATTGGAAAAATAATGACGGCCAGCCAACCCATCCCCAGGTAAAACAGGGTGGAAAGCCAGCGCGGAGCACTCATCCACAAAAACTTTTTGATGATACCGATGATAGCCAAACTCCAAATGGTGGTGAAGAATCCCCACTTCCAGGCCCCTTCAAGTACGAGCAGGCAAATGGGCGTATAAGTGCCGGCAATAAGCACATAAATCATACTGTGATCCAGTTTTTGGAGCAAAAGTAATGTTTTCTCTTTTACCGGCAGCGCATGATAGAGAGAACTCGCGGTATAAAGCAGAATCATACTCAACCCAAATATAGAAAAAGCAATCAAGTGACTGATAGAACCACGTTGAATTGCTTCATATATGAGTAGAGCCAAACCGACAACGGCAAGCAGTGCACCGAGGCCATGGGTAAGGGTATTAATGGGCTCTCTGATGTATTGTAGTACTTTTTTCATGGGGAGTAATTTTGTGCCAAAATACGTGACTAACCGTACCAAAGGAATGGCAATGGTGCATAATTATTATTACGGCGACTGCCAGTTTTCAATTTCCACAAAACCTGTTTCGCCCTGCTCATCGCTATACACTAACCGATCTGACTGGGCTACCGTTTCCGAAGTTTCTGTCAGTTTTGATGAGCTCCGCACTATACGTCCAGTAATTACGGGATTACCATC
>JBNJFP010000048.1:0-18560 GCA_051746985.1 Bacteroidota bacterium
ACTACGGGATATGATAGCTGATGCTCTCTGATAAAGCGATCGGCGATGTGTAGCATTTCCCGAAAGTCAGTATGGTAAGTTATCTTTTGATAAGCGGCGACTTGTGAGGAATCCTCCAAAAGGTCCAACATCTTGCTTTTAGATTCACCTGCAAGCCCCCCATCTGCTATACCCGGATTGGTCGCTGTAAACAAAGTCAGGCTCCGGTTTTTAATCCCCAGATACAATATATACAGCGCCACGGGCAGATACTTAAAGACCGGCCACCAGTGCTGCCAGCGGCTAAGCTTATAATAGCGTGATACCAGCAGCCTTCGTCCCTTGTAGCTGAAAGCGGGAATGATAAGCTTTACGGTTATAAAAATAAGTGCCAGTCCACCCGCCAGTACCCATATGGCGTATCCTTGGTAGAGCGTAAAGTAGTATAACAGCTCGTTGCCGAGCAGTTGGGTAACCCCCACCAACAAAGGCGCCCATATAATACCTGACAGAATAAAATAGAATAGAAACATCCAGAAGCCTACCTGCATAACCCCGGCGCTAAAATAGGTGGGCAAGCGACTTCCCGGCAAAAAACGGGTTGCCACAATAATTGTGGGACCTTTTGCCTTAAACCATTTGGAGCTCTTTTGGAGATCTTCCTCGTTGATGATCCATTTGAAAGGTGCTTTTTTTAGGGCCGGTCTGCCTAAAAATCGTCCCGCAACATAGAGTCCAACATCCCCGATAAAAATACCAAGAAAGCATGCCAGAGTAGCGGGCCAAAAGCCAATAAGTCCACGTGCGGCTAACAGCCCGGCGCCAATGGCCGTTAAATCCTCACTGACAAGCGTACCAAGAATGATTATCAGCATGATAATAAGAAGGGATACTCCTTCGAATTTTGCGAAATCGACATTGGAAAATGACTTACGTGACTCAGCTATTCGCTCCTCCGAAGCCGTGTCCCTTGTCTGGGCCGTCCCATTTTGCACTTCTGAGATAAACTGATGAATATCGGCGCTTACCGAATCCGTATGGGATTGAAGCAGGTCATGATTGCCATTGTACAGCTTTAACACACTATGGGGCACAATGCGGTTATGCTCTTGGGCAGCGGCCAGTGGTACTAACGGGTCATCCTTTCCATGCAAAATGAGCATGGGCTTGTTATACTGCTCCAGGTAATCACGGAGCGGTCTTTGATCGGATTCATAATGACGTTTTGCGTAGGACACATCAATTTCAAAAGCCTCGAAAAGCCCAAAGTGAGGTATGGCATTATAAAACAGCCACACCCCGGCCAGCTGCATTCCATGTACAGCATGATTTAACCGGTAACTCCCTAATAATTGCAGCTCCTGCACCCCGATAGATCCGATGAGAGTCAATGATGATACCTGGTCGGGGTTGTCGTGGGCTAGATGGATAGCGCTGGCCCCTCCCAATCCAAAGCCTACGACATTGGCTTCGGGGATATCCAACCGCTCTAAAAACTGTTGGGAATACCGGGCTGACGAATTAAAGGAGTAGCTTGGTAGGTCCTTATTCTTGCCTTCATAACCGGGCAGATGTGGAATCAGCAGACGATAATGAGTAGCCAGCTCAGGAATAACTTCATCGAAAACTTCAGGGCCCTCGGGTCCCCCGGGCAAAAGCAACAACACCGGCGGATTCTCCTCGCTTCCTTCATAGATATCATCATATCCGATAGTAATGTGCTCGTCGGCCAGCGTCTGGTCACCATCAAAAACATTCAGGCGAACCTCTTGGTCAGAAGTTTCTTCTTGTTGAATGACTGGACTGTGTAGTATCCACATCATCAAATGAGATACCGCCAAGGCAACTACATATGCCAACGCAACCCTTTTCCAACCTTTGATAGCGCTCATCTAAAAATCTAATGCCTGTTTAAACTGTAAAACCAATGCCAAAATATTGTAATACGTAATATGCTAACCCCATGAATCTAAGTCTATTAAAGACCTATTCATAACCCTCTCCATGTTTAGATATTGTATGGTTATCATGAATGAAAAGTTACTTTTATAATCGATTAGATTAGGCCGGATAGTTTAAAAAGGTCTGATTAAAAGATAAACCTCTTATCCATTTCATTTAGAATCAGCAATAGCTACAGCTACAACAATGCTTGCACCCATTCAAAGTGTATTCATTGATAAGATCGTAGGCAAACAATAGCGTTACCTATTCTAAATATGGTACCTATCCCAAGAATACGTATTTGTCAGCCAAAATAGAATTGAATAATCTATTACAACCCAAGTATCTACAGTTATTAACCATGGCCAGCCAACCATTGCTTTAAGGCCACAGTCACTAATGATGAATAGTACATATCTTTTTGATCAGCAATAGACTTAACCTCTTCAATTAAATCAATTTCGAGGTAATAGCTCACAATCTTTTTCTTGCTTTTTTTTGCATTGTCTTGTGAGTCGGCCTTAGTTTTTTTCTCTTTCTTTTTCTGGGTGGTCTTTGAAATCGTAGTCACTTCTTTTTGCGGAGACTTTTGCTCCTTTTCCGACACTCCTAAATCGGGAATAAACCCCATCGCACTTTTTTGGGACTTAAACTCAATCGGACTACTTCCCAAACTTTTCTTTTTTGACATAGTAAGCTGACCCCTTTGCTTTTCTTAACCTTAAGCTTGCCCATTTCTGATTTCCTTTGCAAGAGCACTATAATCTTTGGCACCGTGGCTGTCAGGTGCATATTCGAAAATGGTTTTATGATGGCTTGGTGCTTCAGCCAGCGCAACATTGTCTCTAATTATTGTATCAAACACCTTATCGCCAAAATAATCCTGAATATGATCCACGACTTCTTTGTTCAGGTTTTTACGTCCATCGAAAAGCGTACAAATAATACCCGAAATTTCTATCTCCGGGTTTAGCCGCTCTTTTACTACCTGGATCACATCCATAAGTTTAGAAAGTCCATGCAACGCAAGATATTCCGACTGCAAGACAATAAATATTTCTTTCACTGCCGTAAAAGCGTTAAGCGTAAGTAATCCCAGGTTCGGCGGACAATCAATCAAAATATAGTCATAATCCTTGGATAGCTTGGACAACACATTTTTAAGGATTGTTTCGCGGGCAGGTTCGTTGGCAAATTCCATTTCTGCACCAGATAAGTCGATAGAAGAAGGCATAATGTCGAATCCATTATGACTAATGAGGGCTTCATCAGGCTCTACCGATCCCTTAAGCACATCGTAAATACTGGTGTCCAACCGTTTTGAGCTTAATCGTAACGAGTACGTAAGGTTTGCCTGGGGATCTAAATCCACCAATAACACATTATACCCTTCTTTACATAACCCGGCCCCAACATTAATGGTTGAGGTTGTTTTGCCTACACCGCCTTTTTGATTGGTAAAAGCTATTGTCTTCATACGAACATACCGTTTAGAGATTGTCAAATATCAATTATTAATAATGAGTCAGGAGGTACCCCTGCCCTTTATAGAGCGACTGGTAGATGATTTGTTACAAGTTTATTAAAAAGTTTTAATGTTTCAAAACCACTACCAGTGTGGTTGGGGAAAACATACTATGCTTAACATGAAAGGCAGTTGCTATAAGCTATAAAAGGGATGGGCGGATGAATGGATCTATAAAGAAATCATCTAAAAGTTGGGAAAGAAATATCCAATTATAAATTGAACAGCGTAGATAAGCGCAACAACACCTGCTGCAAATAAAATAACAGCTATCGCAATGGTTTTACCCTCTGAATCTTTATTTTTAGTCCCCATAGTTTCACTATAATTTTAAGATGATTAGCTTTACACAACCTAAAAGTAATCTATTATTCAAGGCTATTAGTTGCAAATAACACTGAATTTGTTTTTAGCAATATATTACTACCTTCAAAACTGATATAAATTAATATATGAGCACCGCTCTTACTGTAACTGAGGAAAATTATTCATTCTGGAGAACCGCGGCACTTATTTCTGCAGCGTTGGCTATCATCAGCTTCATCATATTCCTAAGTATCGAAAATCCATTCTGGGAGAGCATTATTCGGCTGGGGGCGTTCATCTTTTTTGCCCTGGCGGTTTTAAGTTACCTGCAAATTATGAATGGTCCGATCAAAGTAACCTTAACCCTGGACGAGAAGGTGTTGCTGATCACATACAGAAAGAATGATAAAATTATTCATGAAGAAGAGCTTGAAAAAGAAACCATCAAAAGCGTATTCCCCACCGCCGAGGGTATTAACATTCTGTTAAGCAATATGAAGCCGGATATTAAAACCTTTAAAATAAGCTTTACGGACACCGATCATCCGCTATACCTTTTTGAATTTAGCGGACGTCCGTTATTATTTGGTGAGGATGACCAACATAAAATCGTCTCATACCTTGATGTCATACTTGATGACCATTAATTAACGGGAATAGGATATACTGCTCGGCTTTTGTTGCCATAGTTATCAACCGACCGTACCCCAAATATATAGTCGTCTTTGTTTATCCCTTCTGATGAATATTTAAGGGTATCTCCAATAAACTCAGCGTTTTGCCAGTGTGCTTGATGCGTCTTTCGCCAAACAACTTCATAGCCTTTAAAGTCAGGCTCCTTATTCTTTTTCCATTGTAACCGCAGATCAGATGATTCCCCCGGCTTAATCATTTTTACCTTTTTGGGAGAGGTTGGAGCATCAGCCAGCGTAGCCATAACGGCTGCGTTAAGGCTGGTAACTTTTTTCGCGTATTTGTAATCGATAAATGCTGGCAGGTCCCCTATTTGCTTTCCCTCCCTTTGTTCGGCTCTCTGATGCTGAAGATTGAAATTTTCATCCGCCTCGGTAAGCCGTACCGACGGGTATCCTTTTTTTAGAAAGGGCAAATGATCTCCCTGCTTCCCAAGCCGATCTTTGCGATACACCATTTCTACGGACAGGTCATCCATATAGTTGTTACTGACTTGATAGACCAATCGCCCCAACTGACGACTGGGGGTATCATTTTCGCCGCCATTACTTATGAGCCCCTGGTGATATTCTGTTAAGCTGCTATCGTTGGCAACGCCCTGTGTAAATACCCGTAGCTGGTTATCCGATTTTCCATCTCCACCTCGGGAGCTATTGCCAATGATATCGTTGTTAATAAGTGCTCTGATATTGCGGTTTTTTATTGAGGATTGCACGGCAGAATATCTTGAACCCAGTAATCCCTGTTCTTTCCCTGCAAAGGCCACAAAAACAATGGTAGCGTCAAACTCATAGTTCGATAAAACCCGGGCAAGTTCAAGAACTGCAGCGGTACCAGAAGCATTATCATTGGCACCCGGAGCCCTGCTTTTGTTATCCATTGGATCTACTGTCCGGGAATCGTAATGAGCACTGACGACATACATGCGATCCTTGCTCTCGAGTTGCGTACCCGGAAGCATAGCTACCACATTTACAATTGCGGCCGAGTCCTCAATAGCCGCATGATCGGATTCTACGTATCCTTCGCGCATCACCTTCAGTCGATCATCACTGTTGCTGCTATAGCGCTTAAAAGAGGTGTTAATCCACCGGCGGGCAGCCCCGATACCGCTCGTATCGCTTGCAGTATCAGAAGACGTATGACGAGTATAAAAAGAAGACAACGTTCTGATGTTTGCTTCTATGGAGTCGGCAGAAATATCCGATTTAATGCGCTCAATTTTAATATTGGTCGCTTTGTTTTCTGATATTACTCGCTGCTCAGACTCGCATCCCAATCCCATCATCAAAAAAGAAAACCCAAGTACCAACAATGGTGTTAAGCAATAATTCCACATAACTTTTGTCAAAATTTTCCCTAAAGAAGTCCATTGATCATAAAGCATTAGCTATCCAAATGTTGTAAAATGTTATTTTAAATTTGCAAAGGATGTTTTTATGCTCAACTTTATGTCAACTTTTAATTAAAAAATATACGAGGATGAGTAGTTTTAAAAACTTAAGCGTACTTTTGATTTTGATACTTGTTTTATCGAGCTGTGCTGAAACTAATCAGTATGAACAGCAGGCTAAAGAACTTGCCCAAGAGACTATTATCGTGGACGGGCATATTGACGTGCCCTATAAACTTAAGGCCGAATGGGTTGATATCAGCCAATCGGTTCCGGATCGGGATTTTGATTATCCCCGAGCCAAAGAGGGTGGCTTAGATGCTCCTTTTATGTCGATTTATATACCCGCAGAATACCAGGATACTGGCGGTGCTAAAGCTGCGGCCGACAGCCTGATTGATATGATGGAAAAGGTGATGGATGAAAATCCCGACGAGTTTGCCGCTGCCACAACACCCGACGAGATTAAGACAAACTTTGAAAAAGGACTGATATCACTGCCATTGGGGATTGAGAATGGCGCTCCGGTAAGCAACGATTTGTCAGATGTGGAATATTTCTATGACCGAGGGGTCCGCTATATTACACTTACCCACGGCAAGGATAATAAACTTAGCGACTCTTCGTACGACACGACCGAGGATACTCACAACGGGCTGAGTGATTATGGTATAGAAGTTGTCAAAGAAATGAACCGGCTGGGGATGATGGTAGATGTTTCTCATATCTCCGACAAAGCCTTCTACGATGTTATGGATGCTACCGAGGCTCCTGTTATTGCCTCGCATTCATCGGCCCGACACTTTACTCCGGGTTTTGAGCGTAATATGAGCGATGAGCTGATCAAGGAACTGGCCAAGAACGAAGGAGTTATCATGATTAACTTCGGGTCAACATTTTTGGATAGCGCATCGCAATCCAGCCAGGAAAAGGTGCGGGAAGAGATAGATGCCCTAATAGATGAAAAAGATTTGGATCCTGAAAGTGAAGAGGCGGAAAAACTTAGCGAGCAGTATTTTAATGAAAACTTTGAATTCAGCAGTGTTCAAAAAGTGGCCGATCACATCGATCATGTCGTAGATTTGGTCGGTATCGATTATGTTGGCCTCGGTTCTGATTATGATGGCGTAGGTCCCACGCTTCCAACTGGCTTGGAGGATCCCTCAACTTATCCCAACCTGTTTGCTGAACTCTTAGAGCGGGGATATTCAGAGGATGACATCAAAAAAATAAGTTCGGACAATATCTTTCGCGTTTGGAATAAGGTTATCGAAATAGCCGAAAGCAAACAATCAGACAGCTAATTTTGCAATACATATCTTAAGTCCTGGCTATAGCGATAGTCAGGACTTTTTTTTTAATCCCAAAATATTTTTTCCCATGCAGCATATCACTACCCCTACTCTTTTACTCAATGAAACTATTTGTCGCAACAATATTAAGAAGATGGCAGAGAAAGCATCCCAAAACAATGTGGCGTTTAGGCCTCACATGAAAACCCACCAATCTGCTGAGGTTGGTCGATGGATGGCTGAACTTGGTGTTAACGCCATAACGGTATCATCTGTTAAAATGGCTACCTATTTTGCCGAGCACGGTTGGGATGATATTACTATTGCTTTTCCTTGTAATATCAGGCAGGCCGAAGCCATTAACGAGCTGGCCCAACGAGTTTCTGTACGTGTACTCATCAATAAACCTGCTACTGCTAAACGATTAGATGAAAAACTAACGACTGCAGTAAAAACGTACATCGAAGTGGATACCGGCTCCGGACGCACAGGCCTTGCACCTGAAAATATCGAAGAAATCACATCCCTTATTAAGGTTATTGAATCGACTAAACACATCAGCTGGATTGGATTTTACTCCCACGCCGGTCACTCTTACCGGTGCAGGAATGAAGAGCAAATATCGAGACTGCATCAGGAGATCATGAAGAAGTTTCAAGTCCTGAAGAACCATGTTGGGGATGATTTTGGCCCATTCGAAATTTGTTCCGGGGATACCCCATGCTGTTCGGTTGCCAATAGTTTTGGTCCCATTGATGCCATCAGCCCGGGCAATTTTGTTTTTTATGATCTGATGCAGTGGCAAATCGGTAGTTGCTCCGAAAAAGATATTGCCGTTGCTATGGCATGTCCCGTTGTTGATAAATACCCAGAACGTAATGAATTAGTTATTCACGGCGGCGCTGTTCATTTTTCCAAAGAGAACATTGATCACAATGGGGGCTCCCATTTTGGGTACGTTGCCAAAGAGTCTGATGCCCATTGGCAGATTGATGATCAATCATCTTATTTGGCAAAACTGTCGCAGGAGCACGGTACTATAAAGTGCTCAGATGGTTTGTTTGAGGAATATGATATTGGAGATGTGATTAGGGTTTTGCCTGTTCATTCTTGTCTCACAGCCAATCTTATGCACCGATACCAGCTGGCTGACAAATCCACCATTGAAATGATGAACGTTTAGGTGGGACCTAAAAATTAAACTGGTCGCAACGCAGAGCATTGCGACCAGATAAAAATCAAAGTTCTTTTAAAGTTTTTATTCCTTTTATTCCGCGGTAAAAAGCCAGGCGTCAGAATTGTAATTCTGGCGAATATCAGCAAGACCATTTACCGCACTTTGGCGATCATTATATCCCCGGTAAGCGACATAAAGAGCATCTGAATTAGGTTTTTGCAGCAGTACAGGGTCAAAACCTTCTCTCTGCAAATCATCTCTCATCGCTTCGGCATTCTCCTTCTCAGCAAAAGATCCACCAATAACATAGAAGGAATAGCTGTCAGAAGTATCTTCACTGACCGATTCGGAATCATCTTCCGGTTCGGCTGACGCTTCTTTGGTTTGTTGCTCATCAGAGTCCTCATCCGATTCCTCGGTAGCTTCAGCTTGTGGATCGGCGCCTAAATCCAGTTCGACTTTGGGAACCTCCACATCCGTATCATCGATAGCCTCATCGGGCTCTTTTTCATCTTTCTGTTGTTCATTTGCATTCTGCTCGTCTTGAGCATCCTGATCTTCCGAGGGAGTATCTTCTGACTGTTCTTTGGGTTCATCATCTTTCTCTGGTTCCTGTTCTACCGGTTCACGCTCCGGCATTTCAGCATCGGTCTCTAAGTCAAGATTTTCAGCAACACCCTTACCTCCTCGTAATATCCTGTCACTTTCTTCTATATCACGACGGTTTTGTTGACGTTGTTCTTGCAATCTTTCAAACTTATTGGTCAATATACCTTCTTCCATACGTTCAGGTATGGTCGGTTCTATGGAAACCTCCAATAGAATAACCAACTCACGCATTAAAAAGTCATCAGACGTATAGCCGAATAGATATCTCAATCCAAAAAACCATGGTGGCAGATCTTTAAGCAATGGTACACCACGACGTACTTGTGAACGCTCTGTTCGGTATAATCCTGCAACAGTGGTCGCTTGCCCATCAACAAGTAAAGCCTGGGTTTCTGCTTCCTGTTTATTAATAACGGTACTTACCGGATCGGGCTGAGCCGATGAACGTTCAGCTGTAAGATCCAGATGGACAAATGTAGTATCATTTTGTTCAATAATAGTTGGAGTTACCTCTAAAATGGTACCAACACTGAAGAATTCTTCCACTACATTACCAGAAAAATCTCGCTGCTTAACAGAAAAATCCTGCCCAACCTGTATGCTACCCTCTTGTCCATCCATTACTTTTACCGTTGGTGATGATAAAATTTCACCCAGGTTTTCTGCTTCAAAAGCGCTAAAAAGTGATTGCACGCTAATGCCGGTATTCCCTATCTCACCTACATTAACTACCGCGTCAAAAACCCGCTGCGACACGTTCGAAGCCCCTTCGGAATTAACCTGTACAAACGGTCCGTCACCAAATTCTGAAGAAGGAACGGTAGGGCCTTCTTCCTCATCCGTCACATCAGCTGGTGTATTTTCGGTTATCGTAGTCCAATCAACACCAATTTCTTGCAACGCCCTGCGGTTACCTTCAAAAAAGATGGCGTTAATACGCACCTCTTTAGTACCGGTAGTAGCAAGAGGACCATCTTCGCCATCTTGGCCCCCCTCCTGTTCGCCGGAGACCCGTTGCGGACCGTCATCATCTTCCAGCTCTTGGGGTTCAACAATTTCATAAAATTCTTCGCGCTCAACTAATTGCAATTCCTTAACACGTAGAATGAGTTTCAGGGCATCCATCCAATGTTTGGGAGCAACAGAAATGCCAATCTCACCTTCGGTATTGGTGCGATCAAGAATGGGTTTATCACGAAATTCCTGAGAAAATTCATTAATAACATCCAGCGCCCGGGAAAATGATGTAGTACGGTCGAAGGTTACGATTTCTTCAGGATTGGTGTACTCTCGCACAGGCACATTATCATTTTGGGCATATAGTGCATCTACATTTGCCCAAAGCATCACGAAAACAAGTGCTAAAAATGTAAATAATGTACGTAATCGCATATCGATATAATTAATTTCCTTCACTGTCATTTTCTTCATCATTAACCCGCAGGTCAATTTGTTCGATAATACCGCCTTTGTTTAAGACAAATGTCGCAGAACCCCGATCCACATTCAAAGATCGTAACTCTCCCAAATACACTTCATCACCCGGCGTTAACTTTCGGAGCATTCCCGATTGATCCAACAGAAAAACCCTATTGCCGCTTACGGCAATCAGCGAGCTCGATTCGACGTCAATTAAGTTATCTTCATTTTCCTCCACATCCCGAATTAATGGGAAGAAGGGATTGTAAACTGATCCCAGAATATCATCAGTAACAGCCATGGAGGTGTTCTCGAAACCGGCCTCCCGATCGTACAAGCTTTTTAGCGTAAAGGTAAAATTCACTTTCCCATAGGATTCGAGGTTATTGATCGGATTTATTTGAATCTCCTGTATCTTGTTGATGGGATCACTCAGCTCAATACGGCGGATAAAGTTAATTACATTTCTATAGTATCCTTCGCCAGTAACCTGCATAGAAATTTCGCCGTGCGTATCGGTAGTGGTCGAATCTGAAAACGAAAAGGTAAAATCGGTATAGGCCGAACCATTGTTAATGGTATTCAAAAAGTGATATACCTGGTCTTCATTGTTGTCGCGATAAAGGGACTTATCAAAATTTTCCAAATAATCGCTGGCTTGTTCAAACTGCTCTGATACCACCGGATACTGATCCGCTATTTGCTGCTTTTCATTTAATTCAGTCTGCTTTTGTTCCACTTCCTGCTCCAGCTCTTCAATTTCTGGCTGCTGAAAGAAATAAATATATCCCCATGCGGACCCCACAAAAAGGATCAGCACTGAAAGTAAAATGATTGTATTTCTTAATCCGTACGACATCAAAAAAAGTATCTAATTAGTTGCCTGCCAATAATTCCTTCACCTCTTCGGGCTGTGGAGGCGAATAAGCATCATCCGACTTGGCAAACTTATCTACGGTTATATTAAATCGGTACACCCGCTCTTCACGTAACTCTTCATTGTTGACATTCATCAGCGTAGCCTCCTCAAAAATATTTACGATATCCGGGATTCTATCTCGATATAGGGTATATCCCTGGAGGGTTACATTACCATCTGACTGACTCATTGAAGTAATCCAGCTGTTGTTAACCCCATCGATTCCTTCGTTAAGGATGGTAAGCTTGGTGGACCATTCACGGCTGTTTTCTGACAGTTCGTTCAGTAGTTCAAGCTGAGAGGTGAGCCCCGCAATTTTTTCTTCCAACGCCTGCGTTTCTTCAACAATGGGCGTAACCCGTTCAATATTGGCATTCAGCTGGTCAATATCAGAAGAAAGATCGTCAATCTTCTGTACATTTTGCTGATAAAAATAGTTGAAAGTAATGGGCGTTAAGAAGATAAGTACCAAAATGGCAATACCGTGCCACTGGAGCTTAAATATTTTTTGCCGATCTTCTACATATTTGGGTAAAAATGTAAGATCGGGGAACACATCATCATACAACCCTGATGCTGAAAGCGCCGATCCTATGGCAGTAGAAAACCGGGGGACACTTTCAGGATCAACATTTTGATAGTCAAAAAGTTCTTCATCGAAAGTAAGGTTTTCAACATCAATATCGGGAAAATTATCCCGAAAGAAATCAAGGGCCTCGTCACCTATGGTATTATTGGCTAATATGATACGATCGAGATTGGGGACTTCACCGGTATCAAGCTGAAAAAGTATTTTGCTGAATACCGTATTCATGAAGGATTTTTTTTCGGTCCCTTCGTTTATAATAGGCGAAACCAGCCACACCTCCTCTCCTTTCATAAAAACGACCCGGCAACTTTCTTTACCAAACTGTATGATGCCGGTAATCTCGTCGGGATGAAGCTCGTAGTTAATCCGGACAAGACCTACAAGGATCATTTCGTCGGGGATAATATCCTCGATAATGAGTTTTCCGCTATACAGCTCAAGTGTTCTGTTAACCAGCTGCAGAGTTACCGAATCATCTTCAGCAGATCCCAGAAACAGCGAGCCATCTTCCCGGATTTCATAATCATAATTATCACTGGAATTGGAAGTGCCGTAAATAGACTCCAGCTTCTCTTCGATATCACTAATCAGATCTTTGCGCTTAACCTCATTGAAGTCAGTCTCGCGAATTATCTGAAAAATAGCATCTCCGGCGGGAATATTAAGTCCCATTCGTATTTTTTGATCTTCAAAGTCCGATAAGAGATTAAATAGTAAAAGCTCGTTGGACTGAGGCGTATCGCTTTCCTCGACCATGTCCATTGACAAATCCTCTTCTCCTATCGAAAATGCGTCCTCATCCTCCTCTTCGTCTTCAAAATCATCCAAATCCAGATCATCAAGTCCGCCCCCCAAATCATCATCCAAGTCATCAAGGTCATCTAACTCTCCGCCTTCATCCTCTTGTTCCGCCTCCTCAAAACCAAAGATGGCATCGGCATCATCAGTATCACCACCTTTCCCTTCTTTTGAAGCATCAGATTTAAGCTTTTCAACCAGAGAGTACCGGTCTAATTTAACCAGCTTCACAGATTTACCCGTCACACGAAGCTTCGCCACGCGGATATAGTCATCCTGTAACGCTAAGCCTATATAATCTTTATTGCCGAACATTTGGGGATTCTGTAGATATTAAAATTGAGACTCTTTGAGCAGTTGCTTTACTCTTTTCTTGTTATTCGCGTTGTTGATGGCTTCTTCTTTAGAAATCTTGCCTTCGCTATACAAACGCTTCAAATCTTGCTCCATCGTGTGCATACCCATGTCGCTACCTTCCATCAGCATCTGGTAGATTTCGTTCACATTATTATTTCTGATGGCTGCCTTAATAGAGCTATTTACAACCAATACCTCTTTTGCCAGCACGCGTTTGCCGTCCAGGCTTGGAATAAGCTTTTGGCTGATCACACAGGTAAGCACATCGGCAAGACGGGTGCGTACACGATTTTGTTCGTCGGTTGGCACCTCACCCAATATACGTTCGATGCTTTCCATGGCCGAGCTGGTGTGAAGCGTTCCAAACGTTTTATGACCAGAGTCCGTAATTTCAAGAGCCGTCATAATGGTTTCAGGATCGCGAAGCTCCCCAATCACAATAATATCGGGGTCTTGCCGCAAGGCTTGTATAGCTCCATCCTTAAATGAACTTACATCCCTGCCAACCTCACGATGGCGTACAACTGATTTTTTAGGCTCATGAACCAATTCAACCGGCGAAGCAATGATAACGATATGCGAATCCACCGTCCGGTTATTAGCATCAATAACCGTATCAAGGGTAGATGACTTACCAGAGCCGGTAATCCCGGTAACGAGCGTTAATCCATATTTAAAGTACTTTAAACTAAGCGCTTTGGCTACTTCGGGATGAAGGTTCAGGCCTTTAAAAGGACGAATAACGTCATCAATCTTACGCATGTTCAACGCAAGGTGCTCCATATCGAAATACATATCGGCCCTGAACCGTTTTGATGCTGCCACGGATTCGGCCTCTCCTATCGAATACGAAAAGTCGAGGTTTTTTTCCTCAAAAAGATGATCCCGCTGCCCGGGCATGATTAAATTATGGAGCAAAAAGTTTGTTTCGGTAAGCGTAAATTCCGGAGCATCTTTATCGGGCGATTTATCGCCATGAATACGATACCAGATCTTTTTGTCGCATCCGGGCCCACCTAAATCAATATCCGAAGCATCATTTTTATACATTTTTTTTAAAAAATGCTCAACAATATCGCGTAGCTTAAATCGCGTTTCCTTAGGTTGTTCGTCCACGATTTTGCCAATAGCCTTGTGTCGCTCAATTCCCCGAGCGGTAGCCGGAAGCTGTTCTTCGAGGGAAGCAATAATATCCTTTACTTCCTGAACCGTAGTTTTTTGTACCTCTGTTTCCATCCTAATTCGTACTATTATCTTGTTAAATCCTTACCAACGATCGCGAATAAATTGCATCTATCCCAGCAAATATCCCTATATGAGTTCATAAACGGCATATTGAAGAAGAAGCAACACGCCCATAAAAGATTAATAATTTTTAATATTTCCAAATATCATTTTATAAAAAATATCAATGCTTGTGGGATTGAGCATCCTCCTCTTGCATTGGAGACCTACCAGTTATTATCATCTAACAGTCGTTTCTTAAGTTGAAGCAACTGCATATTCATCTCACTTATTTTATGCTGCTGTATCTCGATAATATTCCGGGTAAAAATATTAAACAGTTTTTCGGGCTTTTTACGGAAAAAATTAAGCGCTTCATATCGTTCAAACTTTAACAGTTGGGATTCTCCTTCTGAAACCACCTTCGCCATCCTGTTATTTTTACTGAATAAAAATGTTTCTCCCAAAAAATTACCCTTCGAGAGCGTTGCAAGCTGTATGTTATCTTTCCAGATCGATACTTTTCCCTGTGATATTAAATAAGCGGAATTGACATACTCGGCCTCATTAATGATAACATCATCCTGTACGAACCGCTCTTCTGTTCCGATATTCAGAAATTCCATAATATCCTCATAATGGAAATTACGTAACAGCAAAGGCGGTTCTTTCAAAAATTGCCTAATATACTCTGGCGCTGCCTCTTTTTCTGCCCGATTATCAGTTGCCATAACTTTTCTCCAAATTTAACTTATGCTAACCCCTTAAAGGCATCCTATATTAATGATTATTTATTGCTACCGTAAATGTCTAAGAGTTTTTTAATCTTCGATTGTTATTGCTGCAATTTCTTCAATGGTCGTGAATCCATTTTTTATTCGTTCCCGGCCCGAGCCACGTAAACTCAACATCCCCTGGCTCATGGCATGATCTTTAATGGCTACTTCATCAATCTCATTGCCGGACTCTAAAATCATTTTCCGGATCTCCTTATCAAAATAAAGAGCCTCCATAATAGCAGTACGCCCCTTATACCCATTCGTACACTTATCACAGCCTACTGCCTTATAAAAAGTTGTTTCTTCATATTCTTCTTCAGTAAATCCAATTCCTTTAGCTGATTCAATATGCGGTCGATACTCCTCTTTGCAATTTTTACAGAGCGTACGGATCAATCGCTGAGCCATAATCAAGTTCACGGCATTGGCAATCAAAAACGTCTCAACCCCCATCTTATAGAGTCGTGAAATAGCACTGGGCGCATCATTGGTATGCAGCGTCGAGAAAGTAAGGTGCCCCGTGTTGGCAAGCTTAATAGCGATCTCTGCCGTTTTTAAATCCCGAATCTCACCCACCAGTACAATGTCAGGGTCGTGACGCAAGATTCCCCGCATAGCCAGATCAAAGGTCATATTCTTGCCAATTTTTAACTGACGGGCCCCATCAATGAGATATTCAACCGGCTCTTCCACCGTCAATACATTCACCTCGGGAGTAATCACATAGTAGAGCGCAGCTACCAGGGTGGTGGATTTACCACTTCCCGTAGGTCCCGTTACAATAACAATACCTGAGGGCTTTTCAATAGCCTTTACGAAATCTTCTTTAGCTTTCGTCTGTAAACCCAGTACATTCAGATCCGTAATCACTTCGCGGTCATCCAGAATCCGAATTACAATGGATTCGAACTTACGATCGAACTGGGCTCCCACCATCGGCATAATGGATACACGATACCGAATGTTGTGTCCATCTACGGCACGCTGAATAAAACCGTCCTGCGAGGCATCCCGCTCAAAGCGATCTACGTTACGGGTCTTATCTTTTACCACAGCCGATATTGCTTCCGGCTTTACATTATTTTGCTGATGCCAAAGCTGCAACTTACCATCAATACGAAATCGAATATCCGTTGATGAGGGACCAGACGGAATAATATGGATATCACTTACCCCTTTGCGAACCCCTTCGACCAGGAAACCCTCAACCAGAGAGTTGAGCATACTCTGGTTAATCTCCGCATCAATCTCTTCTTCATTAATTTCCTCGGTCTCTTCTTCTAAGTCGGGCTCTTCGTACTCAATTTCTTCGAGCAGATCCAAAAATTCATTCTTCTGCTCATATACCTGGGTGAGTATATGTTCTACGAGCTCGTATCGGCAATATACAATCTGATGCTGCTTAAAGTTAAGCTTCGAAATAATACTCGATAGTATGGGATCCGAGGGGTCCGCGGCTGCAATAGTAAGCGAGTTGTTATCCTGACGGAGGGGAACAGCCTTTTGATGAACCAGCTCATCGATAACTTCAGTGGGCAGCTCATCGATATGAGACTTAATATTTTCAATGATCTTGCCGCTTATGGTATCCTGATCGGCAAAAACCTCATCAAAAGCGTAAATCGAGGCAATTTCACGCATCACCTTGTGACGGTTTACGCCCAAATCCTGATATAGAATTTGCCCGATCCGACGATTAGAGGAGTCCGGCTCCTCCCGAAGAATAGCCAATGCTTCATTCAGTTGTTCCTCGGTAATAATACCCCTGTTAACCAGGATATCACCAATATGTCTGCGTGTATTTACTTTACCCATCTATTATGATATTGCTCGCTTTAAAGCCAGACGAAAAATACAATCTAATATACAGCTTAGGCATCTCAAAACCAGATACAATAAAAGCCATCCTATTTTCTTTTTTATACTGCGCCTGGCGCCTTGGGCTTGATCAGAGCCGCCTCCGAGGATACTATCGTAATGGCGACAAGTACAACCATAATAAAGAGGTTAATAAAAAGACTTATCATATCGATCACGGTATCCATCTTATAGGTTGTCTGCAGTTCGTAGTACTCGGCAAGCTGCTTGGCATTTTCACGCAGCGCTCCCGACTCTGCTCCCAACTTAAATCGACTTATGGCCGTATCAGTAAATACCTCGGTGGCCCGTAGTGATTCAATGAGCCCGGCTCCATCTTTAAGCATCATCTTGATGGCAACTTCTTTTATTTGTTTCTCCATGTAGGTATTTCTGCATGCTTCGGCTGCAACTTTCAGAACCTCAATGTTTTGTCCTGAGCCGCTATACAGTGTATAGAATACCCGAGAAAAAATTTCGATACTTGTTTTGTGGATGATATCTCCCAATACAGGCATCTTGGTAATATTTTTATCCAGCCATAATTCTCCTTTGGGTGTTTTTACCCAATACCAAAAGCCACCAATAGGTATTACATGTGCAAGCGTAATGGCAATCCAGTGATCCTGCAGCCAGTAACTTAAATCAAGGGTATAAGCGGTCATGGGCGCCTGCTCGTACAGATCAACCCCAATATCGAGAAATACCTCGGCCGTGGCGGGAAAAATATAGGCGACGTAGAAAAGTAATACCGCAATGGTAGCCAATACCGTAATTGCAGGCATCAACAGTGCCTTGCGAAGGTTGGATTTAAATTCTTGATCGCGCTCCATAAACTTGGCCGTACTCTTGAACACCAGCCCCATGTTACCACTGGTGGAAGCCACGCTCAACATATATGCTGCAAACTTGCCAAAGACATCTTCGTGCTTGCCATAGACTTCGCGTCCGTCTTTACCGTCTTTAAGATCTTTTTGAATCTCCTTGATGGTCTCTTTCATCCGCTGATTCTGAGTATCCTCATACAAAAGCGTCAAAATCTCATCAAAGCTCAGCTGCTGCTCAAGCAAATCGGCCGATAGGCTGATAAAGGATACCACTTCTTTCTGGGGGACACTCCCTTTAAAATCGAACCATTTTTTATTGATTCGGATGACTTTATAGCCCAGCTTGACCAGTGCCCGTTCAACTTCCTCTTTAGAATACGCCTCTTGCTCTCCGGTAACGGGATCTTTGGCTCCCTTCTGAACTTTATATTGGAAAGTCTCTTTTTTATCAATGGATTTTACTTTGAAGCCCTTTTTTCGGGACAGCTTATCTACCTTTTTCTTGGCCTCTTTTTTGGTAGTGGCCTCAAATTCGGTTTTTATAGCTTTGCCCTGCGGAGAAATAGCTTTAAGTCTAAACTCTGGCATACTGAAAAAATCCCGGTCTGTGATTGATCTGTTTTGATTAACATGATCAGAATTTTATGCCTTTGTTACAAATAAAAAATAGCACTCTCCTGTTTGATAATATTCCGACTAAGAATGCCATAGGCTGACAAACGGAGAAATCAATCAGCTTATATAAATAGTAAAACAATTAAGTAGATTACTCGGCTCTCCTTCGCTTAGAAACCACAGGTACCATTGATAGTTGCGACCGATTCTCATTCGGCATGGTCGGGCTAAATATATCTATTGACGTCATCTCGACCG
>JBNJFP010000049.1:0-16639 GCA_051746985.1 Bacteroidota bacterium
TATGGATGTACTGCTGCCCAGTCATCCTTTGTGGGTTCAATATACTGTTCCCTTTGCTGCTCTCTCATGCTTTTTAAGCCTTCAATCATTTGCTCTTTTTGAGAATCTGTATAAAATTCATTCTGTCTAATTTCAGATATTTCTTTCTCATGATTCTCTTGACTCTCCTCTAAGTCATCCGCTATATCCATAGCCGAAATAGCCGCATGAATACGTTCTTTAACTTCATCAAATTCCGAAACAGACCACCCCAGAGATAATAATAATTCTTCCCTTTCACCGTGAAATGATTGTACCACATTATCATATTCCCCGGCATTGGCCTTCATCCTATTTTGAAGGTGAGCGATTTTTATGCGTATTTTAATCCAATCCTCGACTTTATCTGTTGATAACGTCAAAGAATCCTGACCATAGGTTTGGATGCTATCAGATAAATTTAGCCCCTGTTTGACTGAATCAAATACAGCTGTATAATTGGAATGAGCAGCAATAGCCTTTGTAGTAACACCGAAACCCATCCCCAAACCAACCATCAGGAAAAGAAAAATTTTCCAATACATTTTATCAGTTTTCAGTAGTATCATTTAAGTTATGATCTTATTCAAAATATTACTTTCAGTTTTAATTTATTAATAATAAATAAACAATCGATTTACGCTCTACTTATATTGTCAATATAAAACAAATGATGCATAGCCAATCCATGTTAACTGTATATAATCGAAAAATTTATACCGATTTATGAAGAAAATAGGTAGCCTCCTCGCATGGATTTTTGTTTGCAGCCTTGCAGGTATTTTTGCAGCTCAATTTGAACCCGGCAGCTGGTACGAGATACTTCAAAAACCAAGCTGGACACCCCCCAATTGGTTATTTCCAATTGTCTGGCCAATTCTCTATATCATGATGGGTATATCAGCCTGGCTTGTTTGGAAAATGGAATCCGTTTCAATCACCGATTACGAATTTAAGTGGTTCTTTGTGCAATTAATTCTCAATGCCCTCTGGTCGTGGCTGTTTTTTGGAAAAGAGTATATCGCAACAGGACTGGCAGAAATATTTTTGCTCTGGATAGCCATTGCCTTTACCCTATTATTGTTTTGGAATAAAAATCGTATAGCTGGATTGCTGCTGGTTCCCTACCTCCTTTGGATCACTTTTGCCTCGGCACTTAACTTTGCAATCTGGCAACTTAATTAATTACAAATAGAATCACTTTGAATCATCAATATGATTACATAATTGCCGGTGCAGGAGCAGCCGGGCTTTCTCTGGCTTGGCAAATGCTGCAATCTCCGCTATCAGAAAAAAAAGTGCTCATTATTGATACTGATTTTTCTCCCTCCAATGATAAAACCTGGTGTTTTTGGGATGATAATCCTCCCCCTTATTCGGATATCATTTACCAATCCTGGCATAATGCCGAAGTAAGCATATTTGGAGAATTGCATCAAAAATCTCTGCACGACTATACCTATTATTGTCTGCGCAGCATCGACTTTCAGCAAAAAGTAATGGATGGCATTTCATTGCATCCCAACTTTAGCCAGTTAGAAGCTACCATTTCTGAGCTGTTTTCCAAGGATCAAAAAGCGGAACTGCACACAGAACAGGGGGATTCTTTTGAGGCCGACTATATTTTTCAAAGCTGCAAAGATCCCTGGGAACAAAAATCAGATAAACCACAATATCCCTTAATACAACATTTTTTGGGATGGGAAATTGATACCCAAACACCGGTTTTTGATGATACGACTTTTACCTTAATGGACTTTGATCATGGTTTTGAAGACGGTGTCGCTTTTATCTACCTGCTTCCCTGGTCACAAACATCAGGACTTGTTGAATACACCATATTTTCGGATCATCTAATGCAAAAAGATTTTTACAAAGAAAAAATATCGCTCTATCTAAGTAATCGGCACGGTTTAAAACCTATTGAGTACAAAATTGAACGTACCGAATTTGGAAAAATACCCATGCAGGATCGTCCCCATTTACCTTGGTACAGTCCCAATATTTTAAATATCGGTACGGTTGGCGGGGTTACGAAACCATCTACAGGTTATACCTTTCGGCGAATCCAAAAGCAGGCAAATAACATTGTAAGAGATCTTTTATCGTATGGTAAACCAAGGCCCCAAAACCCCTCCCTCAAACGCTACCAGGCCTATGATCTGTGGCTGCTACAAATCATCCACCAATATCCAAAAGATGGCCTTCGAGTTTTCCATCACCTTTTTAAAAACAATTCAGTAGATGATGTTTTACGGTTTCTTGCGGAGGAATCTACTTTAAAACAGGATTTAAAAATAATGAATAGCGTACCCTATTGGCCATTCATTCGCGCTATTGCGGATAGCTCAAATCGACTCTTCAAGCTCTAACTATCCTCCTCGTTATCAGCTTCTGCCACATAATATTCCGTTTGATTGCCCAACAAATAGCCATAAGGTTTTAGGGGTTTTACCTGATCAAAAACACATTTAAGAATCCCCACAAAGGGTACAAACAGTATCATCCCGGCAATTCCCCATAATTGTGCACCTATAAGCAGAGCAATAATGGCCACAAATGGGTTAATGCTGACTTTAGACCCTACGATATTGGGAGTAATAAAATTTCCTTCTAAAAATTGAACTACTGAAAATACAGCTACAACCCCAATAGGATTTAACAGAGAATCTGTAAAAAGAAGGGCAAAAAGTATGGGAGGAAGACTGCCAATAATAATTCCGATGTAGGGAATTATTGCAAGAATCGCAGCAAAGACGGCAAAAAATAAGGCATGTTCTATACCAACAATCCACAAACCAATTGCATTGAGCACTGCCAATATGGTGATCACCATCATCATACCCACAATATAATTTTGGGCAACGCCCTGGATACTATCAATCAGAGCATCGATGATATCGTTTTTTCCTTCTATGGAGTGGTGTAAAAAAATGCGATACATCTTTTTATAATACATCATAAAAAATACAAAAATCGGCATCAGCGCCAAGGATGTAAAAACGCTTGTTGTTGCTTCTAAAGCGGTACTCATATAATCGCCGCTCTTGTTAATAACAGTTTCCAGTCCTTGTTCTACAAACTCAACTTGTCTTTCCGGGGCAATACTAAAGGTATCTTCAAAAAACTGAATGATATCTCCGCTTAACGATTGCAGCTTTTCATTGGCATCGGGCAAGCGGTCAGCAAATTGTACCAACTGTATAGAAAACAGGGACATTATACCACCTAAAATAAGCGCAATCACAACCATACTGGTGATAATTGCCATAATGCGGTTAAATTTATATCGCTCTAACCAAGTACTTACAGGTTCTAAAAGCATGGCGATCAATGCCGAAAATGCCAAAGGCATCAAAATAAATTTTCCAAAATGAAGTACTACGAAAAAGAGTATGAGCCCAAGTAGTATAGCATTCCCCTTTAACCAGATCGGATAATTATTTTTCATCACCCATCCCTTTCTCTAAGCTGATATTAGTCTTTTATTTTGTCACATAAATTCTCAAGTGGGGGATCAAAATCTTCCTGAAAAATTTCGAAAGGCACGCGATATCCCACCTCCTCTTTAACATTGCTGTCTTCGATCACCTGTTGATATGTTTCGTAACAATCGAGCGCCGCTAAAAACTTTTGATAATCATCCTCATTGACCTCTACCCAGCAATCAATATCGCCTTGTTTAGATGAAGTGAGATAAAATTTCCCCTCCCCTTGTTTTTCACTGAAGTGTGTAAAAAATGCCAACCGTTTGGGATACTCAGCACCCTCTCTACGCAAATCACAAAATACGCTTTTCACCACGGCGTGACTTACCAAATGATCCTCAAAACCACTGATTCCATGCACGGCATAGGTAACAAGTACATCCGGTTTAATTTTTTCAACCTGCTTTCGAATCACCTCCTCTATATCGGCTGGATCCATCTCTTTTAATCCACTATCGGGCAGATCAAATACCCTCATCCCGGACAAATCCAGCACCTTCTCTACGCACTGCATCTCTTCATAACGAATTTCTCCCATCTCTTTTTTACTGATGCCCAATCGAAACCGCTGCTTGGTAGCCTCTCCTTTTGTAAGGGTAAACAGGTAAACCTCATGACCTTTTCGGCGTTGAGCTGCTATAGCTGGTGCAGGACCAAATGATTCGTCATCAGGATGCGGAAAAACATAGAGAATTTTCATAGAATAAGGTATATGATTAATTCAGTTATATGATGTTAATCATAATTTTACTGCCACAAAACCTCAATATCATAATAAATGAAAAGAAATATTAGTAAAAACAAACTTTTACTAATTAGAGGTAGGTTCTATCGTGATCTCCTCTTGATACAAAACAGGATTCTCAACTTCGATATCGCTTTCAATTTTTCCATCACGTAAACGAATAATTCTGCGGGCGTGCTGAGCAATTTCGGGCTCATGTGTCACCACGATAATTGTATTTCCAGACCGGTAAAGCTCTTCAAAAAGCATCATAATTTCTTCGCCCGTTTGGGTATCCAAATTTCCTGTAGGTTCATCAGCCAGTAAAATAGAGGGTCTGTTTACGAGTGCGCGGGCAATCGCCACGCGTTGACGCTGTCCACCCGATAGCTCATTGGGTTTATGATCAATGCGATCACCTAATCCTACACGCTCCAAGGTTTCGGTTGAACGTTTACGTCGCTCGGCTGTCTTAATCCCCGAATAAATTAATGGTAGCTCCACATTCGAAAGGCAGTCGGTACGAGGCAGTAAGTTAAAGGTTTGAAAAACGAATCCAATCTCGCGATTTCTTACTTCAGCCAGCTCAGCATCATCGAGCTCGCTCACATCCTGATTATTCAAAATATAAGTGCCGGAAGTAGGTGTATCCAGGCAACCAATTAAATTCATCAGAGTAGATTTCCCCGAACCTGAAGGCCCCATAATGGCTATATACTCGTTCTCCATCACATCAAACGAAACACCATCAAGAGCGCGAACCTCCTGGGATCCCATCTGATAAATTTTTGTAAGCTTACTAAGTTGTATAATCGGTTTTGACATCACAAGCTTAGTTTGAAGCGATTCCGCTATAATTGCCACCATTCATATTTACTTTGTCTCCATCAGCCAAATCTTGTGATAACATACGATAACTACCGGTCACTACTTGTTCGCCTGCTTCAACTCCAGACAAAATTTGTATATGTGTGTTATCACTAATTCCCGTTTTCACCTCTTTTCGCTCGGCCACCCCATCTTCTACCACAAAAACCACTTTACGCATATCTTCTTCTGGTATCATTATATCTTCATCGACATCAGCAGTATCACTTTGGGCCGTATCTGCTTTTTGGGATGATTGATCCTGAGCAAAATCCCGAACGGTGACTGCCTGGATAGGAACCGATACCACATTTTTGACGGTTTCAGTTTGCACATCCACCGTAGCAGACATACCAGGTTTAAATGAAGGAATAAATCCATCTTCGGGCATTTCAGATGGATTTTCTTGCACCAACTCCTCTTTTTTGGCATCGTCCAAATTATGGGGCGTGGCAACCCGAATTTTTACTTCGTAATTTGTTACCTGCTCGTTCGTTCCTTCGCCTTCAATCTCAGCAGAATTAGCAATTTCGGTGACCACTCCCTTAAATGAGCGTTCGGGGTAGGCATCTACTTCAATATCGGAGGTATCTCCCACCGAAACGTTAACAATATCATTTTCATTGACCTGTACGCGAATTTCCATTTGATTCATCTTGGCAACACGGAGCAATTCTGTACCAGTAGTTTGCGTACTGCCTGTTACTCGTTCTCCTTCCTCTACTGATAACTTGCTAATGGTACCTTCTCTGGGTGAACGGATAATCGTCTTTTCTAACTCTTCTTTTGCCTGCTCGAGTTGTGCCTCACTGCTTTGCACCTGAAACTTTGTTGCTTCAAAATTAGCCTGTTGAGCTTCAAAGTTAGTTTTTGACTGCACAAATTCTGATCTGGATATGGCTTCCTTCTCGTATAACTTTTCGTTTTGTTCAAAGACTGATTCGGCTTCTATTAGTGATGCTCTTGCCTGCTCCATACGTGCTTTTTGAGTAAGCAGCATTGCATTACGTTCATCAATTCTGGATTGATAAATATCTGGCTTTATACGCACCAGTAGCTCACCTTTTTTAACATAATCCCCTTCCTTATTGGGCAACTCAATAATCTCTCCAGATACCTCGGGACGCAGCGTAACTTCAACCTCAGGTTGTAATTTACCCGACGCCGATACTATTTGTGTAATCGTTTTTAGTTTTGCTTCTGTGGTCTCAACATCCTTTTCCTCTGGTCCGCCCCCAAACCATCCAAACGATTTTCCGGCTACCGCCGCCAATCCCAAAACAATAATCAACACAATTGTGGCAGTAAGAAGCTTTTTTGTAGGTGACTTCTTTTGTGCAGTCATAAAATTTATATACTCTCTTAATTAAGGGTTATATCCTGATCCAGTTGTCCCAAATAATAATCCAAAAGTTTTTCTTGGAAAATTAAATTATATAGCGCATTCGCAAGGTTGGATTGTGCTTCGGTATAACGGGCACTTGCATCACTCACTTCAATGAGTGTGGTTGAACCTACCTCATATCGCTGCTGTTGTGTTTCATAACTTCGTTCGGCAGCTCTTAGCGCTTTCTGTGATGATTCAAGCCTTTTTACATAAGAGCGATAATCGTTATAAGCTTGACGTACCTCTTCACGAACCCCATATTCCTGATCCTTCAAATCAAGCTGTGCATTCTTGTAATTAACCTGTGCTTGCTGAATGCTTAACCGCTGATCCCAATTATTAAAAATGGGAATACTAATTGAAAATCCTGCAAAACGGGATATCCTCTGATCAAAGAACTGATCCCCAAAATCAACGGCCCCTGATTCACCGGTTGCAGGATCAAATGCTCGATACAGATCCTGATAGGAGGTTGATATTCCAGCATTTGCTGTTATACTTGGGTACAGAGAATACTTGGTTTGCTTAAGATCGTTCTGCAAAGTTTCTATTAATAATTCCTGCGACTGCAGATCTTTACGATTATTTAATGCACGATTCGTTAATTCCTGAAGATCAAACTCTACCTTTTGCACATCTTCTGTCCCCACTTCGGGAGTTGCAAATTCGTAACTCTGAACAGGATCGAGCTGCAAAGCACGAACTAACTGAGTCCGGCTAATTTCCAATGCGTTTTCTTGATTGATGACTTCCAACTCGTTACTTGCAACTTGTGACTCTTGGTCATATAGATCTACAGAAGGGCGTGATCCTACATCAACCTGGGCCTCTACTTGTTCTAACTGTTTCTCGGAAGCCTCAAGATTTTCTTTTGCGATATCTAACAATTCTTTATCGAGTAAGACCTGCAAATAGCTGCTGGCGGCGTTAAATATTACTCGCTCACGAGTACGCTCAAGTGTATTTTGTTGTCGCTCAATATCTTTTCGGCTGCTTCTGAGGTTTAAAATATTTCTAAACCCCTGAAATATAGGTACACTGGCATCTATTGATCCACTTATTGAATTACTGGTAACCTCCTCAAATCGAACCTCACTTTCAATAAACTGTCGACCAACATTTTGCCGACCATTAAGCGAAGCGTTAACAGATGGCAAAAAATCTGCTTTTGCACTAAACTCTTCTGTTTCTGCCAATTCTAAATCATTAGATGATTTTTCTAAATCGATACTATTTTCCAACGCTATATCAATAGCATCTTGCAGCGTAATCTCTTGTACATCCTGTGCCTGTAAACTTACGTTAAGGATCAGAAATATCACGAGGCCTAAAATCCCTTTACGCATATTCTTTATTTTTTTGGAGTTAAAATTAGAGTGGTTACACGAACAATGATAATAATTGTTACGGCGGGAAAAGATTATTTTACGTAAAAAAGATTAAAATAAGCCTTATGAACTTGCCGACTCTCCATTATTATTTGTGAGATGTTCTTCGGCTTTTTTATCTAACAGTTCTTCTACATAATCGGAAGCAAAAGAAATTGCTTTTCGGGTAGCCAATCGCTTGAGTTCGGCCAAAAGTGCGCCACTTAGATGGCTATCAGCAGAATTTCCTGAGCTCCCTTTATTTTTGTGACCAATTAAAAAACCGAGCAATGCCGATGCCCCCACTAAGGGAAGTGGATATTTCCGGATAATATTCTGTGGATCTAAACTACTGCTCACATCTTCACGCACCCTATCAATAGAGCTGTCTAATTCGCCCTGAATTTTATCCAATTCTCGTTCAAGCTCTTGCTTCTTCTGCTTCAGCTCATCGACTTTCTCTCGTGCCATAATAATATTTTATCCTTCTTTAGATTTTGGATCTGTTTTCTGGTCAATTTGTAGCGGCTCGTCGGAGACCTTCCCATTTTGTTCAATCGTTTTTATAACTTCGTCCTCGAATCGATGTTGAAGGTTTTCGAAAACACTTTGTGGCTTTAAAAACAAAAATAAGGCCCCTACTACCAATAGTGGAATCGATACCAATACATACCCTAAACTTTGGCTATCTAACAGATTTCCCAAATAAATAGCCAAAGCAAAAAGCAGAAAACAGATGCCGCCCAATAACAAAAAGACCCCCAGCCCACGCTGTACCGAAGCGGCCATTAATCCCGATACAATCCCCCCTGCATTGAGCATCGCAAGCTCAATACGTTTTTCGAGATATAATTTCAGATCAGAAGTAATACCACGTAGTCGCTTTCCCAACTGATCTTTTTGCTTGTCGGCACTCTTCATAGTTTACTCTTCTGAACTTAACAGCTTGCCAAGAACATAACCGATTAACAGTCCCCCGGCTACGCTTTTAACAGGATGTTTTCGGATTATTGTTTCTGTCTTTACTTTTAGCTCCTCAATTCGTTTCGCCAACTCTTCATCATCAACCATTTGGCGACCCCGATCGAGCGCGCTGTCTAACTCCTCATTTAAATTCTCTAAAATTTCTTCATCCATAATGATCATCGTCTTGTTAAAGTCTTAGGCTTCATCGGCTTTATTATAAGGAAATATGATGACATTAAATATCACCTATTTCTATTTTTAGCCTCTATCCATCGGCTCATAAATTTCGAACTGGCAGCCGTGTGGTGCATCAGCATTTGGCCGGTAAAGTTTTGAGTACGATGCGATTGTCGATGTTTCCATAACTGACGAATTTTGGAAATCAGCAGACTCCCAAAATCAGAATTTCCAAGTTTTCTATTAAAGATCTGTACTCCCCGAAATTGGGCTTCACGCCAGTCTTCTTCGTTGCGATAGAGCTTTTGAGCGGCCTTTGCAAATGCCTGGGGATTATCACAAATAGCCCCACCCCAAGTCACCGTATCACTTTTCAAGCCTTCTGCTCCTATAGGGGTAGTCACCGTTGGCGTGCCACATTGCATGGCCTCTACCAGCTTGCCTTTGAGTCCCGCCCCAAAACGTAGCGGAGCCAATAACACTCTGCCTTTTGACACTACCTTCTGGGCGTTCTCAGCCCGACCTTTAATCAGAAATCCCTGTTCCGGCTTATGCATTTGTCGGGCTTCTTGCGTGGGATACGCACCATATATATGCAACTCCGCCTCCGGCACTTTTTGTCTAATTAATGGCCAAATATCACCTTTCAAATACTTGATCGCATCCATATTGGGGGCGTGCCGAAAATTCCCGATCGTTATAAAATGCGCCCGATCCGAAAATGAGGTCCATTGCCTCGTATCAGACTCAGTTATGGGGTCCATCAAAAAAGGAAGATATTGAAGCAGATCGGCCGGTACGCCAAAAGTTTCTTGAAGCAACTGCATCTCGGCTTCGGAAATAATAAGCGATAAATCGGAACGATAAATACTGGCAATTTCACGTTTTGCATCTTCGGAACCCAGCAAGTCTTCCGGGGAACATGGTTGGTTTTTGTTGACGGATTTCTGACGTTCGCGACGTAAAAAATGCAGATCTTCGGTATCCACAATACGCAAAGCACTGGGACATTGCTCTGCTACCCGCCATCCAAATTGCTCTTCGATCACAAAACGGTCAAAAAGTACAAGCGAGGGATTTAACTCACCTACGAATTCGTCAAAAGAACGGTCATTAATCTGAATAGCGACCTCACGAACGCCATATTCCTCAAGGTTGACCGTATGCTCGGTTTGAGCAGCTGAACTGGCAAAAGTAACCTGCCATCCCTCACCTCTAAATAATGAAATCAACTCGAGCATACGTCTGCCAGCAGCCGAAGAGTTGGGTTCCGGCCATACAAATCCAATGATTAATACATGCTCTATATGGTTACTCATTCAGCTGTTATTCGTACCTTAGACTTTCAATCGGATCTAATCGCGCCGCTTTATAAGCGGGATAAACACCAAACAGAAGAGCGATCACAAACATCCCCAAAAAGCCAGTTAGCACGGCCCAAATAGGAATAACCGGGTCCGTTTCGATCCAAAGTGCCATACCATTACCGCCCAAAACGCCGAGGGCAATGCCGATCAATCCGCCCAGCTGGCAAATAAAAACCGTTTCCATCAGAAATTGTGAAACAATGGCCTTTTTGGTTGCTCCCACGGCTTTTCGAAGACCAATTTCACGAGTGCGTTCGGTGACCGATACCAGCATGATATTCATCACACCGATACCCGCCCCAAACAGGGTAATGCCACCAATGACGAAACCTACCGCGTATAATATAAATGTAAACTGATCAAAGGTGCCCGCAAGCGAATCATTTGTCTCAATTTCAAAATCGTTCTCTGCCCCGGGCGCCACTTTTCGTATCACCCTTAGTACCCCCGTAATTTCATCCATAGCTTTTTCTATAAAATCCATAGCGGGCGCTTTTACTTGAATATCGATATTGCGAGTTCCACCATATACCGCCAACGCTTTGGTATAAGGAATAAGTACGAACTCATCCATGGACTGACCGAAAACACTTCCACGTGTTTCGAGGGCACCAATAATTTGATATTGTTGACCTCCAACCCGAATATTTTTACCGATGGGATCTGTATTGGAAAAAAGTTCGTCTTTCACATCGCCCCCGATTATTGCCAATCCCCGCCCATATTGGATATCTTCAAAACTAAAATTCCGGCCAACTTCAAGATCATAGGCATTATTGCTGATATAATGCTCATTACTGCCAATAATCCGTACCGTAGGCTCCGTTTCTTCATCGTCATACGAAACTTTTGTGCGATCAAACGTTTCATCAGGACTTACATTTTCTGCCAGCCGCAACATTTCTTGCAGGCGCTCCGAGGTTTCAAAGGTGATATCTTCCCTATTTCGAATATTTTCGCTAACCCCTCCCATCTGTACCGACGGCATTTTCGAAACATTGACCACATCGCCCCCCATAAGGCTCATGGTATTCTGAAAGAAATTGTCGAGTACTGCTACCGCCGTTGTTGATACGATTACAGAAAACACGCCTACGACAAGCGCTAACAGCGTCAATGAAGAACGCAGTTTATTTGCCCACAAAGAATCAAAAGCTTGTTTGAAAACTTCTTTAATATTCATGCTACTCGTACCTCAACGATTCTATGGGATCTGATTTTGCTGCCCGGTAGGCTGGGATAAATCCAAAGAGTACACCTACAATGGTACACAATATAAAAGCTGCAAGAACGACGCTAATATCAATACTGGCAACAAAAATCTGATTAAGCAAAATACTGAGCGGGTACGACAAGGCAAGTCCAATAATTCCTCCCAGCAAACACATTACCACAGCCTCAATTAAAAACTGATATAAGATCTCCCAGGCTTTGGCACCTACTGCTTTCCGAATTCCAATTTCTTTGGTGCGCTCTCGAACCGAAACAAACATAATATTCATCACTCCAATACCACCAATGATAAGCGAAAGGGCCGTCAGTGCACCACCAACGAGATAAAGTCCGGTTTTAAATGATGACAATTGAGCCTGAAATGCTTGTGGTTTGTTGATATCAAAGTCATTCTTTTCGGCAGCATCAAGTCCGCGAATGCGTCTCATTATTCCTTCAATCTCAAATTCTCCTTCTTCCAGCACTTCCTCACTGGGATACTTTACAGCAATTTGGATATTACCCCGCAAGCTAAATAATTGTCCGTATGCTAAAATAGGTGTGATGGCCCGCCGATCCATATCAGCCAAACCCAGAAATTTACCCTGTTTTTCCACAATGCCAATCACCCGAAATCGTTGCCCACCAATACGTATTTCTTTATCCAGCGGATTTTCTCTGTCGAAAAGGTTTTCTGCCAGCGTTGCTCCTAAAATTGTCACCTTGGCGCCGCGCCGTATTTCTTCATCCGAAAAAGCGCGTCCCGTTTCGATATCCAAACCAGCCGTATCAAAATATTTGTCGGTAACACCGGCAATAAAAACACCATCGGCGCTCACATCGTTATACCTAATTGATACACCTCGCGATGCCGATGCCGAAACAGCTGACGCCAGCTGACTCGACGCTCGAATATCATCCACATAATCCAGTTTGATATCGCGACGGCTACGGTATTCCCACCACTTATAATTGGGCCCCCTACTCCAAGGTTGCTTTTCAACATATACCACATTCTGTCCCATCATGGCCATACTTCGGTCAAATTCCGTATCCATGCCATTACTCACAGCATTCATCAGCGTTACCATCACAATGCCAATGATGATGCAGAGCGTCGTCAAAAACGACCGTGTTTTGTTAATACCCAAGGCCCGTAACGAAATTTTGAACCCTTCCCAGCTGCTGTAAACAAATCGACTTAACTTAGACATGCCCTGAATTCAGTTTCCAAATTATATAACGCCTCTTTTACGAACTAAAATACGAATCGTTACGAGAAAATTAAGAATATCATTTTAGCGATCACTCAAATTTCGGCTATATTATACGGTGAAATTTTAACCTATGATTTAAATATGAAACTGGACGTCCTGGCACTTTCTGCGCATCCCGATGACACCGAACTCTGCTGCGGCGGTACGCTTGCCGCACTTGTAAATCAAGGAAAAAAAGTAGGCGTCGTTGATTTTACCCAAGGTGAAATGGGATCTCGCGGCACCCCCGAAAAACGACTGCAGGAAGCAAAAAAAGCTTCTGAAATTATTGGACTCCAAGTACGCGAAAATTTGGGTTTGCCTGATACTGAGCTTGAAAGCAACCGGGAGTATCAGAAAAAAATTATCCGCCAAATACGGAAGTACCAACCTCATATATGTCTTGTGGGAGCACCATCCGACCGCCATCCCGATCACGGCAACGGCACGCAACTGGCGCTGGATGCTATTTTCTTCAGCGGATTAACGAAGCTCAAAACGGTTGACGAGCAAGGCGATCCCCAAAAGCGGTGGCGCCCCTCGCATGTGCTCCATTTCATGCAAGATCGCCCCTTTGAGCCGGATATCGTTTTTGATATCAGCAAGACGTTTGAAACAAAGAAAAAGGCGCTTTTAGCGTTTGAAACACAATTTAATGTACAAGATCCTGGTGATGAGCCAGAAACCTATATTTCTAACCAGCAGTTTTTTGAGGGAATCGAGGCCCGCGCCCGACACTATGGTCATCTGATTGGAGCCACTTATGGCGAACCGTTCAAGTATCACAACGGACCGGTACCTATGGCATCATTTGATTCTTTTTTTGAAACAGAACCCCAGAGGTGAAACGGGAGAAGTGAGATATAAAAGATTCGCCTCACGTTTGACGTCTCACTTCTATCTCTTCCTCATCGAAATACTTTTCAATCTCATCTACCAGAAATGCATGCACTGCCGGATTTCCAGCCACAATTCGCTTGCCAAAAAGCCACTTGTCACCACCGGACCAATCGGTAACTTTTCCACCGGCCTCCTGAACAATTAACGCGCCCGCTCCCACATCCCACGGGTTGAGGGCATACTCGTAAAATCCATCAAAACGTCCACAGGCCACACTACATAAATCATAAGAAGCTGCACCCGGCCGACGCACACCTTGGATGGTAGTCATCAGCATGCGAAAAAACTGCAAGTAATTATCCATCAAACTTAAATCGTTATAGGGGAAGCCTGTACCAACCAGCGCGTTAGCCGGGTTATCCAACTTAGATACCGAAATAGGATTTCCATTTAGATAAGCTCCCTTTCCTTTTATAGCCGTAAAACATTCATCACTTGAAACCTCGAGGACCAATCCCATTTTAGGCTCGCGATTTTCCCAGAGTCCAATAGAAACACAGTAAGCCGGAAAGCCGTGCGTAAAATTCGTGGTTCCGTCAATGGGATCAATCAGCCAGATTCGTCCATCCGACATCTTCTGTTGTCCAGATGATTCCTCGGCCAGGATATCATCGTCCGGAAACTCCTTGTTGATGACAGACAAAATCTCTTCTTCGGCCTTAACATCTGCCTGAGTAACCAGATCGTTTTTCCCCTTAAAATCAATCGAAAAGGAATTGTCTCTTCTAAACTTTTTAATTATCTGAGCTGCTAACTTTGCAGCTTTTTTCGCAACATTCAGTTCAATAGTATAATCAGACATTTATACTCTTATTTAACTATTATTTGAAGAGTTATAATACACTATTGACCCGACTCCCGTTCATGCTTCATTTTATACTCGAACACTTTATCCGAAACCTTTTTGGCCGCATCCGAATCGGGTTCGGGGAATAGCTCATCAATGGGCGACTCCTGCAATAACGTGCGCTGACGTCCCGCCTCTTTCATAGCCTTCATCACCTTACGACGTTCCTCTTCTTTATCCGAGGAATTATAGCGCTCGTACAAATCAACCTGCAAGCGATCCAGGTAATGGATTTTAAGTGCTTTCAACGCTCCTTTGGCAGTGCGGTACGGATTTTTATCCTTTTTATACTGCACCCCAATTTTTTCGTGATGACGTTCGCTCACCGAATGCTCCTCGAGCACAATCTCCCCCACCAGCTTGGGATACGGATGTTCGCGTTCGGCATAGGCTTCAACTGAAACCTCCTTCTCATCCTTATAACGCTGGATGATATCTTCGTAAAACTTCCGGAGCTGCTTATCCTCAAATTGCCGCTCATTGCACTGCGAACCGATGTAATCAATCATATCACGATCGTACATCAGCATCAATCGAATCAATTCCTTCTCATAATTGGGACGCTTTTTGGGTGGTTCGGGCTGTCTGTTTTTTTGCTGATTTGAGGGAGCCTGATCATTAAATCCAACCGAATGGGGTACGGGAGCCTGAGGCCGATGATCTCCGTCGTCCTGTTGCTCCTTCCGGCGACGCGCTTCCCGTTCTTTCCTTCGCTTTTCGCGCTGACGTGCTTTCTTGCGTTCATCCTTCAACTGCTTTCTGATTTTACCCAGCTCATCAAAAAGCGCTCGATCACCGATTTTGGCCTTGCTATTCAAATGCTGCACGTAGGTTTCGCGCGAAACCTGATCCGGCATATGCGCGATGCTCTCCAAGATCTCAGAAATCACTTTTTTCTTTTCGGCGGGCTCCTCCCATCGCCCCTCATCTTTTGCCTTGTGGATTTGATAACTCAAAAAATCTTCCGCCTCTTCCCGCTTCATTTCCAAAAACGAATCCTTACCAAACTGACGAACAAACGAATCCGGGTCTTCCCCTTCGGGCAGTTCCAGCAGTTTTACATCCATCCCCTCGCGCAACGCTATATTGATCCCGCGTTTCATCGCTCGCTGTCCGGCTGAATCCGAATCATAAATCATGGTGATCGTATCACCATATCGGTGCAACAACTTCATCTGATCGGGCGTCAACGACGTCCCGCTTGAAGCCGCTACATTATTTATGCCGTACTGCTGCAGCGAAATCACATCCGTATAACCCTCCACCAAAATTACTTCATCGGTCTTGCGGATATCATTCTTTGCAAAATTAATTCCGTACAGGACCCTACTCTTATTATAAACCTTCGTCTGAGGAGAGTTGATGTATTTGGCCGTCTTTTCATTCCCAAGTACTCGTCCCGCATAAGCAATTACTTTTCCGGAGGGGTTAAAAATTGGGAACATCAACCGACCACGAAAGGCATCATAATACCCCTCCCCACGATTACTGGGTTTTATGAGTCCCGCCTCCAGCAAATATTCTTCATTCAAACCGGAATCAATTGCCGTGCGATACAGTTTTTCTCCATCCGACGGGGCATAACCAAGGCCGTATTTTTTGATGATACTCCGATCGTAACCTCGCTCCTGCAGGTAATCCCGCGCTTTTTGGGCTTCTTTGGTTTCCATCAGGTGACGGAAAAAGAAAACACCTGCGTATTTCAGGGCATGATAAATCCCTTCGCGCAGATTATGTTCTTCGTCAAATTCTTCGGCATCCTCTTCAGGAAGGGAAACGCCGTAACGGTCGGCCAGAGAGCGCATAGCCTCTACAAAACCTACACCTTCCATCTCCATCACAAAATTGAACACATCTCCCGACTCTCCACAACCAAAGCACTTATAAATTCCCAAATCCGGAGTTACGTGAAAAGATGGGGTCTTTTCATCATGGAACGGGCAAAGTCCTTTCCAGCTGCGTCCCGATCGCTTGAGTTTTACATAGTCCTCGACCACCTCGACGATATCCGCCGCACCGCGCACTTCTTCTTTTTTTTCATCGGGAATCATGGTAGTCATAGC
>JBNJFP010000050.1:0-15001 GCA_051746985.1 Bacteroidota bacterium
AGTAAGCTTAATTCAGCCGGTAGCGATGGAAGAAGGGCTGCGCTTTGCGATCCGCGAGGGCGGCCGCACGGTAGGCGCCGGTGTTGTAACTGAAATTATAGAATAAAGAGGTTCTGATAAGTGGCTACTCAACAAAAAATCAGAATTAAACTTAAGTCGTACGATCATAACCTGATCGACAAATCGGCTGAAAAGATAATTCAGACAGTAAAATCTACGGGAGCTGTGGTATCGGGTCCGATACCACTCCCAACGAAGAAAAATATTATTACGGTCAATCGATCTGTGCACGTTAACAAGACTGCCCGAGAGCAGTTCGAATATCGTTCTCATAAGCGTTTGATTGATATTCTTTCAACAGGATCGCAAACTGTAGATGCATTAATGAAGCTGGAGTTGCCCTCTGGTGTGGACGTAGAAATTAAAGTGTAACATTTATAATCACTGAACAATGAGTAGTGGTTTGATAGGTAAAAAAATTGGTATGACCAATGTCTTTGATGACAATGGTAGAAACTATGCCGTTACGGTTATCGAAGTTGATCCCAATGTTATTACGGAGATCAAAACAAATGAGAAAAACGGCTATGAAGCGGTACAACTTTCTGCTTTTGATAAAAAGGAGAAGAGTACTTCAAAACCGTTGAAAGGTCATTTTGAAAAAGCCGGAGTAACACCAAAACAGTATATCAAGGAATTTAGAGATTTTGTTCCCGAAGATGCTGAACTCGGTACTGAATTAAATATTGAAGATGTATTTAGTATCGGAGATAGTGTTGATGTGGTTGGCGTTTCTAAAGGAAAAGGATTTACCGGTGTTGTTAAACGCCATAATTTTAGTGGTGTTGGCGAAGCAACACATGGTCAGCATGACAGGCAACGTCACCCGGGATCAATTGGACAGGCTTCAGATCCTGCGCGAGTATTTCCCGGCATTAAAATGGCCGGACGAAGCGGAAATGAACGTAACAAGATCAAGAATTTGACTATTGCTAAGATTTTTAGCGAATCAAATTTGATGATGGTTACAGGATCTATTCCCGGTCCAAACGGACGATTTGTAGAAATTTACAATAGACAGTAAGAGATAATTAGTAATGAAGCTTCCGATATTTACAACTGAAGGTAAAGATAGCGGAGATAAGGTCGAGTTAGCTGATTCTATTTTCGGAATTGAGCCTAATGAAACTGCTATCTATGAAGATGTTCGTCGATACATGGCTAATCAACGCCAAGGGACATCAAACACGAAAGAGCGTGGCCAGGTCCGTGGTGGTGGCCGTAAGGCTTATCGCCAGAAAGGAACAGGTCAGGCACGGCGAGGTTCTATCCGTTCTCCGCTGTTAAAGGGAGGAGGTACTGTTTTTGGGCCAAGTCCTCGTGATTATTCTTTCAATATTCCAAAGAAAACTAAAAAGCTGGCCCGTAAGTCAGCATGGTCAGCTAAGGCCGCTAGTGAGGCTATCAAAATTGTTGATGAGATTGCCATTGATGAGCCCAAAACTAGTAAAGTGGCCAATATTCTCGGAAGCTTAGATATTAAAAATAAGAAGGTTTTAATTCTAACTGCAGAAACTGATAAGGTTTTATATAAATCTGCACGTAACATACCTAATGTTCAGGTATTAGAGGCTAATAAACCAACGACGTATCAGATCCTGAATTCTGATGTCATCTTGATACAGAAAGATGCTATTGAAGTATTGCAAGGATCTATTGAATCTGCAGAGGAGGTTAAAGGATGAAAGAGATATTACAAAAACCATTAATTACTGAAAAGCTTACTCGACTTCAGGAAGAAGGTAAGTATGCATTTCAAGTAGATAAACATGCTTCAAAAACGGATATCAAACAAGCAGTCTTAGAACGATATCCAGATGTGAAGATCAAAAAGATCAATACAATGATCATGCCTTCTAAACCGAAAGGCCGATATACCCAAAGCGGATATATTGCAGGTCGAGAAAAGGTTTGGAAGAAAGCAATTGTAACTCTAAAAGAAGGCGAGATAGACTTCTTTAGCGAAATTTAGAAAGAATTAGTTCAATGGCTACAAAAAAATCAAAACCATCAACACCCGGTTCACGACACAGAATTGCACCTGTGTTTGATGATGTTACTGTAAGCAAGCCTACCGTAAAAAGGCTGCTAAAAGGGAAAGGGCAAACCGGCGGAAGAAATAAACAGGGACGGATGACTTCTCGCCATCGTGGCGGTGGTCACAAACGTCGGTATCGTTATATTGACTTTTACCGAGATAAGCACGACATCCCTGCTAAGGTTCAAACGATTGAGTACGATCCTAACCGTTCTGCTCGTATTGCGTTGGTTGCTTACGCCGATGGTGAAAAGCGCTATATTATTGCTCCAAATAAGCTCAGTGTTGGTGATACTATTATTAGTGGCACCAATGTTGAGCCGGATGTAGGTAATGCTATGCCAATGAAAAGCATGCCACCAGGCACGTTTATTCACAATATTGAATTGCATCCCGGACAGGGAGCACAATTGTGCAGAAGTGCTGGAACAACAGCTCAAATGGTTGCTAAAACTGATCGATATGTTACGGTGAAGCTTCCATCAGGTGAAGTTCGAATGATTTTAGGTAATTGTTTTGCAACCGTCGGTTCTACCAGTAATCCCGATCACTTTAATACATCAATGGGTAAGGCCGGTAGAAATCGGTGGAAAGGCAAGCGGCCACAGACTCGTGGTGTTGCTATGAACCCGGTGGATCACCCGATGGGTGGTGGTGAAGGTAAAGCCTCTGGAGGACATCCGCGTTCTCCCTGGGGACAATCTTCTAAGGGATTAAAGACCAGAAAACGTAAGAAGCTTTCGAACCGATACATTGTTCGAAGCCGAAAAAAGTCTAAAAAGTAATTAATTATGCCAAGATCGCTCAGAAAAGGACCTTACGTATATTACAAGCTGCAGCGTAAGATTGATGAAATGAATGACAGCGGCAAAAAGAATGTCATTAAAACATGGTCGCGTAGCTCAATGGTTACGCCTGATTTTGTTGGATTGACTTTAGCCGTTCACAACGGAAAGCAGTTTATACCTGTGTACGTTACAGAAGAAATGGTAGGTCACAAGTTGGGTGAATTTGCACCCACCAGAACGTTCCGTGGCCACCCCGAGAAGTCTAAAACGAGAGAAGCACCCAGAAAACCAGGAATGTAAAATATTATGGCTGAAGAAAATTTTAAAGCACGAGCTACGCAAAAACATCTGCGTACATCACCTCGAAAAGTGCGCTTAGTTGTAGATTCTGTTCGGGGAGATCGCGTAGACAAAGCCCTCAAAAAGCTTGAATTCACCAATAAGGGTTCTGCCAGTGATGTAGCAAAAGTTGTTAAGTCTGCAGCGGCTAATATCCGTGATAAATTTCAGGAAGAACGGCTTGATAACCAAGAAATTTATATCAAGGAAATTTTTGTAAATGAAGGTGCGACTTTGAAACGCATACAGCCACGAGCAATGGGGCGTGCTAATCAAATTCGCAAACGTACCAGTCACGTTACAGTGGTTGTGGCTAAGAAGGAAGAAGAATTACTTAATCAATAAACGACAATACCTTGGGACAGAAATCACATCCAGTAGGTTTACGACTCGGTATCATTCGCGGTTGGGATTCCAACTGGTATTCCGAAGAAAATGAGCCGGAAATTTTATATGAAGACACGAAGCTTCGCGAGTATTTGCATACGCGTCTTCAAAATGGAGGGCTCTCTCGGGTTATCATCGAGCGTACGCCAAAACGAATACTACTTACACTTAAAACAAGTCGCCCCGGTGTTATTATCGGTAAAGGCGGTGAACAGATTGAACTTCTTCGAGAAGAGCTTAAGAAAATTACGAGCAAAGAAGTTCAGATTAATGTAAGTGAAATTAAACGACCTGAAACAGATGCGAGTTTGGTTGCACAGAATATTGCGCAACAGTTAGAAGCTCGTATCTCTTTTCGAAGAGCTATGAAAACGGCGATATCTTCTGCTATGCGTATGGGGGCAGAAGGGATTAAAATTCGTTGTGCCGGTCGTTTAGGTGGAGCTGAAATGGCACGTACCGAACAGTATCGCGAGGGTCGCGTACCATTGCATACACTGCGTGCCGATATTGATTATTATAATACAACCGCAAATACCATTTATGGATCGATTGGTGTTACGGTTTGGATCTTTAAAGGTGAAGTGCTCGGTGATATTGAATTAACACCAGGAGATGCACATAGCCAACAAAAGGATGATTCACGAGGCCGACGCGGAGGTGGTAAACGCCGCTCACGTCGCCGCCGAAGAAATAAGAATTAACATTGCAAATAGATAGATCATGTTAGAACCAAAAAACGTACGACGCCGCCGGCAACATCGCCGTAGCCTGAAAGGGACAGCACAGCGTGGACATACGCTTGCCTATGGTGACTTTGGTTTAAAGGCAATGGAGCCGAAGTATATTACTTCGCGGCAGATCGAATCGTGCCGTATTGCAATTGCACGTCAGCTGCAACGCGATGGTCAAACCTGGATTCGTATTTTTCCAGATATGCCGAAAACTGCACAGCCTGCTGAAACTCGTATGGGTAAAGGTAAAGGCGCTGTTGAAGAATATGTGGCAGTTGTTAAGCCTGGAAGAATATTGTTTGAAATCGCAGGTGTACCCGAGGATTTGGCTTGGGAGGCGATGCGAAGAGCAGATTATAAGCTCCCAATTAAAACGAAATTTATTGTTCGTCGTGATTACGATGGACCATAATCAAGAAGGAATAATCAATCAATGAAAGCACACGAACTACGAGAAAAATCTATTGCTGAATTGAAGGCCCGGCTGGATGATGAAAAGCAGGCATTGCAAGATATGAAATTTAATCGTGCAATTGCCGGACAGCTTGAAAATCCCGCGCGTATTACTATGACACGTCGCGAGATTGCCCGAATTCATACGATTATTACTGAAAAAGAACAAGAAGAAAGTGCTGAATAATTAACACAATGGCACAACCTGAACGAGTACAACGAAGAGAAAGAAAAGGTCGCGTGGTTAGTAACAAAATGGATAAATCCATTACTGTTGCTGTAGATAGAAAGGTGAAACATGCGATTTACGGAAAATATATAACCAAGACAACCAAGTATATGGCCCATGACGAAAACAATGAGGCCAACGAGGGTGACTTAGTACAAATTATGTCAACTCGTCCGCTATCGAAGCGTAAATCTTGGCGTCTTGTAGAAATTATTGAACGAGCAAAATAACCGGATATATTTTAGGAATCTGCAATGGTACAAGCACAAACACAACTAAACGTTGCTGATAACAGCGGCGCCCGGCAACTTAATTGCATCAAAGTTCTTGGAGACTCTAAGCGCCGATATGCACGAATAGGAGATCTTATTTCCTGCTCCGTAAAAACTGCTATCCCCGGAGGTAATGTTAAAAAGGGGGAAGTAGTGACTGCGGTCGTAGTGCGAACCAAGAAAGAAATTCGTCGTAATGATGGTAGTTACATTCGTTTTGATGAAAATGCTGCTGTCATTATCAATAATGAAACTGAGCCTATTGGGACACGTATTTTTGGTCCTGTAGCTCGTGAATTACGCGAACGTAATTACATGCGTATTGTATCACTTGCACCAGAAGTGCTTTAAAATAGAATCTAATTATGCCACGTACTACAAACAAACGAAAGAAGTTACACGTTAAAAAAGGCGATGATGTTAAAGTTATTGCTGGAAATGAGAAAGGAAAGGAAGGTAGAATTTTAGCCGTATTTCCTGAAAAAGAACGCGTACTTGTAGAAGGCGTTAACTTTCGAGTGCATCACGACCAGCCGACTCAGGATAATCCACAGGGTGGGCGAATTGAACGTGAGGTTTCCATACATGTTTCTAATGTAATGGTAATCGATCCTTCAACTGGAGAACCAACACGTATCGGCCGTAAAAGAATTGAAGAGGACGGTGGTGGACGTTGGGTGCGGTATGCTAAGAAAAGTGGCGAGATCATCGATAAATAAGAATTTATTATAGAATGTCAGAAGCAAGACTTTACACGCAATATAAAGACGAAATTATTTCGAATCTCAAGGAAGAGTTTGATTACGATAACGTAATGGCTGTTCCAAAGCTCGAAAAAATTGTTATTAACTGTGGTGTTGGAGAAGCAGTAGAAAATGAAAAGGTGTTAGATACTGTAACCAATAACCTGGCAAAAATTTCGGGTCAAAAGCCTGTTACAACTAAGGCCAAAAAATCCATCTCGAATTTTAAAACCAGAGAAGGAATGCCTATTGGTGGCAAGGTTACACTCCGTAAAAAGAAAATGTATGAGTTTTTGGATCGCCTGATCAATTTGGCACTGCCAAGAACACGCGACTTCCAAGGTGTGCCTGATAAAAGTTTTGATGGAAGGGGCAATTACACCTTAGGTGTTAAAGAGCATACTATTTTTCCTGAAATCGACACCGAAGAAGTAGATAATATTCATGGAATGGATATTACATTTGTTACTTCTGCGGAAACGGATGAAGAAGCATATGCTCTGCTAAAACAGTTTGGAATGCCGTTTCAAAAAAGAAATTAAATCTACAAGCATATAATAATTATGGCTAAGAAAGCTTGGATAGCACGTAACGAAAAAAGAAAACGAACGGTAAAAAAATATGCCGAAAAGCGAAAAAAGCTTAAGGAAGAAGGTGAATGGGAAGAGTTACAAAAGCTCCCACGTGATGCCAGTCCAACACGTGTTAACAACCGGTGTAATTTAACTGGACGAACTCGTGGCTATATTCGCAAGTACGGTATTTCTCGTATTAAATTTCGTGAACTTGCCCTTGACGGGAAAATTCCCGGAGTTCGAAAAGCTAGTTGGTAACATTTTAACGAAGAACTTTTATGTTTGATCCAATATCAGATTACTTAACAAGAATTCGCAACGCTCAACAAGCTGGACATCGCCGGGTAGATATTCCCGCATCCAAGTTGAAGCGTGCAATGACCAAAATCCTCCTGGATAAAGGTTATATCAATAAGTTTATCAATATCGATGATGGAAAACAGGGGATGCTTCGCCTGTTTCTCAAATACGATGCGTATGGTCAACCGGTGATCAAAAAAATGAAGCGTCGATCGAAACCGGGGCTCCGCGAATATTGTGGTTCAGATAATATCCCCAGAGCACTTAATGGTTTAGGGATTGTTATTCTGTCAACTTCTCGTGGAGTGATGACTGACAAGGAAGCCCGCAAAGTGAAAGTGGGTGGCGAAGTATTGTGCACTGTTTATTAAAAATAAGGTAATAGAATTATGTCTCGTATCGGAAATCAACCGATTGAATTAAAAGAAGGTGTTGAGTTTAGCATTGATGGGGATAATATTATCACCATGAAAGGGGAAAAAGGTAGTGATACGCTACAATTGGATCCCACTATCAATGTTGATAAAAAAGACGGTGAACTGATTGTTAAAAGAACGGGAGAAGAAAAGATTGACCGTTCTCTTCACGGGCTCTATCGGTCTCTAATCAATAATATGATGATTGGGGTATCAGAAGGATATAAAAAAGAGCTCGAGATTATTGGCGTAGGTTACCGTGCATCTTTAAGTAATGGAGTTCTTGAAATTCAACTGGGATTTTCACATCCCATCTATTTTGTAGCACCCGACGGTGTTGATCTTGAAGTGGATACAAAATCGAGAAAGAACCCCATGATTATAGTATCTGGAATTAACAAAGAATTAGTTGGGCAGGTTGCTGCTAAAATACGATCATTACGTCCCCCAGAGCCGTACAAAGGCAAGGGCATTCGATATGTGGACGAATGGGTTCGTAGAAAAGCTGGTAAATCTGCTGCTAAAGCTTAATAGGAATTATTTACGATGGATAAGAACATTAAGAAAACATTACGTCGCGATAGAATACGTCGCCGTATTCGCTCAACCATTAAAGGTACAGCTGAACGACCACGATTGTGTGTCTATAAAAGTAACAAGCATATTTATGCGCAGCTTGTAAACGATCAATTGGGCCATACATTGGCGGCAGTTTCTACCGAGTCAGACAGTGTTAATATAAAAGATAAGAGTAAGCAAGAGGCTGCCAATATTGTTGGAAAACAACTGGCTGAGCTTGCTACAGATAAAGGACTTGAAAAAGCCGTATTTGATCGTAGTGGATATAAATATCACGGCGTAGTTAAAGCACTTGCAGAAGGTGCTCGTGAAGGTGGATTAGACTTTTAAATAGATAATATTATGCCAAAAGTAAGAAGACGACATAACATAACGCCTACAAATCTTAACCTCGAAGAGAAACTCGTACACATTAACCGAGTTTCAAAGGTTGTTAAAGGTGGACGCCGTTTTAGTTTTAATGCTATTGTTGTAGTTGGTAATAAAGATGGTGTTGTAGGGCATGGACTTGGTAAGGCTAATGAGGTATCGGATGCTATTCAAAAAGGATTTGATAACGCCAAGAAAAATCTTATCCGGGTGCCCATGACCAAAACAGGTAGTATTTATCATACTATTACTGGTAAGGAAGGAGCTGGAGAAGTACTGCTTCGTCCTGCATCTGAAGGTACTGGGGTAATAGCTGGTGGACCGGTAAAAGCACTGCTCGACGTTGCTGGATTGCAAAATATTTTAACCAAATCTGTAGGGTCATCTAATCCCCATAATATGGTTAAAGCTACTTACAACGGGTTGAAGAATTTAACAGACCCTTTTGAAGTAGCCGAGCGACGGGGAGTTTCTCTGAATAAAGTATTTGAAGGCTAATAGATCTAAGGAATTAAATCGAGATAAAACGATGGATTTAAGTAATTTAAAAGCTCCCGAACCAAATAAGAAAAAGGCGAAACGCATTGGACGTGGCCAAGGTTCTGGTCGAGGTGGCCATACGGTTGGTAAAGGACATAATGGTCAGCGATCAAGAAGTGGGTTTAAAGAAAAGTTTTGGTTTGAAGGTGGACAAATGCCTCTGCAGCGGAAAGTTCCAAAGTGGGGATTTACCAATAACTTCCGTACGGAATACGTAGCCGTAAATACCGGCACTATACAGTTGTTTATTGAACACGGAAGACTCGAAAAAGAGATCACGCTTGAAGATCTCCGAAATGCTGGATTGGCTGGGAAAGGTGATTTGGTAAAATTGCTTGGCGACGGTGAAATTGAAGAAACTATTGATATTCAAGTTCATGGAGCCAGCAAGTCAGCCCAGGATAAGGTTGAAAAAGCCGGTGGAAATATTACGATCATAAACAAGAATCAATAAATAACAGAATCCCACCTTCTAAATGAGTTTAGTCGAAAACTTTCGAAACATATTTAAGATAGAGGAACTGAAAAATCGTATCCTCTATGTCGTTGGTATTTTGATGGTTTATCGCATTGGTAGTTTTGTTACACTGCCCGGTGTTGATGCTTCCCAATTAACCCAACAGGCAGGTAATGCATCAAGTTTGCTCGGTCTTTTTGATATGTTTGTAGGTGGTGCATTTTCTCGTGCCGGTGTATTTGCACTGGGAATTATGCCGTATATTACTGCGGCCATTATTATTCAGTTAATGGGAGCTGTTGTTCCTTATTTTCAAAAATTGCAGCGCGAAGGTGAAGAAGGTCGGCGTAAAATAAATCGTCTAACGCGATATGGAACCGTTGGTATAACATTGGTTCAGTCCATTGGTTTTGCTATTAATCTGATGGCAACTTCGGGAGATGCTATTGTGGTAAGCAACGTTACGTTTGTACTTACCTCTATGATTATTCTCACCGCGGGAACTACTTTCGTTATGTGGCTGGGTGAACGTATTTCTGATCGGGGAATTGGTAATGGTATCTCCATTATCATTATGATTGGAATTATAGCTCAGTTACCGACCAGCTTAATCAATGAGGTTACAACCAAAGGAAACCTGATTATCGTCATTGTTGAAATTGCAGCATTAATACTTGTAATTGCTGCTTGCGTATTATTGACACAGGGAGTACGGAAAGTTCCTGTACAGTACGCAAAACGAGTTGTTGGTCGCAAGGTTTATGGAGGTACTACACAATATTTACCGTTGCGATTAAATGCAGCAGGGGTAATGCCGATTATTTTTGCTCAGTCTATTATGTTTATCCCAAGTACTATCGGCACATTCTTCCCCGACAACGAAACAGTTCAGTTTCTTACAGCTTGGTCCAGTGATTTTACAGGAATCACATATTCCATTATTTTCGGAGTTATTGTAGTGTTCTTTACTTATTTCTATACAGCAATTACTGTTAATCCACGTGAAATGGCTGATACAATGAAACGCCAAGGTGGGTTTATTCCAGGGGTTCGACCAGGTAATCAAACCGTAGAATTTATTGATAATATTTTAACGAAAGTTACTTTACCTGGATCTATTTTCTTGGCCTTTATTGCTATTATGCCAGCAATTGTAGCCCGAATGGGAGTAACACCTGGCTTTGCGCTATTTTATGGTGGAACAAGTCTGTTGATTATTGTTGGTGTTGCCTTGGATACCTTGCAGCAAATTGAAAGTCACTTGATGATGCGTCATTATGATGGCTTTATGAAAACGGGTAAGATGAAAGGTCGTCGTAGAGCGTAAAATGATTTTTCTCAAAAGCGAATCTGAAATAGAGAAAATGCGCGAAAGTGCACAGATTGTTTCTCGGACACTTGCCGAAGTAGCTAAATTTATTGAACCAGGTGTTACAACGGGCAAACTTGATAGAATCGCTGAAGAGTTTATTAAGAAAAATAATGGTCGACCTGCTTTTAAAGGCTACGGCCCAAAAGGAAATGAATTTCCTGGTACGTTGTGTATCTCAATAAATGAAGAAGTAGTACACGGTATTCCGAGTGATAAACGTGAGCTGCAAGAAGGCGATATTGTTTCTATTGACTGTGGCGTTGAAAAAAATGGTTACTTCGGTGATCATGCATACACATTTGCCGTTGGTGAATGTGATGATAATAAAATTCGTTTATTACGTGCAACGTTGGAATCATTATATAAAGGAATTGAAAAGGCTGTGCACGGCAACAGAATTGGAGATATATCACAAGCCGTGCAGAGTCATTGTGAAGGTGAAGGGTTTGGAGTTGTGAGAGACTTGGTAGGACACGGTCTCGGCAAATCACTCCATGAAGATCCTTCGGTACCGAACTTTGGCAAGGCCGGTAGGGGAGAACGTCTCCGATCGGGAATGACACTTGCGATTGAGCCCATGATTACTCTTGGCTCATGGCAAGTTGAAACCTTAGATGATGGTTGGACCGTAGTAACGGCAGATAAACAAATTTCTGCTCATTATGAACACGATATCGTTGTTCGTGAAGGAAAGGCTGAAATTCTAAGTACTTTTGATTATATTCGAGAGATAACGAAAAGTCGAATTAACGCAGATATTTAACAATGGCTAAAGAAGAGCCAATTAAGCAGGATGGCGAGATTATTGAAGCATTACCTAATGCACAATTTCGTGTAGAGCTTGACAATGGACATGAGATTTTAGCTCACGTGTCAGGCAAAATGAGAATGTACTATATTAAAATTCTCCCTGGCGACCGAGTCGCTGTGGAGATGTCGCCCTACGATTTAACAAAGGGGCGAATTACGTATCGCTACAAATAAATTCTAATTTAAAGAGTTTAGTATTATGAAGACTCGATCTTCAGTAAAAAAGAGAAGTTCTGACGATAAAATTGTACGACGAAATGGTCGTGTTTATGTAATTAACAAGAAAAATCCACGCCACAAACAACGGCAAGGATAATTAATTGAGATTGGTTTTATGGCTAGAATTGCTGGAATAGACTTACCAAAAAATAAGCGCGGTGAAATTGGTTTAACCTATATCTATGGTATAGGAAGGTCAACAGCTCAGCAAATACTTGATGAGCTGAATATAGACCGAAGTACCAAAGTTGTAGATTGGACTGATGATGAAGTATCAAAGCTCCGTCAAAAAATTGACAATGAGTATAAGGTCGAAGGGGCATTGCGAAGTGAAGTTAATGCCAACATTCGGCGGTTAATAGAGATTGGTTCTTATCGAGGTAATCGTCATAGAAAAGGATTGCCCGTGCGGGGACAACGTACACAAACAAATGCACGTACCCGTAAAGGGAAAAGGCGTACCGTTGCTGGTAAGAAAACAGCACCTCGAAAATAATTAAAAGAGATAATTAAATGGCAAAGAGACAACGTAAATCTGCAAAGAAAAAGCGACGCAAGCAGCTTTCCGATCCAAATGGAATGGCTTTTATAAAAGCTACTTTCAATAATGTATTAGTTACTGTTACTGATGCCGATGGAAATGCCCTTTCTTGGTCATCTGCAGGAAAAGAAGGATTTAAAGGATCAAGAAAAAATACTCCCTATGCAGCACAATTAAGTGCCGAAACGGCAGCTACTGCAGCCTATGACATGGGATTGCGCAGGGTTGAAGTATTTGTAAAAGGTCCCGGGTCAGGACGTGAAGCTGCGGTACGTGCTTTAGCATCAAGTGGGTTGGAAGTAACTGCTATCAAGGATAGAACTCCAATACCGCACAATGGTTGCAGACCACCTAAACGACGAAGAGTATAACGAAGTAAATTATTAGTTAATCATGGCAAGATATAGAGGCCCAAAACAAAAAAAGGCAAGACGTTTTCGAGAACCAATTTTTGGTCCCAGCAAGGCGCTGGAACGTAAACCTTATGGACCTGGCCAGCACGGACGGTCCCGATATTCACGAAAATCAGAATATGCTATTCAGCTCGAAGAAAAGCAGAAGGCAAAATATACGTATGGCTTGCTCGAAAAGCAGTTTTCAAACCTGTTTGATAAGGCAAATGCCAAAGATGGTGTAACTGGTGAAATCTTATTGCAATTGCTTGAAAGCCGTCTTGATAATACTGTTTATCGATTAGGCTTTGCGAGAACCCGTCGTCAAGCTAGGCAATTAGTCAGTCATAAACATATTGTAGTGAATGGAGAGGTTGTTAATATACCTTCTTATCAACTAAAACCTGGGGATGTTGTTAGCGTACGGCCAAAGTCTAAGACATTAGAAGTGGTAAATGAATCGCTTCAACATGCTCCATCAAGTAAGTACAAATGGATAGAAATAGATAAGAAAGATATGCAGGGTAAGTTTTTGAATGTTCCCGATATAGATGAAATCCCTGAAAATATCAATGTACAACTTATTGTTGAGCTCTATTCCAAGTAATTAAAATTTATTTAGTCAATAAAAGCACTGTTATGAGTAATTACAGCATACAAATGCCTGAACCTTTAGAGGTAGAAGAAGCAACGGATACCTTTGGTACATTTATTTTACAACCATTGGAGCGAGGTTTTGGGGTTACAATTGGCAACTCTTTTCGAAGGATTCTGCTTTCTTCATTACCAGGAATAGCAATAAATGCCGTCAAAATAAACGGGGTTGAGCATGAGTATTCCAGTATTCAAGGAGTTAAAGAAGATGTCTATGAAATTATTCTTAACCTTAAAGAAGTTCGTTTCAAGCAGGTAGAACAGAGTAGTGGTATAATACATGTTTCAAAGTCTGGCAGTGGAGCATTAACTGCACATGATATTGCTGAAGCTACTGCAGACTACGAAGTATTGAACTCAGATCTGCAAATAGCTACTATGGCTGAAGATGCAGAGGTCGAAATGGAATTACACGTCGGTAGGGGACGTGGATACGTTCCAGCTGAAGAACAAGATGTTGATACCGAAGAGGATGTGAACCTGATACCTATCGATGCTATCTACACTCCCATTAAGCAAGTTCAATTTGATGTAGATAATGTTCGGGTTGGTCAACGTACCGACTACGAAAAGCTTATCATGGATATCACCACCGATGGATCCCTAAATTCAAAAGAAGCATTAACCATTGCTGGTAAAATCTTAAAAGAACATATTGAGAAGTTCATCACAGAAGAAATTGATGAACCATTTACACAGGAAGAAGAAGAGGTTGATGCTGAGAAGCAAAGAATCGCTAATTTGCTAAAAACCAGTATAGAGGATTTGAATTTAAGCGTACGTTCATATAACTGCCTTAAATCTGCTAATATAAATACTATTGGAGAATTAGTAGCCCGAGATGAACAAGATCTGTTAAAATTCCGCAATTTCGGGAAAAAGTCATTGGCAGAACTTGTTGAAGTAATTGAAGGTAAGGATCTCCATTTTGGTATGGATGTCACAAAGTATTTAGATAAATCATAAAGGTATTATAGATAGAAATGCGTCATTTAAAGAAAGGTAGAAAGCTCGGAAGAACGCCAGCGCATCGAAAAGCAACACTAAGTGCGCTGTCTGTAGCATTGATTAAAGAGCATCGGATCGTTACAACTGTTCCTAAAGCCAAGGAGCTTAGAACATTTGTTGAGCCCTTGATTACTAAGGCAAAAGAGGATACCTCTCATAATCGTCGACAAGTATTTTCAAAACTTGAAGATAAAAAAGCAGTTTCTCATCTCTTTGATGAAGTAGCTCAGAAAGCTATGAATCGGCCTGGAGGATATACCCGGGTCGTAAAGCTTGGGTATCGGTCTGGTGACAATGCACAAATGGCTGTTATAGAATTGGTCGATTATAATGATATAAAACCAAAGGACAGCAAGAAGACAAAGCGTACACGCCGGGCAGGCAAATCTAAAGGTACAACTTCTTCAACGTCTCAAAAAGAGACTGAGTCATCTTCTGAAGAAGAGTAAGTCCTTGTTAAATATTCCGGGGCCAATGAGGAAGCTGCTCATTTTTAATTGCCAAAAATAAATATAAAAATAATATTTGTTTTTGGTCGAGCAAGTTCTTATCATTGCACCGCCCTGAAACAAAGGCAAGCGAATTGGAAATAATCGCTTCGAGCTCAATTTAAATTGAGCATCATTTCGTTCTTTGACAGACTGAGAACATACAGACGATCGCACGTCGAGCCCTTGTCAGCTCCGAGTATTCGGAGTCGATGAGAGTCAATTAAAGAAGTACAGT
>JBNJFP010000051.1:0-14760 GCA_051746985.1 Bacteroidota bacterium
TAGTTAGTAAAAAGTTACTCTTTTAAGCTATTTCTTAATGAGTAAATCATTTTTTGAATTTCTATCAATTTATCTTTGATATTCTTGTATTCTTCCACATTCAGGAAATCCAAGTTTTGTGAAATAGTGAGCTGAGTTTCCAATTCATAGCAGGAACCGGTGGAAATATTTAAAAATTGGTTAAATTCTTTCTTAGAACCTCGACCTGCACCTTCTGCAATGTTAGAACTTATTGAGACAGCACTTCTTCTCATCTGACTTATAAGTCCATATTTTTCTACTTTAGGAAAATTTTCAGTCTTCTGATATATACAAGTCGCTAGCTCTACCGCTTTATTCCAAACATCTAAATTTCTAAAATTGTTCATGGTAAACAGTCTTTTATTTTAATGATTGCTTATAAGTAAGACTGATATACCTGAAGCAACTTACAAACTTTCTACTTTTGACTTTCTACTAAAAAACTAATTCCTCAATGGTTTTCCTTTCTTGAGCATGTGTTCGATTCGGGCTTGCGTGCGTTCGTCTTCCAAGAGTTCTAAAAAGGCCTCCCGTTCTAATCTCAAGATATAATCCTCGGGTACTTCCTGCGGCTCACTTAGATCACCGCCGCTCATCACATAGGCTACTTTTTCAGCCACTACTTTATCATAATCAGTAATAAAATTCGCCTCATGCATGATATGAAGCATCATCTTTAGAGAGCTCAATGCCTCATTTCCAAGCACTTTTATCATTGTTTTTTTAGGTGGATAGTAACCGGCATCAGCCATCCGTCGCGCATCGGCCTTGGCATTGGCAATCAACAGATCACGGTTCATGATAACAGAATCTGAATCTCGTAAATAGCCTAATTGCTTTGCCTTTGGCGCGCCGTCGGACACTTTGGCCATCCCGATAGTTTTAAACTTCTCTTTGATATTCGGCATGGGATCGACCTGCTCATCCTCCAGCAGTCCTTGCATCGTTCGCAACAAAATTTCCTTCGTTCCTCCTCCGGCAGGAAGCAGGCCAACGCCCACTTCCACCAATCCGGCATACAATTCGTGATGGGCTACCACTTTATCGGCATGGAGAATAAATTCGACTCCGCCGCCCAGTGACCGTCCAAATGGTGCTACGACTACAGGAAACGGACGATAGCGTAATCCCACTGCCACATCCTGAAAATTCTTTGCAGCTTGCTTAACCTGCTCTTTCTCTCCTTTTTGCCACGCACCCATCGCCTCCATCAGATTGGCGCCGTAGGTAAAATTGTCGCCATCGTGGCTAATCACCAGTCCGTCGAACTTTTCTTCAACCACATCACAAGCTTTCTTTAGCGACTGGACGAGGTCAAAGCCCAGCGTATATTTTCGGGTTTGAAACTCAAAAAGGGCAATGCCATCTCCAAGATCATACAGTCCCGCACTATCATTGCCAAAGACTTCTTTGTTGTTGGATTTCAGTGTAGAAACCTGAATGGCTCCTTTTGCCGGTGGACTTAGCTCTTCAATTTCTCCAGTTGCCAAATTGTAGACCGTTCCCTTCTCTTTATCATAAAATTGATCTCGTCCGCTTTCCAGCATCTCTAATACATTCTGGGGCACATCCAGTCCTTCATCCTGCATGCGCTCGACAGACTCCTTAACGCCGATCGCATCCCATCGTTCAAAGGGACCCAGTTCCCAGTTGAATCCCCATTTCATAGCACGATCTATCGCTTCCACAGAATCGGTGATTTCAGGAATGCGATTAGCAGAGTACAACAGTAAGTCGCAGTGCACTTGCCACAAAAACTGTCCGACCTCATCATCCTTATTGACCAAAAACTTCAGTCGCTCTTCGGAATTTTTAAACTTTTTCTTGGCTTCGGTTGCACTTTCAAATTCGGGATCAATCTGCGATTCGTATTTACCCGTTTCGGGATTAATTACTTTGTACTCTTTGCCCGAATCAGTGCGCACTTTCTTGTAAAATCCTTCTCCCGATTTATTCCCGTGCTTTCCATCTTCCACCATTTGCTCAAAAGCATCAGGCAAGTCAAATACTTCTCGCCGCTCATCATCGGGAATGACCGGATATAGATTCGTTGCTACGTGATGGATTACATCCAAGCCAGACATATCGGCCGTGCGAAAGGTAGCCGCTTTGGAGTAGCCAGTGAGTGTACCAAGCAAATAATCAATTTCCTCGGCACGGAAATCCCCATTAAAAAAGTGTGCCATGATGCTGGCCATCGAGAAAATACCGATGCGATTGGCAATAAAATTGGGCGTATCCTTGCACTGCACCACGCCCTTGCCCAGATCGCGCTCACAGAAACGGGACATATATTCGACAACTTCGTCGGCCGTTGACTGAGTTGGAATAACTTCCAGCAGCTTCATATAGCGCGGTGGATTGAAGAAGTGGGTACCCAGAAAGTGTGCTTTAAATTCATCCGAGCAATCTTCACTGATTTTACCGATGGGCAATCCCGAGGTATTCGAACTGACAATGGTCCCCTCGGTGCGGACCTCCTCAATTTTGGACATCATATCTTTTTTGATATCCATCTTCTCGATGATGGCCTCGCAAACCCAGTCGACTTCCTCAACGATATCCAGATCATCCGTAAAATTTCCGGGCGTTATACGGTCGGTATATTCCGACAAGCCAACCGGAGAAGGATTCATTTTATTGAGCTTGGCAATATTATCAATCACCGTCTGGTTGGGATTCTTGCTCTCCTCATCTTTGAGGTCGAGCAGCCAAACCTGCATTCCGGCGTTCACACAATGTGCCGCAATCTGGCTACCCATTGTTCCTGATCCAAGTACCGCTACTTTCTGAATATCATATTTACTTGTGGACATAAATCGTTATCGCTATAAATTTTTATTACTACTTAATAAATCACCCAGCCGTGGAAGTACAAAAAAAATTAAGCTGTTGACTCCTCCTCTACATCCTCATACATCGACTCGATCTCATCTTCATAACGTTCTTTCACGACGGGTCGTTTAACCTTAAGTGTGGGCGTAAGTTCTCCCGATTCGATAGAAAATGGCGTCTCCAGCAACACAAACTTTTTGACGGTCTCCCAAGGTGAAAGCTGCTTGTTTACTTTATCCACCTCACGCTGGATGAGCTTGCGGATTTCGGGATCTTCATGGGCCGAATCAGAAACTGATTTTCCCTGTCCTTTTAAACGTTTATTGACATTCCCGTAGTCAGGAACAATCAAGGCAGAACAGAACTTTCGTTGGTAACCAATCACCATGGCTTGATCGATAAATCCGCTTTCGCTCAGCAGGTTTTCGATAGTTTGCGGAGCTACATATTTACCGGTTGAGAGCTTAAAGACCGACTTTTTACGATCCGTGATGAACAAATAATTATCTTCCAACTTGCCAACATCGCCCGTCATAAACCAGCCGTCATCGGTAAAGACTTCGTCGGTTTTTTCCTTGTTGTTATAATAGCCCTGCATCACATTGGGGCCTTTGGCCAAAATCTCTCCGTCATCAGCAATTTTGATATCCACATTGGAAAGCGGTCGACCGGAACTGCCCACACGCATGTGGTCTTTATCATTGACCGACAGTACGGGCGACGTTTCCGTAAGTCCGTATCCCTGCATGCAAATAAGTCCCAGCGCATTCATAAAACGAAATAAATTAGAGGACAGCGCCGCCCCACCACTTACCATCCCAAGCAGATTTCCACCGAATAACTCACGAATTTTCGAATACACTAACTTGTCAGCAATTTTGTGCTTGATGGCATCCAATCCACTTGGCGGATTTTCCGGATCATATTCTTCAGCCCGATTAATAGCCCAGTAGTACAGCTGTTTTTTGAGCCCACTCATCTCCTGACCTTTCACTTTGACACCGGTATGAATTTTCTCCAGTAGACGCGGCACCGTAGCAAAGTAATACGGTTGCACTTTTTCAAAATCGTCACGAATCTCATCCACCTCATCGATATAGTAAATTGGGTAGCCCATACTCAGATACATATACGTAATCATTCGCTCGAACACGTGCGACAGCGGAAGGTATGACAACATTTTTTCGTGCTCGCGGACGGTATCATCAAAAGGGACCCGTTCAAGTGAAGCAAGCAGATTTGATGCAATATTGTTGTGCGTGAGCATCACGCCTTTGGGGTCTCCGGTCGTTCCCGAGGTATAAATCAGCGAAGCTAAATCATCGGGAGTAACCTTTGAGCGAAGTTCATCAAACAGCTCCGGATTTTCTTCATGTTTTTTTGCCCCCATTTCCAGGATATCATCAAAATCCTTGAGTTTTCCGTGCTCTGATCCAAAAATGGAAATAATCGCTTTTACATTTTTAATCGGTTTAATGATGGGTTTGGTATCCGCAAACAGTTCATCATTGGAAACAATATGGACCTTCGTCTCGGAATTCTCGAGTATGTACTTGATCTGCTCCCCGGGTTGCGTCGTATAAATAGGCACATTCACCGCTCCGATTGATAAAATGGCCTGATCACAAATAACCCATTCGGCGCTGTTTTCGGAGTGTAAACTCACTTTATCACCGGCTCGCACCCCGAGCTCGTACAATCCCAGTGCTAAATTTCGAACCTTTTCCTGAAATTCTTCCTTCGAAGTATCTACCCATTCTCCATTGCGCTTGGTAGATATGAAAACCTCTTTATCGTGCTTTTTTATACCCTTTTCAATCTCGGTAATGATGGTTGTTGGATCGTAAGCCATAACGATACGCTATTTAATTGTTGATGACGTTTGTTACCAATAATTTAAACGATTGTGGATGATTTAAAAGTCTATTTAAATTTTTTCTTGTCCTTTTATAATTATCTTAAGCATCCACTAATTAATTGTAACAGAATCATTTATGTATATCCAACCGAATCTTGAAAAACGCGTCAAAAAATTTCTCTCCATTAGTAAAAAAAATATGGGAGACGCTCTCGGTATTTCATTCACTTCGTTCAAATCTGATGAAGTAAAAGCATCCATGCCGGTCGATGAAAATACGGTACAACCCTTTGGATTGCTCCACGGGGGCGCTTCCGTTGCCTTGGCAGAAACGTTGGCATCAATCGGAGCCTGGCTGAATATAAATGAGGATGGAAAAACGGCGGTAGGCGTGGAGATCAATGCCAATCATGTGCGTTCAGCTCGCAAAGGAGAAATGGTTCATGGAGTTTCTAAACCTATTCACAGCGGACGCCAAACCCAGGTGTGGGAGACGAAGATTTTTAATGAGGATGAAAAGTTAGTGTGCGTGTCGAGGTGTACGCTGGCGGTGGTAGATGTTTAGTAGTGAGATGTGAGTAGTGAGATATAAGACTTCAGAGCAATTTCATAAAAAAATAACCTGTAAGGATTGTTTAATAATTCGGTCATACTAATAAGTATGACTTAAAATTAATTCATCCTTCTATTATGCACCGATATAAAAAATTAGATATTTGGAAACGAGCAATCTCTTTAGCAACTGATATTTACAAGGTAACCACCAACTTTCCAACTGAAGAAAAATATGGATTAGTTTCTCAACTGCGAAGATGTGTTGTATCAATAGGCTCAAATATTGCAGAAGGAGCAGGACGAAATACAAATAAAGAATTTAAACGCTTCTTAAGTATTGCATACGCCTCTTCCTGTGAATTAGAAACTCAGCTTATCATCTCAAAGAACTTAGATTTACTACCTCCCGAGACTAGTAAAGTACTTTTGAGTGAGATCAATCAACTCCAAAAAATGACTTTTACCTTTTCCAATAAATTGACTTCTGCGTAGAAAACTACTACTAAATAATCTCAATACTCACATCACACTACTCAATACTACTCATAAAGTTGCTGCAGTAATTTTCGCTTGGTGACCGGAAAAATCGTTTCCCGAAATGGGAAATCCAGATCAGTATTGAAAGCAAAAGTCGCCGGATTGGGCAATTCTTTATTTTCGTCGATAAGATCCAGCTTGATGGAATTCGGTGATCGATACGCTCCTTCCTGCTCTAATCCTTTCAGAAAAGCCGTTTTCAACGATCGATACTGATCCTGTGAGCTTTCAAAAACGGTGAGCTCATACTGGAACAGCAACAATTTCGACTCTTCGTTATCGGGCACAAAAAAGTATCCCTCGTCGGTATAGTTGGGGATAATTCCCACTTCTTCGAGTTTTATTTCATCATTGACGAACTCATAAATGGTCTTTCCTTCTTCTATTTTTGCTTTGATCAAGGGAAGACCCCATTCAATCAAATCTTCGATTTTGGAAAGGTCCGACCCATCCACAAAAACGACCTCGTGCTCGATCACCTCGTTCACAAAATCGATCTTTTTGATGCGCTTGGGAAACTCATTGCGCAAGTCCTGCAGTCGATTCAGGATGTCATCCAGCGTAGTGTATAGTTCTACCAGATGACTCAAATGCGGATAAATCTTATTCATCTGGAAGTCATCGGATATGGCTTTAAGTCCCGCCAGTATTTTGTACTGCTGAGATTCAAAATCAGACTGAACGCGCGTAAAAAGATCAAGGTTGAGTGAATGTCCCATAATTACCTCCTGCTTTGGGTACCAAAAAAAATAGATGATCTTTTTTCAACTTTAATTAATAACGATGACAGGAGCAAATTTTATTGTTTTGGATGTGGCAGGGAGCTTGGCGAAAAGCGCATGGGGATTTCGACGTAGAAAAAATTTAAAACTACTTTTTGAACAATGATTTCTTAAAATTGGTGATCATTTTGCTGAGAATCTCAATTTCATCAAGCTTATTCTTTAAAATTTCTGCAGACATATAATTCCGTTTTTCCATTAGGATCAAAATATTTGCCGTTTCAAAACATGATTTTCTCGAATAACTAAGAAACCGAGCAAAATCTTTCTTTGAGTTTGATCCTGCACCTTCTGATATATTATTCGTAATACTCATCACAGCACCCCTTAATTGCTCAGCAAATCTGAATTTTTTATCAGCTTCTAACGTATCTGCTAAATCGAACAGCACATCTGTTAGCTCTATTGCATTTTGCCAAATAGTAAAATCCTGAAATCGAAATTGACTCATATCTTTCTCTCTTGAAATAAATTAGAATTATATTTGTATCTACTTACCAATACACCATGCTCTACTCACCTTGCCCTAAGCCACTACTTCCTGAACTGTACTTCTTTCCACTGTTCAAAATGATGCGTCACTTTTCGTCGCTGATACTTTCCTGTTGAGGTCACCGGAATCTGATCCCCAAAAACAACCACTTTGGGCGATTTGGAAAACGGCAAGTGTTCTCTACAAAATTCTAAAATCGCATCTTCATTTTCTTCTTCTCCCTCTTTAAGCTGGACATACGCTCCCACTTCTTCGCCGTACCAGTCATTTTCAAATCCGACGGCAATGCCGGCTTTAACGCCCGGGGCCTTATTGATTACCTCATCAATTTCAAGCGGCGCCAAGTTTACCCCACCGCGTATGATCAGTTCTTTGAGCCGACCGGTAATAAAAAAATATGAACGTCCCTCTCCATCCTTCACATAAAATCCCTCATCTCCACTTCGGAACCAGCCGTTTTTAAACGTCTTTTCATTAGCATCGCGGTTATTATAATATTTCAACATCACATTTACGCCGCGGATTACAATTTCCCCACGCTCCTCTTCCTCAAGTTCATTGCCATCCTCATCGTGGATCGCCATTTCATTGGCCGGAATAGGCACGCCAATACTCGGATAGCCGTAATCAGCAATCCATTTTTTATGCTCCTCTTTATCCAGATCAATGGGAAGAAAACAAGAATAGCAGGTGGTCTCTGAAAGTCCGTATCCGTGGATAATGGGGATATCAAAGTGCTCTTCAAACGTTTTGGCCACTTTTACGGTCAGCGGCCCCGCCCCACAGATAGCATGCTGCAGCGATGATGTATCCGGCACATTATTATCCGCATAATAATTATTGAGGTACTGCAGCAACGTAGGCACCATGCTTACAATGTGGACTCCCTCTTCTTTAATGATTGGGAAAAATCGGCTGGTTCTGAATTTTTCATTGAGTACCGTCGATCCACCGGCAAAAAACGGCGTTATAAGTGTCACAACAGTTCCATTTACGTGATGAATAGGCAGCACACACATCATGCGCGTTTGTTCGTCGATATTGTGCCAGTCAGCAATACTGCGGGCATCTTCGAGCAGATTACGCTGACTCAGCACTACCCCCTTGGGCGCACCGGTGGTTCCTGAGGTAAATACAATGAGTGCTTCGGACTCCGCCAGCGATTCTTCGGGCAGCTCCAGCTCCCCTTTTTTAGAAGTAAAATTATCGATTTCTCCTTCACAGACAATCCACTCTACATTTTTCAAATATTTATACTGCTCCAGAATTTTACGAAAGCGATCCCGGTATTCAGTGCGGACAAAGGCCAGCTCTACCTCTCCATTTTCAAGGATGTAGGCAATGCGTTCGTCATCCTCACCCAAATTTATGGGCACCACCACCAATCCCAACAACCAGGCAGCAAAGTACTGGACCACCGTGTGCCAGTGATTGTGGGAAATCGTCGCCACTCTATCGCCGCGGCTTAACCCATGCTTCTGTAAAAACCGGGCGCAGTTTAATACCTGTTGGTGAAATTCTGTATAGCTAATTTCAGTGCGGTTGTCATCTTCATCAATAAAAGTGAGAAAGTTCTTTTCAAGATCTGAGCGAGTCGCTAACAACTCAGGGATATCTCGATACGGTAAGGCCGGGAGTTCTCCTGTTATATTTCGCGCGTGATCAATTTTTTTCTGAAGCTCTTTATAATCCATGGTAGCTAATTTATTTCCCCGTTGATCTGTGCTCAATTTTAGGTTTTGGCAGGCGAAAAGGCAAACGTCCAATATTTTGAACGAACTTCGAGTGCTAATATGTTTTATAACTATAATGAAGAATAAACTTTCCTTGTTATGAAAACGCTAAATAGTTTTTTGGTCTTTATTATAACAGCTGCCAGTTTATATCTTACATTGGATAAACCTGCGCCTACTCTCAATAACAACTTTCCAAAATTCCATGCCTTAGACACCGTCACTGTTGATACTTCAAAGGGATGGGAACGTCCCCGTTTTGAGCAGCGACAGGATGAACGCCATGACATGGTTGAAGAGGGAATAAAAAATCAAGGGATTACCGATTCCAAGGTTTTGGATGCCATGCGGGAGGTGCCCCGTCACTTTTTTGTGCCCGAAAACTACCAGCAATACGCCTATGAAAATCGTCCACTACCCATCGGTCACGACCAAACCATTTCGCAGCCGTTTATTGTGGCATATATGACCAATATGCTTGATCTAACCCCCAATGATAAGGTTTTGGAAATCGGCACAGGAAGTGGATACCAGGCAGCCGTATTATCAGAATTAACCCCGCATGTTTACACTATTGAAATTGTAAAGCCGCTGGGAGATCAAGCCATAAAACGTTTTGAAATACTAAGATACAATACCATCCAGACCAAAATTGGTGATGGATATAAAGGTTGGCCCGAACATACCCCTTTTGATGCAATTATTCTCACAGCGGCCCCCGAGGAAATTCCCCAGCCGCTCATTGATCAATTGTCTCCCGGTGGAATATTGGTAGCACCTGTTGGTAGTGTCAACGCCAATCAGGTATTAACAAAAATTACCAAAAATGACGATGGTACGCTTCTTACAGAAAAAAGGATAGCCGTCCGGTTTGTACCGATGACGGGCGAATCTCAACAGTAATTCACATCACCCTACGTTTACTCGTCTTCGCTCCAAGATTCTGTAAATCCATGACCCAAGACAAAAATGTGTTGTGGCTACCAATGCTCCGGCTATTGCCAGTAGTAATCCTGAGATATAGCCAGCAATCATCAATTCTGATATAAAAAATAATCCTGTTACAAAACTCCAGAGTGCTGCAAGAAACATCGCAAAGCGACGCGGTTTAGGATTCGGGGGTAGTTGCGGCGTGTTGGTGAACTTTCGAATACACCTGTTGTAAATACTGTCAAAAAGATGCTGCCGACTCACAGCTCCCATTCCCCATATAATCGTGAACAACCACAAGAATACGGGGGGATGCTGCTACTGTGCTAAGAAGAATCCATACCGTACTTACGGCTGGCGTCACACGCAACCAGTTATCAATCTCTTTTATACCTGATTTTGACGTATAGGAAAATCCCTGCATCTCCAACCGTCTATCTTTTGTCAATAAAAGAGCCATACATATATCCAGGAATTAATTGTTAACGCATTTCAGAACCTAATACCGCTTTCTCTTCCGCTAAAATGCGCGGAGAGGTCAACTCGAAGTCAGCATATTTCCATGCTTCATCAAACTGACTTTTGACTTTTTGCGCCTCACTTTCACGTCCTTGAGCCAGTAAACTTTGATGCAATCCTAAGAGCGCCCATCCATTGTTGGGGAACTCTTTAAGATCATCTCGGAAGACCTGTTCGGCCTCAGTCGATTTTTCCGCATCCAGCAAAATCGTACCAAGGTTATGACGTACGGGGAAGAACCAGTCCGGCGGCTCGTTGTAAAGCAGCTCATCCTCAATAGCAATTGCTTCTTCCAGTAATGCAACAGCTTGATCGTATTCATTATTTTTGGCCGCAATTTCGCCCTCCAACACACGCTTAGCAATCTGCATGAGATCATAAGCGTGATTCATAATGATGACCTCTTTCAACGAATCATTTGCGGCAACGGTTTTTAGCTCATCCAAGTGTTGGCTTGCGTTGTCAACCTGATCGGTAGCCAATAACGCCATTCCCTGAGCATAATGCCAAACGCCGCGAGGATAGAGCAGCTCCTCATCGGGTTCGGGAGTAGCCAAGATTTCATCCCATTCTCCAAACCGCACGTTTCCATACATCGGGATGGTCCAAAAATGCTGTAACAGGCCCATCCCCGGCTCGTGCATCATGGTCGTGTCCACATGCGCAAACGTACTTTTGGCAGCCTCTAAACTCCGTTCTTTGCGTCCTTCCAGGGTGGCCGTAGCCCATAAAAAGTGATGGTTGTGCGGCATATATCCCAGTGGATACATTCCCTGCTGATGGCATTGCGCCACATATTCGTTGTCTGATTCGATGGCCCGTTCGTTGGCCTCCGATCCTTCGTGGTACATCCCCAAGCGGATGTAGGTGTGGGCCGGCATGTGGACCAAATGCCCTGCTCCGGGTACGGTATTCCCTAATCTCTTGGCACTTTCTAAGGCCTTTTCGGGATTCGGTGAAGCCTCGGTAGCATGGATGTAGAGATGATTGGCCATCGGGTGATCGGGATCCTGCTCTATAAGGTTTTCCAGCGTAGCTAAAATTTGGGGCGTCCACGGCTGAGCTTCTCCCGACTTTTTCCAAAAGTCCCAGGGATGCAGATCCATCAAGGCCTCAGCATACAGCGCCTGCGCGTCAAGATCATCGGGATACTTTCCGGCCACTGTTCCTATAGCCTCGGAATAAGCTTCATCCAACGTTAGGCGATCCTCGGGTGGATTTTTGGCATATCGATTCGCTAAGGCATCGACATAATCCTGCTCGCGCTGCGTTCCGTTGGGCTTTAACTCCTGCGCTTTCTGCAAAGCTTCCCACGCAACGGGTATAGCCTCCGGCAGCATAGGCAGATTCAGATTGGGTCCCTGTACCAGTGCCACGCCCCACCAGCCCATTGGGTGATCAGGTTCCAGATCGGTAACCTGACGAAACGAACGCTCGGCCTCTTTATGGTTAAATCCATAGGTTAAAATGATAGCCTGATCAAAATATTTGGCTGCTAACGTATCCTTCAACGAAACATCAAAGTGATGATCGCCCATGCCCTGCAGTAAAGGCGCCCTTTGATTGTTGAGCGATTCATTTGCTTCCACTTTATCCCTACAACCTACCAATAAAGCAAGGCTAAAAATCAACATCCCCATAGACAGTAATCGGGGTTCTCCCATTATTTTCAACGCTCTAAACATAACTCCCTCCAATTTAAACTAACATTTGCGATATCCATTTGTACTACGCAAAATCATTTTAGATCCTACATTTTTATGTGGATAACGTTTTTTTCAACTCATAATAATTCGTAGCTTCGTTTATACGTTAACTGATTCCACATGACTTTTAATTATTGTCCATAATGCCCACTATTAGATTATTATTTACGGCTTTCGTGCTTATTTATTTACCGTTAACGAGCACAGCTCAAGACGGCTTGTCTCACTCTCAAGAAGAAAAGATCCAGCAAATATTTGAACAGACCACTATTACCCAGATGGTGGATGAGCTTCCCCATGAATTGAAAAATCAGTTTTCACAAAATCCATTTGGAATATCGGCCGCCGATAATGAACAACTGATTACCCTATTTGAAGAACACTTTAACGCCGATTCCCTTCACCAGGTAGCACAGAAAAACTTTATCGAACAATTTAATCCTGATTATGCCGATTCTGTACTAACCACCTTGCAATCCGATTCACTTAAGCCAGTAATAAAAACCGAACTGGACTTTTATACTGTGCAAGGCACGCGAAAGCAGATCATTACAAAATACGAGCTCGAAAAGGAGGAACCGTCTCAAGACCGCATTACCCTCGTCAAAAATGTGATGGAGCAACGGTCAGCCAAGGATTCAGAAATTGAAGCGCAAACTATTCTATTCCGTTCTTTTGTGATTGGCACCGATATTATCAGCAGTGAACTGGCCTTAGGTGAACAGCAGGTTGAAGCTATCATCGAAAATTTTACTAACCGCATGCAGATGCAGCTGGAAGATGAATTGATCAACAATTATTTGGTTATGTATCACGGTTTGGATGACGATCAGCTTGAAAAATATGCCGATTTTTATGCCACGGAAGGCGGTCAGGAGTTTAAAGAATCCGCAAATAAAGCGCTTCAATCGGCTTTAGAAGAGGGCGCTGACCGGTTTTTAAACTCAGCAGAATCACTCTAACATTACTATTGAAATTATCCGCAAACTTATAGCAATACCAATTTTATGAAAAAGCGTTTTATACCGTTACTTATTTTACTCGTTTCGTTTTATGGTTGTTCTACCACCCAGCTGACTACTTCGGATGAAACCAGGGCTGGGGAATATGAGCAGACCGAAGCACCCGATTCGGTTGATTTTGATACCATGCTGGATCCACCCGAAGGCTGGCATCACTGGGATGAAGAAGTCACTAAATTTCGGGGCACCAGCAGTGAGAAAGCGTATTTTGAGTTACTTGCTGATAAATCCCCACAGAAAAAAGTGGTAGTTGCTGTTATTGACGGGGGCGTAGATGCCGACCATGAGGATCTCGATGATGTGATGTGGACCAACGAAGATGAAGTCCCTGACAATGGAAAAGATGATGATGGCAACGGTTATGTGGATGATGTGCACGGCTGGAATTTCATCGGTGGAGAGGATGGTGAAAACGTAAATCACGACACTTTTGAACTGACCCGCCTCTATGTACAACTGAGTGAAACCTTCGACGAAGCTGATTCCTCATCTTTAAAAGATGATCAAGAAGATGAGTACGAAGAGTACCAGGAAATTAAATCGGCCTATGAAAATAAAATAAATGAGCTCAGCCAACAGTATCAAAACATACAGGGATTAGAGCAAAGCAAGAATCAAGCTGAGCAGATTTTAAATGAGCACTTTGCAGATTCCTCCTATTCGTACGAGGATATACAAGAACTGCAGCCTACCAGCCAAGAACTCAATTTCGCTAAGAATGTGATGAGCTATGTGATGGAAAATGATATCGATTCCACACTTATCGCTGATCAGAAGAAACAGATCTATGAATTTGCCAAATACGGCTACAACCCTGATTTCAGTCCTCGTAATATTGTCGGCGATGATTATGAAGATAGCTCCGAACGCCACTATGGTAACAATGATGTTGCGGGACCTGATCCTTCGCACGGCACGCACGTAGCCGGAATTATTGCCGCCGAACGAAACAATGATCTTGGCGTCGATGGTATTGCTTCCGGTGTACAAATCATGGCCATTCGCGCCGTGCCCAATGGCGACGAACGCGATAAAGATATAGCCAATGCCATCCGCTATGCCGTGGATAACGGTGCTGATGTTATAAACATGAGCTTTGGAAAGAGCTATTCACCCAACAAAGAAGTGGTGGATGAAGCGGTAAAATATGCCGATGAAAATAATGTACTCATGGTCCACGGAGCTGGCAACAGTGCTGAAAATACCGATGAGAAGCCCAGCTATCCCACCGACAAATTTGACAATGGGGAATATGCCAACCTCTGGCTCACTGTTGGTGCAACCGGCTGGAAACCGAATGAAGAATTTGTGGCTCAATTCAGCAATTACGGGGATGAAACGGTGGACCTTTTCGCCCCCGGTGTGGATATTTACTCTACCATGCCCGATAACGAATACAAATTCCAGGAAGGTACCAGCATGGCATCACCCGTTGTAGCAGGAGCCGCAGCCTTGATAATGGCTTATTATCCGGATCTTACGGCACAGGAAGTCCGCCAGATAATTCTTGATAGCACTACTAAATATGCCGACCAAGAAGTATTGCTACCGAACGAAGGTAATCCAGAGGAATCAGAAACCGTACTCTTTTCTGAGCTCTCTGTTTCTGACGGGGTCGTAAATGTTTATAAAGCTTTACAAGCCGCCGAGGAAATGAACAATTAGAAACCAAACCTTGTCAGGATTAAAATGCCGACAAGGTTTATTGTTTTTGCCCGGTCACAATCACAAACTCACCCGGAATATCGTAGCCAGTCTCATCACGATAG
>JBNJFP010000052.1:0-14486 GCA_051746985.1 Bacteroidota bacterium
GTTCGAACGTTAGCTTTAGTGGCTACACGCATGCCAATAAAGCCTGCCAGACCAGAGCAAAGGGCGCCCACAACAAATGAAACGGAGACGAGCCAGTGCGAAGTTTCGGCATTTGCAGTAGCTCCCAGTAAAATAGCCACGGATATTACAAATATTGATAATACTTTGTACTCAGCTTTTAGAAAAGCCATTGCCCCACGTTGAATGTGGGAGCTGATCGTTGCCATCTTTTTTGTGCCGGTGTCTTGTTTGTTTACCCAAGACGATTTTAAGAAGGTGTACAATAGCGCAAGCACACCACTAACCGGTATTAAGTAGGTTATTAAGGTATTCATGTCAGCTTTGGTTTATTAGTATATGTTAGTAATCGATTGATTAGTTAAACTCGTTCATGGCTTGGTCGATGCCATCTCTGATAAAAGAGAATGTGGCATCCACGGCCCGATCTAAGGTTGATTCGATAGTGTTACGCTCATCATCAGAAAAAGAGGAGAGTACGTGCTGTACTTGTTGTCCTCGTGGAAAGTCCTTCCCAATCCCTATCCGTAATCGGGGAAATGATGATGTGTCGAGTTTTTTAATAATATCTTTTATCCCATTATGTCCTCCGGCACTGCCCCCCGGCCGCAGCCGTATGGTGCCAACGTCTAAGTCCAGATCATCATAACACACCAGGCAGTTGCCAACGTCTTCTTTGTACCAGTTTAATGCCTTTTGTACTGCCTCACCACTGTTGTTCATGTAGGTGGTAGGCTTAATTAAATACACAGGTTCGCCTGCATGATTTCCCTTTCCCACATGAAAAGGGCCTTTACCAGGCCCCATTCGTACTGACATTTCTTGTGTCAGCTTATCTATAAGTTCAAAACCAATATTATGACGTGTGCCAGCGTACTTACTTCCGGGATTTCCCAGACCTATAATTAACGCCATAAAGCAGTTACGCTGGTTTTGTCAAAAATATTATTCGGTCGTTTCTTCGTCGCCTTCGGTTTCTTCCCCTTCTTCGGCTTCTTCTCCTTCGGCTGCCTCTTCGCCTTCGGCAAGTTCTTCGCCTTCTTCGAGCTCTTCTTCGCTTGGCTCTTCGGTGATAAGTGAAGAGGTAAGCAGTGCTTCGGATTTTGGCGGACGAATGGTTACCAAGGTTCTTCCGAGATCGTCGAGGGGGATAATTCCTTCCAGTTCGAGATCACGTACGTGCAGTGAATCACCGATTTGGAGCTCACTGATATCAACAGTATAGGCTCCCGGAATAAGATCAGGAGTAACACGGATACGCAAAATGTGCATGGGTTGGAAAATACGACCACCACCTTCTCGAACACCAGCTGGGGTACCTTCCAGTTTGATGGGAACACTTAAGGTCACTTTATGATCGTCGGCAAGTGCATAAAAGTCGGTGTGCACGGGACGATCAGTCAAGGGATGAAATTCGATATCTTTCAGAAGGGTTTTGTACTCTTCTCCGTCGATACTGATTTTAAGAATTTGGCGTTGGCTTTCTGCCAATACTTTTTCCAGTTCAAGTTCATCCAGAGAAAAATGAATATTTTCATTAACCTCCGGCCCATAAAGTACACATGGAACGCGCATGGCATCGCGGAGAGCATCAGCGGCTTTACGGCCAGTTTCTCTAATTTTTCCTTCTAATTCAACAACTTCTGGAGTAATCATAATACGTAAAACGTTAATTTAATCGTCAAAAAGTGCACTTATTGTATCATTGGTATGGATACGCTGAATAGCTTCAGCAAAAATACCAGCTACGCTCAGAACCTTAATTTTACTCGAAGGTTTACGTAGTGGTACGGTATCGGTAACCAACAACTGGTCAATAGGTGAATCTTCAATTCGTTGGTACGCGGGCCCAGATAAGATGGGATGCGTACATGTTGCTATAATATTTAACGCCCCGCGTTCTTTCAGTGCAGAGGCGGCATTGGTTAATGTGCCAGCCGTATCAATAAGATCATCAACGATCAACACATTTTTATTTTCAACTTCACCGACAATGTTCATTACTTCGGCTACATTCTGTTTTGGCCTTCTTTTATCAATAAAAGCAAGCCGTGCTCCAAGGCGCTTGGCATAAGCTCGAGCCATTTTTAAGCTACCTACATCAGGAGCTACAACCACCAGGTTTTCTATCGGATGGTCGCTAAAATAATCAATGAACAACCGGCTGGCATATAAATGATCAACCGGGATATCAAAAAATCCTTGTATTTGTGCTGCATGCAAATCCATCGTCAAAATACGATCTGCGCCGGCCTCGGTCAGCAAATTTGCCATCATCTTTGAGGCAATAGAAACGCGCGGCTGATCTTTGCGATCCTGACGGGCATATCCAAAATAAGGGATTACGGCCGTTACCCGCTTGGCCGATGCCCGCTTGGCTGCATCCAGTAAAAGGAGCAGTTCCATGATGTTATCGCCGGGAGGAGGGGTTGATTGAACCACAAAAATATCCTCTCCGCGAATGCTTTGTTCATATTTAACGTAGAGCTCACCATCTGAAAACGGCTTGATGGTTACCTTTCCCAAATCAGTGCCATACTTTTCGGCAATAGCTCTTGAAAGAGCGAGATTACTACGTCCTGCGAATATGGCTAAAGGGGTATCCAACGAAGCGGGTTTTCAGGAGTTTATAAAAATAGAAAAGGATGGCTGTGAAGTCATCCTTTGAGTTTTGTTGCCCGGGGAGGACTCGAACCCCCACTGACGGTACCAAAAACCGCTGTCCTGCCATTAGACGACCGGGCAATTTTATGCCTTTTTCAGCAGATGCTGATGATATGAATTTACTGGTTTCTAATCAAGAAGAAATTACACTTTTAAAAACTTTACACGCTTGACAATTTCGGGGGCGACAGTAGGAACGCAATTGATGTACTGCTCCAAGTTTTTTGTTATATGTTGATTTCGGGATATCGGTACTGTCAAAGAGTGTTAATAAAGAAGAGGGAATATAAGCCTGATGCTTTTGCCACAAAGCCCAGCTTCTGCTTTTTACAGTATTGTTGAAAAATAGATTGCCAAGAAGATACAGCGCCGGCAGAAATACCGTGCCAAAAAGTATGGACCCTCGTTCTTTGCCCATACCGGGTTTGGTATCTATACTGTTCAATAAATTATGCCATAATTCTTTGGGATCTTCGCGCAGCCATTGTTCGAAAGGTTGTCGCTGCATGTGCCAAAGAAGTTCAGCGGCTTGTTGAATTCGGTGCCGTGGATGATTGCCGGGACGGCATCCTTTGTGGCGCCAATGGAAGTTATTATCAGCGTTTTGCGTGTTGATTCCAGAAGCTTTTAGGGCATTTATGCGCAATTGGTTTCGAGAGTTTGTGTCGGATATTTTTTGGAGTAGCAACTTTGCCAGCTTTTGCATTGGGATCCGGTTATGAGAAATTCCCAGACCGTCAAAAAGGCCGATTGCTAATAGATTTAACCATGCCTGGGAGGGGGGCAGGCTTGGGTCGTAGAAGGTTAGTAGATCATTAACCTTTTGCTCAAAATACTCTTTATGTGCTTTTTCAAGCTGACGGGTAAAAACCTCATCAGATATAAAAGAAAGCTGCCCGGCGCAGGGCAATTGTGACTGCCGCTGATATCGGTTCATAAAAAATTGCAACGGTTTGGAAAGATATTGCTTCAGGCAAAGGGTGGGGATAGGCGTATCATCATAACGTAAACTGTTGGTTCGAGTATCCTCAAAAACCACGTGTAGAATCACATTGTTATAATTGGGATCACGGTTGTGATTGTGGGTGCTCCAATCGGGACGTTGCCAGTGCAATTCTACATCGCCAAACCAGCGCAGCTTTCCAATGGTTATTTCAGCGGATGAAAAATCTGCCCCATCTGTTTTATTGAGGCTCCCGGGATCATGAATTTGAATGTGGCGACCATCGATGGTTTCCAATTCCTGAAAATGGAAATACTGCTTCTCCCAAATCCAATGGAGTAGCTTTTCGTGGTATGAACGAGTGGTATTATTCATCAGAATGGTCGAGGTTACCCAGAGAAATATGTTCAGTTGACTCATACAGGTCGGGAATGTGTTGGCGGATGCCCTGCTGAACATTTTTTTGAATAGCTGATAGTTCCCGGTCACTTTTACGATGAGCCAAAAGCTTTTGCAGTTTAGCCCAACGCCCAAGTTTTGAAGCATTTTTTGTTAGCCATGCTCGATTTTGAGAACCGGTCTGCGGAGTAAATAGCAAACCGGCAGCGAAGCCGCTAAGAAATGATGTTGTAAACAGTAATAGATGATTTTTGCGAGCCATAGCAACCTCTCTTTTTATTGCGAATGATGGATTTCAAGTTATCTTAATTTAATAATGTACAAAGCTGTTAGTTTATTTTAAATTGTTGTCGAAATTTTATCCAAAAATCGAAAGTGTAATCAATGAGTACATCATCTGAAATTATCTTGATGAGCCAAAATCGTATTTTACGGTCCTTAAATCGTATGGGGCATGAAATAGCCGAACAGAACGTGAAGGATTTACCCATAGACCTATTTGGGATTAACCAGCGCGGATATGCGGTTGCTAAGGCATTGGCCGATGTGTTAGGGTCTTTAATGGATTCTAAGGTCCGAGTTTTTCAGTTGTTAATTAATGAAGATGGTGCCAAAGTCGCTGCTGAAGTCGGTTCTGATGAAGCCAACAAGCATCTGCCCGTGGTTGTGGATGATGTTATTTTCTCGGGAAGTACGATGTTTAAAGCACTTAACATGGTTGTTGAGATGTTAGACCTTTCCGAGGTGCATACCGCTACGTTGATAGATCGAGGGCATAGAAAGTTTCCTGTAAAAGCAGAGTTCTATGGCATGGAATTACCCACCAAGCTCAATGAGCATGTGTCGGTAGTGGTAGAGGAGCAACGGTTGCAAAAAGTGGTTTTGACAAAGCTGTAGATTAATTTTTTTTAAGAGTAGAAAATCTATATTTTCAGCACCCAATGACCATTTCGAGATAGTAAATATCCCATTTTGTATGAATAAATATATTCCTTTGTTCTTTTTGGTTGTATTTCTGGGTGTGGGTTCAATCCCAGCATCCGGCCAAGAGGCGGTTGATATCAAAGATTTGATTGATGACGACGAAGATATTGCCGTTAAAGATATGACCCGTATAAACAAAAAGATCGAAATTTCTGATACTTTAAAAGGATGGGATCTTGAGTGGGTAAGTGGCTTAAATGGTTCACAAGCTTCTTATGAAAATTGGAGCCAGGGTGGTGTAAATACGATCAGTGTTTCAGCATCAACGGTATTTAGTGCAAAATATAGGAAAGACAAATTTGCATATGCATTGAATACGAACTTTAAATATGGTCAGGCGCGGCTCCAAGGTGAAGGTACTCGTAAAACAGATGATCGCATTGCTGTTAATAATAAATTTAGTTACTTGTTTGATGATGAGCGATGGAGTGCTTTTGGGAATATAAATTTTAGTACTCAGTTTGTTGAGGGATTTGATTACTCTACCGATCCCCCGGAAGTGATATCCAGCTTTTTTGCACCGGCCTATTTTACGCAGATAGCAGGTATCTCTTTTCAACCGGAAGATTATTTTACGGCTGAAGCGGGTTTGGCTCTTAAAGAAACCATTGTGTCTGAACCTGATTTGTCAACAAGATATGGTTTGGAGGAGGGAGAAACATTTCGATTTGAGCCCGGGTATTCTATTGGTCTCAGCTTTGAAAAAAAGGTCGTATCAAACATCAGGTTGGAAAGCACATTAGAAACATTTACAAACTTGCAGCGCCATATCGATAATACGGATGTTCATTTTTCTAATGAAATGGTTGGCAAAGTTAACGATCATGTAGATATGTCATTTCAATTTGTAATGGTTTACGACAGTGACTTTTCACGCGAGCTGCAAATTAAGCAGGTTCTTGCAGCAGGTCTTTCCTACAGTATTTTCTAATACAATCTATTTTCTTCATTCTGATAATAAAAAAGCCCCGAAATGCGGGGCTTTTTTACTATGCTATATGTTTGTTTTTGATTTAGAATAGATGTTTAATCCACATCAAACTCTATACCCTGAGCGAGGGGCATCTCATCACTCCAGTTAATGGTATTGGTTTGTCGGCGCATATAGGCTTTCCACGCATCCGATCCCGACTCACGTCCGCCGCCGGTTTCTTTTTCTCCACCAAAAGCACCGCCAATTTCTGCCCCGCTGGTTCCCACGTTTACATTTGCAATGCCGCAATCAGAACCGCGGGCGCTTAAAAAGGTTTCGGCTTCGCGCATATTCAGGGTAAACATAGAAGAGCTGAGTCCCTGTTTTACTCCGTTATGTTTGGCAATTGCTTCGTCAAGATTACTGTACTTAATCAGGTATAAAATTGGAGCAAAGGTTTCTTCCTGAACGATGTCATATTCATTCTCAGCTATGACAATTGCGGGACGTACATAATGCCCACCGTTGAGTTTTTTCTTCTCCAGTATTTCACCGCCATACACTAATTCGCCACCGGCCTCCTGCACTTCTTTGAGTGCTTGCTGCATACTTTCGGCTGCCTGCTCATCAATAAGCGGCCCCACCAGGGTATCTTCGTCGAGTGGATTCCCGATATTGATACTCTTGTAAATTTCAACTAACCGGTTTTTAAGTTCGTCAAAAACATCTTCATGAACAATCAGGCGACGCGTGGAAGTACAACGCTGACCGCAGGTTCCAGCAGCGCCAAAAACGGTAGCCCGCGCAGACATTTCGAGATCAGCATCTTCACTTACGATGATGGCATTATTTCCTCCCAATTCCAGAATGGTTTTACCGAGGCGTGCACCAACCGTTTTGGCAACTTCTTTCCCCATTCTGATGGAACCCGTTGCCGAAATGAGGGGGATACGCTCATCTTCGGTCATCCATTCACCGACTTCGCGTCCACCGGTAACAAGGTTAAAAATCCCTTCTGGCAGATCATTTCTTTTTAAAACTTTCGCAATAATATTCTGAACGGCGATACCGCAAAGGGGCGTTTTTTCTGATCCTTTCCAGATCATTACGTTCCCGCAGATGGCAGCAATCATCGCGTTCCAGCTATACACCGCTACGGGAAAGTTAAAGGCTGAAATGATTCCTGTTATTCCCAGCGGATGCCATTGTTCGTACATACGGTGCTCGGGACGTTCTGACTGCATAGTTTTTCCATAAAGCATACGCGATTGGCCCACAGCAAAATCACAGATGTCGATCATCTCTTGCACTTCGCCCAGCCCTTCCTGGTAAATCTTGCCCATTTCATACGTAACCAGGCGGCCGAGATCTTCTTTATGTTTGCGAAGCTCCAATCCAATTTGTCGCACAATTTCGCCACGTTTGGGTGCTGGAACCATGCGCCATTCTTTAAAAGCTTCTTGCGCTTTGGCTACTACTTTATCGTAATCTTCGCGCGAAGTGACTGTAGTGTCGGCAATTTGTGAGCCATCAATAGGAGTATGGCTCGAGATTGTTTCTTCACTTTCCGTTCCGAAAAACTTTTGCCCGGTGCTGGTGCCCAGGTTCGTGCCTTCAATACCTAACTTTTTAAGAAATTCCATACTTTTTTACTTTCTTGCTTTGTTAAATTTTGATCTTAAAATAAGGATACTTTTTGTGATATGAAGGGTCATTCAAAAATAGTTTTGTCACAAAGTAGTATTTTACTTTACCTAACTAAGAAGCCAAAATAAAATCAGGAAGGTATAACTATTGAAATTACCATCGGCGTCTAATCGTCAACAGACACTCCTTAGAAAATTAAATCGGAAGAAATACCGCTACAAGGAGCGGCTTTTTTTACTTGAGGGTGCCCGCGCGGTGCAGCAAGTTGTAGAGAATAATGCTATAACAATTCGGACGCTTTTCTTTGACGAAGGTCAGCACTATTGGGATCAGGGGTACTGGGGTGCTGTGGCGAATAAAAGGGATTCCGCCACTTTGTCCCCTGACATTTTTATGGAGGTTTCGGATACGGATACTCCACAAGGCGTGTTGGCACTTTGTGAGATGCCCAAAGAGGTTTCTGTGGATGAGCTGGCTGCTCGGGATGGTGTTGTTGTTGCCCTTGATGGCTTGCAGGATCCCGGAAATATGGGCACCATTATCAGAACGGCGGGTTGGTTTGATGCTGCAGGTATTATTAGTGGCAAGGGTACGGTGGACCTGTTTCATCCAAAGGTCGTGCGCAGCACAGCCGGGGCAACGGGTGCGGTGCCATTTTTGAATGCGGACCTTTCCGAGGTTTTTGATGCCCTTGAACGAATAAATTGGCAGATTTTCTTGTTGGATGCCGGAACAGATTCTGTACCATTGAAGAATGTATCATCCCCTAAAAAAGCGGTCGTGACGGTTGGAAATGAAGGCCACGGCATTGACAAAGGGTTGATGGCCAAGGGACGCAAACGGGTTGAAATTTCATCGCCAGCGGCTCATCCCAAAGTGGAGAGTTTGAATGCGGCCGTTGCTACATCTATTGCACTTTATGACTTTTCGGTATAAATAAGTTGACTTAGGATTGAAAAGTTACGTACTATTGATTGTGGATATCCGGTTTTTTACCATTAATTAGTTGTTTCAGCGAGGCTACCCTCTCCAATCTAAAATATGCGATATGGTAAAGTCGAAAAAGCCTAAAATTTATGTTCTGGATACATCGGTGTTGTTGTATGATTCTGATGCGGTAAAAAATTTTCAGAAGAATGACATTGCGATCCCCATCACGGTGCTCGAAGAGATCGACACTTTTAAAAAGGGCAATGATGTGATTAATCTGCACGCGCGGGAGTTTAGTCGGTATCTGGATAAAATTTCGGATAAGAATTTACTACAGAAATGGATTCCGCTAAATGGGAAAACGCATGGCAAGTTGCGGGTGATTAGCGATGAAAACAGCAAGACGGATGCGGCAAAAATTTTTGGGACAGAAAAGAACGATCATCGCATTTTAAATTCAGTGTTGCGGCTGATGGAGGAGGAGCCCAATAAGAAAGTGGTGCTGGTGTCGAAAGATATCAACCTGCGTATTAAGGCGCGGGCGCTGAATATCGATGCCGAAGATTATGAGACTATCCAGATTAAGGATATTGATCACCTCTATAGGGGTAAAAAGGAGGTGGCGTGCGATGATGCGACCATTGATTCGTTTTATGAACAGGGACAGCTTAACCCGAAAGAGCTGGAAGAGGAGGAGCCGAATAGCAACCAGTTTTTTATTCTAAAAGGTCAGTCGGCGTCGGCCCTGGGATATTATAATGTGCAAAAGAAAATGATTGAACTGGTCAAAAAGCAGACGGCTTATGGTGTTACGCCCCGCAACGCCGAGCAAACGTTTGCGCTGCATGCTATTTTAAATCCGGATAATTTACTGGTAACTATTACCGGGGCCGCCGGGACGGGCAAGACACTGCTGGCTTTGGCCGGGGCGCTTGAGCAGCGACGTAATTTTCATCAAATCTTTTTGGCCAGACCCATTGTGCCACTCAGCAACAACGATATTGGGTACCTGCCGGGCGATATTGAATCGAAGATTGATCCCTACATGCAGCCGCTCTGGGATAATCTTTCGTTTATAAAGAATCAGTTTCCCGATTCGAGTAAGAAGTTCCAAAAAATCGATGAGATGCTGGAAAACGATAAGCTTCGGATAATTCCGCTGGCATATATTCGGGGACGTAGCCTCTCGAATGTTATCTTTATTGTGGATGAGGCCCAAAACCTGACGCCCCACGAAATAAAGACGATTATTACCCGGGCGGGAGAAAACACGAAGATTATTTTTACCGGCGATATCTATCAAATTGATACGCCCTATCTGGATACCGAAAGTAATGGCCTGTCTTTCCTGGTGGACCGCATGCATGATAATGAGCTCTATGCTCATATCAACCTGGAGAAAGGGGAGCGCTCGGTGTTGGCGAATTTGGCCAGCAAGTTACTGTAGTTTTTAGTCGGATTCCTCAACCAGTATCACAATGGGGCGGCCAATGGTTGATATTTTGGCCAGTTTTTGCTGCAGCTTTTGCGCCTCGGTCCATGAATCCACATTTTGAAAAAGCACCTTGTCTTCTTTGGGACGATCCATTTGGGTATCTGAATCTCCTTCGGTGATGGAAGAGACGAAAGCTTCTTCGGCATCTTCGGTGACGCCCTCAATTTCTACCTGGTAGGTGAATTCGATAGCTCGTTGTTCTGTGGACCCGCTTTGTGCCTCATCACCACCTTCGAGAATAGATACAAAAGCATCGTGAAAGGGGGACGGTTTACGTCTAATGGCTGCCAGAGCTGATCGCTTCGAATTCCACTTGCTTAACGACTGATCGATATAGACGTCGTACAATCCATTTTTGGCATCTTTTGTTGTGGCGGTTTTTAAATTGAGGCTATGCTGTGACTGATCCGCAAAAAGTTCAGCCGATTGTTTATTATTAAAAGCGCCAATCTGTATTTGTTGATTCCTGTTGATGTAGGCATTGGCAAAGGAATATTGCTCGCGAATGGAGGCCAGGATTTCCTCTCGTTGTTTATCAGTGCCGAACTTTTTGTTGATATAGACTTTGTAAAGGTCCAGCTCATTATGATAGGTGATGGCTGTTTCCTGGCTGAGAGTTTTAGCGGCATTATCGGCAAAGGCTTCAGCGCCATGCTTACTGCCAAAGGCCCCAATTTGGATAAATTTGCCCTTATGGTTGGGGGGCGATTGTTTATCTCCGTTCGTCAAAACAACCAGCGCGGCCTGTTTATACTGGCTGTTGTGATAGGAGAGGATAGATTCTACGGCTTGCTCCCGACTCTCGATGGGAACGCTTCTGATGCCATATAGCCCGGTTTTAGTATTGTAGATGACGCTAAAGGAGCCCCCTAAATTCTTCGCGGCCTCGGTAGCGATGCGCTTGGCCTTGCGCTCGGTTTTAAAGCTGGCCAGCTGAATTTTATATAATAGCTTTGGGCTGGCGGATTGGTCTTCCTCTTCCGGTTCAATTTGATTGTCGGAAACCATTTTTGGCTCCTCAATTTTTGTGGTGTCTTCTTGTGGAGCTACTACAAAATTGAGTCCCTCTACAAAATCGCCCTCAGCTAACGCTTCTACTTCAATATCCATCGTGTCGGGTTCGGCATCGACCTGCAAAAATTCGAGCTGGTTGGGATCAATAAATAGCCGGTATTTTCCGGGTGGCACTTCGTGCGTATAATAGGATCCATCAGAAAAAGTGCGCAGTTCTTCACTGAATGGCTCTCGTTGTGATTCTTCATCGTAATTTGATTCTAAATAAAGCCGTACACCGCTAAGCCCTTCTAATTCTTCTTCACGCTTACGGTCAACCCGTCCGGATATTACCCCCGATTGATAAAATGGGATTTCGATTGTTTTATATTGATTGGGATCGGTGACGATCGAAAAATTTTCGACTTCTGGCACTAACAACGGATTGCTGAGTGCCCCCTCGTTGATTTCAAGATCATACCGATAGTACGGCAAAAGCTGTGATATATAGTTGATCTCATTGGCAACTTTGGTTCTGCCGCCGGCTCTGTTCATTCGCACCGCGGGATCAGTGATAACATCATCGGTATCTTCCTGATAGGTTCCATCGTTGTTATTATCCACAAAGAGACGCACTGCAGCCCCGGCCTGACCTACCTGTTGGCGGTTGTTGAGCAATAACTGATCTCCATAGGAATCGTAGCCAATGGATCCTCGCAGGCTTTGATTTATCGTCATATCGGCACCGGAGGCTCGGGCGGTGGTATTGGTTCTAACTTTGTTGAAGTCGATAGTTAGATTGAGGCTCAGAGAGTTAAACCCGCCTAAAAAATTACGTCCGTATGCCAGCTGCATCCGGCCGCTGTTAAACAGATCCCGAGATAATTGAAATTCCATCTCTTCAAATTGATCAAGACCGGGCAGGTAGGAAAGTTGTCCCCGAATAAACATACCCCGAAGCAGAGTAGGGATGTCATTAAAACGCCCTACCGAGTAGGTGTACGAATTGGTGATGCGTGATGAAGAGGTCGTTTCCCAGTTAAGTGTTCCCGACTGTTGATCCTGATAGCCTACGCGAATGTTGAGTCGGCCCAATCGACTATTTAAATCAGCGCGGTAACGGTAAATATCATTTCCGCCACTTTGTTGATAGGTGGAACTCCATCGTATGTTGAGGGGTATTTCGCCGATGTTAAAAGGGGTGAAGAGGGTAGCCCGCGCTAATTGATCGCTTCCGCCAACATTGTATAGCCTGCTATCTCCGGGATTATAATCATAAGACAAGCTCCAGCTGGCGCCATTGCTGTAAACAACATTAGATGAAAGGCGGTAGAAGTTATCGGAATTTGCATTTGCACTGATCAGGTATTTGTCAAACAGGCGCGCGTTCAGGGTTCCGGTGAAGGAGGGCATGGAGCTGTGGTAATCCGTCAGGTATTCGGTAGATCCTTTGGCCGTAAGCCAGTTGGTAAGTCCTGCAGAAATGCTGGCTTCACCCATATATCCCCGCTCGCTTGAGCCCAGGATGGGATTATCCAGCTGTCCGCCACTAATGCTGTAATCGACTTCGCCTGGGGGCAGGTAATCAAAGGGAATTTGCACGCGAGAATCGCGCTGGATTGATCGACCTGATGGGGTATAAATCCGTACAGAGTAATTGGTGCTTCCATACGTTAGGGGAACTAAAAAGCGGTAATCACCGGATTCATCGGCTTCCTGGTAATCCACCAATCGATTGTTGAGATACAGTTCTACTTCGGAGTTGGCGGATACGTTGCCCTCGATGGGGTAGCGGTCAAAAAGGCGCCGGGGCTCAACGGGTTTGTTGGATATTTTGATTCCGGTGATGGCACGATTACTGATGCCTTCGGAGTTTGTTTGCCCGGCTTCGATGCTGCTCAATAATTTGCTGTCGCGCTGTACATATCGCCAGCGCAGCCCCTGGGTGGTAAGTTGATTTTGCCGATTCGAAAATGCTCCAAACACATTCCCCTGTACATCTCCTGCCAGCACCTCAGCCCCCAGGCTGTTGCTGAAAGAAAATAGTTGGGTATTATCAGAATATACGCCCGAGAGGTTATAATCCAGAAAAGCGCCATTGAGGGATTGGTAATTCCGGTCGTATTGCAGGGGATAGTACTCCCGCTGGAAAAGCGATTCGTCCCGATCTACCCGTTTTCGCTGCTGTTCGCGTTCATGCTGGGCCACCACGGGCATGGTATCACTGGTTTCAAGATCCAGCGTCAGATTATTAAAATTGGTTGAAAATGATAGCCCGAAAAGTGTTTCAAAAATTTCAGGAGTAAGAAAGTAGTCGATTTCCTTAATCATGAAATCCTCGGCCCGGAGCTCAATATTGACATCGCCAGCTCGCGCTTTTTGGTTGTTGAAATCTATGAGGTACTCGGTTTCTCCCAAGTATAATCCTGAAATACTCAGGTTTCCCTGATCAACGTTGTGGTCGATTTTGAGTAGAGAGAAAAGTTCGCTGACTGGAAGGTAAAACTGGCCATCTTTATAATAGGCGGTTACATAATTGCCGACCACTCCGCGATGCTGGAAGGTGAGATAAACTTCGTCGCCGTCATCACTTTGAGCTTGAGCCACCGATCCAAGGGCAAACAGTAGCCAAACTGTTGCTGAAAATGTAAATATCCTAATCAGTAGCCATCGGTTGATCACTCAATTGTAATCTGCTTTTCGAAGGAAACGGGTTGTATCTGTAAGAGTTTGTCTTGGCTGATATCGCGGCGCTCGGAGGCTATTTCGCCGCTGATCGTATATTCACCGGGATCCAACTCCGAAAGATCCATATTAAACGATCGGGTAATGGTTGTGTACACCGAGTTGGTTGTGTTCGTATCCCAAACGGTTTCGCCATCACTGTTTTTTAATTCCAGGCTGATGGACCCCACAAAGGGAGCGTTGCCGGTCTGCTCCATACTTACGGCAATTTGACCACGATCGTCTTCGCGATTAAAATCTACGGCTTCCACTTCAACCCCTGTTTCGGCTCCCTGGGTATGAAAGTGTGCAGCAATCACCTGGTTCACCACCAGATTAATTTGAGCGCCAACCTCACCATCTTCTACCGATTCAATGGGCGGAGATACGGGGTTGGATTGAATGCGCACGCGTGACCAGTAACCTCCGGGCTCCAGGTCATTTCCGGGACGTGTGACAAAGCGTACGGTCTGACGCTCATCGGGCTGAATGGTAAAGTTCTTTGGAAATACTTTAACCCAGTCGGCGATGGATTTTTCTTCTGCCATGACTGAATCTTTAACCACTGACAGGCTGCCGTTCTGCGTTGTAGGGTATCCAAACTCCAGGTTGATAGAAATCTCTTGTGCCTGCTGTCCACCGTTGCTGATGGTTAGAGACCCATAGCGATCTTGTTCGTCAAAAAACAGAGAGGTGGGTGCAATGCTAACTTGTGCAATAGATTGCGTAGCAAAGAGCAGGCTAAAACAAAAAAAGAAAAATAGTGTAGCTTTTTT
>JBNJFP010000053.1:0-12916 GCA_051746985.1 Bacteroidota bacterium
CGGGGAGCATAAAGGTAAAGGACTGATTAGCAAATGCTGGTCAGTTCTTTTTTTTATTTTAATTCATTTCTCTACCAGCTTTTTACCAACTTAAAAATTGATTTCAATATCCTCCCCAGTGTTATCATTGTCCACGAGAGAGATCAATGACTGGATCACCATTTTAATCAGGTCTTCTCGTACTCTGCTTTTCAGACTTATCGTGCAATTTAATAAACTTATTAAGAATCGTTTTGTGTCGTAAATATCCCTATGGGACAAAGTTTTTTTGACAAGTCAACATGCAAATTGTGTTTAAGGTTTTTCTTACCCATATTTCTAAAGCCTTTAAAGGCAATTTTTAACAAGTTTTTTGGCTGGTTTAAATAGGCCAGATACACATCAGCACTATTAAGAGGCCTGTATGCATAAAAAATTTCAGTACGTATTTTTAGTACTACTCCTGCTGATCACTATACCGCACACCGTGTTTGGGCAGGTTCAAAGTCAGACTGAAACTACTGAACAGGATGAAACCACCGCTCCCGAACACGTAGAGGTTGAACCAGTGGCGGATGATTCCCAGATAAGGGATCGGCTTGCCCGGATTTTAGTTGCAACAGCATGGTTCGAAAATCCAGAGGTAGAGGTGAACGATGGTGTGGTTTTTCTAAGTGGATCAACAGAAACCGGCGATTATAAAAGATGGGCGGGAGATTTGGCCAGAAATACCCAAGACGTAACCGCCGTAGTAAACAGAATTGATATCCTGGACCCGGATATATGGGATTATCAACCCGCTTATACAGGTTTGCAGGAATTATGGCGAAATATTATGAGTGCTATTCCATTCCTGATCTTCGGAATAGTGGTGCTGGTTATTTTCTGGGGCATTTCCATGCTGGTCGCCAAAGGTGCCCGGGCTTATTTAAGCAATCGCCCAATGAACGACCTTTTGCAAGATATTGCTGCGCGAGGGATTGCCTTTGTTGTTTTTTTTATGGGTATATATATCGTTTTTCATGTTGCAGATTTAACCAATGTAGCTCTCACAATACTGGGAGGTACAGGATTGTTGGGTATTGTTTTGGGGATCGCATTCCGGGATATAACGGAAAATTTCCTGGCCAGTATTTTCTTGAGTGTACAAAACCCTTTTCATGCAGGTGATCATGTTGAGATTAATGACAATATTGGATTTGTTCAGCGGCTTACCATTAGGGCTACCTTACTTATAACTCTTGATGGCAACCATCTGCAAATTCCCAACTCTATCGTCTATAAAAGCAGCATCCTTAATTACACAAGTAATCCAAATCAGCGAATTAGTTTTGTTATTGGAATTGGATATGATGCCAGCGTTGCTTCTGCGCAGGATCTTGCCTTAAAGGTATTTGAGGAACATCCGGCTGTTTTGAGGGAACCCGAATCCTTGGTTTTAGTAGATAAGCTGGCTTCTTCAACGATTAATTTGAAATTTTATATTTGGGTAGATGGAAGCAAACATAACATGCTAAAGGTAAAATCATCTGTATTGAGGCAAATCAAAACTGCTTATTTAGCAGAGGGAATTTCAATGCCTGATGATGCAAGAGAAAGAATAAATTTGGATGGTCTAACAATCCAATCCCCAAAAAAACCTGCAACTTCCGATAAGAAAAAAACCGAAAGCACACCACTTGCAGAGGATTCAAAATTAATAACCAAGGCAGAGGGGCAATTAGAAAGTAATGATGAGGAGATTTTAGACCAAGCCCGGAAGTCAAGATCTCCTGAAGAAGGAGAGGACCTTTTAAAACCGAATAAATAGGTGTAGAATTGTAGGTACCTGACATGCTTCTATGAACCGGGTATTTCTAACCTTGTTTAGTTTAAAGTTGAATGCAATTGTAAAAATAAGATCGTGCTAAAAATAGATTTACTTGTTCATTTACCAATAGCATTTTTGGTCATAGTTTATTGATTTTTTTGGGTTGAAGAGGAGGGGCACTGAATGCGAAATTTCCAATGCTAATTGCACGGGCATCAGATTAACGATACCTTGGTATATGTATAATTGGATAGTCCTCCCTCGAGATGTCAGATTTTAAAATTATACATTGAAGATGTTGTAGGTGATAGAGAGATGGTATAGAATCTCATTGTGTTGATTAATTTTATGGAAAAATGAAATGGAGACAGACAGTATTAGGGAACAAATTGACGAGTCCCAAAGTGGTGCTCCCGCTGGGGGACAGGCTGTTCGGGATATATTTTCAACGGACGAAATTTTCCATCGTATTGTAGCCACCGCCGATGAGGATTTTAATCGCTCTACTCGCCTTCTTTTTTTAAGCGGAATAGCTGCGGGACTTTCTATCGGTCTTACCTTTGTAGCCCGTTCTGCAATGACGGGTGCTGTAGGGCCAGAGTCATCTTTGTTTATTGGGAATATGTTATATCCCCTGGGATTTATATTGATTGTCGTTGGCAAATATCAGCTGTTTACCGAAAATACGCTTACCCCTGTTACGCATGTGCTCACGCGGATTGCCAGCGTACCCGCACTACTGCGCGTTTGGGGCATTGTGCTATTTGCAAATGTGATCGGTGCAGGAGCCTTGGCCTATGTGTTAGCTAACACAGGCATTTTTGCGGCCGAAGCAGCGGAAGTGGCCCGGAACTTTGGAGAGCATGCTCTGAGTGTTTCTTGGAATGACCTGTTTTGGAAAGGCGTATTAGCCGGATGGATTGTAGCCTCAATGGTATGGCTGACCCACGCCGTAAGAGATGCGACAGCTCGTATCGCTATTGTTTTTATACTGATGTATCTTATCCCTATCGCTGATTTATTCCATTGTATTATCGGCGCTTGTGAGGTGCTTTATTTAATTTTTCAGGGGTTAGCTGGATGGGGTCAGTTCGGATATTTCTTTTCTGCAGTTACGCTGGGTAATACGGTGGGCGGAGTGATATTGGTGGCTATTCTCAATTATTCACAAACACGGCAGAGTCGCTTTCCCGATCGGGACTGTAGTCAGATCGAGCTTACATGGAAAGAATGGCTGTTTGGCCGTAATACAACCTTGCCGGACTTTATTCGTCGCCCGCACTCCAATCAAGACCAGGAGATAGAAACCGACGATACGCTGCAACCCCCTGTGATTGAAGAAGACCATCAGCGTGGAAACCGCGATGCGGAAATTACTCTCTTGCAGTATGGGGATTATGAGTGTGAAACCAGTCTTCGAATCTATAAGATGATAGATGAAATAATGCAGGAGGATAAGGATATTCGATATATTTATCGTCATCTCCCGCTTAGCCGACGCCATCCGCATGCCGAAAACGCGGGAATGGCTGCTGAGGCTGCTGCCGACCAAGGTAAATTTTGGGAGATGCATGACGAACTGTTTGACCATCAAAATCATCTGGAAGATGAAAACCTGCTGAAATGTGCTCGTCACATAAATTTGGATACCGATCGATTTCAAAAAGAAATGTTTACGGAAGAAAACAGGAAACGTGTGCTCGAAGACCGACGATCCGGGGTGCGTAGTGGAGTGAGTGATACCAATAATTTATTCATCAATGGGCAGCGATTCGACAAAGCGATGGAAAAGGATAACATTCGGCGGGAAATTGAACGCATTAAAATGACGTTGACATCCGAAGAGTAGAATATGTTGATCAAATGTTGTTGATGAACAGTCGTTTTTACTGACTTGCAAAATTTCACCTCAAGTTCTAACTATATCTTCTTAAGAGTCAAATTTTCGAGCTTAGCTTGCCTCTGTATATCCGCTTTTGATTACTGTTGATATCATCTTAAATCGGTCGTTCGCTTTGAATGAGTTGCGGGAGTGGGCCGGTATAATAATTGATTGTCCGGTTTCAATGAGTTTGGATACTCCATCGATTATGATTTCTGCCTCCCCATCGATAATCTGGATAAAGTTATCGAATGGGGAACTCTTTTCCTCAAGCTTTTCCCCGGTATCAATAGAGATAACATTAATATTCCCGGTCGATCTTTTTAAAATTGTTTTGATTACCACCGAATCAGGAACATATTCGATGATTTCAACAATGGTCATCGCTTTTGATTTTTCGAGTTCCATTGGTTCCATGGTTTTGATTGTGTTAAAGGATTATCAGGTGGGAAAAGAATTGGGCCATGAATTGCTTATCTGATTCACTTCTTTGTTAATGTCTATGACCAAAATGGAAAGAACTTTGCGATAATGTGTTACACACTTGTAAATAAACCTTTACATAAATCACAGATGTACAAGTTTTGCTTACTAATGAATAGTAAAATATTGCAAAGTGAAAGCGGAAGCTTCCTGTTTTTTTGGCACTCGAAAGTAAAAGGTTCCGTTTTTTATTTCTTGACGGCTGCAGTATCAGTTTTTGACTGTGGCCTGCATCCCCAGCCAGAATGTATATTTGATGCCGCAGCACGTCTCCCAAACTTAGCCGGTCTATACCACGTTTCAATTCCTTGCGTGTATTTTTCAGCATCAAAAAAAGAAAATTGTCCACAGTCTATGTTTTGATGGTAGGGATTTATGGGAGTCGTATCTTTATAAGATATGATACGGTTTTTAAGCTCTTTAATATATCCCCGCATGGATTCAAAATCATACGCGGCAAGTGTTATGGGGGTTTGGATTTGCTCTTCAAGACGTTGGAAGGTGTCATCGGCCAGCGAGTGTGCTATTTGTCGGGACGAAATTCCAGGATTTTGTTCCAACAGTGCTAATTGTTCGGTATCGATATGAGACAAATGCAGATTTTGAGGAGATGCTAGTAGATGATCAGTGAATGGTAATAGGTGGGATGCCATTGCAGGAGTTCCGTTGTTGCAGGTAGAAAGCATCACCAGGTCAAATATTTGATTATTTGTCACGGAAAATTGCTGGATTCCATCTGCAAAAGAAGCAGTGTTTACTTTAATATTCGGCAGAGTATGGTGGTAGTTTTTTCCCTCGTCGTTTGGAATCTCATGACCAAAATAAAGAAAGTAATGCTGATGGTCTTTCACTGCAGTTTGATTACGGTATTTCTTATAAAGCTGAGCTTCGGTAGTAAGAAAGGGCTCCTTTTTATCGGAATGACGGTATTTTACTTGTGTGGTTTTCTGGCCGTTCGTGTAATGATAAAACTGATTGCGCTTTCGGGGGAATAGTCCCAAAAATTTCTTCTCAGGACGTTGGTAGAAAATAAAAACTTCGCCTGAGTATGCTTTTTTTGCTACTTCAAGAGCAGTTTCAAATACTTGGGAATTAGCCCTGACGGGCTGCCCATCAGGATCATGATAAAGATAGCCGGCATCAGCGTGGATGTAATAAACTACTGTATATTCAGCAGAATGATCTGCAACATCATTTTTTACCATTTCACTGGTAGAGCTACACGCTGTAAAGAACGCAGCCAAAATAATGGAGTATAAGAGTGGAGTTCTAATCACAATAATAGTTTAGAGTAATAAAAATATTCACAATACCCCCGTCGCGGTTGAAAGAATTTTTTTCAAAATACAGTTCTGGTGGTTGTCACAGGAGCAGCAAGATTAAAACAATTAAAAGAGCTGCTGTTAGGCCAATAGTGATTGTCCGGTCAGCTTGTTCAAAATACTGCTGGGAGTAATCGGAGAAGTCATTGAGGGCTTTATCCTGTATTCTATTAAAATCATCTATCCCATTTAACTCAGCTTTCTTTTCTTGGATATCACTCTTATAAGCGTTGAGTTGAGCAACTTCATCATCAGAAAGAGTCGCTTTTGATTCGATACGCTCTATAACCGTGATCATATTACTAAACGAATCATTTAACAACATTCGTTTTTCGTCAGCATTCTTAGTGCTTTGGACTTTCTGAACAGTTTCGTTGAAGCTCTTTTTAAATGTTTCTGTGATATCAATTGACTGTGCAAGGGCAAAAGACTGTATGGCAAATACGACACAAATAGTGGTGATAAGTTTTTTCATGATGAAATGGATTTCATTATATGATTTCAGCTATTTATCTCCGGTTAAAACCGGATAATATTATTGCTGTATCATTGATGTGAAAAGAAGTTGAATTAACTTCTTTGTATATCAATAAATACGGCTGTTAAGTAATCCTATCTTTAAAATATGGGCATATTACTACAGATAACCCTTATATATTTTTTGAATGAATGTTACACAAATCACAGATCCTCAAGATTTTTCTCCCGCTTTTCTTTCAACTCTTTGAAGTAAGTAGGCGTCAGGCCAGTTTTTTTTTAAACTGATTAGATAGATGTGCAACGCTGCTGTAGTGTAGTTTGTAGGCAATTTCGGTCAGGCTCAGCTCATCATACAGCAGGAGCTCTTTCGCTCGTTCAATTTTGTGCATAATAATATACTGCTGTATGGTGATTCCCTTTACTTCGGAGAAGGTATTGGAGAGGTAGGTATAATCGTATCCCAGTTTCTCGCTGATATAATCGGAATTATTCACTTTAGGAACTTCATCCTCGTAGTGGATCATCTCCACAATCACGCTTTTTATTTTTTCCACCAGGATATTTTTTTGATCGTCAAGCAGTTCCAATCCGGACTTTTTCAGGTTCTTCCCGAATGTTTCCAGTTGCTCGTCGGTAATATCATCCTGAACCTCAACCATACCAAGATCGACGGAAACACAGTTTATCCCCACCTTTTTAAGCTCTTCTTTGACCAGCATCTTGCAACGCAGACTTACCATATATTTAATATACAGTTTCATGATGTATCGTTTTAAACCCACGTAATAATTAAGGATCAGGCTTTCTAAATAAAGAATATGAATGTTCTATTATAAAGCGAGAGCCTTTAGTTCTGATAGGGAGGAAGGCTACTGCAGGTTGTGGGTAGGAAGCGGAAAGTTCCGTAGGTAGAATCATTACGATGTTAGGAATGTCTTATCTATCAAAATAAAGAGGCGTGCAGGTTTATTAAATAAAAGGGCGAAATTTAAACCCGTAAAATGTATAACACTTCTTAAAAAAGGTATAAGACTTGATACACTTAAAATACTGATCTTTTACGTGCACCGAGTATTGACTAACAAAGGGAGAGAGCAACATGGACCGATGCAAGCAGGTCAATCTTATTCTATTAAGTGTGATGTTACTGGTTGTTGGTGGATGTGATTCGACAAGCATGGAGCGCTCCGATGCGGCAAGGATTTCCTTGCAAACTATGGACAGGGATGTACAATCGGCGATTCGGCAGTTGGATGACACGGGGAGATCACTTGATAATTTGATAAGCGTTTCTCAAAGTGATTTAAATAAGGTTTTTGATAATTATTCAAATAACGTGTCAGAATTAACATCCCTGGAGAAAAAATTTTCCACTCATGCTGCTGAAATGACAAGCCGTGGCACAAATTATTTTGAAGAATGGCAAAAAGAGGGAACCGAATATAAGAACGCAAGGATACAGCAACTCAGCGACCAGCGTAGAGCTGCGCTTGGGAAAAGATATGATGCCATCGCTGAAAATAGTATCGGTGTAAATGAGGCATTCAAAGCGTATGTATCTGATGTAAAAGAGATACAGGAGTTCCTTGCAAATGATCTGACTGCAAATGGGATTTCAGCTATTACGCCGACTTCCCAAAAAGTTGTCAGCGAAGGAGACAGCCTGATGATTTCGTTGGAAAATGTGCAAATCGCTATCCAGAAAGCACGGGAAGAAATGTCTCAAAGCAGAACCAGCCGCGAATAACTTAACTACGTGTTAATACTTTTTGTAAGAAAATGGACATCAAAACAACAATCTAAACATAGCATATCATGGGAAATCTACTTTATATCATTGCCGTTATTTTAGTCATTGGATGGCTCGTTGGTTTTATCGGCTATAGTGCCGGGGGACTTATTCATATCCTGCTGGTCATAGCTGTTATCGCCATCATATTCAGAATAATCCAGGGAAGACAGCCCATTTAAAGAAGTTGACTATTCTATAGGGTCAAATCTTTTGAGTTCCTTTTCTAAGGAGGAATTCCTTGCTTGAAATACAAATACAGTATTTTGAATAAAAATCCAGCAAGTCTTCTTAGAAGAGGGATTCAGGGAGATTGATTCTCTTAAGTGGCCTGAATTGTAATTATTAATTCTAACGATCTTAACTCGTAAACAAATCATGGACTCAAAAAAAACTTTATTTGCCATAATTGGTGGTGTTGCACTTACTACTGCAATAGGATTTTTGTTGACGCCCTACAAAGACTCATCCAAGCGAAAGAAAATTGTCAACAAAGCCAAAGATTATGCAGACAATGCCGAAGAAACCATAAAGGGCTCGGTTGCCAATGTTAAGAGTCGGGTGAAAAAAATGGGTGAAGATGCCCAAAGAATGATTAATGAAGGTGGGCAGTAATAGACGTCGAAAAAAACATTTCCAACATGGTTTGTCCAAGAGGTTGGTAGGCAATGGCTGTACGTAATTCCAACTCTCGATTACTTCCCAATATTCTTTCCTTCTTATTGAGCCGTTCCGAAAGTCCACCAGTCATCAGCACTAAGGTAACATCCACATTTTCTCGTCAAACATGGTTCTGTCAAATTAGGTACTTGAACCCAGCTTACATTATATTATTGAGTCATCCGATTAAGATCCTCTATCAATTAAAAATTAGATAGTCCAGTAGAGAGAGCAAAAATGGGTTATTAGGATCTGAATTTTAAAAATTTGAAAAGAACAAGATGGCTCAAGAAGATTCAACCAATTCCAGATTCCTCAGTAAGGCCGGATTTCAGGCAGTTTTGACCGTTATCTGTATGATAAGTTTGGGCTCTGGTTTTTTTGGCTCCCTGTTTGATTTGATTGCTGAGGATACTGAGCGCATATTTTATATAATTGCGTACCTCAGCGGCGGCTATGCAGGGGTGGTTCAAAGTGCAAAGGTTTTGGTTAAGTTTCGGTTTAATGTTGATGTGCTGATGATTTTGGCTGCCGTGGGGGCCGCAATTATCGGCAACTGGCTGGAAGGTGCCATATTGCTTTTTCTCTTCTCACTGAGCAATACGCTTCAGGATTATGCGATGGGACGTAGCCGAAGAGCTATTCGCTCCCTTATGAAATTACGGCCTGACGAAGCGCTTGTTCGCCTCCCGGATGGAAGGGAAGAGTATCGGCCGGTAGAAGAACTTTCCTTAGGAGATTTGATTGTTGTTAAGCCCGGTGAACGCATTCCCATAGATGGTGTGGTACAATCTGGGACCAGTTCCGTCAACCAAGCTACTATAACCGGAGAGAGTGCCCCGGTGGTCAAAGAAAAGGGGAGTGATGTTTTTGCTGCGACTATGAATGAGAATGGGGTGTTGAATATTGAAGTAACACGTCTTGAAGAAGATACTACGCTGGCAACAATCATCCGCATGGTTGAGCAGGCGCAGAACAAGAAGGCCGAAACCCAACAATTTCTGGACTCTTTCGAATCGAAATATGCGATTGGAGTCATCCTGTTTACCATCGGACTTATTTTGGTACCGTATTTTATATTCAATCATCCCTTTGATCCGGTTTTTTATCGTGCCATGACGGTACTCGTAGTCGCCTCTCCCTGTGCGCTGATTATAAGTACGCCTGCCAGCATCCTTTCAGCCATCGCGAATGCCGCTCGCAATGGAATTCTTTTTAAAGGAGGAACCTTCCTGGAGCAGGCTGCATCCATAAGCATGTTTGCCTTCGATAAAACGGGCACTCTGACATCCGGAAAATCTGCAATAACAGATATTATCAGTCTGGATAACAATAATGGACAAGGGGCATTGAATGAGGACGAAGTGCTTTCTATGGCGGCCTCAGCAGAAGAACATTCGGAGCATCATCTGGCTGCTGCTGTTGTTGCTGCGGCTCATCAAAAGGGTCTTTCTTTTGGCAAAGCTGAAAATGTGCAGGCAGAAATTGGCAAGGGGGTAACGGCGAAAGTAGGGACGGATCTGGTTAGTGTGGGTAATGACAAACTTTTTAATGGCATGCTTAATCATCTCGATGATAAAACCCGGGAGCGTGTTGAAGAATTGAAAGCAGAAGGTAAAACGGTGATCTACCTGGAGCTAAATGGAGAACTGGCTGGCATTCTTGCTACGGCCGATCAAATTCGGGATAACGCTCCAGCTGCACTGGATGAACTGCGTAACATGGGCATCAAAAAGTTTGTGATGCTAACCGGTGATAATGAAGGGGTTGCGCGGACGGTGGCAGATACGTTGAAAATTGATCATTATTATTCAGGCCTTCTTCCCGAACAAAAAGTGGATATCATTCGAGAACTTACCCAAAAAGAGTCGGTTGCCATGGTGGGCGACGGCGTAAATGATGCTCCCGCATTAGCCAGCAGTCACCTGGGCATAGCAATGGGCGCTGTTGGTACCGATGTAGCCCTGGAAACTGCTGATGTGGCTTTAATGGCTGATGACTTGACCAAACTGCCCTATGTCATCAACCTTGCCAGAAGAGCCCGAAAGGTAGTTTGGCAGAATATTATTTTTAGTCTTTCAGTGATCGGCGTTCTTGTACTTTCTGTTTTCCTCTTTGAGCTACCGCTGCCGCTTGGCGTTATTGGCCACGAAGGCAGTACCCTTCTTGTCGTACTGAATGGTTTGCGTCTGTTGCGTACGCCAGCTTAAAGTGGAAAAATGAGTCAATTGTTGTTAACCCGACGGATTAATTGACTTCTCTTTAACCAAGGTAGTTGTTCATAAAAAGACCGCGCATAGCGTAAACCAGCGATCTATATTCATGTACCTCTATAGGTTTACAGCTGTTTCCGCACAGTTACTATTCCGATTTCCCCTACATTGATGCTACCGGAAACAGGTTAATATAGATGGATACAATGTTATGATTTTAAAGCAGTCAGGAGAGAATGAAAAAGATTCTTGCTATAGTGATGTTTATCGCTGGAATATTAATTACTGGAACAGTCCAGGCGCAGGATGAGGTTCCAGTTATTCAACAGTATCGACTCGTTGAAGGTATTGTACAAATAGCCAAGCCGGGTGAAGAGTCGGTATTGATTAATCTTTGGGGGGATGTAAATGCCCCCGGACGATTTATGGTCCCCACCGGAACCACACTCATCGAACTTATTTCCTTTGCCCGCGGACCGGCAAGTTTCCGAACGGGCGAAACTACTCTTGACTGGTCTAAATTACGGGTTGAGGTCAATGTATCCCGCCGAAACCAAGAGCTGGAGATTGACGAGGTGGTCAATTTCAGGTTTCGCTATACCCAGAAACTGCCCGAAGGAATGCGTGATTTTGTCTTGCAAGAGAATGACTTCATTACGCTTGAAGTTAAAAGGCGGCCCGCCTTTGTCGATTACATGCGGATTGTAGGCCCCATCTCCACCGTTGTGGCTGCGATGATACTGCTTGTAGATAAACTTTAGATGATGGTCCACTTCTGCAGGTTTTTATCACACACTCATTGTTTCTTTCACCTATACCTGTGAAATATGTAAGTCTTTATTGGTGATTTATAAAACTTATAGATTTATAAGTGTCTATCTTTTATATGATAATTAATTCACATCTGCCCGCCAGTTGCGGGCAAAAAAGAGAGTTCAAAATGAAACTAATAAACAAAACACTGGTTCCGCGCTTGGCTTTATTCATAATAGTGGTCTTTGGTATAGCCGGTTGCGCTTCCACAGGTATGCAGCGCTCTGAAGACACGAGAACATCCATGGAGATCATGGATAATGATATTCAAGAGGCTTCCCAGCAGCTTGATGCTACTGGAGCATCCCTCGATGAACTTATGAGGCCCGGTCAGACGGACTTAAAACAAACATTTGACTCCTATAGTAAAAATGTGGAAAAAATGGAGGCTATGGAGAAAAAGTTTGCCAAGCACGCTGAACATATGAAAGCAGAAGGCATAGATTATTTTGACGAGTGGGAAAAAGAGGGCACCGAGTATAAAAACCCACAAATTCAGAAACTGAGCGATGAGCGGCGAGCTGATCTTGGGGAAATCTATGACAAGATAGCTGAAAATAGCATTGGTGTTGACGAGGCGTTTAAAGATTATATCTCTAACGTGAAAGAAATACAGACGTTCCTGTCGAATGATCTGACTCCAAAGGGAATTGATGCCATAACCCCGATTTCTGAAAAAGTTGTCAGTGAAGGAGACAGCCTGAAAAAGGCCATTCAAAATGTACAATTGGCTATTCAGAATGCGCGGGCAGAAATGTCACAAACGGCAAGGGCAAACTGATTATGATATCATTCACATTGACTGATATAAGCCATAACAACATCACTCATATCGTACTGGAATCTTATAATCACTAATAAATATTCATCAAAGAGTAATAAAATTAAAAGGACAGAATTAACACTTCTGTCCTTTTTTTGTTGGATGCTTTTTGGCATTAATTAATACAGGCGACTCCTTTATTGACTTGGGAGCTTTAACCAAGTGTCGGCATTAATCTGTTCATCGATGCCCACCTGGTTCATTATAGCAAGATCCTCGGGCGAAACGGTAATCGAAAAGCTTTCGAGGTTTCCTGGAAGAAAAGACTGGAAGGTGCCTGTCTGGTTTACTTTTACTGTTTGCAAACGAACCGGTTTGATATTCAATATACCTGAATCAGTCAGCTCCCTGAAGCCTCTGGTTATCCCATCAAAACTGGAAGCATAGGTTCCATATTTTTCAACCGTAGTATAGTTTAAAAAGCGATAGATGGAACCCTCATACTCTATCGCATAGAGATAGAATTTCAGTTGGGTTCCGTCCTCAGTCTGCCCGGTAGCTTCTGCCCGAAATGCGGTAAGACCGTTGCTTTCTGCATTTGACCTTCTTTCCGTATTTATGCCCTCTTGATTCAAAAACTCGTTAACCGAGGCCTCTGCACCCGACGACTCACCATCCAACGTCATAATAGAAACGGCATCCTGATCCCTGCTGACAACCGC
>JBNJFP010000054.1:0-12862 GCA_051746985.1 Bacteroidota bacterium
CACCGTTAGCAAATTCTTGGAATTTATCGTTCCCAATACCGGGCACATCCGCTTTGGTAATCAATTTAATTCCTGTGATGGCCGGACCGTCATCGGTAAGATCAAATGTTACTTCAGCACGGGTATTAATAGATTGCGGGTCATAGCCTGCTTCAGATAATTCCAGCGACAATGCCATCGAAAAACATCCGGCATGGGCTGCTCCAATAAGTTCTTCGGGATTTGTTCCATCTCCATTTTCAAACCGTGAAGCGAATGAATATTTTCCTTTATAGGAACCGCTTTCCAGTTCCATTGATCCATTTCCGTTTTTTAGATCTCCATTCCATTGTGCATTTGCTTTACGTGTTGGCATAATACTGTATTACTTAAGATTGTATTTTTGTTGATATTGTTACAAATTTCTGAGTATAAATTTCTTTAGTCAGCTGGTATAACACACCTCCTAAAAACAGGAGAATAGCTACTACATTTCCATAGCTTCCGATAATACGTACTTGGACAAACCCCATCATATCACCGATTATTCGGACAAACAGAAAGCTGTGAAGCAGTATAAGCGGCAGGTAAAAGTAAGCGTGCCATGGTACCAGTATGCCTGATAGTGATGGAATAATGACCGAAGCGTGGGCGAAAATCATGCTGAAGACAAATCCCACAAACAATATGTGCAGCAGTCCATCGTAAATGGGTCCGGCTATAGGAAGGCCATACCACAAACCAAAAAGACCGGCAAGAATAAGCCAGCCGTAGCCCGTAAGCAAGCAGATAGCGCTATATTTTGTCCATTCGATAGATCTAATAGTTTTTCTGGCAATGTCGTACCGGATGAGCCAGCCCGCAATACCGATGAGTAGGAGTGAAGCTATACTCCAGCCAATGGTGCGGTCAATATGAGTAATGACTAAAGCTGCCAACCATCCCACAATGAGTGTAGTAAAAATGTGTTGAGCTCGTTTGGGGGGACGCATGATGCGGTTGAGTTCCAGGCGTTCCCCAAAAATAGTGAGCATGGGAAAGGCCGCCCACCACCCAACGATCGAGTAAATTGGACTGCCGGAGACAAACAGCACGTTACCAAATAACAGGGAAACGGCACTCAGCGCCATAATTAAGTGATAGATTTTGGGCTGCAGGTAGTACAGGTAAACCATAACGAGCGCAAGTCCAACCGATCCCAGGATCAAGGCAAAATTAGATGGGCCGGAAAATCCGGCAAGCAACAGGATGGTTGAGGCGGCTATAAATACCGGGGCGGCATAGGCCCACTTTTTTTCGAGAGCAGCCGCCCGTTCAAGGCCGATTAGGGTTCCCAAGAATCCATTTATCATGAGCGGTCCGTGAGCAATGGGCGATACTGGCGGATAAATGGAAGAGAGCAATCCCAAGCGGACTAAGCCGGAATACAAGCCGGTAAGCAAGTCTACTGCCGCTAACATTAGCAATCCCACAAGTACAGAAGTTGGTACTTTGTTCATATCTAAAAATCTATTTATGTACGCTGTTGGGGAGGTGGGTGTGCAAAAAACTCCACATCATCCTTCTTAATCATATCCACGTTCCACTCTGGCTCCCAAACCAGTTTTGTCTCGTATTTCTCAATTTCATCTATGGATTCCAGCGTTTTTTCGATCTCTTGCTGTAGGTATCGGCGCATGGGACAGCCCGGCGTGGTGACGGTATATTCAAGTACTACCTTGCCATCGTCAAACAAGATGTTATACACCAGTCCCAAATCCACAATGTTTACACCCAGCTCGGGATCAATGACATCGCGGAGTTGCCGGACTATCTCACGCTTATCTATAGAGGTATAATCCATCATTTGTTATTCAGCGGTTTTACCGATATGTACATTGCAATCGATACACTCAATGGGATCGATGACCAGAAATTGGGACCTTCCCGAAAGGCGTCAACCGGACAAACGGCCGCGCAGTTGGTGTGTTTGCACTGGATGCATGGTCGGCTGCCACGTAAGCTATAAGCAAAAAAATGTACCCGTTATTGATTGTTCACTTCAAAGGTAGGGGCTGTAAAAATTAATATCAACACTAAAAACGGTTTAAACCAATTTTATTGATTTATCATATCATTCTCCTTACCTTAATTAACGCAGAACCGAAACCCGCCAAAGCATGGTGATTATGAAACAGGTAAAAGAACGAGAAGAACTAACGCCCGATGCAACGATTCAACAGATCGTTGACGCATATGATGAGGCTGATAAGTTGTTGGCTTCAATAGGCCTGCAACCATCGCAGCACCGAGAAGAAACTCTGCGATCTGTTTGCCAACAGCGGAAGTGGAGCGAAGTTGAAGTGCTTAACTGGGTTAAAAAACATACAAACGGATCCAATCCTATACCCCAGAATGAAAATAGCGAGGCAATTCCAGCTAATGAGGAATCTCTAAAAAAATGTTCTGAGTATCTGAAAGAAAAGTACATTACTCCGGTAGATAATTTACTGGATGAGATTGAACAGAATTTTCTGCGTGTACACAAGATTCACGGTAACCAGTACACGTGGCTAAAAAATATGCATTGGCATTATGAGAAGTTCAGCGAAGCGCTGCAGATGTATCATCGTTTTGAGCGAGAGACGTTCTTACCAGCGGCCCAAAATCTAAATTCTAGTCGTCCTGCTACCATCACGCACGGAATGATAAAACGCCTGGAGAAATGCTTTTCGGTTATTGAGCGGGATCAGGAGCGGCTAAAGAGACTGATCGATAAGATCAGAAAAAAGGGGAATGATTTTCAAAATCCCCCGGGCGCTTGTTCTACGCTCTGTATTTTGAATGAAAATTTTAAACTCTTGCAAGAGAGGTTAGAAGCACAGTTCAACTTTGAGAGCAAACAGTTAATACCAAGGATTGAGCATGAACTTGGCAAAGCAAGCTGAGTCTAACTTACGAAAGATAATCAAATACTGACTTATGCTAACCGGTTCAAAAAAGGAAATTGTAGATCTGATAAAGCGAAAGGGCACCCTCTCAATTGATGAAGCTGTAGAAGAGATTGAGCTGGCCAAAACCACACTTCGGGAACATTTTTTGCAGCTTGAACGTGACGGTTATGTAGATCGCGAATACGTTCGTTCGGGTCCCGGCCGTCCCAGTTTGCACTATCAGCTTACGGCCAAGGGGAATAGCTTGTACCCGTCTTCAGAGTCAAAACTGATTCGAAATATTATTCACTACTTAAAGGAGAAAGGAAATGAACAGTTGGTAGAGGATTTTTTCGAGGACTTTTGGGATCAGCGTCAGAAGGAAGCCAAAAAGCGGATACAGGAAGCGGAGTCTGACGATATTGAAGAAAAGTTGAAAGTGCTGATGCAGATGCTGGAGGAGGAGGGATTCATGCCAGAATTTGAGGTGGGTAAAAGTGATCAATCACTGACTGTGAAGGAATGCAACTGTCCTTTTAGTGAAGTAATCAAAGAAACGCGATTGCCGTGCAAGCTGGAGGCTATGTTTTACGAGAAAATTTTTGATTCAAAAGCTGAGCGAACCACCTATATCGCTGAGGGAGATCACGCTTGTACCTATGATATTGAAATGACATAGATGGCTATTATGAACAGCCCATTTAAAACGAAACGTATTTACGAAGATTATTCCAAAGGGGACGGCTATCGCGTGTTGGTAGATCGGCTTTGGCCTCGGGGCGTATCCAAAGAAGAAGCCGGCTTGATGAATGGTTCAAAGAGGTTGCACCCACCAACGAATTGCGCAAGTGGTTTGATCACGACCCCGATAAATTTGATGAATTTTCGAAGCGATATAAAGGAGAGCTGACTGAGAGGGAGGAGCCGGTTGGTCATTTACTTAAAATTGCAGAAGAACAGAAAGTAACTCTCCTATATGCTGCCAAAGATGAAGAGTATAATCATGTCAATGTGCTAAAGAATTTTTTTAGAAGAGCACAATACCTAAAACTTTATTGATCGAAGTACGGACGCAGCACGCTGCGTATCAACAGTTAATAACTCAAATTAGACTCACATGCAGAAAGCAGAACAAGAACTTGATGTACGCTCGTTAATTCCCATTAAAAGACACGAAAAGCTGCTGAAGCTCTTTAAGGATTTGCCGGCGGGAGATAGTTTTGTCTTTACCAACGATCACGATCCCAAGCCGCTGTATTACGAATTTCGATCAATATATGGCGATGTCGTTGGATGGGAATACCTGCAGTGGGGTGGACAGGAGTGGAAAGTGCGCGTAACAAGAACGGAGCCATCACAGGGCAGGGAGTTCGAGGATATTTCTACCCTGATGGATTTACGGAAAGCAGATCCCAAAGACTGGAAGTATGCCGTTTTTCACCGCTACGGGATGATGCTGAAAGGGGATACGATGGAAATCATTTCTGAAAAGGATCCGGAAGAAATCCGCAGGATTTTCAAAAAGAAATTCGACGGTGAATATACGTGGACCTATAAGAAAGATCTGCCGGGCGAATACGTCATTCATGTGACAAAAAAAGAAGAAACCGATCCCGCCCTCGAAGATGTATCCATTGTCAATTCATTTGACGTACGTCCTCATCCACCTGCCAAGCGACATGATATGGTCTTTGAGGCTTTTGATGAACTAAAACCCGGCGAAGCATTTGTCTTTATCAACGATCACGATCCCAAGCCTTTGTACTACCAAATGGAGGCCGAAAGTGAGGAGTCGTTTAAATGGGAATACCTTGAGACCATGCCCAAGGAGTGGAAGGTAAAAGTAATGAAGACGAAAGAGTAAGCTGTCAATCCATCAAAATGATACTATTGCGTTTCTGCAAAAACTGGCTTCGGAAGTATTGCATGTGTGCACTATGGGATTTTAGTCGGAGTTAGAATCTTCTATTCATATACTTATAACAGCATTTTCTAATTTTTTTAGGGGCTCCTAATGATTTGGCATGCTTGTTGTCCAGGTAGTATCTATAATAATAAAAGACAAAGTTGTCTTAATTCTTAATTAGCAAAAACACACTGCTATGAAATCACTAAAACTTACATATATACTTATAATAGGATTGTTACTGACGGGGATTACGAACCTGAGCTATGCTCAAACGGATGAATATGAAATAGACGGGATGACGTTTGGTATGCCCGAAGCTGAAGTGTTCACCGAAGATTATGACGGACCTCCCGTTGTAGGAGATCATCTAAGTATGCTGCCAAATTTGGAACCACTTGATTATGAGGGCAACAAAACACACGATGTTCGCATCGATATCATCGCCCAGGAAATTGAAGTGGCTGATGGAGTAAAATACGAGGCTTGGACATTCGGTGGAACGGTTCCCGGTCCGGTACTTCACGTTAAAGAGGGCGACCGTATTACCTTTACGATGAAAAATCGCTCGGATGAAGAAGTGACGATTACCGAACCTACCAAAGAGGGATCCCCCTTTATGCAGCAGGTAGCCGAAAATAATTTTATGAAGGCCAAAGAAGCTACCATGCCGATGCCGCACTCCATGGATTTCCACGCGGGAACTGTTGCCAAAGATGACAAATGGCGAACGATTGGACCCGGTGAGTCGATCAAGTTTGACTGGGTTGCCAACTATGCCGGTTCGTATATCTATCACTGTGGTACGCCCAGCGTGTTGATGCACACGGCTATGGGACAACACGGCGTTGTGGTTGTTTCGCCTAAGGACGGTTATGACACAGATTATGAAGTAGACAAAGAATATGTGGTCGTACAATCCGAATATTACTTGAAAAAAGGTTCCGGCGATCTTTTTCAGTATGATTTTGAAGCGGCACAGAACCGGAATCCATCGCACGTAGTATTTAACGGGCACCAAACGATTTTACACGATCAGCCGCTGAAAGCCAATGCCGGTGACCGTGTTCGATTGCACTTTTCGAATAATGGTCCCAGCGGAACTTCGAGCTTTCATGTAATTGGAGGCATTTTCGACCGGGTATGGCTCGAAGGACATCCTTTCAACGAAATGCGCGGAATGCAGACAGTGCTACTTGGTGCATCCAGCTCGGCAACTATCGACATGATCGTGCCTGAAGAAGGAAAATATATCTTGATTGATCACGAGTTCGCTGATGCGGAAAAAGGTGCGACAGGTACCCTGAAAGCGGGTCCACGCGAGAAGTAAATCCATAAACACCAATTAATAGAAATTTATTGAAATGAAACTCCTGACGAATATAGCATCTGTAAAAACCATGTGGGCAGCTTTGGCTGTCGCCATGGTACTCTTGCCCGCGATTGCAGGAGCGCAGGTGCTGGTTCCGTCGGGATCATTTCATTCCGTAATGCCCGAAGTAAAGGGCGAACCGGTTGAAGTAGGTTCATTTTATCTGGATAAGACGGCCGTAACGAATAAAGAGTACAACGAATTTTTACAAGATCATGAGGATTGGCGTCCCGAAAATATTCCGAGCATTTTTGCTCATAAGGGATATCTGAAAAGTTGGGAAAATGCTAATTCTGATGATGTTGTAAATCCGGATCAACCAGTGACCAATGTTTCCTGGTATGCCGCCAATGCCTACTGCCAGTCGGTAGGGGGGCGTCTACCTACCCTCAATGAATGGGAGTATTCGGCACAGCTTATGGATTTTGATTCTCCCTCTGAAGCCGGTGAATTTGCCAATAGGCTTATGAGCTGGTACTCAACAGTAGATAATGAAAATATTGGATCGGTAGGCTCTTCCGGAATTGAAAACCGTCACGGCGTGAAAGATCAGTTTGGGTTGATTATGGAGTGGGTTGAGGATTATAAGCCCGTCGTCGCAGATGATCTTTCGCTGGATTGCGGTACGGTGGGACGCATGCAACAGCTGGGCAATGCCTACAGTTACGCGGCCTCTATACGGTATATCACGCGCATGAGCTTTAATCCCAAAAGTAACAACAGCACCGTGGGATTTCGCTGCGCTTACGATGTAGAAACGATTGAAGAAAAAGAAGCGAGTTTATAATGAAAAAAATATTTCTCATAACGCTACTCTTATTTACGGCTACAAGGTTATTAGCTCAGCATAATCACAACCACAATGCAGATGATGCTCTGAGTACTACAGAAGTTGATGCCGAGCATTCACTGTATCATTTGGATGTAGAGTGGACTGATCACCGCGGTGATACGGTAACACTTGACGATTTTAGTGGACAGCCGGTGATTGTGGTAATGTTCTACGGAAATTGCACCGACGTATGTCCCATTTTGATACAAGATGCCTGGCGATTATACAGCAGCTTAGAGGAATCGGTTCGAGAGGATATAAATGTGTTGGCCGTCAGTTTTGACACGGAAAATGATACGCCCAAGGTGTTGGACGAATATGCAAAGTATGAGCAGCTGGATATTCCCGGCTGGCATTTTATGACGGCCGATGATGCCGACGTACGAACCTTTGCCATGATGCTGGGCGTGCAGTATTCAAAGAAAAGTGACGGACATTTTGCGCACTCGAATTTGGTTACGGTACTGGATGAGAAAGGACGAATTGCCCAGCGGGTAGAAGGACTAAATCAGCCTATGAACGAGGCTGCCGAAGTAATTGAGTCCATCTTAAATAAGAAAGTAAGTCAATGAAATCTTCAGCAGTCATATTATTTGGTGTCTTTTTGTCGCTAAGCGGATGGGAATATGCCGATGCTGCGGATGTATCACAGACAGATACGGTAAAGGTAGAAATAAAAGGCACGGACAGTGACGCTCGATTTGATCCGGTGGTTGTGGAAGTTAATCCCGGCGATGTGATTAAATTTGTTGTCCGCGAAGGATGGCATTCGGTAACGTCGTACCATCCCAATAATAGGAGGCCACAACGAATTCCAGATACAGCGAAACCTTTTGATTCGGGACTGATGGAACAAGGTGACGAGTGGTTTTTAACGATATCAGAAGAAGGTGTATATGATTATTTCTGCCTTCCCCACGAAAAGATGGGTCATGTGGGTCGAGTTATAGCAGGGTCTTTTGATGTTATGAACAATTATCCCGAAGAGGGGATACCCGAAGTGGTACTAAAAAAATTCAATACAGAAACAGAAAAACTTTTAAATCAATAAATACCAATAAACCTTAAAGAGGTCATTTACTATGAGAACACTAACTAAAATAACCCTGATTATATCACTTGTTTTTACAGGACTTGTGTCATCAGCTATGGCACAGCGAACTATCGAGATGGTTGGCACAGATAACATGAAGTTTGATGTCACCACGATCGAGGCTACGCCCGGCGAAGAGATTACCATCAAACTGACCACCAAAAGTCAGATGCCTAAACAAGCTATGGCGCACAATGTGGTAGTGGTTGATAACGATGTGGATATGGATGCTTTTGCCAGTGCATCGGCTCGTGCTCGGGACAATGATTATGTAGCTCCGGATTACGAAGAGAATATCATTGCTGCAACGGGACTTGCCGGCGGTGGCGAAACGGTAGAGGTTACTTTTACAGTACCCGAAACTGAAGGAGAATACGAGTATATCTGTTCATTCCCGGGACACTATTCGGCTGGTATGACAGGAGCACTTAAGGTGCAAAATCCTTCCAGCTAAAACCTGTGTTAGACTATAAGTTAAAGGGCATCCGTAGGGGATGCCCTTTTTTATTTAGAATAGAAAAGTAAAAGGGAATAATACCTATTTTGGTAGATATTTTAGGATCCTTTTTAAAAAGATTTGCAATAACTTTTAAAATAAGAGTTCAATGACTTAAATTGTTATGTGATCTATATTCGGCAAGATAAACTTTTATGAGAAGAAGGAGAGAGCATGGAGAAAGAGTTTAGCGCACGAATTGTTGGCTTGGATGAAGTTTATGAGTTGGCGTATAAAGTCTCCCAAAAAATTTCGGGATCTTCCATTTATTTTGATGCAGTGATAGGTATTTCTCGTGGTGGTTTTCCTCCGGCTCGATTGGTGTGCGATTTTTTGAATATCAAGACGCTTACCGCTATACAGATCCGACATTATACCGCTGGCGCCGAGGCAAAAGAAGAGGTTGAAATCACCGATCCCATAGATATTGATCTGGAAGGGAAAAATGTACTGGTTGTTGATGACGTTAATGATTCCGGAAAGACCTTGAAGGCGGCTGTTAAGCATATTAAAACTAAAGACGCTGCAACGGTTAAAACGGCCGTTTTGCATGAAAAGGAGAATACATCTTTGACAGCTGATTTTGCAGGAGATTACCTTACGGAGTGGAAGTGGCTTATATACCAGTGGGCGGTAACGGAAGATCTGTTAGAATTTTTGAGTAAGGATAATATGTTATCAGCCGAGAAGGAACAGATGCTGAAATACCTTTCAGATAAATATGATCTCGATGTGAAAAGAGAACTCCTGGAAAAAGTGCTTGCGATGAAAAGCAATTACTTTGATAACGGTCTATCATGACATTCTTCATTAAAAAATCACCCAACTATGTTTGATTACTCCGCCACCTATACCGATCAGTATCAAATAACGATGTCACAGGTCTATTTTCATAAAGGCCTGCAGGATGAGACGGCTATTTTTGACTACTTCTTTCGAAAGCTGCCGTTTGACGGTGGTTATGCGATTTTTGCCGGACTTGAAGATCTTCTTGAGGTGATAGAAAATCTACGGTTTGATGAGAAAGACCTGGAATTATTGGAAGATGAAGGGATGGATCAGGAGTTTTTAGATTATCTGGAAAACTTTCGTTTTAGGGGCAATATATATGCTTCCCGGGAGGGAGACCTTATTTTTCCCCATCGACCGGTGCTTAGTGTCGAGGCATCAATTATCGAGGCGCAGTTGCTTGAGACGCTTATTCTTAACACACTCAATTACCAGTCGTTAATTGCAACGAAAGCCAGCCGGATGAGGCTTGCCGCCGGTGATCGTCAACTGGTGGATTTCGGATTGCGTAGAGCGCCCGGAGCGGGTGGTTATTCGGCCAGCCGTGCAGCAGTCATTGGTGGATTTGATGCAACCAGTAATGTGCGCAGCGGACGCGATTATAACATTCCAGTATCTGGAACAATGGCGCACTCTTTTGTGCAGCGTTATGATGATGAAATAGATTCATTTCGAGACTTCGCTGAAATTCGTCCCGATGACTGCGTACTTCTGGTGGATACCTATGACACCTTGAAAAGCGGTATACCCAATGCCATAAAAGTAGCCAAAGAGATGGAAGAGCGAGGTGAAAAGCTGAAGGGTATTCGCCTTGATAGCGGTGACCTTGCCTGGCTTGCTAAAGAGTCACGTCGAATGTTAGATGAAGCCGGGTTAGATTATGTAAAAATAGCTGCTTCCAATCAGATTGATGAGCATGTCATAGAAAGTTTACTCGATCAAAATGCGCCCATTGACCTATTTGGAGTGGGAACAAGCCTTGTCACCGGTCGCCCTGATTCTGCCCTTGATGGCGTTTATAAGTTGTCTTATGCCAATGGCGAACCACGGCTAAAATTATCAGAAACGGTCAGCAAAATTAATTTACCCGGAAAAAAACAGGTATATAGGCTCTTGAATAAAGACGATTCATTTTATGGTGGTGAAGTAGTGACCTTGTCAGACGAAACAAATGTTGATATGATGTATCATTCAACTGATCCTAACAAGTCCAGAGATTTAGCTGGATTCCAAAAAGAGCCACTTTTGGAAAAAGTAATTGAAGATGGAGAGCGTATAACTGAATCTCAATCAGTACAACAAATAGCGGAATTTAGTCGCAAGCAACTGGAAAGGTTGCCCACTGAATTTAAGCGATTTGAAAATCCCCATATCTATAAAATTGGACTTTCTGAAAAACTAAAAGATCAACGTGATACTTTGGTAAAGCATCACAAAGAAAAAGTTTAAACCAATTACTGCTTCGGGTTAGTTGGGTTCATTCCGATTACTGAATATCAAAACATAGAAAACTCTTACTCGGATTTAGTGGAAGTTCTTAATACCTGAAAGTCCTGCATAAATAATTAGCCATATAACCGTTCGGAAAGACATTGCTGTCAAGCTTTCAAAGGCAACAGATACTTCCAGCCAGTAGGCTATTAAAATAAGGAAAAGCATTATCAGGTTGAGCAAGAATATTACTTTAGCTGCCTTAATGCCTGTGTGTAGGTTACGCCATATCAGATATCCGGAAGCGGTGTAAGCAAATCCCATCACGGTATTAAAGATCAGCAAGGGCAAAAAGATAACGTAGCCGGGATCGGAGAATTCCAGCAGCGTTGTCCCGCCCACCCAAATCGTGATTAAACCAAAAACAGTGGCGATGACTGCATTTGCGTTCTGAATAAATGTAGCAAGAGTTTTTTGTCCATTTTACTGTATATGTTATCTGGCTATTTTTAATAGTTAATAAAAAAGGGGATACCTGAAAAGTATCCCCATTGAATATAGCTGCCCGGCTTTTACAGTGATGACAAGATGCCGTTCCATTTAAGTTCAACAAAAAGGCTTCGACCGGGATCATTAAGTGGCATGGTTGATCCCTGCAGACTTCTGTTCAGGTGTTCGTGATAGGTCACGTCAAATAGGTTGTTAACACCCGCCGAAAGTTGAATGCCGCGCCCCAATTGAGAGCTTAACTTGAAGTTTGTAAGCAGGTATCCGTCCGTTGGCGTCTCGTCAAATGACTCGGCCACACGGCTTTGCTCCGCTACGCCGCGCAGATGCAGTTGAGGAATGAGCTTACCACTCATGAAGCTGTAATCCAGCTTAAAGTTCGCTTCATAAGCCGGAATCTGTGGCAGGTCTTCATCCGCTGCTAAATTGCGGCCGATGGTATAGGCTGTGGATAGGTTGTAGCCCAGCTTATTGCGCCCGTTATTTTGGAAGGTTAGCTCAAAGCCGTACAGGGCTGCTTCATCTACATTAATAAATTGCTTAACACCCGGTGCTCCCTGCTGTTTGGGATCCAGATCGGGACGAACCATTGCGCTGATATAATCAGTCACATAGCTGTAAAAAAGTGATCCTTCTACACTAATGACTTCGTTGGTGTAGTTGAGCATCGCATCCACCTGGTGGTTGGCCTCGGCGTTTAGTTGCGGATTTCCTACGTACTCATAGGGATCCATGCCGATTGCCAGGTAGTTGACAAAGAGTTCATCCATGCCTGGGTAGCGCTCCGAACGTCCGACCCAGAAACCAGTTGTCCAGTTGGAATGTAGGTCTTTGGTAAAGCCCGCGCTGGCACTCCACCCGAGGTGTTCCTGATCAAGTTCGCCAAGGGTTTGGGCAAAATAAGCGTCGGGCTCGCTGGCATTGGAGTAGTAGTAATCGAATCGGGAAGAGAGTACTACATTCCATTCGCTGATGTTTGGCTGATATTCTACCACGCTGCCAAAGCGATTGCGCTTGCCGCCCTGCCAGACGTTGTCGATTACAGTTTCACCGGCCATGGGACCCATGTTGAAATCGCGGGTCCGGAAACCTTCCATATTGCGAAGCGTGGCGTCGGTGGCGAATGTCCAGCTACCGGAAGCAGCAGGGAGCACATAAGAAAGTTCATAGCCGTAGGTTTCGGTGGACAAATCGGTAACGGCTTCAGTCATGTTCGACATATCCCGGTCGAGGTTGTCCATCACATGCCCCACGTACGAACCAAAAACTGAACTCTCAAATCGCCCGCTGCCGAGATCAGTGTTAGTGTAAGTAAGCGTAGCATTGGTGATGTCGTCTTCACGCATATCCATCATCAGCGCCGGATATTGAACGTCCCGAGCAAAATTCTGGCTCAGCTTGGCTTTGATAGAATTGGCATCATTAAGCTCTACCGCTGTTTCTATGGTATATTCGGCATTCGACATCCCGGCATTGACGTTGTTCCCGGAACCATCCTCATAATTTTCGGTGGATGCAAAAGCCCCGTAGAGATTGGTCGTCCAG
>JBNJFP010000055.1:0-8126 GCA_051746985.1 Bacteroidota bacterium
CGAGGCAATATCACTACTGATCAATTGCGAATCCCAAGGGGAAATTGACCATTTCTGGAAGCTTTCGTCAGTGCCCGAGGCCGAACAATGTGGCTGGCTAAAGGACAAATTTGGTGTATCGTGGCAGGTTTCGCCGGTGCAGCTGGGTGAGATGTTAAGCGACTCTGATGCTGAGAAAGTAAAACGCGTTACCAACGCTTTTTTGCAGATGAAGAAGTTTGATATTCAAAAACTGCAGGATGTCTATGAAGGAAAACAATCCGTTATAAAATAGAGGAGAGTAATTATGAAAAAACTACATTATTCCGTCAGCATTAACGCTCCAAAGGAAAAGGTATGGAATACCATGCTCGGTGAAGACTCCTATGGCAAATGGACAGAGGCTTTTGCGACCGGATCACATTTTAAGGGCAGCTGGAAAGAGGGAAGCAGAATACGTTTTTTGGCTCCTGATGAAAACGGGAAAGTGGGAGGAATGCTGAGTCGAATCAAAAAGAACCGGAAGTGTGAATTTATTTCTATCGAGCACCTGGGCATTGTCCAGAATGGCGAAGAAGTCACAGACAGTGATGAGGTCAAAAAGTGGGCGGGGGCGCTCGAAAATTATACCATCAAAGAAAACAAGGGCCAAACCCAAGTGCTGATAGATATGGACAGCGAGGAGGATGATGAGGAGATGATGCAGGAAATATGGCCGAAGGCGCAAAAATTGAAGGAGCTTGCCGAAAGGTAATCTATCCGGCATCCAAAAAAATAATACAAGAAACCAATTTAAGAGGTCAATTATGAAGGATGATTATGGAACGTTTACTGAACCAGGGACCATTCGTTTTGAATGCTTGCTTCCCGGACCCATTGAGGAGGTTTGGGAGTACCTGACTAATTCTAAAAAACGGGGTCAGTGGTTGGCATCGGGAGGCATGGATTTCCAGGAAGGGGGAAATGTAGAGCTCATTTTTAATAATGCTAAATTGACGTCGCATCATGAGCAGCCCCCCGAGAAGTACAAAGAATCTGCCGGTGAAAGTCGAATGTTTGGGCGGATAACTGAAATAGAGCCTCCTAATCGGCTTAGTTATACTTGGGGCGAACCCTCGGGAGAAGAATCCGAGGTAACTTTTGAGCTCAAACCAGAAGGTAAACAAGTACGGCTTGTACTTACGCATCATAAATTGGGCGACGATCATGATACTCTCATAAGTGTAGCGGGAGGCTGGCATACCCATTTAAATATTTTGGCGGACAGGTTAAATGGGCGTGAACCCAAGGGATTTTGGTCGGAACATATGAAGGCGGAACAAGTTTACGAGCAGCAACTTGCCAAAAAGTGAGAATGAGGGTGAGGATAATTTGACGTGACAGGTGAATGAAGAACGTTACCGTTAGATTGTAACAGGATTCTAAATTCAGGATTCTGAATTCTTTCGTTTTCCCCAGGTTTCATAGTTGGCGGACTGACTTGGTCGATTTTTCGGTTCCTCTCGCAGCGGTTCGCACTCTTTGAGGGAATCGTGAAGCTGTCTGGGTAGCTGTTGATAGAGTTTTGTGCCTTTCGTTTTCCACTGGATCATCTCATCAGAAACGTCTTTGACAATTTTGGCCGGATTACCGACCACCAGTTTCCTTTCGGGAATTTCCATTCCTTCTTTTAAAAATGACATGGCTCCGACGATGCATTCAGGGCCTAATTCTACATTATCCATCACTACAGAATTCATTCCCACAAGACAGTTGCGCCCAATATGCCCTCCGTGAATAATGGCACCGTGACCGATATGTGCATTTTCTTCCAGTACAACGGTTACACCCGGAAACATGTGGATGGTACAATTTTCCTGCACGTTGCAACCGTCTTTAATTACAATCTTGCCCCAGTCTCCCCGGATGGCCGCACCCGGCGCGATATAGACCTCCTTACCAATGATCACATTCCCTGTCACCGCTGCTTGCGGGTGGACAAAGGCACTTTCATCAACTACAGGTTTATATCCCTCAAATTCATAGATTGCCATATTGTTAGAACACAGATTATGCTAATTTAGCGGATTTCCACAGATTATGATTCGTTTTAACCTGCTCAATCTGTGTGACCCGCGTTCTATTTATGCTTTTTCTAAAATTACAGCCATTCCTTGCCCAACGCCCACGCAGAGGGTGCAAAGTGCATATTGTTTATCTTGCTCGTGTAGTTCAATGGATGTCGTTTGTAGTAGTCTTGCCCCCGACATCCCCAGCGGATGTCCCAGTGCAATAGCCCCGCCATGTGGATTTACACGCGGATCATCATCTTCGATACCAAGTTCACGCAATACCGCCAAACTTTGAGCCGCAAATGCTTCATTCAGTTCAATAATACCCATATCATCGAGTGATAATCCAGCTCGTTTCAAGACTTTTTGGGTGGCTCCAACGGGACCCATGCCCATAATACGGGGCTCAACACCAACGACTGCCGAAGCGACAATTCTTGCCATGGGTTCTAAGTCAAAATCCTTGATGGCCGAGTCTCCAGCAACGAGCAAGGCACATGATCCATCGTTGATACCGCTGGCATTACCGGGCGTTACAGAACCGCCATCCCGAAAAACAGCCGGCAATTTACTAAGTACTTCTACGGTTGTTTCGGGACGAATAAACTCATCCTCTTCAAAGATAACAGGATCACTTTTTCGCTGTGGAATTTCCACCGGCATGATCTCCTTAGCCAGTCGTCCACTTTGGGTAGCTTTGGCCGCTTTCTGCTGCGAACATGCTGCAAATTTATCTTGGTCTTCGCGGCTTACTCCAAACTTTTCAACAATATTTTCGGCCGTTTGTCCCATGGCCTCACTGCCGTACTGCTCGTCCATTTTGGGATTGACAAACCTCCATCCAAAGGTGGTGTCATGCATTTCAGTAGCACCAGAGTAGGGGGCTTCTCCTTTACCCAACACCATTGGTCCGCGTGTCATGTGTTCCATTCCACCAGTAATAAATAGGTCGCCTTCACCCACTTTGATCGATTTGTAGGCCATCACGGCACTACTCATTCCGGATGCGCAAAGTCGGTTGACCGTTTCACCGGGAACCGAGGTCGGAAGTCCCGACAGCAGCGCGGCCATGCGAGCGACGTTGCGGTTGTCTTCACCCGCCTGGTTGGCGCATCCTAAAATGACATCCTCAATCCGCTCAGGATCAATATTCGAATTTCGATTCATCAACTCTTCGATCGTTAATGCCGCAAGATCATCGGCGCGGATGGGAGAGAGGGCTCCACGATACTTACCGATAGGAGTTCGAATGGAATCAATAATATAAGCTTCAGACATGATTGAGTAATGAGTTGTGAGTATTGAGTCGTGAGATAGGTTTTTCTCATAACTTAATACTAAGTTCTAATTATCTTCATTTTAAATGATATTCTTGTGTTCTAAAAACAGTTCCGCGAAATAACGCTATTTGTTTATCTTTTTGGTTGGTAACACTGATATTGTACACGCCAATCCGTCGACCGATACTTAATTCCTCAGTTTCAGCAGTAAGCGTATTACCGGGCATCACCTTTTTCATAAACGAGATATTGTTTTCCATCGCTACGGCTACGCGTCCATAGCTGTTGGATGCAAAGGCCAGGGCACTGTCCGCCAGTGAAAAAGCAACGCCACCGTGAGAAACACCGAATCCGTTAGCCATTTCATCGCGGACTTTCATCTCCAGTTTGGCATAACCCGGTTTAATATTGAGGACTTCAATGCCCAGCCACTGGCTGAAGGCATCATCCGCCATCATTTTATCGACTACTTTTTTGGCAAGTTTCTGATTATTCATTTAAACCACTGATTTGCACAGATCAGCACGGATAAATCAGTTTATATCCGTAAAAATCTGTGACTAATAAAAAGTATCATTATTTCGAACCTTCCTCTTCAACAACGGATTCGGCCGGTATCGATCCTCCCGGTATTCTGTTTGCAATCGTGACATGCGGTCGAGCACTTCCGGCAAACCAATTTCATCCGCCCATTTTAACAATCCTTTTGGGTAGTTTACGCCTTTCGTCATGGCCAAATCCACATCTTCGACGGTAGCCACATTCATAAAAACGGCATCGGCAGCCTCATTGATAAGCATGGTTACAATACGATCGACAATTTTTTGTCCTAAATCCTCGTCCTTAGTTGGTTTAGGATTCTGGGCATCATCACCATATTCATAAAAACCTTTGCCGGATTTTTTTCCCAGCCAACCTGCCTCCACCAGTCTTTTTTGTGTAAAGGACGGTTTAAAACGAGGATCATAGAAAAACTCCTTAAAGACGGTTTCGGTCACTTTATAATTCACATCGTGACCAATGAAATCCATCAGCTCAAAAGGTCCCATTCGGAACCCCCCAACCTCTTTCATCGCCCAGTCGATAGTGGGCACGTCGGCCACGCCTTCTTCGTACTGTCGAATAGCCTCGCTGTAAAAAGGTCGTGCTACGCGATTGACGATAAAACCAGGTGTATCTTTTGCCAACACCGTGGTTTTTCCCCAGTCGTTAATTTGTTGTCGGGCAGTTTTGGTGGTTTCATCAGCCGTAGCAATTCCGGGGATGATTTCCACCAGCGGCATGATGGGAGCCGGGTTAAAAAAGTGAATTCCCAGGAATCGGTGGGGCTTTTTGAGAGCTGATGAGATCGAGGCAATCGAAAGGGAAGAGGTATTGGTCGCTAAAATGCAATCCCGGGAAACAATGCCTTCCAGGCGCTGGAAAACATCCTTTTTGATATCCAGATCTTCAATAACGGCTTCGATAACCAAATTGCATTCACCGAAGTTTGTCAGGTCCTCCTCAAAATGGATACGATCCATAATACCATCCACTTCATCCTGTGTCATACGCTCTTTTTCAACCTGACGCTGAAGGATTTTTCGCAGGGCGTGTTTTGCTTTTCCCAGTTGATCGGGATAGGCATCGTATAAATAAACCTTGTGGTTTTTTTGAGATGCAATTTGGGCAATGCCTTGTCCCATAGTTCCGGCGCCTACTACTCCAACTACTGTATCTTGATCCATTTAGTCTATTGTTTCTTTAATTTTTATACAAGTTGAAAATAACGAATTCAAGGCTAAAACCAACCCGTATTGAAGGCCAGAATCGAGGATTGATAATAGAAGCAAAAAGTGATATCATAATGATATCACTAAGGAAAATAGTAGTGTTATGCCTAAAAATGTTCTTGTTAGAAATATCGATGAAGAAACGCTGGAAAAACTGAAAAAGAAAGCGGTAGCTAATAATCGCTCTCTACAAGAAGAACTCAAAGAGTTGCTCGAGATGCACGCCGGCCCTGATATTGAAGAAGTCCGAAAAATGGCTCGAGAATCCATCCGAAAATATAAAGCAGAGGGCAAAAAATTTACGGATAGTGGTAAGGATATTTCAGAGGATCGTGAACGGTGAGTTTTCCAGTAGTAGATGCTTCCTTTGCAATTAAATGGCTTCTTCCCGAAAAGGGGAGTGATGCTGCTTTGTCAGTGTTGAAGGATATCCGATACTTTGTGGTGCCCGACCTTTTTATTATTGAAACGGATAGCATAGTTACAAAAAAGGTTCGAAGGAAAGAGTTGGAACCACAAGATGCCCGCAAGCTTCAAGAAAAGATCCGTCAATTTCCTTATTTGGTGATACCGTATAGCAAAATCTCTGATTTTGCCCTTGAGTTATCTACCTCCTTAGCTATTTCTCACTATGATGCATGCTATTTGGCAGTATCGATTCAGTTTGGTGGTACACTTTATACTGCTGATTTAAGGATGAGCAATGGATTAAGCACGACACCATTTGCGGACAATGTTTGTAGCATTGATAAAATATAGATTTATTATTTCCCCTTAAACTCAGGTTTTCGTTTTTCCAGAAACGCCTGCACGCCTTCGTGATAATCATCGGTTTTACCTGCTTCAGTTTGGAGGTCTGCTTCCAGCTCAAGGTGCTCATCCAAATTATTGGACAGGGATTGGTTAATAGCTTCTTTATAAAGGGCAAATCCTTTGGTGGGCATTTTAGCCAACTTTTGACAGATAGCTTGTGCCTCATCCATCAGCTTGTCAGCTTCTACTGCTTTATAGATAAGCCCGATTTCTTCGGCTTTTTCAGGGGATATCTTTTCATCAAGAAGATACATGGCGTTGGCTCGTTGTAGTCCCACTAATCTCGGAAGGAAAAAAGTACCTCCGCTGTCTGGGATCAATCCAATTTTACTGAATGATTGTACAAAGACGGCTTCTTTTGATGCGAGTACGATATCACAGGCCAAAGCCATGTTAGCACCGGCTCCCGCAGCCGTTCCATTTACCGCGCAGATAACAGGTTTGTCGAGCTCTCTAATAGCATTTATGATAGGGTTGTAGCTTTTTCGGACGGTATCGCCGAGCTCGTAATCTTCTCCTTTTTCAACGACTTCCGGCAGATCCTGTCCCGCGCAAAATGCTTTGCCGTAACCGGTTAATAATACACAGCGAACATCTTCATTTCTTGTTGCATCGGTAAGCTCTTGTTGAAGCTCTTCAGCCATCGGTTCGATGAAGCTGTTGAGCTTGCTGGGACGATCTAAAGTAATAGTTAAAATATTGTTTGCAAGAGAAGTAGAAATAAATTCACTCATAGATAAATATTTTTGCCCACTGATACTCACAGATTATAACTGTTGTAACTGCTTTTATCGGTCCTAATCTGTGTAAGTCAGTAGCTATTTTATATACATTTAAAATGTTCAAAGGGCTCGTCGCAATCGTGACAATAATATTGTGATTTACAAGCCGTGGAACCAAACTCACTTTGCAGCTCAGTGTTGGTTGAATCGCAGTAAGGACAAGGAATAATTCGACTTGATCCCTTTATATTTTTCAAAAAATCGTCGTCTTTTTCGGTTTTACCAGGAGGTGCAATGCCATAATTTTTCAATTTCTTTTTGGCTTCATCGGGCATCCAGTCGGTAGTCCAGGTTTCGGAAAAGTCTTTAACAACCTCAAAGTTTTGAATGCCGTTAACCCGTAATATTTTTTCTATTTCCTGCTCAATTACTTTCATGGCTGGACATCCGGAATAGGTAGGAGTGATGCGTACGGTAACTTTGTCTCCGTTAACAGTGACTTCACGTGCAATACCGAGTTCAATGATAGAAAGTACGGGAATTTCAGGATCCTTTACTTCTGAAAGCAGTACCCAAATGTCATCTTTATTATATGTCGTTGCAGTGGTCATATATTAATAACGATTCGCCATCTAGGTTTATTAGCTTTTTACAAATAACTAATAACCATAACAAAATACTACTGCCAATCGCCGTCCGGATAGGAGCGACGCAAGTGCTGCATTTCGGCCAGCAGGTGTCCCAAGTGCTCGGTATGAAGTCCCTGCCGACTCCCCTCAACCATAAATTGATTCCAATCGGGAACTTCTAATGTCGCTTCTTCAAGAGTGTCAGTAACTAAATCTTTCCAGTCAGATTTAAAGCTTGCTGTATCGGCAGCCAAACCTTCATCTTGGAGTAATTCGTCAACGTCATCCTGATGGAATAGTTCGCCAATGTAAGTCCAGATGTCGTCAAAAGCATTCTGAATGCGCTCGTGACTTTCATCCGTACCATCGCCAAGTCGCAATACCCACTCGCGGCTATGACGCAGGTGATATTTTACTTCCTTGAAGTGCTTCTCAACCATGCCACGGAACTGCTCGTCCTCAAGATCCGATAACAGCTGATACAAATAGTAGCTGTATGAAGAGAACAAAAACTGTCGCGCAATGGTAAATCCAAAATCACCTTTCGGTAGTTCAACAAGCTTTAAATTCTTGTATTCTGGATCATTGCGGAAATAAACCAAATCATCACGATGACGTCCTTCACCTTCGATTTCAACCGCATATTCATAAAGATTGGCCGCATGACCAATATAATCCAAGGCTATGTTTGCCAGCGCAATATCTTCTTCTAAAATAGGTCCGTGTCCACACCATTCCGAGAGGCGATGCCCCAGAATCAGGCGGTCATCAGCCAAACGGACCAGATATTCAAAAAGTGCTTCTTGTTTCGTCAATTCTTTTGTAGCAGTACTCATGATCGTCGTTTTGTAGCTCGGGGTACGCTGTAAAATTGGGGATG
>JBNJFP010000056.1:0-7753 GCA_051746985.1 Bacteroidota bacterium
CCAGATATTCAAAAAGTGCTTCTTGTTTCGTCAATTCTTTTGTAGCAGTACTCATGATCGTCGTTTTGTAGCTCGGGGTACGCTGTAAAATTGGGGATGACGGTAAGGTTTATCATCGGCCGGATCAAAAAATGGACCCGCATCTTCACCTTTGGATGCCACAATTTGATCGCTGGGCACCACCCAGATGTTGACAGCCTCTTTACGGCGCGCATACACATCGCGGGCATTCTCGAGGGCTTTTTCAGCATCCGGGGCGTGCAGGCTGCCGGCATGTTCATGAGGTTTGCCGTCGCGGGGCTGGGTAAACACCTCCCACAGCGGCCATTGGGTGTCTTTGTTTTCTGACTTTGTTTCGTTGTTGCTCATGCTTTTGATTATGAGTTCTTAGTTATCGAATACCTTGTTATTCAAGTTACGGATTTCGGGTTACGGGTTTTTCTGTAAGAGACTACTTGTAACCCGCAACTCGTAATCCTAATAGTTATCAACCTACGAAGCCTTCTCTTTCTGCAACCGTTGCTTTCGGGCGTATTCTTCGGCGGCTTCACGGACCCACTTGCCATTTTCATGCGCTTCGCGGCGCGCTTTCATGCGCTCTTTATTCATGGGGCCATTGCCTTTAACGACATTCCAGAACTCATCCCAATCGATCTCTCCAAACTCCCAGTGGCCAGTTTCTTCATTGTATTCCATATCCGGATCAGGAATTTCGAGTCCCACGGCATGGGCTTCTTCCACATGGCGATCCACAAAACTCTGGCGGAGCTCGTCATTCGTTTTGGATTTGACACCCCACTTAATGAGCTCGGCGCTGTTGGGCGAATCCTCATCATGCGGACCAAACATCATCAGCGTGGGCCACCACCAGCGATTAACCGCATCCTGAACCATATCTTGCTGTTCGGGCGTCCCGTCAGCCATTTTAGCCACCATTTCATAGCCCTGCTTTTTATGGAAACTCTCTTCCTTACAGATGCGCACCATTGCTCGGGAATAAGGGCCGTAAGAACTGCGCGCCAACATCGTTTGATTGATGATGGCCGCTCCATCCACCAGCCAGCCAATAACGGCCACATCCGCCCAGGTTAATGTGGGATAATTAAAGATGCTCGAATATTTTGCCTTGCCTTCCAACAGTTGATCGAGAACTTCTTGCCGGCTGGCACCCAACGTTTCAGTGGCGCTATAAAGGTAAAGGCCATGCCCGGCTTCATCCTGAACCTTGGAAAGCAGAATCATTTTCCGACGCAGCGAGGGAGCGCGCGTAATCCAGTTTCCTTCGGGCAGCATGCCCACGACTTCGGAATGCGCGTGCTGCGACATCATCCGGATAAGTTGCTGACGATAGCGATCCGGCATGTCATCTTTAGGCTCAATGGTTTCTCCATTGTCGATGCGTTCCTGGAAGGTCATTTTTTTATTTTGATCACTCATAATTTTTGCTTGATTGAAACCGGTTTCACTCGAACATATACATGAACATCAAATTAAACAAATACATTCAATAATACGTGATCGTATTATTAATTTTGTAGGGAATTCATGGTTACTATTAAATAATTTGAGACGTAAACCGTTTGATACTATATTAACTTTACAAATAATTACAACAAATAAAGAGGAAAAAAGAGATGGGAGTTCAAGCTGATCAATCCGCTACATTAGAACGTCCGGTTGAGGAGGAATTTGATGATCATTTGGGATTACAAGATGTGGATTATGTAGAGCATTATGTAGGAAATGCCAAGCAGGCCAGTCATTTTTATCAATCGGTATTTGGATTTGAGTTAAAAGCTTACAGTGGATTGGAAACCGGAAATCGAGATCGGGTTTCTTATCTGCTGCAGCAGGGCAATATTCGTTTTTTGGTAACCTCGGCGTTGAATAGTAACTCTCCGATTGCTAATCATATTGCTCGTCATGGGGATGGAGTTCGTGATATTGCCATGCATGTCGAGGATGTGGATCGCGCTTACGAAGAAACCGTAAAGCGTGGAGCAACCGGGGTTGAAGAGCCTCATAGTATTGAAGATGAAACCGGTTCCATTCGCAAAGCAGCTATTGCTACCTATGGAGATACCATTCACACGCTGATCAATCGAGCTGATTACGACGGCATTTTTATGCCGGGATTTAAGGAAGCCGAATCGCCGTTGAAAAATGTAGAGCCCGTTGGAATTCAATACGTGGACCACTGTGTTGGCAATGTGGAAAAGGGCAAAATGAACGACTGGGTGAATTTCTATCGCGATGTGATGGGCTTTACACAGTATATTCATTTTGATGACAAGGATATTTCTACGGAGTACTCAGCGTTGATGTCGAAAGTGATGGCCGGTGGACGTGGAATGATCAAGTTTCCGATTAACGAGCCGGCGGAAGGTAAGAAAAAATCGCAGATTGAGGAATATTTGGATTTTTATGAAGGTCCGGGCGTGCAGCATATTGCACTGTTGACCGGTGATATTATCAAAACGGTGAAGCAATTGAAGGGGCGTGGACTCGAATTTTTGCATGTGCCCACCTCTTATTACGAAGAGCTGGAAAATCGAGTAGGAAAAATTGATGAGCCGATTGACCATTTGGAAGAGCTTGGTATTCTTGTTGATCGCGATGATGAGGGATACCTGCTGCAGATTTTTAGCAAACCGGTGGTGGATCGACCAACGTTCTTTTTTGAGATCATCCAGCGAAAGGGAGCACGAGGTTTTGGTAAAGGAAATTTTAAAGCGCTGTTCGAAGCAATTGAACGCGAACAGGATAAACGAGGAAATCTATAAAAATGGTCGAAAGTACTGAGTATAAAGTAAAAAGAATGATTGTACTTAATACCTGAGACTTTCAACTTTTGACTAAAATGAGGTGTCAGCTATGATTTATCATCAGTTAGGAAAAGTTCCACATAAGCGTCACACGCAGTTTCGTCGGCCGGATGGAGAGCTCTATCAAGAGCATCTGTTTGGTGCCGAGGGATTTCATGGTGTGTCGTCGTTGATGTATCACCATAATCCACCAACGAAAACGTTCAAGGTGGAGCAAGGTGAAGAGGTAAAAATTGAAAAGTGGGATGAAGGTATGCTTCGCCACCATCACTTGCGCACGGCCCATATTGAAGAAGGGGGCGACCCGGTCATGGGACGCAAAGTGTTGCTCTATAATAACGACGTACAGATTGGAGCCGTACGTCCGACCGAACCCATGGATTACTTTTATAAAAATGGAGAGCACGATGAGTTGCTATTTATCCACGAGGGAGAAGGGTACGTGCATACTATGTTCGGCAAGCTCGATTTCGGATGGGGCGATTACATTTATATCCCCCGTGGCACGATTTACCAGGTCGTTTTTGAGACCGAGAAAAATCGCATGCTCACGGTAGATTCCACCGGACCGGTAGATATTCCCGATCGATACCTCTCCAACAAGGGACAGTTCTTAGAAAACAGTCCCTTTTGCGAACGTGATATTTGCCGTCCCGAAGGACCAATTTTCGTGAACAAGCAGGGTGAATTTGAGGTCCGTATCAAAAAACAGGGGCGATATACTTCATATTGGTATGAACACCATCCCTTTGATGTGGTTGGTTGGGATGGCTATCTGTATCCGTGGATTTTCAATATCAAGGATTTTGAACCGATTACCGGACGAGTCCATCAACCGCCGCCCGTCCACCAGACGTTCAAAGGGAATAATTATGTCGTGTGTTCATTTTGTCCACGTAAGTACGACTATCATCCAAAATCAATTCCGGCGCCTTATGCGCACTCCAATGTAGATTCTGATGAGGTGCTTTACTATGTGCAGGGTGATTTTATGAGTCGTAAAGGCGTGGAAGAAGCCAGCATCACACAGCATCCCGGTGGTATTCCGCATGGTCCGCATCCCGGAAAATATGAGGGCAGTATCGGCAAAGAAGGAACGGACGAATATGCCGTAATGATTGATACCTTCCACCCACTGCATTTGACGACCGAAGCCAAGAAGCTGGATGACGAAAGTTATCCGTACTCTTGGAATGAAGAAGTCGAAAAGGAGAAGATGGAAGCCGAAGAATAATTGTTTTTTAATCATCAAATGATATAAGCCTGTCAGGGTAAAACTTGACGGGCTTTTTTATTGACAATTATTAGTAAATAATATTAAATAAATTTGCCTTAAGTCTAATAAAATTAGTAGTTTACTTTCTGTTATGTTCGGGATATGGATTGAGGAAGATAGATTTCTATTTATTTAGGGATACCCTAAGATAAAGTAGAGTTTGGTAGTCAGGGAGAAAACTTTACAAAATGAGGGGAGTATTATGAATGAGAGAAATCTGATTGTTTCCGTTTTTGGAATCGCACTTCTTCTGCTTTTTACAGGACAGGATTTGAACGCCCAGCATCAAATGGAACATGGGACCGTGAATTTTGAAACGTCTTGTAATGAATCGGCAGATAAAACATTACACTCTGGGTTGGCTCTGATGCATCATATGATGTATGAGCAGGCCCGTAGTAAATTCAACGAAGCTGCCGAGCAGGATGCCGAGTGCTCCATAGCGCAGTGGGGGATTTCCATGAGCTATATCCACCCACTCTGGGGACAGCGACCATCGGATGCCGATTTTGAAGCGGGTAGTAAAGCTTTGGGAAAGGCAAAAGAAATGGAGAATCTTAATGATCGAGAAATGGCATATATCAATGCAGTGGAGCCATTTTTTGAAAATTGGGAGGCCACCTCATATCGCGATCAACTTGTTACCTTTGAGGAAGGATATCGCGAATTGCACGAGCAGTATCCTGATGATGAAGATGCAGCCGCGTTTTACGCGCTGGGACATCTGGCTACGGCACCGCCTGATGATGAGTCGCTGAGCTATCAACAAAAAGCGGGGGCTATGCTCGAAGAATTGCATGAGCAATATCCCAAGCATCCGGGACTGTTTCATTACATTATCCACGCTTATGATAATCCGAAGTTAGCAGAGCGAGCAGTTGATGTAGCCCGGGCTTATGATAAAGTTGCTCCCGATGTGCCGCACGCCTTACACATGCCGAGCCATATTTTTGTTCGTCAGGGTATCTGGTCGGATGTTATTGATTGGAATAAGCGTTCGGCAGAGGCGGCATTGCGGCAGTCATCAGAAGATGAGGTTTCGATGCACTATGTCCATGCGCTGGACTACCTGACGTATGCTCACCTGCAGCGGGGAGAAGATGAGAAAGCAAAAAAAGTGGCTCAGAAAACGATTGAGGTCGAAAATCTGGAAGATCATTTGGGATCTGCCTACGCGGTTGCGGCTGCACAAGCGCGCTACAATTTGGAACGTGAAGAGTGGGATAAGGCGGCACAAATTGATCTGCAATCCCCCAATAACTTTTCGCTTGAAAAGTACCCGGCTACGCAATCGATGATCCATTTTGCTCGCGGTATTGGTGCGGCACGTTCTGGTAATTTGGATGGTGCTCGTCAAGCAGTGGATTCGCTAAACAATCTGCATCAGAAGCTGAAAGAAAAAGAGGAAAGTTACTGGATCGTATTAACTGATGCACAACGTAACGCCGTTGAATCGTGGATGACTTTCGAGGAAGGTAATCAGGAAGAAGCTCTTACTCTCATGGAAGAAGCCGCTGATACCGAGGATTCCGTTGACAAGCATCCCATCACACCGGGACATATTTTACCAGCGCGCGAGCTGTTGGGAGATATGCTTTTGAAGATGGACCGTCCCGAAGAAGCTTTAACAGCATATGAGGAAAGTTTGGCTATATCAGTAAATCGGTTCCGAAGTTTATATGGTGCGGGGCGTGCTGCCGAGTTGGCCGGTAATATGGATAAAGCTAAAGAATACTATAAGGTGCTGGTTGCCACCGCAACACCCGAAGAAGTGGAGCGACCAATGTTTAAAGAAGTGCGTAATTTTCTTGCGGCAAATTAAAAGTGAAACTGTAAAAAGGAGCAGTTATGGCTGATCCAAAAACGATAAAAGAAGCCTTTGAGCGAAATCAAAAGGCGTTACAGTTACGTCCGTCAAAAGCCAAAAGTACTACAACAACGAAAGTTCGATTGTTTGACGGAACGACCTGTGAAGTGGAGCATAAACACTGGAAATTTAAGGTGGATATTGGTACTTCGGAGGGCGGTAACGATGCCGGGCCGGGTCCCGGTATTTTGGAGCGCGGCGCGCTGGGTAGTTGCTTAGCTATTGCATATTCACAACGTGCTGCTATGCTGGATATCCCAATCGATTCCATTGAGATTGATGTAGAGTCAGATTTTGATGCCCGGGGCATGTTGCATATTACAGATGATCCAGCCGGCTTTAATGCCATTCGATACAAAGTCTATATCGAGAGTCCGGCTCCTGAAGATCAAATAATGCAGATGATTGAAGATGCAGATAAACACAGTCCGGTGTTGGATGATTTTAGTCGGGCTATTCCGGTGGTGCGAGAAGTAGAAATAAAAACAAGAGAAGAGGAGATGTCATGATGTTTAAAAGCAGTATGACTGTAAAAAGTCAGTCAAATCAAAAGGCAAAACTATCACAAACTACCATTACCTTTTTTTCGACTGTAGTTATTGTGATGATGTTAGTATTAAGCGGATGTGGAGATGATGACCCTACAAGTCCCGAATTAAAAAATGTTGTGGATGTTATTATTTCACCTGACAGTGCTGAGTTTAGTGTTGGAGAACAGATGCAGTTTTCGGCTTTTGTAGTGACCGATGAAGGCGATACCATTGCTGCCGAAGATCTTGATGTTGAGTGGGAGGGGGAATGGTGGTCTAGTGATCCGGATGTTTTTACGGTTGAAGACAACGGACTTGCTACCGGGCAGAATTCCGGAGAAGCATTTTGTATTGTGGAACTCGATTTAGAAGATGACCAAACGGTTGGGACTGCCGGATTTTCTATTGCTAATACTCGCGGCATATTTGTTGGCAGAGATTCTGCTTTTGTCCTAATGTTAAATTAAAGAATGGAGATACTATGAAACCGGCTTTACAGCGTAGAGTACAGCAGTACGGGTGGGATTATTCATCACCTTATTACCAGAAAGGGTGGAAGCGGCAGCTATGGCCCGCCCAGCAAAAGTTGCTAAAAGAGATTGACTTGCGGGGCGGTGAAAAGGTGTTGGATATTTCTTGTGGAACGGGCTTGGTTACCTTTCCGGTGGCAAAAGCGGTAGGAGAAGAAGGGAACATCACTGGTATTGATCTTTCTGAAAAGATGATCGGGGAGGCTAAGGATCTATCCCAAGATATGGGTATTGGGAATGTAGAGTTTATGCACATGGATGCCGAGGAGCTCGATCTTGAGGATGCTTCTTTTGATGTGAGCATAAACTCGTTGGGAATGATGTATTACCCGAATCCTGATAAGGCAGTCCAGGAAATGTACCGGGTTACAACAGCGGGCGGACGTGCGGCGGCTTTGGTTTGGGGACGTCGAAGCGCTTGCGGCTGGGCAGGGATTTTTCCCATCGTGGATGCACAGGTTGAAACCGATGTTTGTCCGCTTTTTTTCCAGCTTGGAACAGGAGATACATTAGCCCAAGAGTTTAAAAACGCTGGTTTTGTGGATGTGGAAACCGAGCGATTTGAGGTATCATTACCCTACGAATCAGATGAAGAAGCTCTCATCGGCGCGTTTCAGGGTGGAGCAGTGGCCTTGGCTTATCGCAAGTTTGACGATCAAACCAAAGAGGAAGCACATGCCGAATATATTGAGTCTATTAAACCGTTTAGCAATGGATCGGGATAT
>JBNJFP010000057.1:0-6990 GCA_051746985.1 Bacteroidota bacterium
TTTGCCAAATCACGATGATGTGGGTATATTCCGACCGACTTAAAGAAACTGTTTAATTTAATTCAAAAAGTTCATGAGCGTACTTGTAGGTAACGATACTCGATTAGTTGTCCAAGGAATTACCGGTAGTGAAGGAAGCTTTCATGCCGGACAAATGATTGAATACGGCACTAACGTCGTAGCTGGGGTCACACCCGGAAAAGGCGGAAAAACCCATCACGATCTGCCGGTTTATAATACGGTGGCCGATGCGGTTGAAAAAGAAGATGCCAATACTTCAGTAATCTTCGTCCCTCCTGCTTTTGCCGGTGATGCTATTTCAGAGGCCGCTTTTGCAGGCATTGAAGTGATTATCTGTATTACGGAAGGCATCCCCGTTAAGGACATGGTTACAGCCAAACAAATTGTTAACAGCCATGGTGCGACGCTCATAGGTCCCAACTGCCCCGGTGTTATTACGCCCGGTGAAGCTAAAATCGGTATTATGCCCGGCAACATTTTTACGCCCGGCAAAGTAGGCTTAATCTCACGATCCGGAACGCTGACCTACGAAGCTGTTGATCAGCTTACCAAAGCCAATCTCGGACAAAGTACCGCTATCGGAATTGGCGGTGATCCCGTTATTGGCACGACCCATACCGATGCGGTCAAACTTTTTGAAGCCGATGACGATACTGAAGCCATCGTACTAATTGGAGAAATTGGCGGTACGGCCGAAGAGGAAGCCGCGGCGTATATCGCAGAAAATGTCGAAAAGCCGGTTGTAGCCTTTATTGCAGGTAGCACAGCCCCTCCGGGCCGACGCATGGGTCATGCCGGTGCCATTATTTCAGGCGGCGAAGGCGGTGCCGATGCCAAGAAAAAGGCACTCCGCGAAGCGGACGTTACCGTTGTTGATAGTCCTGCCGAAATCGGCATTACGCTCAAAGAGCTTTTAGAAACAGCATAAATCCAATGGTCATAAGAATATTAAAAGAACCATTGAAAATCTTAACATGTCATGCTGAACTTGTTTCAGCATCTATCACAATAGACCCTGAAATAAATTCAGGGTGACACAGGATTCAAGGATTTAAAAAAGCCTTCTTTCCAATTTGGAAGGAAGGCTTTTTTATTTACGTAGCACAGCTTATACTCGAACAACAAATCAACAAACCACTCATTGCATGGGATATTTATTTTTCGGATTAGCTGTCGGCACATTCGTAAGTGGATTAATCGAAAAATTTTATAAAAAAGAAGCTACCAACTGGATCAACCCGCGTCTCCTATTCATACTCAGCGGTTTCTTTATGGGAGCATTCACATATATAGAATGGCCTACCCTTCAAAGAGCTTTCGAAAATCTATTTTCCTGATCACTTCCCATACTTCAATATCTGTCCGGTTCTATCATCCTTAAACTTTCCATCTTCGCGAACAACCGTCCCGTTTACCATAATCCAGTTAAAGCCCTCGGCTAATGTATGGGGATGCTCAAACGTTGCCCGGTCTGCAATTTCATCAGGATCAAAAATCAGTAAATCGGCTTTCTGTCCTTCCCGGATAAAACCCCGGTCTTCTAATCCAAGTGTTTCAGCCGGCAGGCCGCTCATTTTATGAATAGCTTCTTCGAGTGTCATTAGTTCTTCTTCATTCACGTGATAACGAATTACCTTAGCAAAGCTTCCGTAGCCACGCGGGTGACGCATAGTGGGACTTCCATCCGAACTCACCATTACATAATTGCCCAACAAAAGCCGATTCTGCAAATCTTCATCCATCACAAAGTGAGCTGCCGAAGCCGCCTCGGGCCCCATCTCCATAAGCAAGTCAACCGGTGAGGTATCTTCCTGCTCAGCGGCCTCTTTCAACGTACTTCCGGCAAAATCCCCCGACCCGAATAAAATTGCATCGGGACCATTACGTTGCTCCACTTTTTCAGACAAAAACTTTTCCAGCGCTTCGGGACGTTCCTGAACAGCATTCTCCCATTCCTCTTCGGTTTTAGCCCAATCTGGAAATACAATACCAATACCGGTAAAACTGGCCGCATAGGGATAACTATCGGCCGTCATCATAATTCCCTGATCTCTAAAGCGATCAATGTAATCCAGAATTTCTTCAGCCCGTTCTTCACCCTCTCCATAAACTACCTTTAAGTGAGAGGCGTGAACTTTAGCAACCTTTCCCTGGGCTGCGAGCTCATCCAATGAAGCCTCGATTTCAGAATTATCCTCACTGCGCATATGACTCATGATAAGCCCGCCGTAGTCGCCCACTACCTGGGCTAAATTCTGTAGTTCGGTCTCATCGGCGTACATGCCCGGCACATATTCAAGTCCGGTGCTCATCCCAAAAACTCCATCGTTCAAATCATGTTCCAACAGACGCACCATATGGTTAAGCTCCGTACCAGATGGATTTTGCTTGCCAACATCCACCGTGCTCCGGATGCTACCATGTCCCGTTAAAAGCGCTATATTTACTGATGGGTTTGCTTTTTCAACATTCGAAAACCACTCATCCAGCTCACCCACCGAAGGCGACGATCCATCTTGACCAAGTACTATACTCGTAACCCCCATCGCCAGAAAATTGTGAAACTCCGGGGTTTCCAGCGGATCGCCGTGAGCGTGGAGGTCTAAAAAACCCGGACTAACCACCTTACCTTCGGCATCCACCCTGCTTTTCACGTTTACCGTATCGGCATCCAGTTGGCCAATAAACCCAATGGAATCTCCACGCACCAACAAGTCGGCCTGAAAGGATTTTTCCCCGCTGCCATCAACAACAGTGCCACCAGCAATATGCCAATCCCACTGCTGCTGTGCCAAGACTGGCTCCGTACTAAAAAATCCCAAAACAAAAATAGTTACCGATAATTTTAAAAACGTTCTAAACGTCATGATGAAATTACTTTAATAAAAATTCTTACCGTGGAATGTACTAAAAACATAATTATTTTCGTTTTTCCAAGACTACCAAAAATACTTTTACAATAACAATGTTGCACCCTCTTTGTTTGACACTTATCTTTATTGCTTAATGAAGCGATCAAAGTTACATATCGCTCTGGGGATTCTGGTTATTGGTGCTATTGGCGTAACCCTTATCTTTTCTACGCTTCACTCTCACCACAATCTTGAGCTACATAGTTCTTCAGAATTCGCAGATACAGGTCAATGTATCACTGACAGTGATATCCTTTGTCCGATATGTGCTCATCTTGTACAATCAGTAGAAGTATCAGCTGATACTTCTGAAATTTCATTGACTGTAGTAAACACGCTTGACGAAGTTTCTTCTGATGTCGCAGTCACCGTTTTTTATATCCCAAACAAGGGACGCTCACCTCCAGTTCTTGGTTAATTTTGTGATTTTTCTTGCCCTTCCTTTCAAGGACGTGCAAAACCTATAGCTGTACACGAAATTTTAAGACTAAAACAACTAAGAACTATGGACTTTTTTACCACATTTTCTACCAAATTTACTGCTTTCCTTTTTGCATCAGCCATACTCATTGCCGGCTGCAGCAACCCTGCCAGCGATGATGATGATCACGAAGAACATTCTGAACCTGATCGTATAGAATTTTCAGACGAGGATGGTTTTATTGCTTCATATACCTATTCGACAGATACAACCGAAGGTCATTTTGATGTGCCCGAAGAGGGGGAAAGTCAAAAAATTACCGTTGAATTCCGAGACGAAGACGGGAATGAAATTCACTCCGAAGACTTGGACGATGAATACAGCTTAGCTTGGGAAATTGCCAATACCGACCACGCAGAAGTTGAACAGCATGACGAGGATGGTCGCTGGAGTTTTCATATCGTTGGCAAGGCAGCCGGAGAAACGACCGTACAATTCATGCTCTTGCATGGTGACCATCCAGATTTTGAAACACCGGGTACAGATGCAAGTAATGCCATTGGTATCAATGTCAATGGACAAAGTGAATAGTAAAATATTGGCCGGAGTGGGCATGAATCTCCGGCCCTTTATTTTCCTTTTCTCCTCTATTGTAACCTTTATAAGGATCTTATGTCTTTGGCTAATAAATTATACTGTCTATTATCGCTTTTAGGATTCTTACTGATCCTACCATCATTTTCAAATGCATCATACGCCCAAAGCAGTACCATACAAGGAATCGTTATTGATGCTGATACTGGAGAACCTGTAAGTTACGCCTATCTCTTTTTGGAGGGAATAAATCGAAGTCAAACTACCCACAGCGACGGCACTTTCACTTTTAAGGATGTTCCCGAAGGAACTTATACCATAAAAATGCAACGCATTGGCTACAAAACGCGAACGCAAGAAATTGAGGTAACGTCTTCTGATACCCTAAAACTGAGCCTCTCAATGACTCCTACCATTTTAGATAACGAGGGAATTGAAGTTACCGGCCAGCGCGAACGAGGAAGTAGCAATCACCTCGAAAATGCAACGCAAAATATTTCTGGCGAAGAGTTACGGCAAAATCTTGGTACCACCCTTGCCAATACGCTCGAAGAAGTACCGGGTTTAAGTACCCGATCAATGGGCACCGCACCGGGACGTCCGGTTATGCGCGGATTGGGCGGCGAACGCCTGATGATTCTACAGGATGGCGAACGCACCGGCGATGTATCTTCACAATCATCGGATCATGCGGTCACCGTCGATCCCATGTCGGCCGAAGAAATAGAAATAGCCCGCGGCCCCTCGGCCCTTGAATATGGTTCTAATGCTATTGGAGGCGTTATCAATGTGGTGCGTAACCAAGTTCCCTCAAGCGTACCCGATCATCTCCACGGAACGGCAAGCCTGCAGGGAGAATCAGTAAATACCGGCTCGGCAGGGGGTATTGAATTTGGTGTACCATTGAGCAATAATTTTGCCCTAAAAGCGGATGGCAACTTTCGATCAACACTTAATACCCAAACGCCTCAAGGGACTCTTGAAAACTCGGGCATCTTTTCAACCAATAATTCGCTGGGAGCTGGATACGTGCGTCCGTGGGGGCATGCGGGAATCGCATCAAGCATCTACCTCAATAATTACGGCATTCCCCCAGATTCGCTGGGCGGACATCCAAATGGCGTTAATATTGAGATGGAAAAACTTCAGGTCGAAGGTACGACCGAAATCAACCTCAATAATTCATTTTTTGATAACATTGAAGCCGATATATCCCATAAAAGCTATTATCATCAGGAAATAGAGTCAAATGGTTCTGTGGGGACAGAGTTTGGTGTTCTCACAACAAATGCATCACTCAAAGCCGGCCATAATAAATTTACCCTGTTTGACGAAGGAAAAATGGGTATCTGGGCAGAACGGAAAAACTACGCTGTTAATGGCACGCGTACCCCAGACTCCGATTCGTACAGTTTATCCGGATTCCTAATCGAAGAAAAGGATATTGGTCCGTTGCATCTTGAAATTGGCGCACGCCTCGACCATACCACAGCGATGCCTGATGTAGAAAATGAATCTATTCAGGATATTCCCATTAGGGACCGAAGCTTTACAGCTTTGGCCAGTTCCGCAAATGCCGTATATGATATTGGCGGAGGTTTTTTTACCGGAGCCAGCATCATCCACTCGTTTCGGGCACCATCCCAAGAAGAGCTCTTTTCGCAAGGGCCCCACCTGGCTTCCTATTCCTACGAAGTGGGCAACCCCGATCTTGATCCTGAACGCGGATTGGGTAAAGAGGTGTACTTACGCTATCGCAAATCCGGCGCACGAGCAGAGCTAACATTCTTCCACAATGGATTTTCTAACTACAATTATGCTCGCAATACCGGACGGCGATCTCCGCAGGATCAATCCTTGTTTATTTACCAGTTTACCGGCACCGAGGCCATACTGCAGGGCGTTGAATTTAGTACTCAACTTAAACTGTGGGATAACTGGGTCTTCTCTACATCGGCAAGTTACACGCACGGAAAACGAAAACTGTTTGAAAGTGAGCAGAACAATGTTAACGATGAATGGAATCCTCTGCCGATGATACCGCCCCTGAAAGGCAATACTGAAATTAGCTATAATAATAGTGGACTCAAGGTAGGTACGAAAAGTAAATGGGCGGCCAAACAAAATCGCACGGGAGAGTTTGAAACCCCAACCAAAGGGTATGCGACCGTTAATCTATTTGGGCAATATCGATTTGACAAATGGGATCTGCTGCACACTGTGGCCCTTAATATTAATAATATTTCAAATACAACCTACCGCGACCACCTCTCCCGGATTAAAGAACTTTCTCCCGAACCGGGCCGAAACATTACGCTGTTATACCGTGTTTACTTTTGACAACATCAACGCACCGTTAGCGGTGTATTTATCTAACCAAAATACCACTTTGTGAATGCGTTTAAATAATTCGAATGAATTATTGATAATTTATAGGGAATAAAGTTAGTTTAAGCGCGTTGATCCAAAAACAACTTAACAAAAGATAACTTTTAGCATAGACTCAATGACTTCATTTACCAAATATTTTGCAACACTTGTAATGGTTGTAGCTCTTATTGGATGCCAAAATGATGGCTCTGATGATACAACTGCTCAACAATCACCTGACCAACAGACAGAACAGCAACAACAACCCGATCAAATGGGACAAATGCAGCAACAAGAAGCACCTGATGTGGATGTTTCAGATGAAGAAGCTGCTACCTTTGCCGAAGCTGCTATGAGTGCCCAGGAAATCCAGATGGAAGCACAAAAGAAGATGATCGGCGTTATTGAAGACGAAGGACTGGATGTAGAAACCTATCAAAAAATAGCCCAGTCACAGCAAATGGGTGGTCAACAGGGCGGCGAAGGTGGCTCTGGTGATTTCAGTGACGAAGATATGGAAAAATATGAATCTGCTACGGCAGCAATGGAAGAAATGCAGAGTGATATACAGGATGAAGTATCAGCTGCAATTGAAGATGCAGGCATGGAAATGGATCGATTCCAGGATATTAGCAGAGCTGCACAGCAAGATTCTGCACTGCAAACGCAAAT
>JBNJFP010000058.1:0-6813 GCA_051746985.1 Bacteroidota bacterium
ATCGTATTGTCACCCCCGCGATTCCAGAGAATCTTAAAAAACTCTCGACTTTTGTAACGGTGCAGATCGGCATCCTGATTTGCCAGCACGACTTGGCTATCCAGCTCGGTGCCTGTATAGGAATAAAGCATAAATGTATGTCATTGCTGTATTTGATTACGAATATTTTGATGAGGCGAGTTAAAATATTCTTACCGAGGCGATTGATTTTGAAGAGTTTAATAAAGGAAAGATCAACCAGCATCAGGGAAATATTGCTATTTGACCCTTATTACATGATGGTCAAATTATTTGTTGAAAAAAATCTGTAATACATATCCCACAAGGATCATCCATAGAGTGATGAGCACTTTTATTGCAGCAGTTGATCACATTTAATTCAAAATGTCTAACCTAATTTACCACTGCCCTGGTAAATACATACACAACAAATCAAAACTCATCCCACATAGGCTACCCTATTCTACCGGAAAGTGAAACGTCCGGTAGTTTTTTTAACATATTTCTGATAAGATGCCAGTAACTCAAGCATCAATTAACGGTTAATTACAAATACGGTTTTTTATTTATGGAACAATTTGATGCAATTATCATTGGCACCGGACAAGCGGGACCTTCGTTAACAGCCCGCTGCGCGCAAGAGGGATTAAAGACGGCCGTCATTGAGCGACATCTGTTTGGTGGGACCTGCGTAAATAACGGATGTACGCCTACCAAAACGCTGGTAGCCAGTGCCCGCGCCGCTTATATGGCCCGACGTATGGAGGATTTTGGAATATCAATTGACGGTCCGGTAACGGTTGATATGGAAAAGGTGAAAGCCCGAAAAGATGCTATTGTTAAAGAATCTACCGAAGGCGTCGAAAACTGGCTGAAAAATACCGAAAACCTGACGGTATATGAGAAACATGCCCGCTTTGAAGAGCCGAACGTTTTGTCAATTGGCGATGATCAGATAACAGCCGACAAAATTTTCATCAATGTGGGGGGACGAGCATTTATACCACCCGGATTTGAAAATATTGATTATCTAACGAATTCCAGCATCATGGAGCTGGATGAAGTGCCGGAACATCTCATTATTGTCGGTGGTGGTTATATTGGATTGGAGTTTGGGCAGATGTACCGGCGTTTCGGAAGTGAAGTTACCATTATTGAACAAGGTGAACGTTTACTACCCAAAGAGGATAAGGACGTTTCGGAAGCCATCCAGGAAATTCTGGAAAATGAAGGCGTAAACTTTCGATTTAATGCCGAATGCATTGGGGGATCCAACGACAATGGTCAGGTGGTCGTTGAGGTCAACTGTGAGGACGGACCTCCCGAGATAAACGGCTCTCATCTGCTATTGGCTACGGGACGCCGACCCAATACTGATGATCTGGGACTTGAGAATACCTCCATAAAAACGGACGAGCGAGGATTTATCCAAGTTGATGATCAGTTGCAAACAACCGCTGATGATGTGTGGGCATTGGGGGATTGTAACGGTGAAGGGGCTTTTACCCATACGGCCTACAATGATTTTGAAATTGTGGCGGCCAATATTTTTGATGATAATCCACGACGTCTATCAGACCGTATTATGTGTTATGCATTGTACATAGATCCGGCGCTGGGTCGCGTGGGGATGACGGAATCACAAGCCCGAGCCTCCGATCGTAATGTGCTCATTGGCAAAAGAGCGATGGATCGCATAGCCCGGGCTAAGGAAAAGGGAGAAACTAAAGGGTTTATGAAAATCCTTATTGACGCTGATACCGACAAGATTTTAGGGGCGGCTATTTTGGGTATTGAAGGAGACGAAATAATCCACTCCATTATTGATATGATGTACGCCGATGAACCCTATACCACCATTCGGGATGCGGTTCATATCCATCCAACAGTTTCTGAACTTATTCCTACGATGCTCGAAAACTTGGAGCCTTTGGAGAAATGAGAATTGTTGTAACCTACGAACTAAATGTATCTGCTCAATTAAAATCCAAAAAACTGGGGTTTAATTTAATCTAATTACTTGTAGGAAATATCCCTTCAATTTTAATATGGGAAAGCCTGTGTTTTTTTCATTCCAAACAAACAACATTTGTTAAAATTAAATGAACTGACATATAATTGTATTTGTATCATTTCTATGACTCATCTGAAAAAGATTAGCTTTAGTACAAAACCTTACTGTTCTGAATCAAAGTTGGTGAGTGCAATAAAAATAATATTAGCTTTTTCAAATTTAACCTTTGGCTTTTCGAAAGGCGTTATCAAATCATTTTGTTAAAAATTTGATTCTCAAAAGCTAATAACTGTACATCATAGTCAGTTTGTAGCCCATATTGAATAACTAATTAGTTTATGGAAGCAGGTACAGGAACGGTTACTCTTTTCGTAGTATCATTATTTATGATCATTGTTGCATTAATACTACTTATTGCAGCATTAAAAAAAGGTTTTTTTAACAGTGTTCATCAGGATGCTTACATCCCTTTCAGTGATGATGAGCCAGTAGGAGAACCTACCGATCAGCTTTTTGAAGATGATAACAAATCAGTGGAGTAATTATGCCGAAACTGACATTTCAAAGCTCCGCTGAGCGTCGTGAATTTACAGATTCAAATTCTCGGGCGATTATAATCACTTATTTTTTATCAGGAATGCTTTGGTTAATGGTCGGATCTACCCTGGCCATTCTTGCTTCTTTTAAAATGCACTGGCCAGAATTTTTAGGCCACACTTCGTGGTTGACATTTGGTCGCGTTAGGCCTCTTCACTTAAACACCATGGTATATGGATGGGCTTCACTAACCAGTGCCGGGGTGGGCCTTTGGATTTTAACCCGGGTACTTAATGCCACAATCCCGCTTAAAAAAACGTTGTATGCCGGAATTGGAGTTTGGAATTTAGGGCTTCTCATTGGCTCAATTCAAATTTTGTCGGGTTTTAGTAATGGGATCGAATGGCTTGAAATTCCTTTTAGCTCAGCCTTTTTAATTGTTGCCGGACTAATTCCTGTTGCCTTGTCATCCTTAATTATGCTCGTCAACAAAGCAACAAAACATTTATATATATCAGTTTATTATATCGTAGCGGGATATATATGGATTATCTCACTGTTAATTGTTGCTTACATCCCTGAATACTCCAGCACGGTACAAGCCGGGATGAACTGGTGGTATGCCCATAATGCTTTAGGACTTTGGTTTACCCCAATCTGTTTGGCGGCAGCTTATTTTTTTATTCCAAAAGTCACCGGTCGTCCTATCTACAGCTATTGGCTTTCCCTATTAGGATTTTGGACGCTTGCTTTGTTTTACAATTGGAACGGCTTTCATCATTTAATTGGAGGGCCGGTTCCAACCTGGGCCACAACCGTCTCTATTTCAGCAAGCGTAATGATGATTATTCCAGTAATCACGGTCGCCGTAAATCATCACTTGACAGTTGTTGGCGTTTTTGATCGCGTAATAAATTCGCCAACTCTTAGATTCGTTGTGTTCGGAGCTATGAGCTATACCTTCGTCAGCCTTCAGGGAAGCTTTCAGGCCTTACGAACAATTAACGAAACTATTCACTTTACTCATTATGTAATTGGACATGCACATATTGGCATGTACGCTTTTGTTACCATGGTACTTTTTGGATCCATGTACTACATTTTACCGCGCTTAACCAAATGGGAGTGGCATTCCAAAGCATTGATAAAAGCTCATTTCTGGTTAACGGCACTTGGCATTATTCTATATATCGTAGCTATGCAGACGGGTGGTATCTGGCAGGGGATACAGCTCAACAACCCTGATATTCCGTTTATGGATATCATGGAAAATATGTTGCCATTTCTACAGGCACGATCATTCGCGGCCATCATGCTTACACTGGGACATCTTATTTTTGCTTGGTTAGTTATAAAGATCGTTTGGCACGGACGAACTAAACGACCTGAACCTATTACTCAAATGTATCAAACCGGCGGGAAAGGTTATGAATAAAAATCTAATTCTTGTTCTAGGCGCTTTTGCACTATTTCTGTCATCCATGATTGGGCTCGTATATATACCACAAGAATTAGCTAACAAGGAAGTTGAGCAGGATGTGCGCGTTGCTTACGACATTAGCCAGGGACATAAAATTTATATCCGTGAAGGATGTATCTATTGCCATAGCCAACAGGTTCGTCCCGAAGGTTTTGGAGCAGATCAAGCTCGTGGATGGGGCAAAGCATCTATCCCTAATGATTATAATGATCTTACGCCTCACGTGCTTGGCACAATGCGCACAGGTCCGGACCTGGCAAATATCGGACAGCGCCAACCCAGTCGCGATTGGCACTATTCACACCTTTATAATCCACAAACTGTTTCGAAAGGTTCAATAATGCCCCCATTCGTTTGGCTTTTTAATATAGTTGATGAAGATGCGAGACCTAATCAACAGGGGTTATCTCTTCCTTCCGAATACAAGGTACCCGGTAAAAAAGTGTTGCCTACCGAAGAAGCTGAACAGCTGGTTGATTATCTATTATCACTGGACCAAAAACGACCTGATCCGGAACCCAATGCTCAATAGTCATGAATACAAACAACGACAAATCATTTGAGGATCAGGACCAGCAAAAAGACATTATAGATATTCATGATGCCTCCTTTCGGGAAAAACCCTTGCAGGAAGAAGGTATGGAGCAGGGACCATGGTGGCTTTATGCAGTCATAATTATCACTTTTGCTTTCGGTTTTTTCTATATCGGATTTTACTGGGGAGAGTTCTCCTATCAACCACATGTACTATACCAGACCCCCAAACAAGAACAAATTGAAGAGGGTCCTGCAGAAGAATTAAGTGCCATGGCACTTGGGGAACAAGTTTATGGTCGCGTTTGCACGTCTTGTCATCAAAATAACGGTATGGGTGCTCCCGGAGCCTATCCTCCACTTGCCAATACTGATTACGTCACCGGCGATGAAAAACGGCTTGCCGCAATTATCCTGCATGGCTTGGTGGGAGAAATTGAGGTGGATGGTGAAATCTATGACGGCAATATGCCTGCTTGGGGTGAGCAACTTAGTGATGAAGAAGTTGCGGGTGTATTAACATACATTCGTTCGAGCTTTGGAAATGAAGCACCGGAAGTTGCACCCGAAACAGTTACGGCAGTACGAGATTCCGTCAACCGAACTGCGCAATGGACCGTAGAAGAACTTAACAATACCTTCAGAGAGTAAATGATCTGATCTTGTCTAACACAACCTCTTCCCATACCCGACATTGTGATCATTGCGGTCTTCCCGCTTGGAATGCCGTTTCCGAAGAGGAGTTTGTCTTTTGCTGCTATGGTTGCCAAATGGTTCATGCCTTGGGGTTAGAAAATAACACAGTAGATCTACCAGTCCCTGAAAGCTTGTTGGTGCGCTGGGTCATTGCTTTAGTTGGATCCATGCTGTTGATTTTTCTGAGTCTTACAATGCACTTTGATAATACGGCCCCTGCTTTTTTCCCGGCTTTCAGTTTTGCGTTGAGCACAGGCATATTTGCTCTATTGTCAAAGGAATTGTTGGCTAATTTAAAACGTGAATGGCAGTCAAAGAAATTTAGCCTTGGAACGTTGATTTTTATTGGTGTATCAGCTTCCTATTTGCTCTCGGTGGTCAACTGGATACGCGGTAGTCAGTTGATTTATTTTGAGACTTCGGCCATGATACTCACCTTTTATATTGGCAGCCTGCTGATTGACATTTACTTAAAAAACAGAATTAGCGAATATACAGGCCGGTGGAAGGATGGAGTCCCTTCTGCTATTATTAAAAATGGAAATGGATTGTTTGAGCGTCAGCCGGCAACGAGCATTAAAACCAACAATATTCTTCAGACGGAACAGGATGTTGATTTACCTGTAGACGGAATTTTAAAATCCGAAAAAGGATATTTCAGAGAAGAGCACCTGACGGGAGAACCTGAACCGATTCTAAAATATAATGGAGACACCGTTAGTGCCGGATCTATTCCTATGGAAGATGAATTACTGCTGCAGGCGGTTTCCAGTTATGATAGTTCTTCACTAAAAGAGTTTTTTACCAAACAAAAACTCATCCAGGAGAATATTTCATCATACGAAGTAACAGCAAATCGAGCGGCGCAGGCCCTTTTATTTTTTGTAGTTATGCTGGGGATCGGAACAGCCCTCTATTACGCCCTCTACGAAGGATTATCAGTTGCGCTGAACCATTCCCTTTCAGTGCTTCTCATTGGGTGTCCCTGTGCCTTTGCGATTGCCACACCAGCTGCCCTATGGGTCGTTCAACAAAAACTGGAAGAGGGCGGTGTACTGCTACGTAACGGTACGAAAACCATTGAAGAACTAGCAAAGGCAAACCACATTATTTTTGACAAAACAGGTACCCTCACCCAAAGCGCATTCATAGAAGACCTGAGGCTGCATGGAAAAACCTTTCCCAAAAAAAATCTTGTCGGAATTTTAGCCGGGATGGAAGCTACGCAGCAACATCCCATTGCCAAAGCAATACGAAATTATACTAAAAAGCATGGCTTTGAAGCAATTCAGCTCTCCAATATACAACCGATACCCGGGCTGGGCCTCAAGGCAGAATGGCAAGGACACAAACTTGAATTGCTGAATAATAATAGTGAGAAAAAACATGCACTGCCGGAAGGATCGTTTGGCCTGTTTGTTGATAACCAGCTACAAGCCAGTTTTGGCGTCCACTATCCAATTAAAGAGTCTGCTATCGATGTAATGGAGCAACTTGTGGAATCGGGATACCGCGTTTCTGTTTTAACAGGAGATCCCGAGCCGTACCGGGA
>JBNJFP010000059.1:0-2133 GCA_051746985.1 Bacteroidota bacterium
TTATTGTTAGAATGGTTATCATTGAAATGAATAGGAGTCGGCGCATGATATCTTGGCTTTTATCGTTAGCAGAGCTGCCCCAACGCAGAATAGACAGGTCCGGATTACAGGTGTTCTATAGGTAAAAGCGTAATGCCAATGAGAAAAGGCTCAAAAAACTTTAAAAAAGTATTGGGCTTGATTGCTCAATAGAAAAGGCGGCCCGAAAGCCACCTTTTCTTGTATTTAACAATTTTGGGAGGAATGATTTTAGTAAGAAGGGTTCACAAACTCGTTAGTATAGACTGTATGATTTTAAATCATAATCAAGTCAATAAATTTAACTTACTTCATCGCTAATGTTTTGTAATGATGAGAACGCTGCCTCATATCCCCGCTTAATCATTCGATCAACTTGTTCGGTATCGCTTCGACTGAACTCAGAAAGATTGGGCTGTATAAGCAGATCTATTTCATTCAGGCTCACATTCGCCAAGTGCTTCAAAGCGATTTCAAGGGTATTATTCAGGATATCTAAAATATTCTCGGGACGCTTATAATTTCTATAGGCATTCAGGTCAACACCGATGGTATATTCGGCACCCATATTTTGGATAGCCGAAAGGGGGACACTCTCTTTTAGTCCACCATCCACTAAAAGACGACCGTTATATTGAATGGGTTCAAAAAGCACGGGAATACAGGTGCTTGCCTTTACCGCTTCGGAGACATCGCCCTCGTCAAGAATAACTTTTTCTCCGGTAGAAATATCGGTGGTCACTGCGGCAAATGGAATATCAGCGTCTTTGAAATAAACATCTCCCAACTGTTGATCCAATAACTTTCCCATTTCATTGTTATTCAACAACCCCCTTTTCGACATCGCTATACGCGAGATATCTGGCCAGTCAAGTTCCAGGGCAATCTTCTCAATTTCATCAACCGGCATCCCAAACGCATAAAAGGCACCCACCATGGCCCCGATGCTGGTACCGGCGATACAGTCTATTTTTATCTCTGCTTCTTCCAGTGCGCGAAGCACTCCCACATGCGCCCCGCCAAGTGTTGCTCCACCGCCCAATGCCAAACCAACGTTCTTTTCTGTTTTGAAATCAAATAACCCCATAGTAACAACTGATTTTCGAATTTAAAATCCATTTCTGCTGTCATAAGCTACAATTTTTTGCAGCAACAAGGGAATAGAATAAGGACTTCTGATGTTTAGTGAAATCAATAAGAAGTATAAATACTATCTATTTTGTTATTAAATAGTTTGATATTAAATTAATATTCGAATTAAAGGAATTATTAAACCTAACAAAGTCACATTATGAGCAAGCAACCACTGTTGACCAAATACAATTTATCCGGAATGGAGTTAGCCAACCGTATGGTAATGGCACCCATGACGCGCAGCCGGGCCGGCGAAGGAAACGTGCCCACCGATTTGATGGCCAAATACTACCGCCAGCGATCGTCAGCGGGACTCATCATCTCTGAAGGAACACAGATCTCCCAGCAGGGTATCGGCTACCCGTGGACACCCGGCATCCATACCGTTGAGCAGGTTGAAGGATGGAGGAAAATAACAAAGGCCGTCCATGAGGAAGATGGGAAAATATTTGCCCAGATTTGGCATGTGGGACGCGTTTCCCATCCCCACTATCACGACGGTGAACCTCCGGTGGCACCTTCTGCGGTTAAGCCCGAGGGACAAATTTTCACGGCCGATGGTATGAAAGACTTTGTGACCCCGCGCGCCCTCGAAACCAATGAGATTCCGGGCATCATCGAGGACTATGCACAAGCTGCACGAAATGCCATAAAAGCTGGTTTTGATGGCGTGGAAATTCACGGTGCCAACGGTTACCTCATTGATCAGTTTTTGAAGGACGGAACCAACAAACGCGATGATCAATACGGCGGCAATCTTGAAAACAGAGCGCGTTTTGCCATCGAAGTGGTAGAAGCCGTTGCCGATGCAATCGGCGCCGAGAAAACGGGCATTCGATTTTCTCCCGCCGGACGTAACCAGGGCATCAGCGATTCCAATCCCAAAGAAACCTTTAGCTATGTGCTGGAAAAGCTTAATGATTTCAACCTGGCTTTTGTCCACCTGATGGAGTCGATGAGTGATGTCAGTGATCTCGACAA
>JBNJFP010000059.1:2233-5922 GCA_051746985.1 Bacteroidota bacterium
GATCTCAACGAGCCGGATCAAAGCACCTTTTATGGCGGGGATCAAAAAGGCTATACCGACTACCCGTTTATGAACGAATCCACAAAAGTAGCTGCTGAGTAACGTAAAAGTCCCTCTTAGAAAAGAGGGATTCAGGGAGATTAATTATTTAAAAAGGCTTATAACTACTTTCGTGAAACCTACAGATTCAATCCTCCTGCCCTCCTTCTCCAAGGAGGAACTCAATAAAAAAATCATACTTTAATTCACTGAATTAGCTATATAGATTTTTATGCTGTATCCGGTATCTTGTATACACGATTTTATAACCAAAGATTGAGTTAGCAATTTATGTCACACAGTAAAGGCATTCATCATATCACGGCGGTAGCCGGCAACCCCAAAGAAAACCATCGATTTTATACCGAGGTACTGGGACTCCGACTCGTCAAAAAGACCGTCAACTTTGATGATCCTTCGGTATATCATTTATACTATGGGGATGAAACCGGAAACCCCGGCTCTATTCTCACATTTTTCCCATGGGAACATTTGCAAGATGGAGAGCCGGATCGCGGACAGGTTGTAGCGGTTTCATTTTCCGTACCAACCGGTTCAAAAGCATTTTGGCTGGATCATCTTCGAGAACACAGCCTTGATATTGAAGAACCCTTTTCTCGTTTTGGCAAAGAGGTGATAGGGCTACAAGATCCCGACGGCTTGCACCTGGAACTTGTTTTTGATCCCAAAGCCAACAGCTTTGACGGATGGTCGGGTGGTCCCATTCCACAGCAGCACGCTATTCGCGGGATACATGGTGCGACCTTGGGCGAAGAAAATTATTCAGGCGCCGGACGGCTATTGGAAGAAGATCTCGGCTTCGAACTGACCAATCAGTTTGAAAATCGGTTCCTGTATGAATCGGACGCCGATTTTGGTGCGACTGTCGAAATTATTGATGGGTTCGATCTTAACGGACGTCCCGGCAAAGGGACGGTGCATCACATTGCCTTTCGCGTGGAGGATGAGGCCGAGCAACAATCCCTTCGCAAACAATTGCTCAATAAAGGGTACTATCTAACCGAGGTTAAAGACCGCGATTATTTCAAATCGGTATATTTTCATGAGCCGGGCGGGATTCTATTTGAGATTGCAACTGATCCGCCTGGATTTACCCGTGATGAAAAGCTTGATGACCTTGGGTCATCCCTAAAACTGCCCGATTGGCTGGAGCATGAACGAGCAACCATCGAAGAAGAACTTCCACCATTAAACAATTAAAATTATGTCGCATCACAGAGGACTCCATCATATTTCTGTTATCGCCAGCGATCCCCAGGATAATTATGACTTTTATGTCAAAAAGCTCGGCATGCGAATGGTCAAAAAGACGGTCAACCAAGATGATCCTACGAAGTATCACCTATTCTATGCCAATGCGGATGGCAGACCTGGTTCCAGCCTGACCTTTTTTCCCTGGCCGCGAGCCCGGCAGGGTAGTCCCGGCTCGGGAGAAGCGACGGAAGTTTCGCTGGCCGTTCCAGAAGATTCCCTGGAATACTGGCAAAGGCGCCTGGATGAGCAAAACATTCCGCACAGTGAACCTTTTGCTCGGTTTGGGAAAACACATATTTCGTTCAAAGATCCCGATGGGCTACAGCTGCATTTGGTGTTTGACTATCCGGATGAGCTACAAAGCTGGGAACAATCTCCGGTTCCCGAAAAACATCAGGTTCAAGGGTTTTGGAGTACCACGCTCAAATTGGATCAGGTGGAAGAAACGGAGGAAATACTTACTTCAATTTTGGGCTTTGAGAAAGCGGAAACGGAAGGTAACCTTACATTATATAGAACCGAAAGCAAGCTGGGGCATAGTCTTATTATTGAGAAGGTGGATTCTCAGACGGGAGAAAACGGGGCGGGAATCGTCCACCACGTGGCTTTCCAAAGCGAGGATGAAGAAGACCTAACGAACATGCGTTTTGAGGTCATCCGAAGGGGATTACGTCCCACCGAAATTATCGACCGGCACTTTTTCAAATCGGTGTATTACAGAATTCCAGGTGGCATTCTATTTGAGATGGCAACTAATGGCCCTGGGTATTTCGTGAATACTGATAAGTCAAAAGATCAAGCTGAAAAACTGGAATTAACTCCGTGGCATGAATCCAAAAGAGAACAAATAGAAGCCGCGCTGCCTACTATTAAAATTTAAAAATTAGGTGTCATGCTGTCCGCCAGGGGGGAGCAGCATCTGCAATCATAAATCTTTATACCAGACCCTGATCCTACAGTTGGTCAAAAAGGTCCCTCTTAGACAAGAGGGATTTAGGGAGATTGATAAACTATTATATTCAATCCTTCTGACTTCCTTCTCCAAGGAAGAACTCTTTATTCAAATTAATACGCACTACCAAATAATATCCTATGTCCCTTTTTAGAGTTGATCCCAAAAAACCATTCAACGGCCCACATCAAAATCAACAAGTAGTAACCGGTGGTGCTGATATTAATGACGCTAAATTAGCCATGATTTTTATTCACGGGCGCGGTGCATCCGCCCAAAGCATGATGATGTTTGCTGATGAGTTTGAAGGCAATGACATCCACTACCGGGCAATACAGGCCAAAAGACATACGTGGTATCCACGTTCGTTTTTAGCACCCAAAGAGATGAATCAGCCGGGTATTCAAAGTGGCCTGCAGGCAATTTTTGATCAGATTACAGAACTGAATGAGGCGGACATCCCAACAGAAAAAATTGTGCTGCTCGGATTTTCACAAGGCGCCTGCCTGACGACTGAATTTGCGGCTCGTCATCCGCAGCGTTTTGGAGGAATTGTCGGATTCAGCGGCGGACTTATTGGGGAAGAGGTCGATCCGGAAAATTACCAGGGATCGTTGAAGCAAACTCCCGTGTTTTTAGGATGCAGTGACCGTGATCCCCATATTCCTCAGGAGCGCGTAGATCTGACAGAAGAAGTCTTAAAAAATCTGGGAGCTGATGTCACAAAGAAAATCTACGTGGGCATGGGACACACCGTAAACAAAGATGAAATTGAACAGGTGCAAAATATCATTAATAAAATAGGATAACAGCCATGGCACAATCACTTTCAGTATTAGCATTTTATGAGTGGATTTTGAAGTTCTAATAGCTTCAACTAACCGCTGTTGATCACTCACAAAATGGGACTAAATATTTGTTTGGATTGGAAATAAAATCCTTCTCCTGCCTTGACTCGTATATTTGTTTTATATCCAATATTTGTTGAAGATTAAAAAGGTCTGTAATCAATAAAATAAGCCAAGGCATTATGCATAAATATATATTCATCCTTTGTCTGATGGGATTACTCATCGGCTGTAGCTCAAATGAAACTATTAAAGCCGATAAAGTTATAGAGAACGTTCATGTTATCTCCATGAATGATGAGGAAATTCAGCAAAATCGGACAGTATTTATTAAAGATGATCGTATTGTAAAAATTACGGGAGAAGAACAGTATGAATCAGAAAATGCTGAAGTAATTGACGGCGATGAAAGATATTTAATGCCCGGCCTTTCTGAAATGCATGCTCATATTCCTTCGGGCGACGCAGATCAGGAGTATATACAGGATGTGCTTTTTCTCTATTTGGCGAATGGCATCACCACCATACGAGGAATGCTCGGCGATCCTTTACATCTTGAACTGCGTGAAAAAGCT
>JBNJFP010000060.1:0-5868 GCA_051746985.1 Bacteroidota bacterium
AAAAGAGCAAATGATTGAAGGCTTAAAAAGCATGAGAGAGCAGCAAAGGGAACAGTATATTGAACCCACAAAGGATGACTGGGCAGCAGTACATCCATATAGATCAATTTTTGAGGAGGTAACAAGCTGGATTGCCGGCAATAGATCTGATCTTCCTGAACTACCTTTTCAATAATGCTGATTATCGTTTTACTGGTGGTTCTTGTTATTAGTGGTAGTCATATTTAACTCTCCTTCTCTACTTGAATATTTTCTTATCAATCATTTTTACTATAAGCTAAGACCTATAATGACCTTGCGCATAAGCTGCGTGCAGGCCAGCGTTGATTTTAAAACAAAATGTACTACAGAAATTGAATAACCCAAAACCCGCAGGCAATGGCGAGGCACGTCCCACTTAATTCGCGGGTTATAGGGCGAGAATTAAGATTTTTATCTATCGATGATGTTTGGCAATAGTTTCATCACGTAATTCAAGAAATCGGGCTGCATTATTGTAAAGGATATCCCTCTTTTCTGCTTCCGACAAGAATGGGGTATTCCGTACTGTTTCGATGGCAAGATCAATGGCATCAGGCCAGGTCATTTGATCCGTCCCAAACATAATTCTCTTCCCAAAACCTGCATCCATCAATTCTTTTAGTGCAGAATAATATGCATTCCGAGGAAGTGCCCAAGAAAGAACTCCTATATCTACATATAGTTCGGGATATATATACATCATCGCAATTGTTTCTGATATATATGGCCACCCTGCATGAGCAAGAAAAGCTTTTAGTTTTGGATATTTCACTAAAACAGGCTCAAACAGGGTTGGTTTACCAAGCGTTGTCCTAAATTTAGGTGCAAAGGTATGAGGACCCCCTGGAGGCCCCAATCCAGTGTGGAGACAAACAGGTATATTATTTTCTTCGGCGGTTTTATAGTAGGGATCAATTCGTGGATCATCTGGACTGATACCAAAATATTGGAAGCCCAACTCCCCAAATACTTCGATGAAACCATTATTCTTGAGTATTTTTAAAGAATCAGGGCTGACAATGGGCATACCCTTATCGTTTGTTTGAATACCGCCTATAAAAGCATCCGGTCTGGCTTGCTTCCATGTTTTTATGGCATTTAATGAGGTACTGCTGGTAAGGGCTAAAACAATATTATTTTCATTCATTTGCGATAAAACCTGCTGCAGATGCTTTGCTGCATCCTCTGGCGACTTTAATATCTGTGCTTCTTTTTCCCCAGTCCATGATGCAGATATGCCAGGTGGAATTGCATCATAAGCATGAAGATGAATATCAATAATAGGAAGGTTATTTTCTTGGGCAAATCCGACGTTGAAAGTCAGTACTAACAGAAGAATGAGTATGTTTTTCATCGTTTTTGATTGTTAAAGAATTAAGCCATATAAGGACATTGCGCATAAGCTGCACGCAAATGAATGTTGATTAGTTAAATAATGAACGATGAGATAAAAAGCCAGAAGGTGGCAATACCAGGCGAGGCGTGTCCGATTGACATTTCCCTTTTTAAAGGGGTTAGGCGTATTTACCAAGTTGACCTTTAAGGAAATCCATATTTTATGGCAACTGGTTTTCCTTTTTGAGTTCCAGGCTTAAACTTCGCTGTTTTAACAATTCCTTCTACAATTTTATTAATCTGTTCATTTTATCCTTTTATAACTTTAGGTTCAATCACTTTTCCATTTTTTCAACGGTTAATGTTATATAAAGTGTACCAACAAATTCGATAGTCTTAGCTTTTGATGAAAAACTAGCCATTAGAGAATCTAATGGAGTCAACAACTCAGGATGAGTTAATAATCGGATCTGTGGCACCAGAAACATTTTTTCCCATCAACTGAGATAATTTCAGGGTGCAGTGTATTATCACAACTACACAATATTGAGATTAGTAATAGAATGGGAATATATTTCATGATAGTATAAATACGGCTAACGATTTGGCTATGAGCAGAAGCGTCCCCCAAGGTGCTATTGGTTATAGGTTTTGTTGGCGTGTCGTTATTTATCTTTCATTTTTCCCATTATGGTGCCCAATCTTGCCTTCATTTTGTCAATAGCATCAATAAGGGCCTTCTCTTTTGAACCACTTTTACTTACCACAATCACAGGTTGTATACCTTCTACCCTTGCTTCTATCTTACATTGTATATCATCTGTACCTCCTTTATCAGCATTCTGGTCTGAAAGATGGACTTCAATGCGAGAAACATTGTCAACGAAGTGTTTTAATCCACTTCTAATCTTTTTAGATACAAACGTTTCCAGCATTTCTGTACCCTCTATGTTATTATCAGTATTGAACTGTATTTTCATAAGACCCTTTTTAATTGTTTGCTTATGTTTTGTTTAATGCATGCCAACATTGGCATAACACCAATGCTATTCATCTAAATATAATACAAATAACGAGTGTTATATGAATCGAGCAGAATTAATTTTTAAGTAAGCCATATAACGACATCCTATGTTTAAGGCACTTGGTATTGTCTGATATTCTTGATTAGCAGACATTCGGTCAAACCGAAGGTTGGTGGCGGGCAGGGAACCAGTAAGACGACATTGAGCCATAGAGCTCGAGCGCAATGATTGCCCTGCCCATTTGCCACCACCGTGTAACCACGGACAGTTCAGTAGGCCTCGAGCCAGTATGCAGGATGGATTTGGACACGGAAACCTTCTTCACTTCAAATAAAATATAAAAAGTGATGAACACTATTGGTATAGATATTTCCAAAGAATGGTTTGATTGCTATTGCTGGCAACGCCAACTAGATAGACGGTTTACTAACAACCACAACGGATGGAAAGCATTTAAAGATTGGATAATCGATGAGCAGGTCCATGTTATTATGGAAGCCTCCGGCCCTTATTATTGTATAGACTTGGGACATGGTTAACACCTGTTTTGGGAGATGGTTTACACATTAGTTCGTTAAATGTATGGTTCGGATGTGTTGATGGCAAAAATATACGTTCCACTCCTCGGGCTGACCATTCGGCCGAAGAGCCACCGGATACCCGCCGAAGGCTTTGCCTACGCGATAATCGTCGCCCTGGAAGCTTATTCTTCCATCTGTATCTACTTTCCGTTGTTCATCGGCGGGCCCGTAGGTAACCTCTGGTAACGTGTCGGGCATATCTATGGGGCTGGGCTGGAAATGCCGGGCCGGGATGTCCATGTCCAGGGCCTCGTGGGGACGCTCGGTATTGTATATTCGCCGCCAACGGGTAAAACTCTGGTCGACTTCCGGCCACCCGGAAAATTGCCGCCACCCCAACAGCTCTGCTTCCAAGGTTCCATTAAAGCGTTCGTTCTTTCCCTTTGTCTGCGGTTGTCCCGGCCGTGCATAAATTACGGTAATCCCTAGTAGCATAAGCCAAGCGGTCAGGCCGGTATAATATGGCCCGTCCGCTCTCCAACCGAGCCCGGCTCCCCATGGCGGGCCATTATCGAGGAGAATCGCCTTCGGAAGGCCATACCGACCGAAGGCGACCTCCAAGAGTTGTTGTACGGTTTTTCGCTGTTGGTTACGGCAAGCTTCCAGCAAGATACAAAACCGAGAGTGGTCATCAACCAGCGTGAGTGGATAACATAGCTGGCCGCCTGTCAGCGGAAACTCCCCTTTAAAGTCTAGCTGCCAGAGTTGATTCGGGCGATCTCGTTCAAAACGCTTATATGTTTTGTTGCGTCTTGTCTCCGAGGGGCCGCCCAACAGGTTGTGGCGATCGAGAATACGCGTAATAGTCGACGGGACCGGTAGTTGCTCGGCCGAAAGCCCAAAAGTACCATCATCAATTTTGTTACGAATCCAGCGGTGCAGTTTACGCCCGCCCCAGCCGGGGAATCGCTTGCGCGTCTGGACAATGATTGCTTCGATGTGCTCCGGGGTTTTATTCGGAGAGTGGTGGGGCCGCCGACAACGATTGGCTAGCCCGGCCTTCCCCTCTTGGCGCCACCGGCGTAGCCATTTGTATCCCGTTGGTCGACTAATGCCAAAGCGACGACACAACTGGCTTATATTTGCATCTGGTTGATCTGCCAATTGTACAAATTCGGCTCGTAGTTGCATGGTTGTTTGCTGCGTTTTCCAGGGCACCTGACCTCCTTTTTAGTCAAAGGGTACCCAAAATTGTTGAAATTAGAAGTGTAAACCATCTCTCCGAACGCCTGTAAAGGATGTCCCAAGTCTATACAATTATCTGGGGTTGGCCAGTTATTTATATGAGCAGGACATAAAAATTAGTGTCCTGAATCCACTGGTTATCCGGCGTTACGGACAGATGAAGCTAACCCGAACGAAAACAGACGCCAAAGATGCCGCCTTACTTGCCCAATATGGCATTGATCAACAACCGGACCTGTGGCGGCCGCCCTCTGAAGCCCGACAAGGCCTTAAAAAGCTAATGAGCATGCGGGAAGGGCTACTGCGGCAGAAAGCCATTCTCACCGGACAGGCCGAAGCATTTACCCAAAATAAAGAAATTGAGCCCATGGTGAATGAGCTGAACAGGAAGATGCAAAAGCAGTTAGAAGATAATATTACCCGTATTGATAAACGTATGGAAGCGTTGGCTGAGGAGCATTACGAGGAGGTTATGGAAGCGCTTTTAACGATACCTGGCATTGGCCAAAAAACAGCTATTGAACTGGTAACAATTACCGATGGATTCCGTCGCTTTGATAGCGCCAGAAAACTGGCCAGCTACGTGGGTATTTGCCCCCGGATCTGGGAATCTGGTTCATCGGTGAAAGGACGCGGAAGTATTAGCAAGTTGGGCTGCCCGCAACTTCGAAAGCTACTATATATGTGCAGCTGGTCCGCAAAACGTAGTAATCCGGCCTGCAAGAAAATGTATGATCGATTGAAGAAAAGAGGAAAACCAGAAAAAGTGATTAAGGTAGCTATTGCCCACAAACTGTTGCGACAAGCTTTTGCCGTTGGGAAGAGGTGCGAAGCGTTCAACGAAAAAAAGGCATTGGTTGCTTGACTTTAAACACAGTTCATTGCGCATAAGCTGCACGCGAATGAATATTGAATTAGCAACTAACGAAAGATGAGCTTTAAAACCAAGAGCGGCAAAGAATTGGCGAGGTGTGTCCGCTTAATGCGCGGGTTAGGTTTCCCGATTACTCGGTTCTTGTTTTCCAAGACTCTGGACTTCTTCTTTGATGTAAAATTGCAAAGACCGTAATTATTTCTTCTTCATTGACGAAATAGATAGAAAAGGGAAAACGGTTGGTTAAAGCTCGATGAACTCTGTCTTTAAAAACGACCTGGTGATGAAAAGGATGACGGCTAATTTCTGAAAGCTTTGCATCAACGCAGCGAATGAACTCCTCACCCAATCCATGATTTTGCTCTTGATACCACTGGTAAGCACCATCTAAATCTTGCTGCGCGTTTTCGGTAAGTATTAACGTTTTGGGCACAGCGACTTAAAGATACTTTTGACGAACTTCTTTCCACGAAGTTCCATTCTTTTTGTCTTCTGCTAAGGTCTTGAGACGTTGCTCCAAAATAGATTTGTGATGATCAGGGACATCAACTTCTTCGGGGTCAGACGCGATAGAATCCCATAAGGCTTCAACCAGAAGCAACTTTTCATTTTTATTGAGCTGTGAAAGCTCGTTGATTAATGTCTTTTCCATGACAAAAAATTTGTTTTGCAATTACAGACTTAAGTTGATTAAAAACGAGCTTGAAAGCAATTAATTGAGTCAGAAATTAGCAAAAGTGGGAGGGAACCTAACGACATTGCGCATAAGGTGCGCACGAAGTAATGTTGATTTGTTAAATAATGAACGGAGAGCTAAAAAGCCAAAAACCGGCAAGGCTGGGCGAGG
>JBNJFP010000061.1:0-2289 GCA_051746985.1 Bacteroidota bacterium
CCCCTCTTGAGCGTGTTCGACTACCAGCGCGGGAATTCATTCTCATAACTAAAAAAGGGAGCGCGGACAACCTGTCCGCGCTCCCTTTGCATATCCCAAATTTACTATTAGGCCGTTGCGATTTCCTCTTCTATTTCGTCCTGCTCTTGCGACATCTCTTCAAGCGATTTACCCATGGTTTCATCAACATAGTTCTTAACCACAAAATAGGCGACGAATCCGAATCCTGCATAAATGCCGTAAGAAAGGCCAAGGCCTATATTTGTGAGCAGTATGGGGAAGGTCAAGGTAATGGCAAAATTTGAAAGCCAGTGCAGCAATCCACAAATAGCCAGCGCTGCCCCGCGGAATTTATTGGGAAACATTTCGCCCAGCATCACCCACATAATGGGTCCCCAGGTAGTAGCAAAAAAGGCAATGTAAGCATTAGCAGCCAAGAGTGCCCAAACGCCTTGTGTTTCGTTGAGCTGCAGTTCCCCAGCCGCTGATAAATCGCCCGTTGTAAAAATAAAGGCCATGGCTCCCAGGGTCACAGCTTGTCCCAGTGCTCCAATCTTGAGTAATGGCTTTCGTCCCACTTTATCAATTAGGTAAATTGCCAACAAGGTAAAGGCGATATTTACCGTTCCATTGATGACGTTGGTAAATAGGGCATCGCCCTCGGTGAAGCCGGCCGCTTGCCAAAGTACCGAACCGTAGTAAAATACCACGTTAATACCTGTAAACTGCTGCAGGATAGCCAGAGCAATGCCGACCCACACAATCGGGTGAACGCGACCTGTCTTTTCCATGATGACATCCGAAAGCCTGGGCTTTCGCTTTCGGAATACCGTGACTTTAATTTCTTCGATCATCTCAGATGCTTTTTCCGGATTGGTCAGCTCGGAAAGAATATCCTTGGCTTTGTCGTACATACCGGCAGCCACCAAATACCGGGGCGACTCGGGTATGGCAAATAGCGCCATCAAGAAAATAGCAGCCGGAATAATCTCTACCCAAAACATCCACTGATAAGCGCCAAATCCTGCCCACAGGGTTTCCGTTGATCCCCCGGCTAAATCGGCTATCACATAATTGCTTAAAAAGGCACCCAGCAAACCGATCACAATCATCAGCTGTTGCAACGAGGTTAAGCGTCCCCTGATCTTGGGAGGGGCGATTTCACTAATGTAAGCCGGGGCAAGAACACTGGCTCCACCCACGGCAAGGCCGCCGAGAATTCTAAAAACCACAAATGATGCCGAACTGCCCGCAGCACCCGATCCCCAGGCACTGATAATAAACGCTATTGCCGTAGATATCAGCATGGGCTTGCGACCAAACTTGTCGGCCAGCGATCCCGCAAAAAAGGCCCCCGCCGCACATCCCAACAACATCGAAGCCACATTAAAACCCGTCCCCACGGCATCAGAGTCAAAAGCCAACTGCAGGGCATCTACCGTTCCATTGATTACGCCACTATCAAAGCCAAACAAAAATCCACCAAGGGCTGCAATAGCCGAAAGCATTATAACCTTTGAATTACTTGCCGAACCATCTGTAGATTGGGACATATTCTTTAAAAGTTAGTTATAGGATCAATTTCAAAAAGCCAGCAACCATTATTAATAATAATTTTCGAAAATTCATAACCCTTTTCTCTGTATTAAAACCACTGTTCGATAAAAAATCCTAAACTGCCCTGTTTTATCTTTTGCGGTCCATACCAGTCCCTGTCGTATGCTATCCCCAGCTGGTATCCTTTGTCAAAGCGGGGGCCGGCACGAAACTGCACATAACTGCGACCGTGATCTTCAAACCGATCCCAGGTGGTAAGGGCGTTCGCTTGCACAAACAGGGACAGCTTATTGCCTAACTGCTGCATAAAAGTAGCCTGACCAAAAAATTCGCCACCAGAAAATCCATCTTCGTGATAATAAACAGCAGGATTGGTAATCAGGGTCAGAGGACCTAATTGGTGATGGGTTTGGAGCATCACCTTAGGCATAAATCCTTTGGGATTATTGTAATAGAGTCCCGGCCCTATACCCAAACTCTTTGTCATATTCCAAAAGACAGCTCCCTGCACGCCCAGCTCATCGAATGGCTGATCTTCGGCTTGCTGATAGCGCTGAAAAAAGGCCAGATTGGTAAAGGTAAAGTTGCCGTTGTTATCGAGCGGGTGGACCAAAAACGTTTGAAAGTCAACTTTGTGTGCCCCTCCCATCAGTGATGTCTGTACCTGTTGGGCTTGTGATGAATATGAAAAAGTAAAGATAGTTACGAATACCAAAAAAGCTAAGCGCATAA
>JBNJFP010000061.1:2389-5640 GCA_051746985.1 Bacteroidota bacterium
GGTTTTTAGCCGAATTGATGGGGTGGGTAATCGTATTCAGCTCGAATTCGATATGCCGATACAAAGTCTTACCTTGAGCCACATGAATCTTAACCCTACGTGTTCCCCATTCCATGAGAAACGACGACATCATACAAAGCCTGCGCTACATGCTGGATATCAATGACAGTGAAATTGCTCATATCCTTAAACTACGGGGATACAAACCTGAGCGCGGCGAAGTGGCATCTATCTTTAAAAGCCAAAATCTGCCGGAAAATGAAAAAGAAGAAGATTGCAGTCATACCCTGATGGCTCATTTTCTTGACGGGTTGATCTATTACAAGCGTGGCAAGGACAAAAAGCATCCACCGCGTCCTATCAAAACGCCGGTTACTAATAACATGGTGCTCAAAAAACTTCGTGTGGCCTTTAAACTGCGAGAAAAAGATATGCACCAAATATTGGAACGGGGCGGCTTTTCTATTTCCAAACACGAGATGAGTGCATTATTCCGCCGTAAGGGGCACAAAAATTATCGCGAATGCGGAGATCAAATCCTGCGCTACTTTTTAAAAGGATTAACGGAGCGTATCCGAAATTAAGTACTTTCCAAAACAAACTATTGGTGACTATTTTTTGTCACCAATAGTTGAAAAAAGTGCTGGGGGAATCGTAGATTTTGTGCTAACTAAAGTTTTAAAGCCAGAATAGCTTTTCCACATTAGTACTTATTCTAAATTAATCTTTCCCGCGATTCTCCCCAGACCCCGAGCACACAAGGCAAAAAATGAATGATGCTGTTTTTCAGTGCATCGGCCTAAAATTATGAACGAAGAACAGTAGGCGAAACAGAGTATTTCGTACCGGTAAATATTTTGTGAACTGATACAATAGCCAAAGGACCATCGAAATACTCTAGCCGGAAGTTCGTAGTGGGTTCAAAATTCTTAGCCTTGACTTTTTCGTACCTTTTGTGTCAAGACAAAAGGTACACTACTCCATTGGTGACAAAAAATGGACATTACATTGTCTAAAATAAGTTTTTACTATCTTCATCTCTTTGAGAAACTGTATAAAACTCAATTTTTTTAAAATTAACACCTAATTGATCAAGGTTAACTCAATCTCCCTAAATCCCTCTTCTCCACTCGTACTCCGAAACTTTAGTGTAGGAGTGAGAAGGACTTTTAAAACCTCTCAAATGGATGCTTAAGTATTTTTAGAGATATCGAGTTCCTCCTTGGAGAAGGAGGACAGGAGGATTGAAAAGGTTGGTTTATGCAACCCAAGTTTCCAGACAGTCTCACAATTTCGTAGCCAACAAGTTGATAGATCCGCCAACAGCATTTTTTAGTGCAATTTTCGCTGTTAACTCCCCCCCTCAAAATCCTTATATTAATCGCTTGTTCAAATATCTCCACATTCCTCATTGATAAATCCTAATTCTTAATTCAAGTCTCGTGAGCGATCAAAAAGTCATTTTCTCGATGGAGGGCGTAAGTAAAGTGTACAAGCCCAACAACTACGTTCTCAAAGATATTTACCTCTCCTTTTTTCACGGTGCCAAAATTGGCGTGCTCGGCAATAACGGCTCCGGCAAAAGTACCCTGCTGAATATTATTGCCGGCCATGACGAGGAGTACCAAGGTAAGATTTCGCGAAACAAAGGCATTACCTTTGGGATGCTACCGCAGGAGCCTGCCCTCGATCCTAATAAAACCGTAAAGGATATTGTGGAAGAAGGGGTACAGGATCAGATCGACCTGCTGGCCGAATACGAGGAAGTAAATGCCGCTTTTGGGGATCCGGACGCCGACTTTGAAAAACTGATCGAAAAGCAGGAAAAACTACAAGACAAGATTGACAGACTCGGCGCCTGGGATCTCGACAGCAAGCTGGAACAGGCGATGGATGCCCTGCGCACCCCGCCCGGCGATACATCCGTGGAAGTGCTTTCGGGAGGAGAGGCGCGCCGGGTCGCCCTCTGCCGATTACTGCTTCAAAAGCCAGATGTGCTTTTACTCGACGAGCCCACCAATCACCTCGACGCCGAATCGGTAGCCTGGCTCGAGCAGCACCTGGATCGCTACGAGGGTACGGTCATCGCTGTAACGCACGACCGCTATTTCCTTGATAATGTAGCGGGATGGATTCTGGAGCTCGACCGCGGGGAAGGTATTCCGTTTGAAGGCAACTACAGCTCGTGGCTGGATCAAAAACAGAAGCGACTGGCCCAGGAAGAGAAACAGGAATCGAAGCGACAGAAAACACTGCAGCAGGAACTGGAATGGATTCGCCAAAATCCCAAGGGCAAGCGCTCAAAGAGTAAGGCCCGCATTAGCAAGTACGAGGAACTGCTTAGTGAGGAACGCAAAAAGCAGCGCGAGGAGATGGAGATTTTTATCCCTGCCGGTCCGCGTCTGGGCGATAAGGTGATTGAGGCTAATGAGGTATCCAAGGGCTATGATGATCGACTGCTCATTGAGGAGATGAACTTCAACCTGCCACCGGGTGGCATTGTAGGTATCATTGGTCCCAACGGGGCGGGAAAATCAACGCTCTTTAAGATGATTACCGGAGAAGAACAGCCCGACAGCGGAAGCATAGAAATAGGCAAAAGCGTTGAGCTTGGCTACGTAAATCAAAAACGTCCACTTGATCCCGAAAAAACCATTTGGGAGGAAATTTCGGGCGGCAAAGATACGGTTAAATTGGGCAGCAAAGAGATGAATTCGCGTGCTTATACGGCTCGATTTAATTTCAGCGGCACCGATCAGCAGAAACGCTGCAGCGAAATTTCGGGCGGTGAACGTAACCGCGTGCATCTGGCCAAAATGCTCAAGCAGGAATCCAATGTACTGTTGCTTGATGAGCCGACCAACGATCTGGACGTCCATACTCTGCGGGCGCTGGAAGAAGCCCTGCTCGATTTTGCTGGCTGCGCGGTGGTTATCTCTCACGATCGCTGGTTTTTGGATCGTATTGCCACGCACATGCTGGCTTTTGAGGGCAACAGTCAGGTGTATTGGTTTGAGGGCAACTACTCGGAGTACGAAGAAAACCGCGAAAAACGACTGGGCTCGAAATACCATCCCGAACGCGTGCAGTACAAAAAGCTGATGCGGGATTAAGGAAACTTAGAATTGTAAATGTGGAATTAAGATAAAGAACCTGCCTTACCCATTTTAACGAGGGGAAGGGACTTGCAAGACCCACCATCTCATCCTGAATTCAGTTCAGGATCTTTGTCTAAACTTGAAAAAAATTCA
>JBNJFP010000062.1:0-5400 GCA_051746985.1 Bacteroidota bacterium
TAATAGGGAGTAAAAACTTTTTTGAGCTCCTGATGTTCCTGCTTTGTTAGATCAAGATCATCATTCATAATAGTCCAGGCTGAGGATTTCGCTTGCTCTAAAATCCATTGATCCTCGACGATATCGGCAACCTGAAATTCAGGCAAACCACTTTGTTTAGTCCCCAAGAAATCTCCCGGTCCGCGCAGTTCCAGATCGGCCTCGGCAATTTCAAAGCCATCGTTGGTTTGCGCCATCTTTTGCAGGCGGAACTTACCTTCTTTGCTTACTTTTTGTCCGTGAATTAAGATGCAGTAGCTTTGACGTTTGCCACGGCCAATGCGTCCCCGCAGCTGATGAAGTTGCGAAAGTCCGAACCGCTCGGCGTGTTCCACAATCATGATACTGGCGTTTGGCACGTCAACGCCCACCTCAATGACCGTCGTGGAAACCAGCAGTTGAATTTCATTGTTGATAAACTGCTGCATCACTGCATCTTTTTCTTCGGGTCTCATTTGCCCGTGCAGTAGTCCTACCTCAAAATCCGAAAATCGCTTTTGCAGCTTTTTGTATCCTGCGGTGGCATCCTTCAGATCTATCTTTTCCGATTCTTCCACCAGTGGATAGACGACATAAGCTTGTCCACCGTCCTCGATTTCCTGCTCAACAAAGGAATAAATGTCATCGTGCTTGCTTTGATGACGGACAGCCGTTTTAACGGGTTTTCGTCCCTCGGGCAATCCCTTAATAATAGAGATATCCAGATCACTGTATAAAGTCATCGCCAGTGATCGGGGAATGGGGGTGGCTGACATTACCAAGACATGGGGATGGGAGCCCTTGGTAAGAATTTCGGCGCGCTGTTTTACACCAAACCGATGTTGCTCATCAATCACAGCCAATCCGAGGTTATTAAAATTAACTTCATCCTGAATGACGGCATGAGTACCGACAACAATATCACAGTTACCTCCTTCAATGTCAGTAAGAATATCAGTACGCAGACTGGTTTTTTGATTGCCCACCAGCAATCGAATATTAATGCCAAGCGGATCCAGAAAGTCAGATAGCGTACGATGGTGTTGTTCAGCCAGAATTTCGGTGGGAGCCATAAATGTGGCTTGAAAGCCATTGTCGAGCGCCATCAATATGGCTCCGATAGCCACAATGGTTTTCCCAGAGCCCACATCGCCCTGAATGAGTCGGTTCATCTGTTTGCCCGAGCGTACATCTTTTTTGATGTCTGCCAACGCTGATTTTTGTCCTTCAGTAAGTTTGAAAGGTAAATGTTCATTGAAAAAAGGCTGGGTGTACTTATTGAGATCGGCAAAGACCGCGCCTTCGTTACGTTTAATTATCTCATGCTTCGTTTTGGCAACACTAAGCTCAAACAGAAAAAGCTCCTCGAACTTAAAACGCTTAAAGGCCTGTTTATATTCTTTTTCTGATTCCGGTAAATGAATCATCCGATAAGCTTTGTGCCGGGCAGGTAGGTGATGATCTTTTCGCACCTGATCTGGCAAAAACTCGGGGGGCTTCTCATGTTTCAGGATAATCTCTTGCCAATGGTGAATCATTTTGCTGGTAATACGTCTCTTTGAAAATGCTTTATTGCTCGGATAGATAGGGACAATCCGTTTGAGTTCATTTACATCCGAGGCATCATTAATTTTATCCCACTCGGGATGAGCCATGGAAATATATCGCCCATATTTTTTAGCTTTGCCGAAGAAAGCAATAGCATCGCCTTCACTAAATTGCTTTTTAATATAATAGCCACCCTTAAACCATACTCCTTTTAGGGATGCCGTATCATCTTGAAGTATAACTTCGAGACGCTTTTTCTTCCCGTAACCTTGCTGCTGTATCTTCTTGATGCGCCCGACCACAGTTACCTCTTCGCCCTGTCCCCGGACTTGTCGAATAGGGAGTACCGTGGTACGATCTAAATAGCGATGAGGAAACCAATTTAGCAGGTCAAGTAAACTATCGATTCCACTCTCAGATAGTGCTTGTAAACGTTTTTTACTTAAGTTAGGAAGATCAATTAAATTCAAAATAGTTATACTGATATATTACTTTATACTACACTTTCAAGGTCTTTGAAGACATATTCAGAGACAAATATAAACTTAAGGTTCCATGGAGAGAAAAAAAGAAATTAATTATGATTTATTCTTGCATTGCTGGTAGTAAAATCCTTATCATTGGCAACTCTTGTTTGACCCAAAAATCAATTAAGCGTTTATAAATCGTGCCTACAATACAACAACTTATTCGCAAAGGCAGAAAAAGCAAGCCGAGTAAAACTACGGCGCCTGCCCTGGAAAACTGTCCGCAAAAACGCGGAGTCTGCGTTCGAGTTTATACTACTACGCCCAAAAAGCCAAATTCGGCTTTGCGTAAAGTTGCTCGTGTGCGTTTGACTAATGGATATGAAGTAACTGCATATATCCCTGGTGAGGGACACAACCTGCAGGAGCACAGTATTGTGCTTGTTCGTGGGGGTCGTGTCAAGGATTTGCCTGGTGTTCGGTATCACATTGTGAGGGGAACACTTGATACTGCTGGTGTAGAAGATCGTAAGCAGGGGCGAAGCCTGTATGGTACTAAAAAGCCAAATTAGTTTCGATAATTGTTGAGTAGGAAATAAACCGATAAGAATATGAGAAGAAAGACAGCAGATAAGCGCGATGTTCAACCAGATCCGGTATTTGGTGATAAGCTGGTGACGCGCTTCGTTAACAATCTGATGAGAGATGGCAAGAAGAATGTTGCCCGAAAGATACTCTATCAGGCTTTTGAAATAATTGAAGAGGAAACTGGTGAGGAGGGTATGGAGGTTTTTAAGGAGGCCCTCAGTAATGTTACGCCAGTGGTTGAGGTTCGCGCACGACGTGTGGGTGGTTCAACATACCAGGTGCCTGTTGAGGTTCGGCCTGATCGTGGCACTGCGCTCGGAATGCGTTGGTTGATAACGGCCAGTAAGGGGCGTAACGACAAATCAATGGCTCGACGCTTGTCGCGAGAGCTATTGGATGCCTCAAATAATGAGGGCGGAGCGGTTCGGAAGAAGGATGAGGTGCACCGTATGGCTGAGGCTAACAAAGCATTTGCACACTTTAGATTTTAAACGATTTACGATACTGATTAATAATGGCTGAGACGAAGACAAAGACAGACCCTAAAATTGTAGACCGCATCAAGCGGACCCGTAATATTGGTATTGCGGCACACGTAGATGCTGGCAAAACAACAATGACGGAGCGTATCCTTTATTATACGGGCATTACGCACCGCATTGGTGAAACCCACGATGGTGCATCTCAGATGGACTGGATGGATCAGGAGAAGGAGCGTGGTATTACTATTACTTCTGCTGCTACGCACTGTATCTGGAAAGATCATCGAATTAATATTATTGATACGCCAGGTCACGTTGACTTTACTGTTGAGGTAGAGCGTTCGCTTCGTGTTTTGGATGGGATGATTGGAGTTTTCGATTCTGTTGGAGCCGTTCAACCTCAGTCCGAGACTGTCTGGCGACAGGCCAATAAGTATGATGTCCCACGCATGGCTTTTGTGAATAAGATGGATCGTGTGGGCGCGGATTTCTTTAATGTTGTTGAAGAAATGCGCGACAAGCTAAATGCTAATCCTATTCCAATTCAAATTCCGATCGGGAATGAGGATACGTTCCGAGGCGTTGTTGATCTCATCAAAATGAAAGGTATTATTTGGGATGAGGAGACTTTGGGAATGGAGTATGACGAAATTGATATTCCGGAAGATCTTCAGGAAAAGGCTGATGAGTATCGGAAAGTTATGATCGAATCTATTGCTGATCATAATGATACGCTGATGGAGAAGTATTTAATGGATGAAGAAATCAGCGAAGAAGAGATTGAAGATGCACTCCGAGAGGCTACACTGAGTCGTGATATTACGGTTGTAATGTGTGGTTCTGCTCTTAAGAATAAAGGGGTTCAGACGGTACTTGATAAGGTTATTAAATATTTGCCGAGCCCTTATGATATTCCTCCAATACAGGGTAAGGATCCTGATGATCATGATAATAAATTAGAGCGTAAACCAAGTGTGCAAGAGCCATTTTCAGCGCTGGCCTTTAAGATCATGACGGATCCTTATGTCGGTAAATTGACATTCTTCCGCGTGTATTCCGGGGAATTAGAAAAAGGTTCTTATATATATAATGCTACGACGGGTGAGAAAGAACGTATCGGTCGTATTCTTGAAATGCATGCCAATGAAAAGAAAGATCTTGAGATTGTACGTGCCGGTGATATTGCTGCGGCCGTTGGCGTTAAGCAGGTAAGAACGGGAGATTCATTTTGTGATATTGATAACCCCATCCTGCTCGAAGAGATTACTTTTCCCGAGCCAGTTATTAAGTTGGCTGTTGAGCCCAAGTCAAAAGCTGATGCCGAGAAATTAACTACTGGGCTTATTAAACTTGCTGAAGAGGATCCCACCTTTCAGGTAAATACTGATGAGGATACTGGTCAGACGGTAATTGCCGGAATGGGTGAGCTTCACTTAGAAATTATTGTTGATCGTCTGAAGCGGGAGTTCAAGGTTGAGGCCAATGTTGGAGCTCCTCAGGTATCTTACCGAGAAACGATTACTTCAAGTATTACGCATCGCGAAACATACAAAAAGCAATCTGGTGGTCGCGGTAAGTTTGCTGATATGGAGTTTGAGATAGGTCCGCTTGAAGACTTTAAAGAATTTGACGAAGAGGATAAAAGAGTATCCGTTGATGAAGGATTTAAGTTTGTCAACGAGATTGTTGGTGGTAATATCCCTACAGAATTTATTCCGTCTGTAGAGAAAGGTTTTAAACAGGCAATGAATTCTGGAATACAGGCTGATTATCCAGTCCAAAATATTGGAGTTCGCTTGTATGATGGTTCTTACCACGATGTGGATTCGGATCAAGTGAGTTTCGAACTTTGTGCAAAGTTGGCGTTTAGAAACTCAACGCGTAAGGCATCACCAAAAATTTTGGAACCCATTATGGATGTTGAGGTAATTACTCCTGAAGAGTTTATGGGGGATGTAATTGGTGACCTTAACGGACGGAGAGGTATTATTGGAAAAATGGATAACAACAAAGAAGGATCTGTTGTTAAAGCAAAAGTACCGCTGTCAGAGATGTTCGGTTACACTACTGATCTTCGATCTTTAACACAGGGACGTGCAACTTCTACGATGGAATTTGCTGAGTATAAGATTGTCCCTGATAACGTAGAAAAAGAAATTCTGGAAGAACGAGCTTAAACATCATTAATCAATAGTATTATGGCAAAAGAGACATTTCAGCGAAACAAGCCACACGTAAACATAGGAACGATAGGTCACGTAGACCACGGGAAGACGACCCTGACGGCGGCGATTACA
>JBNJFP010000063.1:0-5391 GCA_051746985.1 Bacteroidota bacterium
TTTTTTACGTCATCTCGACCGCAGTCCGCTGGCGGATGGAGTGGAGAGATCCATAAAGGCTGGTAAGTAAAATGGGCCACGATAGATTTTTCAACTTCGTCCTCCTGTACCCATTCAAATATACTCTACGCTTAGTGTAATCTCGTTGTCGTAGGTGCCATCGGGGACATCGCCTATATCTACAGCGCCGTACATGAAAATATAGATAGAGTTCCAGGGCCCGGGTTCAGGATTGGGTTCTACTCGGATGGTGCTGGTGGCATCGGGCAGGGGTTCGGAGTCTTCATGGTTTTGTGCCGAGAAACCGTACCGCGAAAACAGTTCCAGAGGAATGGTCTCATTGATATCGGAGTTGCTGTGGCGGAGCTCGGTAGGTTTATCGAGGGTGACCAGCAACAGCTGGTTTTCAAGGGCTGTAATGCTGAAAATACCCATGTTAACGCTGCCCAATTCAATCATATTCCGTCCGCTATTGGTTGTGATAGTACCAAAGTCGAGCGGCTGCTCGGTTTGAGCGGTGATTTCGGGATCGATATCCAGTTGCAGATCTATAAATTGTGCCGCCGAGGGAGACGTGATTAGCATAAACATGCTGGTTAAAACCAGAACGTGCCAAGATAATCTATGTAGAGCGTGGTTAATCATAACTAACTGTTATGGTAACATTCCCGGAATAGTTATCGGCGGAGGTGTTTGAGGGCACGGTTATATCCCCATACAAATAAAGATAAAACGTTTCGTACAAAGGGTTAGAATAATCTGTTTTGGGATCGAGATCGGTTGCATCGGTTGGGGGCGTAGGAGGTGGGTTGGGAGGCTGGCTTTGCCGTTCAAGGATAGGGACTCGCTTGTTAAAGGAATTATTTACCACATTAACATACTTGAGTCCCACGCTGGCGGGATCTGTGACATCTCCAAGTTGGTTACTATAAGCCGCTTTTAGCGTAAAATCGATAGCATCGCCAGAATTATTGCCGATAAGGTTTTCATCGGCCGAAACATCGATATATATATCCAAATATTTAACGCCGACAATTTCGATAATGGTGAAATTTCCTTCGTGAATGTCCAATGAATAGGTATTGTCGTTGGCTATTAAGGGACCAACTTCATTGAAATCAAGGTCGCGGGGGTTATTGATAATTTCGAGCCCATAATCGGCATAGGCTTCAAAATTGATTTCCTGCGCTTGGACAGAAACGGCCATTATAAGGGAAATAAATATAGATAACAGGTATTTCATGACGTCAGATATATTCGATATCTACCGTAAATTCGCCCTCGTAATTGCCGGGATTGGCAGCTGAGATATCAACATTGCCGCCGATCCAGAGGTAAAACCGACCTTCTCCATTGAATTCAAAATCTCGGTTTTCACGATCCAGCAGCTCGGCCGTAGATTGATCGTCTTCGGTGCTACCGGCTACCTGGTAGTTAAACTGCAGGGTTTCTGATCCCTGCCGGTGGGTGAGTTCACGCTGTTCAAGGTAGCTGACGCGTATATCGGAGTTAGGAGTACCAATGGCAATCATTTTGCCGGCGTTGGCACTATTTTGGGGATCAATTTCAATACGGTCGTTTTCAGCCTCTGCGCCCGACAGATTCATGGACTGTATGGTGATCATCTCGACCGTACTTATAACTTCTGCTGAAACGTTAATATTTATTTCATTGTCGTTGTTGCCATTTTGGGCATAGGCTATATTGCTTTGAAAGTGTAACAAAGACAAGCATATTCCACTCAGACATATAAGCAGTGTATTTTTATTCATTGTCTTTGTTAGCCGTGTCAACAAGGGTTAAGAGATGATTGTGCCGTAATGTAGAAAGTGACCTTTCAGTCAAAGCCGCCGTCCATCATTAAAATAAAAAATGCGGAGGAGAGGTTCCTCCGCATCGGATTAGAATCGTTAAATATTAGCTGAATTTAATTAAGAGTGTTAATTGCTGATATCTTCATAGGTAACTACCCGGTTGTATTTATTTTGGTCGACGATGTTATTAGCGGCTACTTTAGCATACTTTTCCCCATCACAGTCGTAGTTGATTTCAATGTTACCGCCGAGATCAAGATCAATATCGGGATCACCTTCTGTATCGCCAACCAATACTGATCCGTTAATAGTGGGGGTTCCACGACCATCGAAAAGTTCGGCATTTTCAAAAATGACCAAACCATTGAATTCAAAGTTGCCCCGAATATCAAGCGTATTACCATCTTCATCTTCATACTCCATATCTGCGGTATTTCGAATGACCATTATGCCATACCCCTCACTTTGCTGGCCGGTCAATCTTACATTGCCATCAATAAAAAAGACTCCTGGATCGTCGGCGGTCCCTAAATTCTCACTGTAATCAGAATTTACAACGGTTGCTTGATCTTCAAGACGTTTAATTAGTTCATCAGTAGGTTCATAGTCTAAGCTTTCATCAAGAGCTACATCTCCATCGAGGTTAAGATCTCCGTTATTATCTAAATCATTCTTAGTTTCGTCATCAGCCACAGTGATTGGGGGTTTGTCTTCCTCACAATGTTCAGCTTTTCCGTTTATTTCATGAGCATTACCATCAGCATTTAAGGATTTGTAGCCAGTAGGAAATTGCAGGGCACCGGTAAAATCGGGGACGAGGCTGGCGAATTTTCTCATCAGGTAAACACTGGTAACTTTTGCAGATGTTGTTTTGGTGCCGTGATAAAGCTTTGCTTCACCCACAATACGAACGGAGTCGGTGTCAAAGTAATCATTTTCATCCCAATCGTCATTTAAATACTCAGCATAGGTGAACAAGTCATCAACGGGGTTATCAACATTTGGTTCATCCCGATTTTCGGGGCCATAGTTTTCTATCCAGGCACTGTCTTTACTGATTTCTTGCATAGCAATCTGTATGCCGGTATGTGCAGCATTTTTTACGGTCGTTTCATAAGCGTAATTTACATTGGTTTGTGATAAAAGCTGTCCCATTTCGGTAGTACTCATCCCGATAATGCCCAGCGAGATAAGTGCAGCAGAACAAATAATTAGCATTGCACGTCCCATGATGGTATCCCTTTAGTTTGTTTTATTCTTCAGTTTCTTCCAGGTTTGGTGGAGAGAATCGCTTTTCCCACACTGATGTTACATAGCGCCCCGAGCTATTTCTTCCAGTATATATTTTTTCGGGGCTTTCCAGTTTAATTTCAATATAAAATTGTTTTACCTCATCTCGGATGTCAGCATCATCAATTGGTGTATTTAGACTGTCAGATAAGGGGACTCCGTAGTCATTATAATAGGCAATACGAAATTCAGTTACCCCCAGTGTAATGGGTGTTTCATCCAGACTTCCGTCCTCATACTCAACCGTTCGTTTTAAAATATGGTCATTGGGATTTGAAGTAGAAGTAACTTCCTCATCAGTAAGTTCCCAAGTGACTTCTTCTACAGTACCGTCGTCACTGTTGTCGATGTTACTGTGAAATTTAATTTTATGTCCGTTACCTATTTTCAACATTTTTTCTGTTTTACCGGTGCGATTGTATCCAATTTTTTGGATATCATCAGCCATCATTTTTGAAACGGTGGCCATTCGTTCACGGGTAAACTGCGTTAATGTTAACTCGGAGGAGTTATTGGAAACGGAGTTATTCATCGTGATAATAGAGACGATCAGTATCCCCGCAACAATAAAACTGGTTAATAATCCCGCATTCATAGCAGTAGGTGATTAGTCGGCGTAATAGTTTCGTATAAATTCTAAATAATAGCTTGTAAGGCTATCGGCATTACTTTTTCGGAGAAAGTCGTTGGTGATATTTACCCTTATTTTTTTGAAGGTCGTTTCTTCTCCATCTTCTCTTTCATAATTTTCTCCATCCACATAAAATACTTCCGTTTCTATGTAAAAAAGTCCATGTTCGGTTTCCAGGGTCTCTTCCCACCCATCAAAATCATCAAAATCATCAAAATCTTTGCGATCAGGCTCAGAATCATCCGGGCCAAGATTACCGGGAGCAGTAAAATCATCGGGGATTTTGGTTGGAGGCACTTCTTCTTGGCTGTTCTCGTCGAAGGCAAGGGTTCTGCTTTCTTCAATAATATCTTGTGCGATTGCTACTACTTCTTGCTCGAGCTCACCCTCAACCTGCATCATGGTGTTGCGCTGAATCATGCTGTTGGCACTCATCAAGATCAGCCCAAAGATGACGATTGCCGCCATCGTCTGTAGTAATTCTCCGTATCCCGCCATAGTTTTAAGCTTTTAAATCGTAACCAACATCATAATGTTAAGAAAATCTAATACTTATAAAAAGTATTACTTTCGTGACGCATATTAAACCGAATTCAGATTAATCCTTAGTTAAATTTCATTAATCAGCTTAAGAAAATGCTAAGAAATCGCAGAACTTTGAAGTGTTTGTAGAATTTTCAAAAAAATCGGTTACATACAACAAGAATGTAAGAGCCTGAAATGTTACAGGTTAGTACACAAATTCTTTTTTTACTTAATATAGGTAAGCTTCTTAGTGAACTGTTTGCCACCAGCGCGCATCACTACAATATAAACTCCGCTGGCCAGCTGGCTGGGAGTCCATTTTACTTCATGGTAACCAGCCGGACGTCGTTCATTAAGGATCGTTTTTACTTTACGTCCCAGCACGTCGTAAATATGGATTTGCACTTCGCCCTCAACCGGGGTGTTATACTCGATGGTAGTATTATCGGAGAACGGATTCGGATAGTTTTTGCCCAGTGAGTATTCATCGGGAACGTCTGATCCATCGGCTCCGGGATCGATATGTATTACAAAACGATTCTCATCGTCGTTATTTGATTTCGATTTTGTTTGAGCATCGGTTCGGATATTTTTAACCAGCTTAAAATTTTCAGCCGTATTTTCTATGGCTTTTCCCTGAGATTCCGATAAGTCAAAACTGTAAAAACTATTTTTGCGCAGGTCTATGGTTTCACCTGTTTTTTTGTCTTCAAGGGTGAGGGTCCACTCATCGGGCACATCACCAAACACCGGCCAAGACAAGGTATATTCCCCATCAATTTGCTCTCCATCTTTAAATCCACCTACGTGAAGCGGGATAGAGATCTCTTGCCCAAATGAACGTGCGAGGTTATTAATGACAACCTCCGATCCGTCATCAAAAGTGGTGTAGAGCTCCAGATAAGTATCTGTTTCAAAGGGTAGAAGCCGGTATGCATCCCGTCGATCTTTGCTGTTGCTGCCATCGGGCGTCAGCGTTAGATGGGTTTCGGTTTCCAGGGTATCGGCTTCGAGCGTAAATCCAATAGAGGCTGGTTCCTTTTCTGATTTACCATAAAATTCGCCTCCTGTTGTTTTTACTGATTTATCAACGGATAGCTCGGGACTGTCGCCGTTGGCTTTTACCCAAAA
>JBNJFP010000064.1:0-5050 GCA_051746985.1 Bacteroidota bacterium
CAACCACTGCTTTTGCCAACGAATTACTGGAAGCGCAACAAGATCATTTGTATGATATTCCCGGGGAAGGGGAACAACGAACACTGATTGAACGGGGTAGCTATGCGCGGGGAGCTATCTTCCGTGATGCTACCGACAGGCTAACCCCATCGCTGCAAACCAAGATCAATGAAGTGGGAGGATCGGGAGAGGGATTTTATTTCGGTCGGTTTGACATAAAGGTCCCGAACTTTGAAATGCTGTCCCAGGGAGAGGGGTTACAAATAATTGAAGTGAATGGCGTAACGTCTATTCCTGATGTTATTTATGATGATATATATTCTTATATAGATGGACAGAGAGAATTAATAAAGCAGTGGAGACTGGCTTTTAAAATTGGGGCAAAGAACAGGGAAATGGGAGCAAAGGTAACGCCCGCGGCTGTGTTAATAAGAAAGATATTCAAGCAGTTAACAAAGGAATAAGAGGGCTATTCAAAATACTTTTCTGTCATCTCTTTGGCTTTTGGGTGCCCTAAGTTTGCCGCTTTTTGCAGATCTTTCTCCGCCTTGCTCATCTGCTTGGTAATCATATAGCTGCAGCCCCGGTTAAAGTAGAGGTCGGCATTTTCGGGGGCGTGTTCGAGGGCTTTTGAAAAATGGGTGATTGCCCGGTTGTGCTCACCAAGGAACTGCGCATGCACAACGGCGCATCCCTGCTGGGCAAGAACGTTGTCACCATTGATGTTAATGGCTTTTTTGAACTGTGCCAACGCCTTTTGAGGCTTGCCGTTGTTATGATAGAGCGTCCCCAATATTTGGTACAGCTGATCGTCTTCGGGCTGTTGATCTATAGCAAACAATAGAAATTGTTCTGCCTGCTCCGGTGCTTCGTTCTCGGCCTTGATAAGTGCTTTGTTTCGGAGTGCCTGCTTATGGGCGGGTTCTCTGTTAAGCACCTCGTTGAGCAGACGAAGGGCATTTTCATGATTATCCTTTTTAAGGTTTGCTTTGGCACGTTCGAATAGTTGTTCCGTCTTTTGACTCATTATATAGGGTCACATTTTTGGGGAATGAACATTTAAAATAGTAATTATCTCAGTTACAGGAAGCTATAATTTCATCCATTCGTTATCGCTTTCAACTCGTTGCACTACTTCTGAATGCATCAAGTGCAGACATATTATGTACTGCATCCCGAAGTGAAATGGGGACGGGCGTATCCGCTAATATAGCATCAGAGAATGCCTTAGCCTGCAGCGTATATTGATTTACAGGGTCAAAAATAATCGGCTTTTTGTTACCATTTTGCCACAACTGTATGGTTGTAGGTTGATCGGGCGGGGCGTTAAAGGGAATTTCTATAACAATACGTCCTTCGGTGCCAATAACTTCGACCTGCTGATGAGGCGTACTCTGCGTAGCACACGAAAAGGTGGCCGTTCCCGATTTAAAGGTGAGCGTTCCCGAAGCCAGGTAGTCGGTTTCGAAACGGGGATCAATTTTCCAGGAGCCATTTACGGCAGCGGGCTCATCATCAAAAAGGAAGCGCGAAAGGGAGATGCAGTAGCAGCCGATATCCATAAGGCCACCGCCGCCCATTTTGGGGTTATTGCGGATATTCTGAGGATCCTCATTATAGTAGCCAAAAAAGGAGTGGATGGTTTGCAGGTCGCCTATGGCACCCTCTTCGACCAGCGATTTTGTCTTTTTCCACTGCGGATGGAACTTGTACATAAAGCCCTCCATCACCTTAAGGGAAGGGTAGTCCTTGGCTTTTTGTAATAGCTCTCGGGCCTGTTGGACGTCCAAGGCTATGGGCTTTTCGCACAGTACGTGCTTGCCGGCTTCTAAAGCGTTAAGTGTTTGGGGGACATGCAGGTGATTGGGCAGGGGATTATAAATAGCATCGATTGATTCATCACTTAAAAGCTCTTCATATGAACTGTAAGCATTCGGTATATCCAAATTGCTTGCGGCTTTTACAGCCTTTGACTTTGTTCGCGAAGCGATGGCTGCGACGGTGCAGTTGTCGGCTTGCTGAATGGCCGGTATAACCTTTTCAACTCCTATTTTGGCTGTACTTAAAATGCCCCAGGCAATGGTATCCATAGATATTTTTTGTGGAATATTTGTGGGTAGTATCTTGAAATATTTAAAAGCGAACAAACATTAATTGTGGTAATGCCTGGTATGATCGCTGCTGGTTTAACACAGCCAGTCGGCGTATAACTCGGGGCGACGGTCTCGTAAAAACAGTTTTTTGGCGTGGGATTGCTCAACCGCACGGAGATCAATATCACAGTACAGTATGTCTTCAGCTCCTTTTTGAGCCTGGGCAATTATTTCTCCAGCGGGGTTACAAACAAACGATTCTCCTGAAAAGGTAAGTTTGGGTTCTTCGCCCACGCGATTACAGAGCGCCGTAAAATATCCGTTTTGGAAGGCCGCGGTTTGTAATTCAGCCTCATACAATCCCTCGGGCCATTCCCCAAGAACGCCAGCTTGCGGTATAACTACAATTTCAGCTCCGGCAAGGGCCAGCGCCCGCATATACTCCGGGTAATGACGATCGTAGCATATAGCAATACCGATTTTGCCAAAAGGGGTATCGTAAACGGGAGCCCCGTTATTACCCGGAGAATAGTATTGCTGTTCGTGGAAACAAGCGTATTCTGTGATATGAACCATGCGTGTTGTACCCATGATGGCTCCATCCGTGTTAATAATTGGAGAGCTGTCATAAGCCTTGTCACCATCGCGCTCGTATAAATTCAATATGATAACAACGCCATATTCGGCCGCCAGTTCACCGAAAGCATCCGTTATGGGGCCAGGAATGGGTTCTGCATCTTGCAGGGGAGCCTGGGGATTCGGGTGCTGTGGATAGAACGGTTCAAAGGCCAGTTCCGGGAAACAGATAATATTAGCTCCATTACCGGCCGCTTTTCGAGCCGCTGATAGTCCTCTGCTAAGATTATCCGCTTTATTTGTACTGCAATGCTGTTGAATTAGGGCAAGGGTCATCAAGGGACAGGTTTTTGATTACGGTTCGCCCTAATGTACAAACGATTTATAAGAGTATTTATCGATTTAAGAGAGTTCTTTTTCGATAATGAAATGTTCTTTTACCTCTCCACCAATCAGTACATTTTGTTGCTGAACGGTTTTAAATCCCATTTTAACGTAAAAGGGGAGGTTCAGGGGATTGGTTTCGGTATGCAGCACGGCCATATTTTTACCCTGCGCATATTCTTCCAGTGCTGTAAAAAGATTCTGTCCTATTCCCCGGCGTCGATATTCGGGATGACAGTAAAAGCAGCTGATGTGCCCGATATGATCAACCTGCGCAATGCCTACAATATTATTGTCGGATTCCGCTACAATCGTAAATTTTTCAAGACACGTCTTTTCCCAGTTTTCAAAGTGGATATGATCTGGGGCAAAGGAACGTACTTCGGTTTCGGTGTATTCCTGGGAGTCTAAGATGGATACCGAGTCTCCAAGCAGTTGGGAAACCTGACTGATATCACCCTTTTTGTATAATCGTATGTCCATAAATGTGATGGGTTAGTGTGCCTTAGTAAGGCTGGTAAAAATGTATTGGGAAATATTGCAAATGGTCTATGCCAAATTTTGTTGCTATAAGTATAGCAAAAATAACGTGTTGTGTGTAATAAAAATTCAGACAATACCCTTAAAAACCCCTTTTAAATATGAACAATGCTAATTGTATTGGATGAAAGAGGTTAGCATATCAATAAAATAAAAAAAGCTGCTTACCAAGCTATGGCAAGCAGCTTTATAGGAAATAAAAATCTAATTAATAGGAATTGCTGCGCGTGTAACTGGTGCAATTTCCGTTTTCTTTTCCATCTTTTTTGCATTCTTCTTTGTCTTCGAAACCGCCATCGGAGTAGGCTTCAATATCACCTTTTTTGGATGTTCTTCTCCATCTCCATTCACCTTTGGCATCTTGGTAAATTTCACATCTTGGCATAGAGCGTGTATATCTATTTAACTTAAAATTATGTTGTTATCTGTAGATAAAGATTCTAACGCCTATTTACAATATTTTTTAAAAAATCATTCCTGGAAATTAACCTTCGGTAAGGACACCAATGATTAGCCTCCATTAAGTTTCATGTGATAGGCGGCTTCGGATGAGAAAACGACTTCAAAACCATTAACGTGACTTACGATGGCCAACATCAGGAAAAGGAGTCCCGCGAGAATAAGAATAAGATTACTGCCTTGTAGTACCCAAAAGTACAGTCGCTGATATTGATCAGCCTTTATCTTACTTCTAAAGTTCTTTTTGTTGTTTAGATACGCTCGTGAGCTAAAAAAGATAATGAGCAGGGCACCGGTGCCAATCCAGAACATAAAGCAACATTTTTTACTACTTATATGCTATAATGCTGCTGATGTTCCAGCGAAAACGGTTTTTAAGGCAATAGTTTAAAGTCGTAATCGACATTATCTTTCACTTCGAGGTTGGGCAGGTCGATGGGTACGTCGTGCTCGTTGGCTTCTTTCTCTAACTTGGTATAGAAGGTTTTGGATACCAGCAGCCGCTGATATTCCACGCCGTTCTCTTGAATGTAATCGGTGATTGCATCTCGAAGGCGATCCATCAGTTCCATAAATGAAATAGTCTTTAGATAATAATTAGTTGGTTGCTCTAACATAACATAAAATATGCAGAGCAGTAAGGAGGATATGTGATAAGGCTTTTTTCTGACTCTTCTGATCCCATATTGCTCTTCCCCTGAAAGTTGATCCTCTTTTTCTGACCCCATCTTGATCTTCCCCTCCGAGCAGGGGAAGAGACTCTTTGATAAAGTCACAAAATGAAATCCAAAAGTCTTCCTCCCTAAATAATTAGGGAGAAAACAAAGGTGGTCAACTTTCTTAGGCCAAATACCATCCAGCGACGTCATATCGAGCGGAACGCAGTGGAGTCGAGATATCCTTCAGGCAAACAATGAGCAATCATATACTGATACCGGATCAGGGCACCGAATGAGTATGGCAGGAATAATTTCCCTTTATAAAGAGGGGGGCCGAGG
>JBNJFP010000065.1:0-1444 GCA_051746985.1 Bacteroidota bacterium
GTATGGTACGGGTTTGGAAGAACTTGGAACGTATCGTTGAGTTACGAATTCTAAGAAACCGATCTTAATTTAAAAAAGGTCGATTTTTCAAAAGGGCAGTCCATTCGGGCTGCCCTTTGTTATTTTAAATGATTTCACAAAACAAGGCTGTAATCACACGATGAAAACAATATCTTTGGGCCTTGGCGACGTTACGTCAACCTTAATAACCTAATAATTTACAGAGTTTATGAAATGTAGAAGTCTCACAATTTTAGTGTTTATCATATTCGTTGGTCTTGCCGGATGCGCCAGCGAGCAGCAAACCCATCCCCCAAAAACACTGCTTATTTCGTTCGACGGATTTAGCCACGATTATTTGGAAAAGACTGAGACCCCCAACTTTGATGCGCTGGTTGCCGGTGGTGTCCAGGCCGAGGGACTCATCCCCGTTTTTCCCACCAAAACCTTTCCCAATCATTATTCTATAGCAACGGGATTGCATCCCGAAAACAGCGGTTTTGTGAATAATACCATGTATGACCCCGAGTGGGATGAGTCGTATCGCATTAGTGATCGGCAGGCTGTAGAAGACGGAAAATGGTATGACGGCGAACCCATCTGGAATACGCTCGAAAAGCAGGATATTAAAACCGGAACCATGTTTTGGGTAGGTTCCGAGGCCGATATTCAGGACATGCGTCCCACCCACTGGAAAACCTACGACGAAGATATGCCCGGGAAGGCGCGCATCGATACAGTCATGAAGTGGATGACTGATTCAGGGGATGAAACAGTGGATTTTGCGACGCTCTATTATAGTGACGTGGATACCAAAGGACACCGCTATGGGACGGAGTCCGATTCCGTGGAGCAGGCCATTCTTCGTGCAGATCATCTGATGGGCTACCTTAAGGAACAGATGATAGAAAACGATCTGTGGTCGAACACCAATATTGTCATTGTTTCAGATCACGGCATGATTGATTTATCTGCTGATAAGCTGATCCGCCTCGATGAAATTATTGATATGGATGATACCGAGCGTGTTAACTGGGGACCGATGACCGGCATTCAGCCTAAAGAGGGTAAAAAGGAGGAAGTTTATCAAGCGCTGAAATCAGCCGAGGAAAACTACCGCGTCTATAACAAAGAGGATCTGCCTGAGCGCTATCATCTTAAAAATCATCGGCGCGTCGAAGATATTGTGATGGTAGCTGATCTGGGTTACACTATTTTGGACGAGGATTACCAGGAAGAATTTGTCGAATCACTACCCCGTGCTACCCATGGTTATGACAATAATGAAAAAGCAATGCAGGCATTCTTTATCGCTCATGGACCGGATTTTAAGCAAGACGAAAAGGTAGGAGCTTTTCAGAATATTCACATCTATGAGCTAATTAATTATTTAATGGATACCGAACCGGCTCCCAACGACGGTTCGCTGGATAGTGTGAAAGTG
>JBNJFP010000065.1:1544-4883 GCA_051746985.1 Bacteroidota bacterium
ATATTCACATCTATGAGCTAATTAATTATTTAATGGATACCGAACCGGCTCCCAACGACGGTTCGCTGGATAGTGTGAAAGTGTTGTTGAAATAATGATACTCATCGTATGGCTGAGTTTGCCATCCGATGAATGTAATGCTGACCCTATCCTGTCCTTTCCTTAAGAATTAGGGAAAGAGGCTTAGTAAAATAGATTATAATTTGTAATCAGCGATTTTTTGTCCCTACTACGCAGGGAGAAATTAAACTTATTCTACGAAATGAGGCTCAGAAAATATTTTTAGCAAATAAAGCATGGGGGTTCGGGGCGAATCGCGACAAATAAAAAAAGTCTCAACCGGTTTAGAGCGATACATTAATTAGAGGTTAAAAAAAGAACAAAATCTACGATTCCCCCGACAGTTTTTTCGTTCCAGCTTTGCTGGTCCCGAAGCCTATCGGGATTTGCTGACAAAAAATGGACACTTAATTACAGGAGTGGGGTAATATTAGATTTTATCTCTGTTAAAGATAATATAGAGTCCGCCACAGAAGTGAATTCTATCTACTTAGGAAAAAGCCCAAAATTAAGAGTCCATCTAAATAAGTTTTAGCAGATATAAAACGTTGCATCTATCCGCAGAAGCCGTGATATTTAGTCCAATTTTGTAAACACCAAAGAATTTTTGAAATCCAATGGCATACGTAGTAACAGAACCGTGCATCAACTGTAAATACACCAACTGCGCGGCCGTTTGTCCGGTTGATGCCTTCCGGGAAGGCCCCAACTTTCTCACCATTGATCCCCTCGAATGTATTGATTGCGATGCCTGTGTGGCTGAATGTCCGGTTGAAGCCATTTATCCCGACGACGAAGTGCCCATGGAATGGGAGCATTACATTGACCTAAACGAGCGATTAGCTGAAGAATGGGCTGATCACATTATCAACCAAACCAAAGAAGACTTACCGGAAGCTGATAAATGGGCCGAAGTGGAAGATAAATTTGAGCACCTGCAGGAAAACTGGGACTAATTTTGTTGTCGGTTATTAGTTATTTGTGCAGGAATCCACTAACCTTTAACAAATAACTGGTAACCATTCATAACAAGCAGCATAACCGTGCCTTACCAGATTAAAGCAAGAGATAAAACGCTCGACCTTGCATCCCCTAAAATTATGGGGATTCTAAATGCTACGCCCGACTCCTTTTCCGACGGCGGGGAATACAACGAGGTCGAATCCGCATTGGGACGCATCGGACTTATGGTCTCGCAGGGAGCTCATATCATCGATATTGGTGGTGAATCCACGCGACCCGGCTCCGATCCCGTTACAGAGCAGCAGGAACTCGACCGCGTGCTACCGATCCTTGAAAAAGCGATTCCGCAATTCCCCGATACCTTTTTCTCAATTGATACGACAAAATACAAAGTAGCCGAAGAGGCGTTAAAGCTGGGTACCCATTTTGTGAACGACGTAAGTGGACTCCAAAAAGAGCCGCGATTTATAGATTTATGTGCCCGGTACCATGCCGGATATGTAATAATGCACGCCCAGGGCGATCCCAAAAACATGCAGGAAGATCCCACCTATGAGGATGTCGTGAAAGATATCAAGCAGTTTCTACAAGAAGGAATCAGCCAATCCAAAGAAAAGGGGCTGGAGAATATAATTATTGATCCCGGCATCGGCTTTGGCAAAACGCTGGAGCACAACCTCAGACTCATCGCCGATTTAAACGAATTTCAGGAGCTTGGCCAACCCATTTTAGTTGGTGCTTCACGCAAATCCATGATTGGAAAAATACTGAACGATCGTCCCACCGACAAGCGACTCATTGGCACCGTGGCTGTCCACTACCACGCTATGCTCAATGGCGCTAACATCATCCGCGTGCACGACGTCAAAGAAGCCCACGATTCCCTACAGGTATTCAACGCGATTCAATCAGTTGAATAATCTCGTTACGTAGCCTCTGCTGTGTTACGTGTTTAGACGTATTGATGGAGTCCACTTTAGAAGTGGGCTCCATCGGGTACTGACATATCCTCAGAGTATCTTCATTACAACTACCTCAAACTTCCACTTAAGAATACAAGCCCTTATCAAATACCAACCTAAAACTTCCCCAAATTATAGTTATATTCCCCTAAATAACATTCAGTAAACCGAGGTACCCCATTGATTCCCATTGGCTTCCTTGAATTCGGCATCAGAGACTTCATCGAAGTCCTGATCATCACCATGGTACTGTTTTACCTGTACCGGTGGATTCGCGGCACTTTCGCCATCCAAGCCGCCGTGGGACTCGTATTCATCATTATCATCAACGCAGCTGTTAGCGCCCTCGGGCTCACCACCATCAACTTTATACTTCGCGGTATTTTGGATGTGGGGATCTTAGCAGTATTCATCATTTTTCAGCCTGAAATACGGAAGCTGCTCTATAGCCTGGGACAGAATACGAATCTCGACCGCTTTTTCGTGCGCTCCAACTCCGATACCATTATCGATGAAGTTGTCGATGCCGTACGGGATATGGCGCATACCAAAACCGGTGCGTTAATTGTATTCGCGCGCACTTCAACGCTGCAAGACTTAGTCGACGTGGGCGTTAAACTGGATGCAGAAGTAAACAGCGAGCTTCTTAAAACTATTTTCAATAAACACACTCCTCTCCACGACGGTGCTGTAGTTATACGGAATAACCGCATTGTTGCGGCAAGTTGCTATTTGCCTATTTCTCAAAATCAAAATATATCATCCGTATTTGGTACACGTCACCGTGCCGCCGTAGGAATAACCGAAACCAATAATGTATTTGTGGTCGTAGTATCCGAAGAAACAGGACGCATTTCCGTAGCCAAAAACGGTTCGCTCACCAGTGGATTAACCATTCAGAAACTTAGAAGTGAGATGCAGGAAGCCCTCGGCGAACAGGATATCGACGACGAAGACGTTGCGTTTTCATCCAGCCAGGGAGAACTGAAGCTGAGTTGATTTGCCCCTCTCGAACGACGTAAGGACTATAGATTTTAAAAAGAACAAAATCTACGATTCCCCCGACAGTTTTTTCGTCCATTTTTTGCTGACAAAAAATGGGCATCCAGATTAATGGAATAAAAAGAATCGTTAGGCGTTAGGCTATAATGAATCAAAATAAAGATCCAGCAGTCGCTGTGCCGCCTTAAACGAACTCATCTCCCCATTCAGAACTTTTCGTTCAATGGATTTCTGCTTCTTTTTAACAGCTGGGTTATCATAGAAATGCTCCGTTAGTCGATTCGAAATCGTATCGTACATCCAGTGTTTGGCCTGTCGATTTCTATTGTCCTGAAAATGGTTATTCTTCTTG
>JBNJFP010000066.1:0-4846 GCA_051746985.1 Bacteroidota bacterium
ACCAAATCATTATTTTGCAGATCAAATTCAAACATCTCGACCGGCTCGGGATCATGGTACCGATATCTGAAAAAGGCAACATCAACTAATTTTCGTTCTGCGTTATAGCGAGATACCTTCACCTCTATTTGTGTTTTTGACCAATCAATATTTGCATCATTACCCCTCAATTGTGTGTATCCGAAACTATATGAGAGCAATTCAGGAAGTGTGGTACGTTCTGGAATAATATAACGTCCGGCGCTTCCTACATCTCCCCATACGTTAACAGAGTCGGCCAGCTCTCCTATTTCGGCTACACGTATGTACCGATCGCCGGTCCCTTCTTCGAGCTGTGCCTGTGCTGTAAGTGGAGAATAAATGCCTATAATCGTGAGGAGTATTGTATAGATTAGATTTCTTTTCATAATGGTTTGTTAAATAATGTGAACAAATAATGGTAATAATCTCGATGCATATTTTTTAAGTAGGTCTGCAGTTTACTTTACATAGGATTCGTAATTGCTGTAAAGGGATTGATAATATCCCGCTCCATAATAGTTCGTTGTTTCTTTACGGTGATCAAAATCGTTCAACACCACGTTAACAATATTGGCCTGAATCTGCTCCAATTCTTCGATCGTCCGCAGCAACAATCCCCTGTTTGTTTTGCGATATTTAGCCACCACGACAGTTGCATGCGCATTTTTAAGTATGGCCGCAGAATCGCTAATAATGCCAAATGGAGGCGTATCAATAAGTATGACATCATAAATTTCTTTCATCTTTTTAATCAGCTGCTTAAAAAGCATGCTACTGCTCAACACTTCGGGGGTCTCTGTATTTTCTCCCGCCAGTATCACCTGCATATTCTTTTGATCGGTATCACGTATCAATCGCTCAAAAGAAAGCCGTCCATCTATATAATCTGATAATCCCTTTTCCCCATTGATTCCCAGATAGTTACCGAGTTTAGGTCGCCGAAAATCGGCTCCAATCAGAAGGGTCTTATATCCTTCTTCAGCAAAAGCAATACCTAAATTTGTTACAATGGTTGATTTCCCGTCCCCTTTTTCGGCACTGGTAATGGCAATTGTTTTGGGCGGAACATCCCCATTTTGATAAATGATATTGTTTTTTAGTCGCCGGATAGCTTCGGAAGCGAGGCTTGCTCGATCTTGTAGTAAGACGATTTCAGCTGGGATTTTACCCGTTCCCACTTTATACTTTTTCCGATTCAACAGTGAAAGCTTGTCGAATGACGGTACAACCGTCACCGAAGGCAGATATGTGGTTCTAAGCTGCCCAACGCTATTGACGCTGTTATCACGAAATTCTCTTATAAAGATGAATCCTGCCGAAAGCACTCCACCAAGCATCAACCCCAGTAACAATAAAATCTTTTTATTAGGACTTACCGGTACATTTGGTGTTTCCCCGGGGTCGATAATACGACCAAAACCAAACTGCGACTGTTTCCAAACCGACATATCCGCAAACTTTTTAGATATATCCATATAGAGATCTTCGTTTAGTCGAACATCGCGCTGAAGTTTTGCAAGTTCCACAATACCTTCGGGAAGCGAATTCATGTTGTTGTCCATCTCATTTTTATATTCTCGGAGGGCATCTCGTTGCGAAATATTTTGGTTCCTTTCAGTACGAAGCTCCATTAACCGAGCCTGGATATTGGAAACCATCTGTGCTCTGTCTTCACTGTCCATTCCCATATATTCGTCATCTTCGGTAAATAGCTGATCCGATAATGTCTTAATTTCTCCTTTTAGGCGCCCAATTTGTTTATCCAGGTATTTAAGTCGTGATGGCGTTTCTTCTCTTTCCAACACCCCCGGGTTCTTCGAAATTATAAGTGTTCGCTCTCGTTCATAACGGGCCAAATCTTCCTGCTTGGCACGTATATTAGGGCCAATAGCCTCTGTAAACTGATCCGAAAGTCCTGGTTTAATCCTTTCAAGTTGTTGTTCATTATTAGCAATACTTTCTTCAAGGCTTTTTAGATTCAGATTAATGCGCTGTAGTTCAAGATCAACATCAGTTCGCTGCTGTACCAAGCCCGAAGATTGTTCATCAACCTGGACGATGCCAGTTCGATCCATAAACTCCTCTAATTTTTGCTCCGATTCTACCAATTTTTGCTTTAATTCTGTCTTTTCTTTCTCCAAGAACTGGGCTGTTGATGTAGCAGCCTGGCGATTTTGTCGTGTTGAGTTTTCTACATAGATCTGCATAGCCAGGTTAACAATTTCCGCGGCTTCAAGAGGTGCTGTGCTTTGGAAGCTCACTTCTATCACGTCCGATTCCTCCTCGGGCTGCATAAAGCTCAGCTTGTTTCTAATTCGAGAAGCTACCACAATTTCTCCAGCTCTATGGACTTCACCGTTTTCTTCTTCTATCCAAAGAATAGGTAGCTCTTCCAAGTTATCAGGCTCATTCTCAAAAAGTTTGGCTGCAATCTGCTCGGCAAACGTCCGCGAGTGCAACACTTGCAGTTCATTTTCAAGGGTAGAAGTGCTACCGTATCCGGTAGCCTGAGATATAATTTGTGATAGCTCTTCATTTCCCTGTTCCCCTGTAGAACTAACCAGCAACAAACCCTTGCTTTCATAGACCGGCTCAAGGGTATCTGCGTAAAACCATGCCCCGGTTGCTCCGGCTATTAAGAAAAACATAACTAACCATTTATAACGCAAAAGGATGGCAATAATCTTTTGGGGATCAAGCCCATCACTTGTCTGCGGGGGGGTATATTTAGGGGTATACTCAAACTTTGCCAATCCTTTTTCTGACTGGCTATTGTGCTTTTGAATTGAATCAGACATTGTAGTGATCTCTTATTGTTTTATTTACATCCATGTTACACAGTTAACCTATCAGCAAGGATTCATCCGTTGCTCTAACTCTTTCAGGCACTTTTTTCTTTTTAGCATCGCCATAAGAATAAGTAGGTACTATTGTTTTAAGCAAAGCCCGTACCGAATTTGATTCCTCATCTTCCAGTAAGGCAAAAAGCTGATTAATTCTTGACTCAAGCACTGACGGTGGCATCTTGGTACTACACACAGCTTTAAAAATTTCCTCATGCTCAGTTTTTATTACCCCTTCTTCAGCATTCAGGAGTTCTTCAAACAATTTTTCACCGGGACGCAGCCCCGTAATTTTTATCTGGATATCTCGGTATGGCTCCAGCCCATGCAACCGGATCAGATCCTTAGCCATATCCATAATTTTTACCGGTTCACCCATATCAAGTACAAACACTTCTCCTCCCGTACCCATTGACCCAGCCTGCATTACCAATAATACAGCCTCGGGAATCGTCATAAAATATCGCTGCATTTCGGGATCGGTAATGGTAACAGGGCCCCCGTTTTTAATCTGTTCAATAAACAGCGGTACCACCGATCCTCGTGATCCCAGCACATTCCCAAACCGCACCGAGATGAACTTGGTAATACAAGTGCCGTTGTAAGCCATACATACTTCTTCTGCTACCCGCTTGGTTGCCCCCATCACATTAGCAGGGTTTACCGCTTTGTCGGTAGAAACCATGATAAACTTATCTACCTCGTGCTTGCAAGCAAGCGAAGCCAACAAACGGGTCCCGCCAATGTTTACTTTTATCGCCTCTCCCGGAAAGCTTTCCATCATTGGCACATGCTTATATGCAGCAGCATGAAAAATGATATCGGGTTTATAGCGAGCAAGTATTTTATTCATTTTTTGCTCATCAGTAACACTTGCTACACAAGGAGTTAAAAGGATACCCGACTTCTTGAATTCATTTTCAATATGAAATAACTCCGTTTCATCGATATCTAATGCAATTAATTTACCCGGATTCAAATTAGCACACTGGCGTACTAATTCGCTTCCAATAGATCCACCGGCACCAGTAATAAGTACCGTTTTATCGGTTATACTGGCTTTGATGGTCTGGAGATCAATTTTTACGGGTTTTCGACCTAAAATATCCTCAATACTTACTTCCCTGATGTGCTCTACCCCAACGGGATTATCAGTCAACGAGTGGAAAGAAGGCAACACCTTAATATCCATATCCGGGCGAATACTTTTAACCTCATCAATAATTATTTTTAAATCTTTTTTGGGATACTCCGGAAATGCAACTATCAGCTGATCTACGGGATTATTCTTGATATACTCGATCATCTCATTTTTACCCCCTAAAATTCGAACTCCATGAAGTAATAATCCACGAGTTACGCGATCATCAAAAATACCATACACCGATAAATTCCAGTGGTCATTAGTTAGAATATCACGCAGAATCTGCTCTCCCTCATTCTCTCCACCAAATATTATGGTATGTTGATTCTTTCCGTTCTGTGATTTAATGAGTCGGTAATACATTCGTTTACTAATTCTGAAACCGCCTATGGTTAGCACCCCATTTGTCAATACAAGAGTAGCGAATGTTGCTTCGTAACTTCCCATCTCCATAAAAAATTGACAAGTTGCCAGCGAAAGACCACCACCAACAGTAACTCCCAAAATAATTCGCCCCAAATCATTTAGACTGGTATAGCGCCAGTTAACCATGTACATCCGGAACAGCATTAAACCAATCACCACGGAACCTATAATGATGGCGGTGTGAATTACCGGAAATGGCTTCTCAGCAATGCCGAGCGAAGATAAAATCCAAAAAACCACGATGGCAGAAAGCAGCAACGCCAGCACATCTCCCACAAAAAGAAATATCCCTCTTGTAAACTTGTTCATGTATTTCGTTTTCTGCTCATAAATTTCACTTTGCATACCTACCCCTCTCTATTAACTCTATGATGTCTTGCACGCCAATAGGTAATTACAATAGTTATGCCAA
>JBNJFP010000067.1:0-4033 GCA_051746985.1 Bacteroidota bacterium
CTCCAATGCTACCCTGATATCTTCTGCTGTAATTCCACCCGTTTCATCAGGATTTACGATTGCAGTTGTAAGCCAACGATTGCTAAAAAACCCTTGCGGTTCTTTCAAAAAATAAATTCCGGATTCTGAGGTATTTCGAATACTGATTTTCGTGCCTCGTGTTTGCAGATCCAGCCAAGAACCCTGCAGGGACTCAAAATAATATTGGTGGTTCCGCCTTCTTGCTCTCACCCTATCATCCAATACCTTCATTTGTCCGCGCCCAATACCTGCTACGATATTGCTCATCCGATAATTATAGCCTAATACTGAATGCTGATAATGTGGAGCTTGATCGCGGGCTTGGGTAGCCAGAAAACGAGCTTTTTTGATGAGCTCGTTATCATGAGAGAGTAAGGCTCCGCCTCCTGAGGTTGTGATAATCTTGTTGCCATTGAAAGAGAGCACAGCAAACCCGCCAAAGGCTCCACACTTTTGGCCATTTATGGAAGACCCCAAGGCTTCGGCGGCATCCTCAATAACAGGAATATCATATTTGGAAGCCACGTCCAGAATCTGATCCATTTTTGCCGGCATTCCATATAAATGGACTACAATGATGGCCTTTGGTTTAACTTTCTTGCGGATACGATCTTCAATCGCCTTTTCAAGTAATTGGGGATCCATATTCCAAGTATCAGCCTCAGAATCTACAAAAATAGGGGTTGCCCCCTGGTACAAAATGGGATTAGCTGAAGCGGTAAAGGTAAACGACTGACAAATTACTTCATCACCGGCACTCACATCACATAGTATCAGTGCCAGGTGTAGAGCAGCCGTACCCGATGTAACAACCGCTGCATGAGGACTTCCGGTATAATTCTGTAAATCGCTCTCGAATCCATCCACATTATCTCCAAGTGGAGCAATCCAGTTGCTGGCAAAGGCATCGTGGATGTAGTTTAGCTCCCTGCCGCCCATATGCGGTGAGGACAAATATATACGATTGTTTTTTTTGCTCATATCAATCCCAATTTATAGTCCGCCTATTTTATGATCTAAAACCTTCTCGATGGATTATCGTTTACATACGGTATTCTGTGATACAATAGTTATGCCAATCAACTGGGAATAGATTCACAAAAGGTTTCAAACATACAATCAGCGATTATGCTGAATGTATCCCTCATAAGCAGGTGACCGAAGTGTTACTTTTATTCGGCTGTTGAGTAAAAATTACTTTAAAAATGGAAAGGCTTTTCAATGGTAAAGCTATTAATGTAATTCATCGCCTGCCAATAAAGATTTTTCCTGTCCTATCGTACAATGTGATAAGATATAGATGTGCTCCCGGCCTATCCTTTTGGATTTGAATACACTACCGCAATTATTTTTCGACTGCTTTTTTTGGACCGCTTATTGCATAATACTTTACAGTTTAGGGAGGAAATTACAAACATTTTAAATCAATGAAATCAATGAATCACTATCGTCTATTATCAATCTCGGTAGTTTTATTAGTTCTCATGCTCGCAGGTGGTATTCAAAACTCAAAAGCTCAAAATCTTCATTGGGGATTTACCGGAGGGATGACTATAAGCTCGCATACAAATGATTTTTTGTATATCGAAGATGATATCGACCTTCAATTGAGCCCCAACGTGGCAATAGGCTATAATATAGGAGCCATTGCCCGAACAAAAATTTCACGCATTGTACGATTCCAGGCGGAACCATCATTAATTTTACTTGGTGCAAAGTATGATGACACTTTTACCCTTCGAGGAACCGAGTTTGAAACTGATAGCAGAACTGAGTTAACGTATGCCCAACTACCATTGTTAATCCAAATATCTACTGCACCATCTCAGAGAACAGTATATGGTCGTCAAAAAGCCAAAACTACCTTCCATATTTCTACGGGAGTATTTGGCAGTTACCTTTTGGACGCCCGGTTTCAAGGTACAAACTCCGGAGCCCCTATAGGTATCGAATTTGAGGGTGACTTTTCAAATGATGTGACTGCTCAATATGCCGAATACGATGCGGGCGCTATTTTTGGATTTGGCTTTGAGCATGGAGAAGGTAATAAGCTCGGCCTGGAAACAAGAGCTCAGTTTTCGGTTATTGATTCGGGTGTAAATGAAAATGATTTATTTACATTTGAACCTCAAAATATGGCTATTACAATATCACTCTATTTTCTATTTTAGAAATAGTACAGGTCTATTTTACCTTCATAATAGTACCTTTTAAGCGCTGGTAAGATCAGGATCTTCCCTTCATTTTTTAGTATCGATATAGAAAACTTCTCCCAATCCGTTTTATCTGAGAACTTTTTACAAGAAGAGAAGTATATATGAATACCTATTATCATTTTGAGTAAGAAATGAATTGCGTGTTTTAATGATATCCAAGTCTTATGAATTATATAGAATTGATTGGCGCACCGTCTGTGGGGAAAACAACACTACTTAACAATTTAGTCGACCTAAAGGATGAAAAGGCGCAGTGGAAAACATATAAGGAAGCTATTTTTGATATTACTGACGCCCTTAGTTCGTCTCAAATAGGATCCCTAAAAAGTAAACTGCTTTTTTTCTTAAATAAGATAAATCAGGTCAATTACAAAAAGTTTGGCATCTGTAATACAATTATAAGTGATTTAACCGATGAAATTCCACACTCCATCCTACAGAAATATGAATATTTGATTGAAGCTAATCTAAAAGCCGTTCAATCCATTTATCTAAACATTTCTCCCATCAACAAATTTTCACTACTGAGCTGGCATCTTCAGTCCTTACAAAAGATTTTTATCCTTGAAAACTTTTCTTATGAATCCACAGTCTTATTATCAGAAGGACCTTTTAAAACACATTACGGACTAAGTTATATTAACCTGGATAACATTCGAAGTGATACGCTTCCAAAAGCCGTTATTTATTGCACAGTTGATATTGAAGAGAATTTAAAAAGGATCGAAAAAAGAAAAGAGGTAACAGGAAACTTGAGTAAAATCCATAGTGAACTCAATCATGAACCATTAGAACACTTGGTAGCCTATACACACAACGTTGCCGAAAAAAATTTCACCTTCATTAAAAACCTTGGAATACCTACCATTGAGGTTGACTTGACTTACCCTATGAGCCATGCAGAGTTAAGTAAAATAAACCAGTTTATAGAAACCTACTCAACCATACAGCAAAATAAGATGTTTAACTATGCCGTAATCTAACGGTAGCTAATACTTTCTTGCAGCGTCAACTGCTTCAAAAGATCAGCCTCTTTCATCACAATAGGTTCAGCATCTACATCACGCAGGAAGATATAACTTGAATCATATTTAAATTTCCCTCTTACAATATCAGATTTTTTACCTGTCAAGTATTTGACAGTATCATCAACAAGATCAAACCCTACCTTTGCCATAATCCCCGTATATGCCATGTGACGAACATTTATTTCGGTAACTTTTAGATCACCCCTACCATCTTCTTTTAAATCGAAACTAAAAACTCCATGCAAAGAAACGTTAATATTTTGTGAAATATAGTCCATTACCTCCTTGCAAAATTCAAGCAATCTTTCATCATTGATAAACTTGCCATATGAAGTATTACCGGTTACTTTTGATGGAGCTATATCTGCCATCACATATTCAGCACAATGAAGACCCGCATTTTTTATTAGTTCACCATCAAGGTATAACATCTGATTAGCAAGATGCCTACCTGTCAAAAATTCGCTCACCGTAAATTCTTTAATATCCTTATGGATAAATAACCAAGCCTCAAGATCTTCTTTTCGGTTTAGTTTTAAAGACCCTAAACCGCCCGATCCGACCGAGGCACGTATCCAACAAGGATATCCTATCTGTTCATCTAAAAGCTTATAATCAGGCTGTTGGGAATCAATTCTTATCGTCTTAGGGATATAATCAGTGTCTTTAAGAAGATCAGCCATCGCCGCTTTATTAATGAGTAATTCTGCATATTCCAGAGAAGGAATTAAAGCAGGACAAATAAATCTTCCGTGTTCTTTGTAATAT
>JBNJFP010000068.1:0-3839 GCA_051746985.1 Bacteroidota bacterium
TCATGATCTCTCCTTTTCTATGGTTTTGATCGTTACGTCGCGCTCAATAGGTATGGCCCGTTTAAAATCATCGAGTACCGGACTGTGCCTGTCGGCTTTGTCGATGACTTTCTGTACCTCTTCCTCATCAGCTGTACTTTCAATGTATATGTTATATCTCAGCTCCTCGAATCCCGGTGGACGATCATCAATGCCAAACATACCCCGGGCGTCAAAATCAGATTCCACGTCCACATCTATCCTATCGACAGGTACTCCCATAATAGCAGCCTGCTGTGAATAAGCCATGGCCAGGCAACTCCCCAATGCCCCGCGTTCAAGTATACCCGGACCAGGACCGGCATCGTTACCTCCTTCCGACTTACCGACATCAACCTTAAGTGTCCACTCCTTATGCTGTACTTCACAGGTGGTACCATTGTACAGCCGAACTTTAGTTACTGCAGTACTTTTTCCTTTTTGAGGTCGCAGTTCTACTGCTCGTCGATTTCTCTCATATGCCTCTTTTATTGTTTTTGGGTCAGCCATAGTTTTATGTTTTCAGTTTTTTGTGATCGTAATAAAGTGTGCCGACATTGGAAACTTAAGCGATCCGTCATTCCCGATAAATTCCTGCAGATCCGATGTTGCCTTATCCACGATTTCATCAATCTGATTGTCGTTAAGAACAAAACCTGCCAGTGGGAACCAACCTTTTACATCCGCTAGAACCATTGTTCTGACATCATGAAAATTAGCCATCCCTTGATGCGTAGTGATTTTAGCTGATGCCAGACCACTTTCAGAAACAATAGATTTTAGCTTATCAGTATCACCCAGAGAAAAAGGAAATCTGAGAGCTTGTCCCACTTCTTCACCTATAGTTCGCTCGAATATTCTCACCATCAAATCATAACCGGGAATATTATCAAGCGAATCAAAAACAGCAATCACCATACGACCTCCGGGTTTCAATACACGAAACATCTCCCGGAGTGCTGCCGGCTTATCCTCGAAAAACATCAATCCAAACTGACTAACAACAGCATTAAAAGATTCATCTTCCTAGGGAAGATCCTCGGCCATTCCTTCTCGCCATTCTATGTCGGGCGCTTGTTTGGCAGCAACAGATAACATACCGGGATTCATATCCAGTCCGGCTACAAACCCATTTTTGCCTGATCGACCGGCTGCTGCACGAGTCAGTACTCCCGTACCGCAGGCAATATCCAAGACACGGTCTCCCGCATTTATGTTAGCTTTATCTAAAACCATCTCCGGCCAATCCACAAATAATGCCGGAATCATTAACTCCTCATAAGATGATGCAACACTCTCCAATTCTTGTAAACTTAAATTACTCATAACGCTACCTTATTTTTTCATCATACCTGCTCTTATTTTGTTTTCGATTCACACGTTGACTCATAATGATACGTCCTTCGAACCTTGAGGGTTTTATTTCTATTTCTTCATCACATAGTAGTCATTCTGGAAATCATGATCGAGCTGGTGGATCTCAATATCTTCAAACCCCGCTTTTTGCAGGAGTTCCTGTGCTTTTTCACGTCCCCACATCGTACCCAGACCCTCTCCGCCTTGGGCCAGAGATACCGACATGCAATGCATAGTTGAAACGGTGTAAAGCGTCGGGCCGAGCGGGTGATCCATATTGGTGTGCACATGACCGGTAGAATGGATATCCTGCATCAGGTAGGTACCTCCCGGCTTTAAGGTTCGATTGATTCCTTTAAGCACCGCCAACGGTTTCGCCTGATCATGAATAGCATCAAACGTAGTTACGAAATCGTAAGCCTCCGATTCTGCAGTTTTATCAAAGTCACTGACATCGCGAATTTCAAATTCAATATTCTCCAGATTGCGCTCTCTGGCTTTTTCTCTGGCCCAGCTTATCGCTTCTTCTGAAAGATCCAGAGCTTTAAATGTACTACTTGGGAACATCTCGGCCATCTTCATCATTGCTCGTCCACGGCCGCATCCCACATCCAATACGGATATACCACGTTGAAGCTTCTCAGCAAGTCCGGGAATCAACGGTAGAATATGATTCCCAAGTGCTTCCACTACCGTCATCCCACTATCTTCAGCCATCACATCATGGAAACGGTCATATTTTTCATACGGCACTCCTCCCCCATTATAAAAACATTCAGTGATTTCATCTTCTACGTTTCCGAGTACCGAGATGTATTGAGCAAAAACAGCCAGGTTTTCTATTCCATTACGTGTTAAAAACTGGGCATGTTCCTCGGGCAAAAAGTAGCGATTAGATTCATCTACTTCTATTATGCCACCGGTAGCCATCGCTCCCAGCCACTCTCTTACATATCGCTCTTTAAGTCCAGCCTGCTTTGCCAGTTCTACGCTTTCGGTCCATTCCATCTCAGCCATCTTATCAAATAATCCAGTACGATGACCGATTGAAATCATTAGCATTAGGGCACCGCTGTTTAGCGCGGTTACAAACCATTCGTCAAATCCGGTTTCCGTACTTGCCGTTTTCGGCATCGTGATTGCTGTGTTACACATAGTTCCTCCGTTTTATATTATTAACATACCAACTGGTCGGTATGTTAATAATTATATTTTGTGGCTGCAAATATATTTTTTGTTTTTAGGTATAAACCTACTATAACACGTATAAAACTACTTATTGAATCATACCAAATAGTATGTTATACTTTGATTTATGAACAAAAAAGTAGATACTCGAGATAAAATTTTGGACGTGGCTCAATCTTTAGTTCTGGACAGAGGATTGGGAAGTACCACTGTAGATGCAATTATTGATGAAGCTGGCGTCAGCAAAGGGGCCTTCTTCCATTATTTTTCAAGCAAAGCTGAATTAGCTCACGCTCTGGTAAGCCGGTATGCAGATGTTGACATTGGGAATCTGGAAAAAATGATGAATAAAGCAGAAGGACTGAGTGATGATCCCCTGCAACAGTTACTTATTTTTGTAAAACTTTTTGAACAGGAGATAAAATCGCTGGAAGAGCCTTATCCCGGCTGCCTGTTTGCTTCCTACCTTTATCAATCGGGATTATTTGACGAAGAAATCCTTGAAATCATCCACCAGTGGGTGTTGACTTGGCGAAGCCGGATAAAAGAAAAACTGGAAAAGACCGTTCAAGAACATCCTCCTGCCCGGGAGGTGGATATCGAGAGTTTGGCAGATATGTTATTAGTGATATTCGAAGGAGCTTTTGTTTTATCTCAATCCATGAATGAAAATAAAGTAATCGCTCAACAACTTTCGCAATTCCACAATTATCTAAGCTTGTTATTTAAGGAACAGTAACTCAAAACTTCTTTTAAATTAAACTTGCTAAGCTTTTGAAACTTAGCAAGTTTTTCACTCTACTTCTCAATGCGGCACTGTAACAGGATCTTCAGCTGTTAACGGCTCCATAATATAATCCACCTTCGTAATTTTATTCGCTGGAAATCCGCTCCTGCGAGCATGTTCCTGAACTAATTCCTCGTTTGGAGCAAGATACACGCAATGCGTTTTATTCTCACTCACATATGAATGAATCCACTGAATATCGGGGCCAATATCTTTAAGTGCTTTCACCGACTTTATTGCTGCAGCTCTTTTATCACGATCCGAAAGATTACCGACTCCCGGTACATTTCGTTCGATTACATATTTTGGCATGATGTTCCTCCATTTAGATTAAATGAACTTTCTATGCTGATTTTCTGCCCGTCACGATCACAAATTCACCGGGAATTTCATATCCCGATCCATTGCTAAACGGTTTAATAGACTCAATATATTCGGCATGTGCTTCCTCTTTGGTTTGATCGTCAAACTTGCGATAAGCCAAGGCCAC